>NZ_CP063982.1:0-700962 GCF_022811525.1 Orrella daihaiensis | reverse complement strand
TTACCCATGAGGTGATTGATCAGATAGAGCGGCGACTTGAACTAGAAAACCTCTTCCCCCAATCGCCCATCAAAGCTTTCGGTGGCATCGATAGACTGCCCCAGAAAATCAAACACCTCGACTCGATCGAAGATGTGGCGGTCACTGTACGTCAGGCGTGGCAACTCGGTTTGAATCCTATTGCGGATTTGATCGATGTTTTGGAAACCAACGGCATCCGTGTTTTCATGATCGATACCGATGCCGACAAGAAATTCGATGGACTCGCGGCTCAAGTCAACGGCATGCCAATTGCCGTTGTTAGCCGCAACTGGCCGGGTGACCGTCAGCGTTTTACATTGGCGCATGAACTCGGCCATTTGATCCTTCAAGGTCGGCTTGCGACTGGACTGGATGAAGAGAAAGCCTGCAATCGCTTCGCAGGTTCATTTTTATTACCGCGCGATTCGCTCCTGCGCGAAATGGGCGAACACCGAAATGCGCTAGAGGTCAAAGAGCTGGCTCTACTCAAAGAAGAGTTTGGTCTGTCGATGATGAGCATTTTGTGGCGGGCATTGGAGCTTGACATCATCTCCCCGGCGTACCGGGAAGAGCAAGTCAAATTGTTTCGTGCCAATGGTTGGGACATCAAAGAGCCTGGGGCCGACTATCCGAGCGAGAAAGCACACGTTTTTGAACAAATGGTATTTCACGCGCTTGCCGAGCAGTACATCGGTGAATCCAAAGCAGCCGAGTTAATGGGTATGTCTCTCGTTCAGTTTCGTAGTGTTCGGGAAATGCAGGTGAACGTGGGGTGTGCAGTTGCTGCTGTTGATCAGTGATGCCAATATTTTGATAGACGTAGAAGAAGGTGATCTTGTAGTACCAATGTTCAGTTTGGGTTACCAATTTGCAGTTCCCGACATTTTGTATGTGGAAGAACTGCAACAAAGGCATGCTCACCTCTTAGAAGTAGGTCTTCAAATCATGAGTCTGTCTGCGCAGGCTCTGAGTCAAGCTCAGGCGCTGAGCCAACGTTACCGCAGGCCAAGCCGCAATGACCTGTTCGCGCTGGCCTTGGCCCAGAACAAACAGTGCCCACTGCTCACAGGGGACGCAGCTTTACGCCAGGCCGGCGAGGCCGAACAGGTTGTTGTGAAGGGAACTATTTGGTTAATCGAGCAGATGGTTCGGGAAAAACGAATCACCATCACCGTTGCGCGCGCAGCCTTGCAAAAAATGCGATCCACAGGTAGGCGCTTACCTTGGGAAAAAGCCGAAGGAGTGCTGACGGCACTAGAGGCCAATCGACATGTCGATCCCGATGTCGATAGCCGGTGACAGTAGCGATTGATTCGAGCAATACAGGCATCCTGTGTGCGCTGCAAGCCCATCGGCCTCAGGGGCTGCCACCAAAAAATTCAAACTACACATCAAACCTTTAGCGCGAGTGACCCCAATAGTTCTTTAGAACGATACCGAATAACAACAGCATCGTTCGTTTGCGGTTAGCCTGTGCTCAACCGAGGGATACCGCAATCTTTTGATCTGGCGCAAAGTCAGGTTTTATTGCTTCACGCGTCTATCCCTCTGGTTCAGGTTCATGAGTTCAATCCCCACCACGCCGCTCTCAACAAATGGCGTCACAACTGACCACCGCTGGCGTTGGTCTCATCTGTTGCGCGCGTCACATCGACTAGCCTTTGCCGCCGCCATGGTGGTGTTGATGGCAACTAGCATCTGGTGGGCGATTACCCTCGCAGCTCGTCTGGGTTGGATTGCTACTTGGCCCCTGGCGGCATCACCGACGCTGGCACACGGCACCATGATGACGTTTGGATTCCTGCCGCTGTTCTTCATCGGGTTTCTAAACACCGCCGGGCCCCGCTGGCTGGGTGTTAAAGAACCAACTGCGCACGATATCGTTTGGCCAGTTGGCTTGCAATTGGTTGGTTGGTTGCTGTGGGTCACTGGCAGCTTGTTTTCTCTGAGTGTCATGATCACCGGTGGCACCATTGCGTGGTTCGGACTTGCCTGGGCTTACCGCGATTTTGGTCGATTGGTTCGCAAGAGTACCGCCAAGGATCAAACCCACGGTCGTGCGGTGTTGACCGCAGGCCATGTTGGGACAGTGAGTCTGGCAGCGCTGATGGTTGCATTCGCACTCGATCAGTATGGGCTGGCCAGAGCGGCTTTGCTAACCGGGTTTTGGGGGTTTATTGCCGTGACGTTTGTGTCTGTTGCGCATCGCATGATCCCCTTCTTTACCGCGAGTGCCATGCCCATGGTCACAGTCTGGCGCCCCCACTGGGTGCTATATCTGCTCGTAACTGCCTTGGCAGCAAACTTGGTCCCCACCTGGATGCAAGTCGGGGGCGTCGAGTCAGCCGTCGTGGACGTGTCGGTCAACTTTTGGTTGTTGGTCAGTGGGCTGATCGTGATTTGGCTAGCGATTATCTGGGGCTTGATCAAGGCAGTCTCAAACCGCTTGCTGGTGATGCTGCACATCGGCTTTGTCTGGCTGGGGCTAAGTTTCTTGCTGGTTTCGGTTGGTCACTTCTGGTCCTGGACCACAGGCACACCCGACTGGTCACTTGGCGCCTTGCATGCGACCACCATGGGGTTTGTCGGGTCGCTCACCATGGCCATGATCACCAGAGTGTCATGTGGCCACAGTGGACGAGCCCTGAAGGCTGATGGCTTGATGTGGACTTTGTTTTTACTGTTGCAAGCCATCGTCGTTTTGCGCATCAGTGCCGACATGACCATGAGCATCTGGTCGTTACGGCTATTGTCTGCGGCAAGCATCGGTTGGACTGCAATCTTTATGGTCTGGGGAATTCGATTGCTCAGCTGGTATGGCAAGCCCAGACGGGACAACCAGCCTGGATAGGCTAGGCGTGAATCGATGTTGGATATGAGGCTCAGGTTTGTTGAAAGTTTGTTTGAAGCACACTTGATATACCTCAATCGCAAACCCCCGCAAGCATCGTAAACAAGGGTTTAATCAGTTCATCGCAATCAAGGTAGCGTACACACCATGTCATCGATTTCTGCCAGCTTGTCTGGTCACGCAACAAATCTCACCAATCTTCTGAAGCTCAACTTCAACCTCGTCGATAGCCTGCAGTCACTCGCGCAACGTAGCGGTTTAGAACTGCTCACCCTAAACAACAAAACCCTCTTGCCCATCGTACAAGGCGGCATGGGTGTCGGTGTCTCGGCAAGTCGCTTGGCTGGCACCACAGCCAGATTTGGTGCCATGGGCACCATCTCTTCCGTTGATTTGCGTCGATTGCACGCTGACCTCTGGGAGCAAACCCGTCATCTGGAAAAAGAGTCCAATGCGCGTGAACTGATTGACCAAGCTAATCTGGTAGCACTCGATCGGGAAATCAAAAAGGCCCGTTCCATCTCGCAAGGCAATGGCTTAATTGCTGTGAACGTGATGAAAGCACTGAGCGCCTATGACATCTATGTCACCCAGGCACTGCAAAGTGGCGCCGATGCGGTGGTGGTGGGCGCTGGTCTGCCGCTAGACCTTCCCGATCTGGCGCAAGACTTCCCCAAAGCCGCACTGATTCCGATCCTGTCAGATGCCCGCGGCGTACAACTCGTCATCAAGAAATGGATGAAGAAGAACCGTCTGCCGAGTGCCATCGTGCTCGAACATCCCCGCTTGGCTGGTGGTCACTTAGGTGCTGCCAAGATCAGCGATCTGGACTCCGAGCGATTTGAATTCGACATCGCGATTCCACAAATCGTCGAAGCATTCCGCGAGCTAGGCATAGAAGGTCAGATCCCGTTGATTGCAGCCGGTGGCATCAGCAGCCTCACCGACATCAAACGCCTACAGTCACTGGGGGCTAGTGCCGTGCAGTTGGGCACCGCCTTTGCAGTCACGCAAGAATGCGATGCCAACGACAATTTCAAGCAGGTGTTAGCTCGAGCCAAGCCAGAGGACATTGTTGAGTTTATCAGCGTCGCGGGGCTGCCCGCGCGCGCGGTTAAAACGCCGTGGCTAGAAAAATATGTCCGTATTGAACCCATCCTAAAACAACGTGCTCACGCTAAAGAACGCTGCAATATGGCGTTTGATTGCTTGGCTCACTGCGGCTTGCGTGATGGCAAATCAGACATGGGTCAGTTCTGCATAGACCAACAACTTGGCCACGCCCTAGATGGTGATGTGCAGAGGGGTCTGTTCTTTCGGGGCAAGGGAAAATTGCCATTTGGCTCGGAGATCCGACCAGTGCAGGATCTATTGGCCTGGCTCTTAAGTGGGGTCAGACCCGTCACCTCTTTGACAAATTAACGGACAAGCTTAAGGACTGCATCTAGCGCGGACTGAACCATGCCTTGAACGACTGGTTTGACTCGGTCGGCTAGATCGGATCGGTAGTCAAATGGCGCGTCTTCATTCATATAGGTCGACTGACACATTTCAAGTTGGACTGTGTGCACCCCGTTCTCAGGATCGCCAAAGTAACGGGTGTTATAGCCACCCTTGAAGCGACCGTTAAGCGCAAATGTGTAGTCACATGATGTCAAGCTTGTTTCAATGGCTTCTAGCACAGTCGCATGGGCGCTCTTTCCAGCATGGGTGCCTATGTTCAGGTCTGGCAGTTTGCCCTCAAATAAACGTGGCAGCACACTGGCAATCGAATGTGCCTCCCACACCAGAACCTGCCCATGCTCAGATCTCAGCCGGTTAATTTCATCAGCCAGTTTGTCATGGTAAGGGTGCCAATATCTGACTAACCGGTCGTTACGTTCATGTTCATCCGGTTCAGTTGAGTCGAGATAAATAGGCTCACCGCGAAACGTTAGTTGGGGGAATAGCCCGGTCTTGGTTTGACCTGGATAGAGCGTTTCGTCGTTCGGTGGGCGATTCAGATCAACCACGAAACGGGAGTATCGTGCCATCAGAAAACTCGCACCCATCCCATTTGCGAAGTCATACAACATATCGAGGTGCCAATCCGTGTCCGCTAATTGACGACCCACCGGAGTCATCTTGGCAAAGAGATCTGGCGGGACTTCGACACCCATGTGGGGAATAGAGATTATCAGTGGCGCATTGCCCGGTTTGAATACATATGACGCTGGCATCGCAATATCCTAGAGTTGACCGCAGATAGTTGGCATCAGAGAGCAGACTTTAAAACCGGTAGCCCAGACCAATAAAAGCATTAATAGCACTGGTGTCAGCCGAACCCTCAATTGGCACTGATCTCACCACACCAGGCGCAACCGTGACATCAGCCGTGCTCGTGAAGTTAAGCCTGTCAACTTCAGAGTAGCGTAACTCGGCATAAGCAAACAAACCACGGGTGATGTTGACTTTGGCACCGATACCCGCAAAGTAGGCGTTAAGCCAGGTTTTATAGCTTGGCTGTCCAACGCCTTGTTCAACCGTAGTGGGCACATTGGCCCATCCAAAACGTAAGTAGCCCAACACCGTCTCATTAAACTGGTAACCCGGGCTAATGGACAGCGCGTATTGACCACTCTTTGGGTAGTAATCGAACTGCGCGCCTAGTGACATTCGGTTGGCAAACACATGGGTGTAATCAAGTCCCACTAGCCAGAACGAACCATTCGTCTTCTCCGTGCGAGAAGGTAAGGTTATGTTGGTGCCTTGCACACGCAAGTTCTCGCCTTTAATAGTGGTGTGCTGATAACCAGTTGCGGTGTACAAGGACAAACCCGTGAATCCCTTGTCCGAAGAAGCGCCTAGCCCAGCCTCGGACGCAAACACATTACCTGCGAGCAAAGCTAGCCCGCACAACGGGGCACGAAGCAACATAGTGGGTTTTAAACGGGTAGGCGCAAACATCATAAATAAATTGTATCTGTCGGCGTCAGAAACTTTTGCTTTCACCACAAATAGTCAATTGTTACATCGGCTTCACGGCTGCACCTGACTCCAAAGGCTTAGATTCAGGTCACTCGCTGCCACTGCCTGCCAAATGAAGACCGCCTTCAATTGAACAAATTTGAAGGGAGTGCCTAGAATACTTAATTTTTTAGCGCATGACTGTCCATTTGATTGCAAGGTTAGACGAAGCGGCAAGCTAAACAGAATGACTCTCCGTGATCGACGATGAGCAGCCTCGACCTTGGCGTCCTTGAATTCGGCGAAGCTTTACAATCGGACTGAATCGTAGAAAAAGCCTCAAGAACCGGAGACATGAATAATGCAGTTCAAACTAGCTTTGGGTAAATCTTTTCGAACCATCCCGCTGGCAACTGCGCTGTTGTTTGCAGCAAGTTTCACGGCCTATGCCCAGAATCCGGCAGCCGTTGATGAGATGGCTGGCTACATGGACTTCATTGAGTATGGTGGTGGGGTTATTTTTGCTGAGCAAATCCCAAAAGCGGAGTATGAGAACATCATGGTGATCGATGCTCGCGATGCGAATCAATTTGCCAAGGAACATATCCCCGGTGCGGTCAACATCGAGTGGCGTCAAGTCCTAAATGAACGAGACAACATCCCCACCGACAAAATGGTACTGATCTACTGCAATACCGGCAGTCTATCAGCCCAAGCAGGATTTGCGCTGCGCGTTGCCGGCCACGAGAATGTACGCATCTTGCAAGGCGGCTTCGAAGAGTGGAAGGCCAAGGGTGGGTTTGAAGCCAACGCCCGCGCGGCAGGTCAAACACCCAAGGAATAAACAACCCAATAGATGATGGCTAAACCGCCATTATGCGGGCAAGCCCAAGTCGCTGAATTTGCCGAGGTGACTCAAGTTGCTTAGATCAACCTGTTCAATCAGCGCTTTACGCTCGCGCAGACAACGCTTGACGTCGCAAGCGCACTGACAGCAATCGGCGGCGACGTTCAACTCGCGACGCAGATCTTTGACCGACCTCGCACCACGATCCACCGCATCATGAATGTCGCGTTCAGTTATACCGGCGCAGTTGCATACGTACATGGCCTTACCTTTCAGTCATCACCCTCGATCTGGGTCTGGAGGTAGTTTGCCAGCCCCATGGTGTCAATCAATGACAAGCGTGTCTCAAGTTGGTCAATATTGTCTTCACAGGACTGCATCAAATCACGCAGCATTTGCTCACTGGCAAAATACTGCAATTCACCCGTGATCTGTATTGCCGCTTCAATCGCTTTGTGCTGTGAAGTAAGCTCATAATTCAGATCGCCCTTCAATGCTTCGTGCACATTCTCGCCAATCTGCAGCTTGCCTAGGCTCTGAAGATTCGGCAGCCCCTCAAGAAACAGGATGCGCTCAATCAGCTTATCTGATTCCTTCATGAGCCTGATCGAGGTCTTGTAGTGGGACTTGTTCAAACCCTCAAATCCCCAGTTGGCAAACATGCGGGCGTGCAGGAAGTACTGGTTGATGCCGGTCAACTGGCTTTTTAAGACAGTGTTCAGTGCGGTAATGATCTTGCGGTCGGCTTTCATCTCGGCTACCCAATCACAGCTGGCTTTGGAGATAGTTTTGCAGGCCCATGAGCTCAATCTGGCGAAGTTGCTTTTCCAGGAAGTAGGCGTGATCCATTTCGGTGTCATCAAGCTGAGTCACCAAGGCCTCGCGCGTCACAAAATCTCCCGCCTTCTCGCATTCGGCGATCGCCGCTTTCAGATTCTTGGCAACCCGATACTCGACATCCAAATCTGACTTCAGCATCGCGGGCACGTCTTTACCGATATTCAAATCCTCACGCTTGGACAAATCGGGCTTTCCCTCTAAAAACAATATGCGCTGGATCATGGCACGTGCGTGCTCTTTCTCATGCTCAGATTCATGCAGGGTTTTTTCTGCCAGTTTGGTCAGGCCCATGTCGGCGTACATCTCGCCATGAATCAGGTACTGGTCGATTGCAGTCAACTCCCCAGCTAGCAGTTCATTCAGTGTCTTGATGATCTTGCTGTTGCCTTTCATTCAATGTCCTTTGGATATTTCGGGGCGGGTTGAGGGGTCGTTAGTGGGTTGTTGCAGCGTTCAGATCAGGCGGCCACCGTGACAAATGCTGTAAACGCCAGAGCCATGACGAGGAGCACCCCCACCGCGGCTAGCACGAGAGCCGATCTGCTCAAGGGTAAAACTGGCAGGTTGGTATTATGTTTCTCAGACTTGAGGTCTTTATCAGCTCGAATTGCAGCAAAAACCATACTCGCACCTTAATGCAATTGATATCGATTCCTATTTATATTCAAGTTTACTGAAAATCGCAAGCATTTCAACAAAATAGTGCGCAGTTTTATGCTTTGGGTCAGGAAACACCGTCATACAGCGATGCCATCGACCTGATGGCGTCAGCCACCTTGCCACGCAGGCCGTCCGGTGCTAGCACCTCCACATCGGCACCTTGCTTCAGAATATCCTGGATCAATTCCCAGTCCTGACCATAGGGCACATCTAAGACGTAGCTTCCGTCCGGCATCACAGTGCTAACTTGCTCAGGATGCCAGCGTTCTCGCGCCACCCAACGCGCACGAAACGGGCTGAACTTCAGCCTAGCAACCTGACGGCTAGGTCCATTGAAGATGCCGTAGCTGCTTTCAAAGAAGTTACTGACCTCAGCTTCATTCAAATCAACACATTGTTCTTGAAGCAAGTTTGCCAATCGAATAGCGTCGATCGAAAAGCTGCGCAAACCCTCGCGCAAGTGACAGTAGGCATCGAGGTACCAGTTATCACGGTAATACACCAAACGCTGTGGTGAGATGTCTCTGGACACAATTACATCAGACTGCCTGCCATAGTAGGCAATGTGCAAGCGGCGTCGCTTGAGCAGCCCATGGGCAATTAACTGGAAATGATCACTTGAGACCTGCCTTTGACCCATCGGGATAATCCGAATACGATTTAAGGCTTCTACAGCACTGCCTGTACCTTGCTCCAGAAGTTGCTCTAACCGCTCACGAAACGGCGCAATTCGTGGCGACAACAATCCCTCTGGCTCAAGTTGCGACATCAGCTCGATGATGGTTAACAACGCATGGATTTCCCTTTCACTGAACCAAACGCCCGGCAGTTCGTGGCCATCAACCTGACCCTCAAACCCCTCCAATCGATAGGACCGACTAGCACTATCCCAATTAACCGGAACCCCTAGACGATCCCTCAGATAGTCAAGATCTCGGCAAACGGTTGCGCGAGAAACTTCTAGCGCTTCGCATAGCTGCCGCATGGTGACTGAACGCCGTTGCCGCAAAAGGGTCTGGATTTTATAGAAACGCTCGGTGCGATCCATCGGACTTACCTGTCGTCAAATAATGCATTGCATATCTTTGGCTAATACGTGCTTAGGATATAGTGAAATGGATTAGTCGCCAATCAGCAACAGCCCGCCGTCGCCCATGGGCACAATCTCACTCGTGAACCCTTGACCATCGATGGCCGTAAACCCGCCGCCGGCCGCTGCACCGTTTGGCACGATCGGTACGACGTGAGCATCACCGATCACGGTGTAGCTGCCAGACCCATTTGAAAAAACAGACGTCACACCGTCGGGGCCCACAATGTTGTAGTTACCGTTGCCAAACTGATTGACTGTGGTGACGCCCTTGGGGCTGATGACGGTGTAACCGTTGCCGATGCGGTTAATCGTAGTTACACCCGAAGGGGAAGAAATTGTCGTGTTTGAACCATTGTTAAAAACAAACGTCTGCGCCTGAATCGGTGCATTGCATACGACTATCGCCATCGCGAGCGAAAAAGATGAAAACAGCACGAATTTACGCGTGGTCTTATGGGACATGGCAGTTCTCCTGAAGTGCAAACCACATCATGGTTGAATTGGTGTCTCAGGAGGTGAGATACCGGCTTAGCGCTAGCGACAGCCAAAAAACAGCGATGGGGTCACATTTGCGCATTACACTTTACGTTGAAGGTCTGCCGATTAGCATCTGAAATGCTACCGAAGGAGAACCATGATGAATGCCGATTCATTTCATAAGATGGTTGCATCTGAAGGGTTTAACGAACCCGTGTTGGTTGAACGTGAGGCTAACGGCAGTATCGACGTGCACAGCCATCCTTTCGAAGCCAAGGCTTTAATTCTGGAAGGATTCATTGAGATTGGGCTTGGCAGTCAAGCCAAACGATTTGAGCCTGGTGATGTATTTCACCTGGCGCCTGAGCAACCGCACTGGGAACGCTACGGACCACAAGGCGTCGTGTACCTCTCGGCCAGAAAAGACGCGCGCTCATGACTGAACTCGTCATCGCCGTGCTCGCTGGCGCCGTCTGCGGATTTTTAAATACGTTAGCGTCAAGCGGATCGGCCGTGACACTACCCATGCTTATGTTCATGGGCTTAAGCCCCGTGGCGGCCAATGCCACTAATCGCATCCCCGTCGTACTCGGTGCCTTGATCGCCGTCATCACCTTTATCCGAGCGGGTGTGATTGAGCTCGACAAAGCGATCCGGGTGCTTATACCCACGTGCCTAGGCACGCTTCTAGGTGCCTACATCGCTTCTCACATTGCAGCCGGTCAGTTAAAGCTCATCATTGCCATCGCCGTGTTGATTGCATTGATTCTGCTGTTTGCCGGCCTTAAAAAAGCCATCATGCAAGACCTTGATCAAGTGCCCCGTTACCGCTGGCAAGAATTTGCCATGCTCTTGTTTGTAGGCATTTGGCTTGGATTCATTGTCATTGACGGTGCGACCTATCTACTTTTAGTGCTGGTGCTGGGCTTGCGCCTGACATTTGTGCAAGCTAATGCTTATAAAAACCTCGCTTTGGCAGTGACATCCGCCATGGCCGTAGCGCTATTTGCCATGGATGGTCACATCGACTGGACCATTGGTTTACTCATGGGCTTGGGCAGTATCGTAGGGGCCTATCTTGGCGCCAAACTTGCCATGCATCACCTAGCCAAAATCTGGGCATTCAGGCTATTGGTCACCATCATTATTCTTGAGTTGATCAACATGACACTGAATTATTTTCATCTAGCGATTGTGCATACCTGAAGCAGCACCAATTCCATCGTATAGTCACATCACAAGACTTTTTGCGGAAATCAACATGCACAAGCTACTGTCCTTACCCGTCTGTTTGGCGCTGCTAGCTGGGTGTACCACGACTAGCTACATCGCCCCAGAACCGGTGACAACCCCGATCCTTGGGCAACCGATGAGCGTGATGACAACCGAGCGCGTCGTACCTGTGTCATTCAATCAGGCTTGGGACAACATAGCAGCCTACAGTCAGGGGCGATACCGCACCATAAGGCGAAACAAAGCGAATGGAGAAATGACCCTGTTTGTGGACGCATTTGACCCATCAAGTTCAATCACCTGCGGCATGTTGCAAACGCAAGGTGGTGGTTATGACACCCACAATGAGTTTTTAAGTTACTTAACGACACAAACACCGGTGAATTTAAATGTGACCGTTCAAGTCAAACTCTCCCCAAAAACCTCCACGCAGACGTCTGTCTCTGTAAACACTGACTATGATCTCGCCGTGAATTATCAAACGAATCCAGCCACAGGTGCCATCGTAGGTGGGTCGCAATATCGATTCAACTCAAAAGGATTTGCAATGGTAAACGCGCCCGGTAGCGATTTTGCGGCGCGTTGTCAGTCAACCGGGTCGGTTGAGGCAGCGATACTGAATGCAGCAGGCACCAATTAATACTATTGAGTGCGCAGCAACAAGGCTGGGCGCAACCGCATTTGTGACATGAGATAAACCACGCCAAACCCAAGGCTCACAACGCTGACACCGACTGCGGTAACGCCACCTGTCCAATAGAGTCCAGATGCGCTCAAGTCTAAGCGCCACTGCAACAATAGCGTCGCTAGCAAACTGCCGAACCCGACTGCTACCAGTGTAGTCACCAACGCGATCAGGGCGTACTCCCATAGCAAGACTTTGACCAGCAACGCATGTCTGGCACCGAGCGCATGCATCACAGTGGCGTCATAAATCTGGCGAGTTCTGCTTGCTGCCACCACACTGGCCAACACCAGAAGACTTGCTGCCAAACAAACCAAGGCAATCACTGCCAAGCCCATGCTGGCGCGGCCGAGCAACACACGACTCTCGCGCAAGATCAACTCCGTGCGAGCGGTCGCAATATTAGGAGCCACCGTTGCTAGGCGGTCTTGCATAGCCACTGCCTGGTCAGCAGGTAACCAGGCTGCCCCAACATAACGGGTCACAAAGGGGTCTAGCGCACCATCGCTAAATATCGCCTCAAGCCAAAGCCTGGCCTGCACCCGGCGTTGGGTATAAATTGCCACCAACGCTGCATCAAATGTCTGTCCGAGGATTTCAAAGGTGAGTTTGTCGCCAACTGACAAGCCCAATTGGTCAGCCTCGCGATCCTCCATCGCCACAATGGGTGGGCCGTTGTAGTCATCTGGCCACCAGGCGCCACGCTTGACCACCACATCATCAAAATTACCCCGACTGTCGCTAAGTTTATGTTCGTCGCGCGACTCCCGTAGACGCTCAATGTCTTGACTTTCAGTCAAAGCAGAACCGTTAACACCGACCAAGCGTCCGAGCACAAACGGAGCAGTTCGAACCTGGGCCAGACCAGAGGCTTCTTGTAGCGTTTGGTTTAACAGTTCGACCTGATCAGTTTGAATGTCATAAAACACCATCGCCGGCGCCTGATCAGGCACCGTTTCATTCACAGTGCGCAAAAGAGTCATCACCACCAGCGTGCAAGCTACTAGCAGGGTAAGCGCTGAACCCAGTGACACCAATGCCACCCGCATGGGTGATTGAGACTGTTGCAAACTCGCCAAAGCCATTTGCAACGACAAGGGCAAGGACACTGAGCGCTGCATTCGTGTCGCCAGCGCTCGGATGATCAGAGTAATTGCTCCGAGCATCACCAATAAAACCGTAACCGCTACAACGAATGCAAATCCGAACCTGGCATCTGGCAAAGTCAACATCAATAGCCCAACCGTCACAATCGCCACCAACGCCGTTAGTTGCTTCACGCGCCCTGACGCGTGAAGCACCTGTCCTTGCAAGCCTCTAAACAACACCGCGGGCGACACCGACAAAGCCCGCCCCACAGCCGGCATTGCAAAGGTAAATGCAGTAAGCACCCCAAATAACCAAGCAACCAAAGCGGGCTGCCAAAGACTAGCTATTAAAACGTTGACTGGTAGCTGGTCAGCTACGACCGCAGCTCCAAACAGGGCAAGCGTCACGCCAATGATTACTCCCAAAGCGCTTGACAGTGCCGCCAGGATCAATACCTGCAGCAGCACGAACCAGGCTACCCGCCAGTCTCGCAATCCAAGCGCACGTAAGGTGGCCAAGCTCGCCAACTTGCCATCGAGATGGGCTTTGATGCTATTGAATACCCCTAACCCACCAATAAACAAGGCAGAGAATCCAACGAGCAGTAGACCCGATCCAATTTGACCAAGTATTTCAGTCATGCGATCACTGCGTTCATCAAAACTGCGCACTTCAGCCTGCATGGTGGGAAATGCGCGCACTAGCTCATCCCGAAATTGAGACGCTACCGCATCAACCCCAGGCAACCTGACCCGATACAGATACTCCACCCGACTAAAAGGCTGGATCAAGCCCGTTGCCATTAAGGCATCCTCGGTAATCAACACCGGCGCGGCACCCCAGTCGGCTCGCAGACTTCTGTCTGGCTGGCGCACCACGATGGCACGCACCTGCATGCTCAACACCCCAACCGACACGTTGTCACCGACGGAAAGTCCTAGGCGTCTTGCCAATGTGCCATCAACGGCAACACCCCATTGACCATCGTCCAGACCCAATAGATTTTGGGGTTCGCCGATCGGCTCAAGCGTGAGTTTCCCGTAAAGCGGATAAGCATCATCGACACTAAAGAGCTCAACCAATTGTGAACGGCCCTGATCAGTCATGAGCATGGTTCGTAATTCGACCACTTGCGACACGTCGCCCCGTGCTCGCACCCAATTCAGAATGTCATCTGGTAAAGGCTGCTGGGCTTGGATCTCAACATCACCACCGAAGAGCAGCTTCACATCTGCGCGTAACGCATCAGTGATTTGCTGATACAGGCCTCCACCAGCAGCCACTAGCGATACCCCAAGCACCAAGCTCGCCACAAATATCCAGAGGCTGCGACCACTGGATTTCAAATCCCGCCAAGCTAGGTCAAGCAGAAATATCATGCTGATATTCCTGTAGCTGACCGTCATGCAGGCGCAGCACCCGATCACACTGCTTGGCGAAATCCATGTCATGGGTAACCAACACCAGCGTGGTTCCAAGCTCACGGTTTAACCGAAACAACAGCTCGCGCACTGCCTGTGCGGTGTGGTCATCAAGGTTGCCAGTCGGTTCATCCGCAAGCAGTAGCTGCGGCCGATGTACCAGTGCTCGCGCGATCGCCACACGCTGCTGCTCCCCGCCAGATAATTGACTCGGAAGGTGATGCGCACGGTCAGCTAGCCCCACACGTGCCAGCATATCCAATGCTGTTTCTCGCGCCTGAGTCGTACCGGCCATTTGCAGCGGCAAGGCAACGTTGTCGAGCGCAGTTAGACTTGGCAGCAGGTGAAAACTTTGAAACACGATACCGATGTGATCCCGGCGCAAATCGGCAAGCTGATTGCGACCAAGCTCAGTCAAACTCAGGCCATTAAGTAGGATGACTCCTGCCTCGGATTGCTCTAGCCCTGATAGCAGCAACAGCAAAGACGTTTTACCGGAACCTGAGGGGCCGGCAATGGCCACCGTACTGCCCTGCTCCACTTGCAGCGACACATCTCGCAACACAGCAACCGTCTTCTCGCCCATTTGGTAGGTAAGGCATACGCCTCGGGCATCGATTAAAGGTGGGTTTTGCATGGAATACATCCGCGACTGAATATTCAAAAATGGCCTAAATCTAAACTCGCTACGCCATCGATGCATGTGCCGAATGCAGTTAAGCACAATGCGCGGGTGAGCGTCGCAGATTGCTGAGAAATTACAAGGTTACTTGGAGCGGGCAAAGTGCCTGACGCACCGGCGCACGAGTTAACCGGAATCGCTTTTCTGGAGAATTCGCCTCAAACAGGGATCAGTCATCATCATCGTCATCACCATTGACGATGTCAGGGGTGATCGCATCCACGGTATTTACAACCGTCTTACCAGCATAGACAACAGCCGATCCCACTGCATCTACCACCGCCACGGCTGTACTGCAACCAGCCATCAAAAGTGCGGCAGCGGTCACCGCCAGACAACGTAAGCAAAACGATTGCATTTGAATCAGGACTTTGAAATTAAACAATCCAAAAGAGTCTCTATCAATGAGGAATTTGTTGAGGATGCAAGACCGCAATCTTACCTGCACACAACCGCAGATGATTTGGTGGCTAGCGTTCACTTAGTTTATGCAAACGCACTGCAGTTTGACGTCCTCCCAGGCCTGAAGAACGGGGCTTTAGGCGCAGAACGGTAAAAATGTAGGCCATTGATTGTAATGACGCACAGCTACCGACGATCGCTGCCAATTACTAAAAGGCCGACTACGCAGGAAACTTATCCCACAATGCATGTTTACACCACATGGGCAAGGAGTCTGCTTTTGCCTCCAAGACCATACCATCAGTCACTTCAGCCACCCAGACGGCCGACTCATCCGAGTTGTCAAAAATGAAGGAACGATTCGCACAAGCCACAGCACTATATAAAAGATCAAGAGAGCGCCCATATCGTGACACAATCTTGTCACTTGGCACATCGTGCCCACCTTTGCCCACGCGATATTTGACGCGAGCGATATTGATCGCGGGGTCTTCAGTTGCCACATAGTACAGATAAGTGCGGTAGCCCAAACGCTGCGCATTACAAATGAATCCACCTTATCCGGCGAAGACATCACTGTTTCAAAAGTCAATGACTCGCCCTGACTAATCAATTGCTGTCGAATCAAATCGGCTAATACCGAGGCGAAGTAGGAATTTATCTGCAAATCACCAAACGATAGGTAACCAGTTTCAACAGTGATTGCACGCGCATCCTCGGCAAGTCCATGCGCACCAAGAAGACTCGATTCCAGAAAAAACCTCGTAAGCTGCTGTTGCGTAACTTCAACCTTAAAATCCGAAAGACGCAAGCCACCTTCGAGCCTAATCGTGCGCTCAATGTCGTCAGCATTAACGTACGTTCCATACCATTCGCTTGAAAGCAGTCCCTTGAGAGTGCTCTTGCCAGAGCCATTCGGTCCAGCAAACATACGCAAACGGGGAATAGCCATTATGGTTAAGACGCCTTGCGATACCGTTTTGTGCCCGGTGTAACCGGCATCGGTGGCTCGATTTCTTTGAGCACGCGGGTCGATCCGTCAGCATAGAGCTCGATAACCTTGCCGTTGACTGCCTTCACCACTTTGCCAGCTGTCATTAGCGCCTCTGCCTCAGCCAATCTAAACGCAGCTGCTGCCAACTCAGGAATCATCGCCTCTAGGTAAAGCATTTCTGCCTCTGACAGCTCTCGCTTCGGTTCAGTCACGGCCTAGATCCTTGTGTGTCAATCTGTCGCTGAACAATATGATTTGGTGGGCGGTACAAGGTTCGAACTTGTGACCCCTGCCGTGTGAAGGCAGTGCTCTACCACTGAGCTAACCGCCCTGATGTGTTTGATCTCACCACCAGGCACCGCGCCGATGGCGCGTAGAGCAGGATTATACACAGGGATGTGGCTACGCATCTCGAGATCGATGGGCGGGTCAACGTCTCGAATTGGTGCGACTTATCGGTTTAGTGCGACTTGAGACTGCGCCATAAGGTCTGATCACCACTGGCCTTATCGAGCACCTGCAGGTACGCTTCATGCGCTTCATCCTCAGCCTGACTGACCTCGATTAACGGGAGTTCAAAGAACTTGCGTTTCTCTGGCGCAATGTTTTTGCTGGGATGGACTTCATCTTCAATGGCCAGACTGTCCTGGCCACGGGTCATTGCCAGCCAAACTTCCGCCAAAAGCCGCGAATCGAGTAAGGCACCATGCAAGGTACGGTGAGCGTTGCTAATGCTGTAGCGCTCACAAAGTGCATCGAGTGAATTACGCTTTCCCGGGTAGAGTAGCTTGGCATGCGCCAGCGAATCGGTGACTGGCCCGGAGTATGAGGTTAATTCATTGTGCCCAAGTTTCTTTAGCTCTGAATTCAGGAACTTAAGATCGAACGGCGCATTGTGAATAATGAGTTCAGCTTCTTTGACGAACTCAAGAAACTCGCCGACCACATCCTTAAAGCGAGGCTTGTCCTGCAGAAAATCGGTCGTCAAACCATGTACTTCGAGAGCACCCTGATCACTGTCACGGTCGGGATTCAAATAAGTATGAAAGTCCCGTCCCGTGATAGCGCGATTGACGACTTCGACGGCACCAATTTCAATGATGCGATGTCCATCTTCCGGATCTAGACCAGTGGTTTCCGTATCAAGAATGACCCAGCGCATCTTGTTGGCTTTGCTCCGAAGTTGAAGGTTTATGGACACCGCCCGTTTGTGCTGGCGCAGTAGACTGGCCTTCTTCTATCACACCACGAACTTTTTTGGTTGCAATCAAAGTATACGCAACCGGCACCACATACAGCGTCAGCAAGGTACCAAGCATCAAGCCGCCGACCAACACCCAACCAATTTGCTCTCGAGACTCGGCGCCGGCACCAGTCGCAATGGCCAACGGCACTGCACCAAGAACCATCGCACCGGTGGTCATCAAAATAGGTCGCAAGCGCAGGACGCTGGCTTCAGATACTGCCTCAATCATCTCCTTGCCCTGCTCACGTAACTGTGTAGCGAACTCAACGATCAAGATCCCGTGTTTGGTAATCAGGCCCACGAGGGTGACCAGACCAATCTGACTGTAAATCGATAAAGTACCACCAGTGAAGTAAAGCGCTCCAAGCGCACCTGTCATCGCCAACGGCACTGTCAGCATGATGATCAACGGGTTACGCCAGCTTTCGAACTGTGCGGCGAGCACCAGGTAGATAAAGATCAGCGCCATGCCAAACACCGCATAAATGCCAGCCGATGATTCTTTGTACTCACGCGATTGACCATCCAAGTCAAGCTGTACCGTCGAAGGGAATGTTTTCTCAGCAACTTCGAACATGTGATCCAGCACCTCGCCCAGGGTGTAGCCAGGCATCACATTACCTGTGACTTTGACCGCCCTTAGACGGTTGAAGTGGTTCAACGATTGTGGTGCCACGGTCTCCTGGACACTAGCCACATTGGCCAACTGCACCATACTGCCGTCGCGGGCACGCACATAAATGCCAGAGATATCTGTGGGTTCATTACGCTCGCCAGGGCTGACTTGCACGATCACTTCATACTGCTCACCGTCCTGCTCAAAGCGGGTAACCTGACGGCCGCCCAACATGGTCTCAAGAGTGCGCCCCACGCCGGCAACATCGATACCCAGATCAGCTAGCTTGTCGCGATCAACCTCGACTCGCAGCTCAGGCGTGTTCATACGCAGATCCATGTCCATATTCCCGATACCGGGATACGAACGCAACTCATCCATGTAGCCGTTTACCATGTCATAGAGTTCGGCATAGGGTGCCTGGCTCATGATCACAAACTCGATCGGCCGCGAACTTGCTCTCAATCCAAACGATGGCGCGTTGGTCGGAAAGGCTCTGACACCGGGCAAAGCCGAGAACTGTGGGAACAGCGATTTGGTAATGTCTTGTTGCTTACGCTCACGCTCATCCCAGGGCTTTAACCGCAAGATCGCAAACCCGTCAGCCACCGTCGGGAAACCGACGATCAATTGGCGCGCTGCTGCCTCAGGAATGCTGGCATAGATTTCTTCGACCTTCAATGCGCTTTGCATGGTGTAGCCAAGCGTCGCACCCTCAGGTCCGGAGAGCACCCCGAATATCACACCCCGATCTTCAACCGGTGCGAGCTCACTTTTTAGGTTGGTGAAGAAAAACACGCTGCTGCTCGCCACTGCCAGTCCAATTAGCAACACCAGCAAACGGTTATTCAGCGCCATGGTTAAGGTGCGGCGATAACCATTGGTTATCCCATTTAACCAACCTTCAATCAGGTTGTAGACCTTGCCATGGTTTTTGTCATGCTTGAGCATGCGCGAGCACATCATGGGCGTTAAGGTTAGTGCCACAAACCCGGACACCAGCACCGCGCCCGCCAAGGTCAGGGCGAACTCAATGAACAAGCGACCCGTCCTGCCCGTCGAAAACGCCAGCGGTGCGTAAACCGTGACCAACGTCAGTGTCATGGCAATCACTGGAAACGCAATTTCGCGCGTACCTTTAAAGGCCGCCTGGACCGGACTCATGCCCTTCTCGATGTAGCGATAGACGTTCTCAAGCACCACAATCGCATCGTCGACCACCAAACCAATGGCCAGCACCATGGCCAACAAGGTCAAGGTGTTGATCGAGAATCCAAACAAATACATCAGCGCAAACGCCCCGATCAGCGAGACTGGAATGGTCACAATGGGAATCAGACTTGCCCTGACACTTCTGAGGAAAAAGAAAATCACCAAGATCACGAGCACCACGGCTTCGGCGATGGTCTTGAACACCGATTCAATCGATTTCTCAATAAAGACCGAGCTGTCATAGGATGGGATCAGCTCCATGCCAGCCGGCAGCGTTTGATTGATGAGCTTGATTTCTTCACGAACCGCGGCCGATAGCTCCAGAGGATTGGCGGTCGCTTGCTTGACTACACCAATATTCAGTGACTCCACACCGTTGTAACGCGCCGAGCGCCTTTCACTCAGCGGAAGAATATTGACCTCAGCGACTTCACGCAATCGCACCGGATAACCCTGCACGTTGGCAATCACAATGTCACGAAACTGTTCTTCGGTATTCAAATCCGTCGAGGACACCACCGAGAACTCGCGTGCATCGGACTCAATACGCCCGGCTGGAATCTTGACGTTCTGCGTGCGTAACGCATTCTCAACATCCTGAATGGTCAGGTTATAGGCTGCGAGCTGATCACGATCGACATTGATGCGCATCGAAGGCTCTCGGGCACCATACATACGTACTTCGGCTGCGCCTGGCAATACCGACAGACGAGATGTGACATAGCGATCAATGTAGTCAGTTGCCGCCATCGGTGACATGTCACCAGCTTTGACAGCGATGTACATGATCGGACGCGAATCGGCCTCTACCTTGGAGATAATCGGCTCATCAATTTCATCTGGCAAGGCGCGACGAGCCCTGGATACTTTGTCGCGGACTTCAGCAGCCGCCGCGTCAGGATCACGTGTCAAATCAAACGTCACGTTGATGTTGCTGCGCTCGGCTCGGCTAGTCGATGTCATCAAGCGCACACCCTCAATGCCCGAGATCTGGTCTTCAAGCGGCGTGGTCACTCTGGACTCAATCACCTCCGGCGAAGCGCCCTGATAAGTGGTGCTGACTGAAACCACCGGCTCGTCAATATTTGGGTACTCACGCACCGTAAGACGTTCGTAGGACATCAAGCCAATAGCCACAACCACGAGCGATAGCACCGTCGCAAAAACGGGTCGCTTGATACAGGTATCTGACAAGATCATTGTGGATTCACCCGCAAGGATTGCGCACTTTGGTTAGCTTGTTTGGCGACTTCTGATGCCGGTTTGGGTTCACCCAGGGGGCTTACCGCTGCACCTGGGCGCATACGCTGCAGACCAGCAACCACCACTTGATCGCCAGGCTCAAGCCCCTGCAACACTTCAACCATACCGGCGCGACGCTCACCAATCTGAATGGCCACACGCTCAGCCTGACCCTCACTGACACGGTAGACATATTGCGTCTGACCAGACGCCGAGAGCGAGGCTTCAGGCACCACCACGGCCATCGACTCATCGGTAATCAATTGAACACGTGCGAACATACCAGGCCTGAGTAAACCATCGGTATTGTCTACACGGGCTCGCACCAAAATTGAACGCCCCCCCTGCTCGATCAGAGGACTAATGGCATAGACTTTGCCAGTAAACAATTGCCCCGGACGGGCATCAACCTGCAGCTCAAGCGTCTGGTCCAGTGCGATGTTGGTAATGAAGCGCTCGGGTAGACGGAAATCTACTTTCAAAGTGTCGACTGCCTCTAGTGGGGCGATTGCCTGACCGGGGGTGACATATTCACCGATCGATACGCTACGCAATCCGATGACTCCGTCAAACGGTGCTTCGATAGTCATCTTGTCGAGTTTGGCTTGAGCAAGCTTGATGGCTGCCTCTTGTAACTTAAGTTGGTTCTGAGCGTCCTCGCGTGCTTCAGCACTGACGAACCCTGCCGTTTGCAAACGATTCGAACGCTCGTAACGAGATTGCGCCAATGCCAGATTAGCCTGAGCTTGGGCCAATTCGGCCTGAGCTACCTCATCATCGAGCCTGATCAACACCTGACCCTTGGTGACAGGCTGGCCTTCCTTGAAATTGATTTCAGCCACACGCCCAGCCACCTCAGCACTAACGACAGTTGATTCGTCCGATCTCAAGCTGCCAATCGCGCTCAACCCTCTCGGGAAACTAACCGACTCTACAATGGTTAACTCTACCGGTACGCCTCTCGGTGCACCGCCCGACCCACCAGCGGGTGGAGCGCCAGCCGGCTTGCCGGCGGCAACAGGCGCTTGGCCACTCGAGGTCGTGGAGCCCGACATAAATTGGGGCGCATACCAACCAACGCCCACACCAATGCCTAACAGCACTAGGGACAACACGATTCGCGAAGATTTGTTCATCACAGATGCTCTTGGAACAAGAAACGCCATCCGCCCGAAGCGAGTGGCCATATGTAATTGTCAGTTATAGCACCGGGCGACTATTAAACGGTTGATTTGACGACGGTCTGAACACCTTTATTAGCCAGCTCGTCAGCCCGTTCATTGCCGGGGTCGCCATCATGCCCCCGAACCCAACGCCAGTCGATGTGGTGGCGCGCTGCCGCCTCATCAAGTTTTTGCCATAAATCAGCGTTTTTGACGGGTTGTTTGGATGCCGTGCGCCAGCCGCGCGCCTTCCAGTTCGGCAACCATTCGGTAATACCCTTTTGCACATACTGGGAATCCGTATGCAAGATCACACGACAGGGACGCTTGAGCACATTTAGCGCCTCAATCACGGCAGTCAGTTCCATTCGGTTGTTGGTGGTATCAGCCTCGCCGCCGCATAACGTCTTTTCATGTTGGTTGCGCCTTAACAACACGCCCCAGCCACCCACCCCGGGATTACCTTTACACGCACCATCGGTCCAAATCTCCACGTCTGGCTGCTTGTCTTGCTCCATCAGCGCATTCCTTGCCGCTGCGAGGCCACACCAGCGGTCGCGCGCGCGCTGCGGCGTTGTGACTTGCGTTTCCACACCGGCGTAATGAGTCGCATGCCCGCAACCCGCTTAACCGCTGAGACCACATAGGTCGCGCCAAATATCGGCCACCAGCGGTCGCCAGCCGGGTCCATGAACGCAAACCGATCAAGCCACTCCTGACTGCGACAAGGCGGCGCATAGCAGCCGAAATGCCCACGATCGATTTCAAAGGACAAAAGCTTGAGCCAATCCTTTAGCCGATTGGGTGAGAGTTCGCCCTCATCACCAGCCGGAAACCAGGGGCTAATCCAAGGTAGCCTCGCTCTCAAACCCCATAGACTCCAGGGATTAAAACCGGCAATCACCAGTCGTCCTTCGGGCACTAGCACTCGATGTGCTTCGCGCAGCACCATGTGCTGATCGCCTGCCGTCTCTAGAGTATGCGGCAGCACCAACAGGTCAATGCTGTCCGTATCAAACGGCATTTCCTCTGGTCGACACACCAGGCTAGCCTGCCAGCCTAATCGCTGAGCATCATTTAGCTTGCGTGGGCCAGCGTAGGCTTTAAACGGCATTCGGTTGGCAGCCAGAAAGTTAAAGTCGGCCAGCCCGTACTGCACGGCGCGATAACCAAAAACATCGACCAACAAGTCATCAATACGCTGCTGCTCCCAGCGATGCACATAGCGACCCACTGGAGTGTCAAACCAGCGTTGCAGTTCTACAATGGGCGTTTGAGCATTAATCGACATGGATACCCCGAAAGATGACTGCGACTTTAACTGAGGTCTCGAATTTGCGCATCCGCCCGATTCGCGCCTTCTCGGATAATTACATCTGGATGATCGACGATGGCAAGCATGCAGTGGTCGTTGATCCGGGTGATGCCATGCCAGTATTCGATGCCCTCGAGTCCGAGAACCTGTCGCTTGCCGCTATTTTACTGACCCATCATCACCATGACCATGTGGGCGGGGTTCTTGAGCTTTTACAAGACCACAAGGCAACCGTCTACGGTCCTGGCATGGAAAACCTGCCCGCCTGTGACGTGGCATTGTCTGAAGGCGATATGGTCACCATCGGGGCGCCCACGATCACACTTCAGGTACTCGATGTACCGGGCCACACAGCCGGCCATATTGCATACACTGGTCAAGTGGGTGGTGAGCCTGTCCTGTTTTGCGGAGACACATTGTTTGTAGGCGGCTGTGGTCGACTATTTGAAGGTACCCCCGAACAGATGCTGCAATCGCTGGACAAATTTGCCGCTTTACCGGAGAACACCAAAGTCTACTGTGCGCATGAGTACACGCTATCGAACCTGCGCTGGGCTCGTACCGTTGAGCCTGACAACTCTGAGTTAGCGAAGTTCGAAGCAAAGTGCATGCAAATGCGCACGCAGGATCAACCGACCGTGCCTTCTTCGATCGCCATCGAGAAAAACTGCAACCCGTTTATGCGGGCGCGTCAGCCCTCTGTCACCCAAGCCGCAAACCAGTGGGCCAATAAAACCCTCGCCCATCCCGTCGAGGTATTCGCCGCATTGCGCGCCTGGAAAAACGATTTCAAATAGCCTGATGACCGATATCCGTTCAAGTTTTCTGCGTAGTTTTTTTGTTTTTGTGCTGGTGACCCTCACTGGCTGCGCCAATCTGCATGAGCAAGGCTCGGGCGCAGAAGTCACCACCCGAACTGTCGATCTCACACGTCCCCCAATTGATGTCTGGGAGCGCATCCGCCGTGGTTTTGCAATTCCTAACTTAAATACCGAGTTGTCTGAGCAGTGGACCGAATACTACGCCAAGCACCCCCAAGCCATGCAACGCATGGCTGACCGATCAGGTCGATACATGTATTACATCGTTGATGAGATCAACCGCCGTGGCTTGCCGACCGAGCTTGCTCTTTTACCCTTTGTCGAAAGCGCGTACGATCCAAACGCCTACTCACGAGCGCGCGCCTCAGGCCTGTGGCAGTTCATTCCGAGCACTGGCACTGCATTCAAACTTGAACAAACCTGGTGGCGTGACCAACGGCGTGACCCAATTGCGTCGACCAACGCAGCCCTAGACTACCTCGAGTATTTATACGAATATCAAGGCGACTGGTACCTGGCATTTGCCTCTTATAACTGGGGCGAAGGCTCGGTGCGCCGCGCGCTGGCCAAAAACGAGCGTGCCGGCAAGCCACTGGACTACCGGCATCTGAAGATGCCCAAAGAAACAGCCAACTATGTGCCCAAGCTTCAGGCCATCAAAAACATCATCGCTGACCCTGAGCGCTATGGCGTGATTTTGCCAATCATCGACAATGAACCTTACTTTGTGACCGTCAAGAAAGACCGTGACATCGATCTCGAAGTGGCTGCCAAACTCGCTGAAATGCCAATTGACGAATTCGCCGCGCTTAATCCGGCCTTTAATCAAGGCGTCATCATCGCTGACTTGAACCCGGAAATCATCCTTCCCCGAGAAAAACTGCCCGTTTACCTGGCCAATCTTGCGTCCTACCAAGGCGACCTGACTAGCTGGAAAAAGTACCCTGCCAAACAAGGTGAAAAAATCCAGGACATCGCTAAGACTTTCAACGTTTCGGTGGAGTCACTCAGGCGAGCAAACGACCTGAACCGCAACACCCGCTCGCTGTCTACTGACACCATACTCATCATCCCCGGACCGACGGCAAATGTGACCGTCGCCACAGCTGAAGTCGCCAAACGCTTATCTACCAAGACCTACCGGGTCAGAAGCGGTGACACCCTATCGGGCATCGCACGCAAACATGGCACCCGGGTGAGCGTGTTGCGCGAGCTAAATGGCTTGAAAGGGTCTAAACTTCGAGTCGGACAACGATTGAAAGTGCCGGGCTAAGCCGGTGCAGTATTGATTCAATACCATTAACTTAGAACGACATAGGAACGACAATGGGCTTTTTAGCTGGCAAACGAATCCTGATTACAGGCGTGATTTCTGACCGCTCGATCGCGTATGGCATTGCTAAGTGCTGTCATGAACAAGGCGCTGAACTGGCATTCACCTACGTGGGTGATCGCTTTAAGGATCGCGTGACCGGTTACGCCAACGAATTCGGTAGCTCAATCGTTCTGCCGTGTGATGTCGCCGAAGACACCCAAATCGAAGCGGTCTTTGCTGACTTAAAAACAGAATGGGATGGTTTGGACAGCATCGTGCACTCGATTGGTTTTGCGCCTCGCGAGGCAATCTCGGGAGAATTTTTAGACGGCCTGTCACGCGAGGCTTTCCGGATTGCCCACGACATTTCAGCCTACAGCTTCCCAGCGCTAGTCAAAGCCGGACTGCCCATGATGCAAGGCCGAGAAGGCTCAGTGCTCACGCTTACCTATTTAGGCGCCGAGCGGGCCGTGCCGCATTACAACACCATGGGGTTGGCTAAGGCATCTCTCGAGGCCAGCGTGCGTTACCTGGCCAGCAACCTCGGTCCCCTCGGCATCCGTGCCAACGGCATTTCAGCTGGCCCTATCAAAACACTGGCGGCCAGTGGTATTAAAGACTTCGGTGGGATCCTGCGCTATGTAGAAAACAACGCCCCACTACGACGCAATGTCACCATTGAAAACGTTGGCAATGCTGCTGCGTTCCTGATGTCTGATCTGGCTGCCGGCATCACTGGCGAGATCTTGCACGTCGACTCGGGCTTCTCGACTGTAGTGCCTGCTTACGGCTAATCCGTACCATCTACGATTCCCAAGGCCGCCCGAATCTGGGTGGCCTTTATATTTTCTAGTCGCACCCGTTTGTCGCGGCTGGTTTGGCCACTGACTAGCTCGATCTGATTGCGTTTAAGCCCAAGCGTGTCCACGAGCCACTTCAAGAGCGCCTCATTGGCCTTGCCATCAACTGGCGGGGCATGGACGGCAACTTTGAGTTGATCACTCAAGACCCCCAACACGCAGCTGCGCTTGGCACCTGGTTGGATACGCAGGCGCAAGATGCAATGATCGTGACGAGAGTCGAGCCAAGGCATAGCGATCCTGGATGAACAAATGCGGCATGGAAAATATATTTAGGACCAGCTTACCGCAGGTTTAGTCGCGGCTCGAGATCGCTTGCACGGCAGGCCAAAAAAAGAGTTAAATTTCAGATGACGAAACCGTAACTGCATCTTAGTTGTGATATTGGTGGCACAAAATTTGCTTGGTACTTTGCCTGGTACTTTGCTTGGTACTTTTGTTGTTGCCTTTTGATTTTATTGAATGCCTAGCGAATCTTTGCCTGGCAAATTTAAACCTCGAATTCGGAGTCAATCAATGAGCCTATTTTCTCGTAGCCGTCGCGTGGCGCTCGCCGCAGGCGCAAGCCTTTTGGTGCTGTCTGGTATCAGTCCGAGCGTCTTGGCGCAAGACAAACTCAAAGTCGCGGCGATTTACACGGTACCGTTCGAACAGCAATGGGTGAGCCGCATCCACAAAGCGTTACAGGCTGCCGAGGCCCGTGGCGAGATTGTTTATGTCGCCAGTGAGAACGTCTCCAACGCCGACTACGAGCGCGTCATGCGTGAGTACGCCACGCAGGGTAATCAGTTGATTGTTGGTGAATCATTTGCGGTGGAAGCCGCTGCTCGCAAAGTCGCCAAAGACTTTCCAAACGTTGCCTTCCTGATGGGTTCTTCGGGCAAACCACAAGCACCAAACTTCAGTGTGTTTGACAACTACATCCAAGAGCCTGCCTACATGACTGGCATGATCGCCGGCGGGCTCACCAAATCCAACAAGATTGGCCTGGTTGGCGGTTTCCCGATTCCGGAGGTCAATCGGCTCATGAACGCATTCATGGCTGGTGCCAAAGAAGTGAACCCCAACGTCGAGTTCATGGTGACGTTTATTAACAGCTGGTTTGACCCACCCAAGGCCAAAGAGGCTGCATTTGCCATGGTCGATCGTGGCGCTGATATCCTTTATGCCGAGCGCTTTGGGGTCAGCGATGCCGCCAAGGAGCGTGGCATTCTGGCCATTGGTAACGTGATTAACACCCAGGATCAGTATCCAGAGACCGTGGTGGCATCAGCGTTATGGAATATGGAACCCACCATTGATCAGGCGCTCAAGGCCGTGAAGTCCGGACAGTTTAAAGCTGAGGACTACGGCAAGTTCTCGATGATGAAATACGGTGGTTCGGAAATGGCGCCCTATGGCACCTTTGAGAACAAAATCCCTGCCGAGCTTAAAGCCAAAGTGGCTGACCGCGAGAAAGCCATCCTGGCTGAGACCTTCGTGGTCGAGATCGACGACAATCAACCCAAGCCCACTGCGCGTTAATGCGCGCAAGCGCTGACACACCAGTCGTCCTAAGCCTGCAAGGCATCATCAAGCGGTTCGGTACGCTGACGGCCAACGACGACATTTCGCTTGAGCTCGCCCAAGGAGAAATCCTTGGGCTGCTTGGCGAGAATGGTGCCGGCAAATCGACCCTGATGTCGATTCTGTTTGGGCATTACACCGCGGATCTCGGGCAAATCAAGGTGCATGGCGAGCCGCTGGCGGCAGGAGACCCAGCAGCAGCCTTGGCTGCTGGCATCGGCATGGTGCACCAGCACTTTGCACTGGCAGACAATTTGACGGTGCTAGACAACATCGTCCTGGGCACCGAATCGCTTTGGCGCTTAAGCAGCCAACGCTCAGCGGCCAGAACCAAAGCACGAGCTGTAGCAGAACGATTTGGACTATCGATCGACACCGAACGCAAGGTTGGCGAGCTCACGGTCGGTGAGCGCCAAAGAGTAGAAATCATCAAGGCACTCTATCGCGGTGCACGCATCCTGATTCTGGACGAACCGACCTCGGTGCTCACACCCCAGGAAAGCGAACACTTGTTTGAGGCACTTCAGCACTGGGTGCGCGAAGGACTGTCGATCATCTTTATTAGCCACAAGCTCGGTGAAGTTTTACGAATCTGTGACCGAGCCGCGGTGCTACGCCATGGCAAACTGGTGGCTAACCAGTCAACCGAGGGCGTGACTCAGGGACAACTAGCCCAGTGGATGGTGGGCCATGAATTGGCCGCGCCAGTTCGTCGCCCGGGCAAACGCCAAAGCGAAACACCGGTGTGTGAAGTCCGGTTTGACCCCGCTGTCGATCAACACCCCGAGTCCCATGACCGTCTTCATCACGTCAACCTATCCCTGTATCCGGGCGAAATTGTGGCCATTGCTGGTGTATCAGGCAACGGCCAGACTGCACTTTGTGATCTGATGTTCAAACAATTTTCCCATGCTGCTCGCATTCCCGAGGATAGACAGTCTGTCGGGCTGATCGGTGACCTGCCAGTTTGGGAGAATATCGCTGCCGAACGTTTGAAGACGACCGCCTTTAGTCGCATGGGCTGGGTGAAACAAGACGCCGCCCATGCCTACGCACAAGATGTCATTGCTGGATTTGATGTGCGTGGCGCCAGCCTGCAAACACCGGCTCGCAATTTGTCAGGCGGCAATATGCAAAAGTTAATCCTTGGCCGAGCGTTAAAAGCCCCTGCACAAACACAATCCACTGGCCCCGCTTTGATCGTTGCCCAACAACCAACCTGGGGCTTGGACATTGGCGCCGTAGCGTTTGTTCACGATCAGCTGATCGCCGCTCGCGACGCTGGCGCAGCGGTCTTGCTGGTGTCAGATGATCTCGATGAAGTGATGACCCTTGGCGATCGTATTGCAGTCATGCACGCAGGCGTGCTGACCGAAGCGCGCCCGACGTCGGACTGGAGCCGCGAATCGATTGGTCTTGCGATGGCAGGTATTGCGGAGCTGCATCCATGAGGCTTGAGCGTCGAACGCAAACAAACTGGGCTGTGTGGGTCGCTGCAATGGTCGGTGCAGCGCTAGCGGTTTTAGTGGTCAGCACCTTACTGGTGCTCTGGGCGGGCGCTCCGATCGCACAAACCTACAGCTTGCTACTTAAAGGCGCATTTGGATCGGTATTCGCCTGGTCCGAAACACTGACCCGAGCAGTACCGTTGATCTTTACAGGACTGGCTGCTGCAGTGGCATTTCGCGCACGACTCTTTAACATTGGCGCCGAAGGACAACTCTACGCCGGCGCCATTGCAGCAGTCGCCGTGGGTGGCCTTCATGGTGGCACTGGATTTGAGATTGCGCCTGCGTTGCTATTTCTACTGATGTTGCTGGCCGCAGCACTAGCCGGTGCACTGGTACTTTTAGGACCAGCACTTTTAAAAACTCGGCTCGGTGTCGATGAAGTGGTGACTACGCTGTTGTTGAACTTCATCGTGCTTTTGGGTGTATCCGCCCTGCTCGATGGTCCAATGAAGGACCCACTGTCGATGGGCTGGCCACAAAGTGTGGTGTTGGTCGGGGATCTGGAGCTTGGCAAACTGATTGCTCAGACCCGTTTGCATACGGGCTTGATTTATGCGGTCGCTTGCGCGTTGGCTGTCTGGCTTATTATGAAATACACCACGCTTGGGTTTGATATCCGGGCTACTGGTGCAAACGCCCGAGCAGCCTCGTTTGTCGGCGTCAAAACCACTCAAACCATGGTGTTGGTAGCTCTCTTGTCTGGCGCCCTCGCGGGCCTTGGCGGCGCTATTGAAGTGGCCGGACGTACAAGCTACGTCACGCTAGATATGTCACCAGGCTATGGCTATGCCGGTATTGTGATTGCCATGCTGGCTGGCTTGAATCCGATCGGTGTCGTGGCGGCCAGCATACTGGTAGCAGGCGTCTTGGTGGGCGCTGACAGCATGAGCCGTGCAGTGGGTGTGCCTACCTATCTATCAGATGTGATGGTGGCCACGGCATTGATTGCAGTGCTGATGGCCAGTGCGTTTACACAATATCGTCTGAGGTGGCGTTGATGATGGCCGAGCTGATAGATATTGTTGGACAAAGCAGCTTTTGGGTGGCTGTGTTAAGACTAGCCACACCATTATTATTTGGCGTCTTGGGCGTTTTGTTGTGTGAGCGTGCCGGTGTCTTGAATCTGGGTATCGAGGGCATTATGGTCGTTGGCGCTTTCACGGGCTGGCTAGCAGTCTACATGGGGGCATCGCTTTGGACCGGTGTGCTGGTGGCAGCGGGCGTGGGTGCATTGTTTGGTTTACTACATGCCTTCTTGACCGTGGTGATGGCGCTATCACAGCACGTCTCCGGGATAGGTATCACCATGCTCGCGACCGCACTGAGCTACTACGGCTACCGGATGACGTTTGCCGATGTATCAACACCACCAACGGTTCAAACGTTTAGTGAAATGACCGAGCTGGCCATTCCGATCCTGAGCCAACAAACGCCGCTGACCCTGCTGGCTTTGTTACTAGTGCCCGCGCTAGCCTGGCTGCTGTATCGCACGCCATTTGGTCTGGCGATTCGCATGGTCGGCGAGAACCCACACGCGGCCGAAGGCCAAGGTGTATCAGTGACGCTTACAAGAACCCTGGCTATCATGGCAGGCTCCGCCTTGATGGGTATTGCTGGTGCGTTTCTGACACTGGCTGCATTTAATGCGTTTTTCTTTAACATGATTAATGGCCGTGGCTGGATCTGTGTCGCGCTCGTGGTGTTCGCCTCCTGGCGGCCGGGCAAAGCGCTCATCGGTGCACTTTTATTTGCATTTTTTGATGCGCTGCAGATTCGGCTGCAGACCACGCCCGGGGCTGATGTGATCCCCTACCAGCTCTACTTGATGCTGCCATACGTCTTGTCGATTGTGGCGCTCATCATCGTCGCCAGAAAAGCATCCTATCCACAAGCGCTGATGAAGCCCTATCGCAAAGGTGAGCGTTAAGATAGGAATAATCGAATCGTTGAGACCAATAAGCCATGTTTGACTTAATCATCCGCCATGCGAGCCTGCCCGATGGCCATCAACACATGTCAGTGGCAATTGCCAACGGTAGAATCGTCGAGATCAAGCCCGATGCGGCTTTAACGCAGGCCACGGCCAACGATGAAATCGATGCTGCGGGACAGTTGCTTACCCCTGCGTTTGTAGACGCGCATTTTCATCTTGATTCGGCTTTGCGCTATGGTCAGCCTCGAGTCAATGAAAGCGGCACACTACTTGAAGGCATTGCACTTTGGGGTGAGTTGAAACCTACACTGACACAAGACGCCATCGTTAAGTCTGCCACCCAGTACTGTCAATGGGCAGTAGCTAATGGATTGCTTGCGATCCGCAGCCACGTTGACGTGAGTGATCCGCGCTTACTGGCTGTCGAAGCCTTGTTACAAGTTAAAGAAGCAGTCAAACCCTACCTTGACTTGCAACTCGTTGCCTTCCCGCAAGATGGCGTACTGCGCAGTCGAGGTGCAATAGATAATCTAAAACGTGCGCTTGACATGGGCGTTGATGTCGTGGGCGGCATTCCACACTTTGAACGTACCATGCATGAAGGCGCACAAAGCGTAAAGCTCCTGTGCGAGATTGCGGCCGAACGCGGACTCATGGTCGATATGCATTGCGATGAAAGTGATGATCCCATGTCTCGCCACGTGGAAAGCTTGGCGTTCGAAACGCAGCGGCTTGGACTGACCGGCCGTGTTACTGGATCGCATCTGACCTCCATGCACAGCATGGATAATTACTATGTCAGTAAGCTCATACCACTGATGGTCGAAGCCGATCTGCACGTCATCGCCAACCCGCTGATCAACATCACCTTGCAAGGCCGCCACGACACTTATCCCAAGCGCCGTGGCATGACCCGGGTGCCGGAGCTTATGCAGGCAGGGCTTACGGTTGCGTTCGGACATGATTGCGTCATGGACCCCTGGTACGGCTTGGGCTCTGGCGATATGTTGGAAGTAGCCCACATGGGCTTGCACGTCGCGCAAATGACCAGCCAAGATGGCATGCGGCGATGTTTTGAGGCCGTGACAACTAACGCTGCACGTATTCTGAATCTGGAAGACTATGGCGTGGCACCCGGTTGCCATGCTGATCTGGTTTTGCTGCAAGCTAGCAATCCGGTTGAGGCGATTAGGCTTCGCGCGACTCGACTAGCAGTGATTCGTCGTGGCAAAGTCATATCCAATACGCCACCAAGAACTGCCAAAATAGTCTGGGGGGAAAACACTCTACCGATCAATTGGCAGTCATTTTGACGGTGGCGGGCGTCACACATCTTTCGTGATCGCGTACTGGACTGAAGATACGTAGCCGCCCTCACCCAACATCGATAACGTGCCATGGGTCGAGAGTTTGCGATAAACCAAGGCGTTTGCACCTGCAAGGGTTACCGCTACACCGCGGGCTTTGAGATTGCCGATGGCGTCTTCGAGTGCCTGAATCGCAGTGGCATCGATAAAAGGAGTTTCACTCAGATCAATAATCCAGCGTGATACTGAGTCTGGCACTGACCGGGCGGCCAGTTCGATTGGCCCCACCGCCCCAAAAAACAAGGGACCCACTGCTTTGGAGATGCGGTGGTCAGCGGTGTCTTCGACCTGCTGGATTTTCACGGTCTGGGTCATGCGGCGCAAAAAATGCAAGACCGCCAGTACGACGCCAACGTTAACCGCCACCACCAGATCAGCAAACACCGTCAGAAAAAACGTCACCAGCAAAATCACGCGGTCAGCTGCTGGTGCGCGCTTAAGCATGCCAACGACACGGTGGGGCTCGCTCATGTTCCAGGCCACCACAAAAAGGATTGCAGACAGGCTCGCCAGCGGAATGTTGACTGCCAGGGGTGCCAACAGCAATAGGACACCCACCAAGGTCAGTGCATGGACCACACCAGCCAATGGACTGGTAGCACCATTGCGAATGTTGGTGGCGGTGCGTGCAATCGCACCGGTAGCTGCAAACCCCCCAAAAAATGGCGCCACGATGTTGGCCAAGCCTTGGCCTACCAGCTCCTGGTTTGATCCGTGGCGTGTGCCTGCCATGCGGTCAGCCACCACAGCGGAGAGCAATGACTCAATGGCCCCGAGCATCGCAATGGTCATCGCTGGCCCAATGAGCAACAGCATCTTGCCAAACGACAGGTCCGGCAGCTGAAACTCGGGCAGTCCTCTGGGAATACCACCAAACGCCGAGCCAATGGTAGCCACACCCTGAAACTGAAACACACTTTGAGTCAGGGTAGCGAACACCAAGACAATCAGGGGGCCAGGGATGCGGCGCAATCGCTTGATTTTTGGATTAACCAGCAAAATCGCCAGGCTCAAGATGCCAATGGCTAACGTGGCCCAGCTCAAATTCGGCACGTTCTGAATGACAGCCCAAAGTTTTTGATGGAACTGGCCAGACAGCTGCCGCTCAACCCCTAAAAAATCCGCCCACTGCCCGGTAAAAATGATCACGCCAATCCCAGCGGTGAATCCAATAATCACCGGTGCCGGGATGAACTGCACGATGCCACCCAAGCGAAAGATGCCCATGAGCAACAACAAGACGCCTGCCATCAAGGTCGCCACTTGCAAGCCATCGATGCCGTATGTAGCCGTAATGCCGGCCAGAATCGCAATGAACGCGCCAGTGGGGCCCGCAATCTGCAGTCGGCTACCACCAAACAGGCTCACCATGACGCCCGCGACAATAGCGGTGTAGATCCCTTGCTCGGGTCGCGCACCAGAGGCAATCGCAAAAGCCATGGACAAAGGCAACGCCACCACGCCAACGACTAGGCCCGCGATGATGTTGTTGGCCCAGTGGGCGGGTTTTAATAGCCCAGCGCGGGCAGCCTCCTGCAATGCGATCACAAATTTCTCCAGGCCGCCTTTATGAAGAGCGGCTCAATGCCATAATGATGTCACTAATTCATAACCACAACAATGGCTTAAACCCGAAGTTCAAATCCGAAGTGATTGCGGGAGCAGGCCGCAGCAGGAGCACACAACCATGTCAAAAGACATCATCGCACTATCAGCGATCGAACTACGCCGTCATATCGGACAAAAGACACTCTCGCCAGTCGAAGTGCTTGATGCTTTCATCAGTCAAATGCAAACCGTCAATCCGGGGATCAATGCACTATGTGCCACCGACTTTGATCGCGCCAGAGATGCAGCCAAGGCAGCCGAAGCGTCGGTGATGAATGGAGACAAGCTCGGGCCCTTGCACGGCCTGCCCGTGGGCATCAAAGACCTGACTGAAACCGCGGGACTGCTCACGACATTTGGCAACACTGGGTTTCGGGACCATGTGCCGACTCAAGACAACTCGCTGGTGACCCGTCTTAAGGCGGCAGGCGCCATTATCGCCGCCAAGACCAACACCCCCGACATGGGTGCCGGTGCCAACACCCGCAATTTTGTCTGGGGCGCTACTGGCAATCCGTTTAACACCAAGCTTAACGCCGGTGGTTCATCTGGCGGTTCGGCCGCGGCCATAGCCACCGATATGCTACCGCTTTGCACGGGCTCAGACGTTGGCGGCTCGCTGCGCATCCCGGCAGCCTATTGCGGTGTGGCTGGCATTCGTCCTTCGCCTGGCATGATTTCCCAAAGCGGGCGCAAACTAGGCTGGTCAGTACTGAATGTGGTGGGTCCCATGGCACGCAACATCGAAGACATGGCGCTGATGTTTAGCACTTGCCTAGGCAACGAACCCATGGATCCGCTGGCATTCCCCAATAGCCCCAAGGTCATATGGCCACAGCCCAACATCGACTTAAGCCAATTGCGCGTGGCCTACACCGCAGACTTCGATTGCTGCGCGGTTGACCCCATGATCCGGCGAGTGTTTGAGAACCGCGTTAAAGCCATTGCCAAACATGTCAAGGTGTGTGAACCGATCAAGCTTGATTTGGGCGATCCTCATCGGGCGTTTGATGTGATGCGCGCTGAAGGGTTTATCGCGCAAATGGGTGAACAATACGCCAACGATCCAGACGCGCTAAGTCCAAACGTTAGGGCCAACATGGAAATTGCCCAGCAAATGACACTGGCCGACCGTGCGTGGGCACATTTGGAGCAGACTCGCATCATGCAAGCTTTCGCCACAGCCATGCAACAGTATGACGTCATTCTGTCACCGGTCACTCCGGTCACGCCCTTCCCCTGGTCGACGCTGTATGCCGACACGGTCGATGGCCAGAAAATGCGTAATTACTATGAATGGCTTTCCCTGACCTACGTAGTCACCATGAGTACGCATCCCGCTCTATCACTGCCCTCAGGCCTTGATGAAGCCGGCATGCCATTTGGCATTCAGGTCATCGGTCCGCTCTACCAGGATGGGCGCTTGCTGGCCATTGGCAGCGCAATGGAAACAGCACTAGCAAGCGAGGCCAGTCTGACTCGTCCCAAGCCAGACACCAGCAAACTGCATGCGGATACGGCAGATCTGAAATCGATCGTGACGCATCCGCCAGTGTTCTAACCAAAGTCTTGCGAGCTTTCGGATAAGACCCATTGGCTACCTCGGGTTAGCCAATGGGTCTTATTATTTAAGGCTGCGCTGGGACCGAACCGTGCCCGTATTTAGTAATAGTTATAGGGTGGGTCAAAGCCATCAGGTGTACGCTCAGCTGTGGGGTTATTGCCACAGCCCGCTAGTGCCAAGGCGCAGAGCATCACGCCAATCCATTTGCAAACTCTCAAACTAGTCTCCAATGTCTCAAGATCGACTGCGTTTAAACGCTTCGCAAGGATCTGGGCGCGGGTGCGCTGGAACCACACGCACCTGGTCGTACCAAGTGGCACTGACCCCATCAGGCTCCACATACCCAAACACAGTCACTTCACTCTTCAATTCATGTGGCAACCAGGCATAGACTCCAAGATCCTTGCGCACATGGCCATTACCAGCGATTAAAACCACACCTTGGGGTGCGTACTCAGCCATCAGCTTGGCGAACATCACATCGCGCGCCGTCTGGGCATTGACCATGGGGTCAATCATTTCCTCGGGCAGCATGTTGCAGTGCCCTTCACGAATGGCTACTCGCTGCCCGTCGAGCCACTCTTGTGGCAGCGCTTTGTCTAGCCCATAAGCTTTGACTGTGTCCTCATCAAACACCGCCCCAAAACCTTGCTTCATCACCTGCCCAAGCTGCTCGCGAGAGACATTGGCCGCCACGAGCGGCAAACGATAGGCCAATGCCAATTGAATGACGGGTTTATACAAATCCCACTGCCAACCTTTGCCGCCAGCAGCGTCAATCACGCATTGCGCTTCTTTACAGGTCTGCCAGGCTTGGGTGAGCTCAGCTTGCCGATCAACATTGAATTGCTCCATCAAAATAGCCGGCCGCCAATCTGCAGTCACGGCTGCCTGCAGGTCGCGCAGGCGATAACCATGACCATCGGGATTGTCATGCACTTCGCCCATGAGCCAAATCGGTTGGGTAGCAGCGGCAGCAGCATTGGTCGAACTTGATGCATGGGCATCGAGACCACTAAGAGCCATTGCCGCGGCCAGCCCTAACATCATGAAGCTCGATTTTTTAATAACTTCGGCTGTCTTGGCTAGTTGGCTCACAAGTCCCATTGCACACCTCACATCGAACGGTCTCATACAAACAAATTCGATTGTCACTGTAGCAGACTCAAAAAGCCGGGCTGGCAATGACTGACAAGCACGTGATGTCACTGCGCATTGAGCGAATCAAGTGCCGCATCAATCGCACCTGAACCAATTGGCACGTTCAGCATGCGTAAAGTACCTTCAACTGCGCTTAGGCAGCCGAGCACCATCGGTGCGCTCAAATCGCCCAAATGGCCAATACGAAACGCCCGCCCAAAAAATGGGCCCAAGCCACCAGCAAGCGACACGTTGAACTGTTCGCGCGCCACCTGGCGGATCGTGTCTGGATTAACGCCATCGATTTCAATGGTTGTCACTGAGACCGACCGAGCTGATGGGACTTGGCAGACAAACCGTATCTGGCCGCCTTGAGCCCAAATTTCAACGGCTGCGTGAACCGCCTCGGCAAACCGCCGGTGACGGGTAATCACATTGTCTAGCCCTTCGCGGTGCAACAAATCGATCGCAACTCTCAAGCCCTGCAAAAAGCTTTGAGGTGGTGTGCCGCAGAATTTTTTGTAGGACGGCGCACCTCGACGTCGTTTCCAATCCCAGTAGAAGCGATGCGCCGGATTGGCTTGAGCCACTTCAATCGCCCGTGCATTTGCCGCACAAAACGCCATGCCGGGTGGGCACATCAAACCCTTCTGAGCTGCACCGAGGGTCACATCCACACCCCACGCGTCCATCTCATAAGGCGCTGCAGCCAGCGAGGCGACCACATCAACAACCAACAGCGCTGGGTGATCAACGCGATCCATTGCTGCACGGATGGCAGGCACATCGCTCGTAATGCTCGAAGCTGTATCAGTCTGTACAACGTAGACGGCAACAATCTCATTCTTGGCATCAGCCTTCAGAGCCTGCTCAATGTCGGCCGGATCAATGGGATAGCCTTCCCGGTACGGTGTGCGCACAACTTCTACGCCCATGGCTTCGGTCATGAGTGCCCAAGAGTCCGAGAAATGACCAGTGCTTGCGACCAGCACCTTTTGTCCGGGAGCTGCCAGGTTAACGGTCACTGCTTCCCACACACCATGGCCATTGGACGAATAGATGAAGACCTCGGCCTCATTGGTCCTCATGATGGCACGCAACCCGTTCTCGCAGTCAGCGATCAAAGGATCAAGCCGTTCATCGGCCATATCCATGGGTTGCTCTGACATCGCATCCATGACGGCTTTGGGCACGTGAGTAGGGCCCGGAGAATGCAGAAACCGCAGGCCGGGGTAATGGGAGGGTGGTTGGCGCATGGTGGATGTTCTAGAGAATTTGTTCGAGATATCTTAATCGAGGAATTCTCAAAGAAATTGAGCGTTGATCGCACTCACTAATTAATTAACACCCAACTCCCTGGCCTGCTCTCGCAACACAAACTTCTGGATCTTGCCCGTCGAAGTTTTAGGTAGGGTGGAGAACACAATTTTGTGGGGCACCTTAAACCCTGCCAAGTGCTCACGGCAGAATTTAATGATGTCATCAGAACTTGCCTGCGCTCCATCTTTAAGCGTGACAAATGCACACGGCGTCTCGCCCCACTTTTCATGCGGCATAGCAACGACTGCCGCCTCAAGCACCGCCGGATGACGGTATAGCACGCCTTCAACTTCCACCGTTGAAATGTTCTCGCCACCAGAAATCACAATGTCTTTCAGTCGATCTTTCACTTCGAAGTAACCGTCGGGGTGGACCACGACCAAGTCACCGCTATGGAACCAACCACCATGAAACGCCTGCGCAGTTGCCTCCGGGTTCTTTAAATACCCCTTCATCACGGTATTGCCGCGCATGACCAATTCGCCAATGGTCTTGCCATCCCAAGGTACGGGCGCCATGGTGTGAGAATCCACGACCATCGCATCTTCCATCGTGTTTTTACGCACGCCAATACGGCTCTTGAGCTTGGCTTGCTCATCTAGGCTCAGCTCATTCCACTCATCATGCCAAGCGCAAATGACGGATGGTCCAAGCGTCTCCGTCAACCCGTAGAGATGAGCTACTTCAATACTCAACTCGGCCATGGCGGCAATCAACGCTGCCGGTGGTGCCGCGCCACCGGTCATCACCTGCACGGTCCAGTCCGGCGTGAAACGATGCTCCTTGGGCGCGTGCGCAAGCATGGTCAACACCACCGGTGCAGCACAGAAGTACTCGACATGGTGATCCTGGATGGCCGCAAAAATAGCCTTGGGTTCTACCCGTCGCAGACACACATTGGTGCCTGCAATCATGGCCAGCGTCCACGGGAAGCACCAGCCGTTACAGTGAAACATCGGCAACGTCCACAGGTAGGTGGACTGCAAACGCATGCCAGCGGACACCATGTTGCCCATGGCATTCAGGTAAGTGGCGCGATGCGAGTACAACGCCCCCTTGGGTCTGCCTGTCGTGCCTGATGTGTAGTTAAGGCTGATGTTGTCCCACTCATCTTCTGGCATCAGCATTTCAAATGCAGGATCGCCACTGGCCAACAACTGTTCGTAATCGATCTCTCCAAGGGCATCGCCTGCTCCCGCATAGACCGGATCATTAATGTCAATCACAATGATTTTGTTGGCAAGTTTGGGCAACACATCACTCATCAAGTCCGAGAACTCACGGTCACACAAGAGCACTTTGGTTTCGGAGTGATCAAGAATGTAGGCGGTGGTGTCAGCATCCAATCGGGTGTTTAACGCCAGCAATGTAGCGCCCGCCATCGGCACCCCAAAATGCGCTTCATACAGTGCGGGAATGTTCGGTGCCATGACCGCCACCACATCACCGCGTTTGATACCGAGTTTGGTCAACGCACTGGCAAACTGGCGGCAACGCTCATAGGTTTGCGCCCACGTTTGCCGAAGATCGCCATGTATCAACGCTGTGCGCTGCGGATAAACCGCGGCCGCACGCACCAAAAAGTTCAACGGCGATAACGGCACGAAATTGGCCGCATCGCGAGCAAGACCCTCACCCATTTGTCACCCTCTCTGAGCTTGATATTGTTGTGCGTAATGCCAGCCAATATCGGCCAATGGCTCAGCCTTGGCGGCCATTTCCATGGCGTCTGAGGCTGTGGCCGTGCCCTGCCTGGCACGCTCTCCTATGCCGTAGAGTATCGCCGCAATCCGGAAAAAATTGTAGGCAAGATAAAAATTCCAGTGTTCCTGCACACCTTTGTAGCCTGTCACGGACACATACTGTTCAATGTATTGACGCTCACTTGGGATGCCGAGCTCGGCAAGATCCAAGCCGCCAATGCCGCGCCAGAGCGACGGCGGAATATGCCAGCTCATGCAGTGGTATGAGAAGTCTGCCAGCGGATGGCCGAGTGTAGAGAGCTCCCAGTCAAGCACAGCAATCACTTTTGGCTCTGTGGCATGCAGCATCACATTATCCAAACGATAGTCACCGTGAACAATGGTGGTTAGGTCGCCAGCCGGGATGCGATCGGGCAGCCACTCGATGAGGTGCTCAAGCGACGCAATACGATCAGTGTGGTGTTCTTGGTACTGCTGGCTCCAACGCCTGATTTGCCTACCAAAATAATTACCTGCCTTGCCGTAATCACCTAGGCCAATTGCCTCCGGATCAATTCGATGCAACTGAGCAATCGCCTGGTTCATGTTGGCGTAGACCTGCGCGCGTTCGTCGCGGGTCATGCCAGGCAATGTCTGATCAAAAAATACTCTGCCCTGCAGAAATGGCATGACGTAAAAGGGTGTGCCTATCAGGCTCTCATCTTCACAATAGACCAGCATTTCAGGCACGGGCACAGGCGTGGTTTGCAAGGCCTTCATGACGCCGTATTCCCGGTCGATGGCATGCGCCGAAGGCAGCAAGTCCCCAGCCGGTTTTTTACGCAGAACAAATGATTTGTCGCCACTGACCAAACGATAAGTCGGGTTTGACTGCCCACCGGTCAGCAACGTCGCTACGATCTCGTGGCTTGGTATGACACCCTCTTCAAACAAGTAGCTCCCTAGTCTGGCCCAAGCTGCATCGTCGAGCGCTACTTGCTGGCTCATAGACCGCTCACCAAGTGACCACTGTCGACTTCAACCGTTGAACCGCTCATGGCCCGACCAGCATCGCTGGCCAGTAACAATAACGGGCCATCAAGATCAACCAGTTCATTAAAACGCCGGCTAGGCACACGCATGCGCAACTTGTCCCCGACGTCGCTATCGAGAAACTCGCTATTGAGTTCCGTGCGAACGTAACCGGGTAGCAGGGCATTAACGCGAATGCCGTATCGAGCCCATTCAAGCGCCATGGCTTTGGTCGCTTGAATCACGCCTGCCTTGGAGATCGCATAGGGCGCAACGGCTGCCGCTACCCGCGCTCCAAGGATAGAAGCAATATTGATGATGCTACCGGACTTTTTTGCAGCGATCAGTCGACGAGCCGCTTCCGTGTCTACCAGCCAGCAACCACGCAAGTTGGCATTCATGACCTGATCAAAATCCTCTGGCGTTTGATCTACGGCCATCTTGGTCACCGTGGTGCCTGCGTTACTAACAACAATGTCAGGCACACCTGCAGCTTTTTCGCTAGCATCAAAGCAAGCCGCAACGCTGGCCACGTCAGTGACGTCAAGCGTTACCGCGCTTGCTCGCCCCCCATCACGCACGATCTCGGCACAAAGGTCTTGCAAACGTTCCTTGCGTCTGGCAGCTACCACCACATGGGCCCCAGCCTGAGCCAGTACTTTGGCAAAGTGCAAACCCAAACCGCTCGATGCCCCAGTCACTAGGGCCACTTTGCCATCGAGCCGAAAAATTGAATCAATCCCTTCTGTCATGGTGTCGGAGCCTTGCCATCAAGAATTTTTCTGGCCATGCTCCAGCGATGAACTTCGCTGGGGCCGTCATAAATGCGAAACGAACGCATATCCGTGAAGATACGCATCAACTCAGTCTCACCGGTCACACCTTGGCCACCAAGAATCTGCACGCACCGGTCTACCACGCGCCACTGGGCTTCGGAGCAGACCACTTTCGCACGACTCGACTCGAAGTTACCGGTCTCACCACGATCGAGCACAGCTGCGGTATGCCAGATGTGCATACGTGCCGTATGTAAATCCATGTCGTTATCTGCCAGCATGAAACCAACGCCTTCATGCTTGCCCAAAGGCTTGCCAAATGCTTCACGAGTGCGGGCGTACTGAGTGGCGATGTCATGAGCTCGTCTGGCCTGGCCAAGCCAACGCATGCAGTGCGTCAAACGAGCGGGGGCCAATCGAACCTGAGCGTATCGGAATCCTTTACCAAGCTCACCTAAGACTTGACTTGCCGGCACCCGCAGATTGTTGAACTGCATCACGGCATGACCTCCGGTGAAACATGTATCCATGGCGTCCATCAAGCGCACAATCTCAATACCAGGCACATCCATGTCGCTTAGAAACATGGTTGCCGAGCCGTCTTCCAGTTTGGCCATGATGATGACATACGAAGCACCATGAGCACCGGTGATGAACCACTTTTTACCGTTGATAATGTAGTCATCGCCATCGCGCACAGCAGTGGTCGCCAGCATCGAGGGGTCAGCACCAGCCCCATCCGGCTCGGTCATCGCAAAACATGAGCGTATATGTCCCTGAACCTGTGGGCGCAACCACCTTTCTTTTTGTTCACGCGTGGCCACTACTTCCATGAGGTGAATATTGCCTTCATCGGGCGCATGAATATTCAGGGCCGTTGGTCCGAGCCGCGAGTAGCCAGCCTCTTCGAACACGATTGCCTTGTCTACATGACTCAGACCCAGGCCTCCCATGTCGATCGACGCATGCGGTGTCAACAAGCCGGCTTGACGAGCCAAATCCACGAGCTCGGCACGCAATGATTCTTCAGGACCATGTGCGCCTTGGCGCTCATCAGATTCCATCGGAATAATTTTGTTGGCAATAAATTCTCGCGTCTTCATCTGCAGATCGCGTTGCCTGGACGTCAACTCAAAGTCCATTTCCACTTCCCCGTTTGTGACTGCTGTTCAAACACAATTTAACAGCGAACAATCAGCTCACTGCTTTTAGCTGTGAGCACGCCCACGTGGCGCGCTATCAGGTTCCGACACGCAGACCCGCTCGCATCTTGCGTAACATGGCCACCACGCTTTGCGCGACGATCCGGCCAGTCTTGGGGTTCTCGGACGGAATGTTCTCGATGGTCATGGTGAACCGCGCCGAGTCTGAGTCAACTTTAATGGTGTGGGTATTGCGCGTCACCGTAGGGTCGGCCCAGATTTCCAAGGTGGTGTGCTCGGGCCCCACACCGGCCAGTGCAAGTGCTACCACCACATTCAGGTTCGCTGGAAAGCCCTTGGCTGCGTCGCGGGCGTTGCCCTCAAACACTTTGAGCGGCTCAGTCAAACCATCAACACTGATATTGTTTTCCACTAAATGGGGGGCACCTTTAAGCCCGGCTGGCGGCTTGCGAGTGACCATCTTGACTTCGTGAATCTTGCCTTCTGCAGCAGCTATGACAGCGTCTAAACCAATCAATGCGCCTGTTGGCACCATGATGGTGCCACCGTGGTCGCTAGCCACTTTAGATAGGTGTTCGTTAAATAGCAACGCACCAACCGAGAGCACAATAGCTTGTTTACCTGCCTTTAGGAACGGTGTAACAATATCTGATAACAATGCCGCCGGAGCACACTCCACCACCAGATCCGCGACTGGCTCAAGCTGATCAATCGTCAGAACTGGAACTTGGTGAACCAGGGTTTGCACAAATGCTGCAGCTTTGTCGTGATTCTTTGCTGACACCGCGACCAGTTCCACGCCAGGTACCCGCCCCGCGGCCAAGGACTGCGCAAGTGATTGCCCAATAGCGCCTAAACCTGCGATTGCAACACGGGTCTTTGGAGCCGAAGAATTTTGAGTGGTAGACATGATGAAAACGCTCTCGATCACCAGAAAGGTTTTGATCATACGTGAGTGGCGCACATTGAACTAGTGGAACTCCAGCCACACGAGTAGCGCCCCATCGTGGTGCTAAAACATCCCAAGACCAAGGGTTTCCCCCCACCGACAGCCCTTGATCGTTGCCCGCCAGAAGTTGACAATCATCCCCTGTGTAACAAAACGGTTTTCTCTAACGAACTTTCAGAGGACCGTTGCGGGCATAGTATTTGCTTGTAAAACCGGGGTCGATCGCGGGACCGTTTGCTGATGACGTCAAACGGCAAATCCCAACTGATCTCACCTGTTACCTCAAAACAAAAAGGAGTTCCTATGTTGAAAGCCAAATTTCTGACTGCAGCTGCATCCATAGCATGCGCTGGCCTAATGGCAACAACAGCCAATGCAGCGGCACCGAATTGCTCAACCGCACAGTTAGTGGTGCCCTGGCCAGCTGGTGGTGACACCGACATCGTGTTTCGCCTTTATGTCGACACCATCAATAAGTCCGGACTCAAACCTCAGCTACAAGTCGTGAACGTCGGTGGCCAGGGTGGCATTAAAGGCACTACACAGGTTAAAGACTCCAAACCTGATGGCTGCTCACTCATCGCACTGCATGAGAGTGTGATCACCAGCTTTCTAACGGGCCGTGCCAAGTTCACTTACGACCAGTTTGAGCCTGTCGCCGTAGTCAGTTTCACTCCCTCCATTGTGGGCGCGTCAACCAAGGCACCGTTTAAGTCACTGGGCGAAATGCTGGCCATGTCCAAAAAGGACCCTGAGTCGGTCACAGTTGGTGTGACGCTTGGGTCAACGAGCCACTTCATCTTTTTGTTAATCGAAGACGCAGCCGATGTGAAATTCCGCTACGTCTCCTACGACGGCACCCGTGAGCGCAATACGGCGTTGTTGGCCGGGAACTTCATGATGGGCGAAACCAACGTCTTAAGCGCCAAGCAGTACATCGAGGAAGGCTCATTGTTGGCGCTAGGTATTGCCACTGAGGAACGTGACCCCGTCATTCCAATCGTGCAAACGCTCAAGGAGCAAGGTGTTAACGTGCTTTACGGCTTGACCCGCGGCGTTGCACTGCCCAAGGGCACACCGGCTGACATCGTCAAGTTCTGGGAGAATGCGTTCGTGACAGCGTCCAAAGACCCGGCGCTGGTCAAATCAATCGAAGAGAAAGGCTCTGTCGTCCTGTCCAAGGGCAGCAAAGGCTATGCGGATTTTCTGAGGACATCGTACGCAGAGCATGAGCGTCTGGCCATCAAAATCGGTATGTTCAAGAAATAATCGAGACGACCTGATGCGTGCGCTTCAAGTATGATGCGCACGCTCAAGTAAGAACAGGCCCAACAGGCGATCGCCCCAAGGGCCTGACGTTTTTTAGGCGACAAATATTGCCAGAAGTAAATCAATAAACTATCAGGAGGTCTCGCGACTTTCGCGCGTGAATCCCGGTACGGGCAGGCATACATGAATAAACTGAACCGCGACGCCATCATTGCCATTTTGTTGCTAATGCTTTGTGGCATTTTTTTCTGGCAGACTTTTTATATACGGGAAGTACCTTTCTCGCAGGTTGGGTCAGAGATCTGGCCGCGCGTGGTGCTTGTTTTATTGACGGTTTTAAGTGTCATTTATCTATTCAAGTCTCTATCTGAACCCCGCCCCGAAACCGAGCCATTTAGCCTAAGCGGTTGGCTTAAAACCTATCGCAATCCGATCATCTGTTTCGTGATGTTCTTTGTGTTTCTGCTGGCCCTGCCCTATTTGGGAATGCTGCTTGCCGGCATATTGTTTGTGTTCATCACCCAAACCCTGATTGGCGGCGCGACGCCACGCAGGCTTGTTATGCACGCCTTGATTGCCGTCTTGGCTGTTGGCGGCATGTGGTCAATATTCACTTACGCGCTACGCGTCATCTTGCCCGGTGGCGAGTTATTTTATTAAGCGGAGCGCAGTCAAATTATGATCATCGATAACCTGTTTTTGGCATTCGGCGAAGTATTCGCATTAAACAACCTGATGCTGATGGCCATCGGTGTTTTGGCTGGCTTGATTGCAGGATCCATTCCCGGTTTCACCATCACCATGGCCGTCGTACTGGCCCTGCCATTTACGTTTGGCATGAGCCCGATTGAGGGCTTGTCAACCATGTTAGGTGTATACGTCGGCGGACTGACTGGCGGCATGTTCGCCTCCATTCTGATTGGAGTCCCTGGCACGCCCTCTTCGATTGCGACCACGTTTGACGGCTTCCCCATGTCGCGTAACGGTCGCCCTGGTTTGGCGCTGGGGATTGGTTTATGGGCATCATTTTTTGGTGGTCTGATTTCGGCCGTCGTGCTGGTATTTTTGGCACCAACGTTGGCTGCCATCGGTCTGGAATTCGGCCCATGGGACTACTTCATGTTGGTCTTGTTTGCGCTCACGATCGCAGCTAGCTTATCCTCAGGCGCAATGATCAAAGGCTTAATTGCGGGCGTAGTGGGACTTTTAATCGCCAGCATCGGAGAGGACCGTGTCAATGGGGCAGCGCGTTTCACCTTTGATTTTGATGCTTTAGGCGCTGGCTTCGCGTTTTTGCCTGTACTCATCGGTTTATTTGCCTTTAGTCAGCTGCTAACCGACATGAGCGACTCTGAGGCAGCCAAAAAACCCATGATTGCTGGGCATCAAGCGGCAGTGCGTATGCAGCACCGTGAGTCTATTATTGAGATATTCAAACACTGGGGCGCGCTGATCCGCTCAGCATTTATTGGATTATTCGTCGGACTTTTGCCAGCAGCAGGCAGCTCCATTTCAAACATCCTCGCGTACGACCAAACCAAGAAAGCCTCTAAGACACCTGAGGCCTTTGGCACCGGCACCCCACCAGGCTTGATTTCATCGGAAGCATCAAACAATGCCACTGCAGGCGGTGCTCTTATCATGATGATGGCTTTGGGCATACCAGGCGACGCTGTCACTGCAGTCATGCTTGGTGCGCTCACGATCCACAACATTGCACCAAGCCCAACCTTCATCACCTCGCAACCCATACTGGCATACGGGATTATGGTCGCTTACTTTCTGGCCAACTTCATGACGCTTGCGCTGACCTCAGGCGCATTGCGCGGATTCCTTCTAGTGACCCGAATCCCGCTTTACATCTTGGGTGTCGTTATCCTTTTGTATTGCGCTATCGGTGTATTCACCTTGAACAACACCACCTTTGATATTTGGACCTTACTGGCGTTTGGTATTCTGGGTTTTGTGATGGTGAAAAATGGTTTCCCTCTAACACCCATGGTCTTGGGGGTTGTGCTGGGTCCATTGGCTGAGTTGAACTTTGCACGTGCAGTATCTACGAGCGACGACTACTCACTTTTCTTCACCCGGCCTTGGGCGCTGTTTTTCATAGTCATGGCACTGTTCTCGGCTTTTTTCCCGCTCTATCAAAACGCTGTCAAGTCCGGTAAAAACTGGGCTCGGTACTATGGTGTTGCCTTCATGGGGTGCGCTGGCTTGCCACTGCTATTAATGGAAGGCTGGTTTAGGACAGGGCTGGGATCAGTCATGATCGTGTTATCTGTCTTGCTATTCCTCAAAAAACGCAGGGAAGCTGCTTGACAGAGAGTCTAGCCATGTACACTCTGTGCATGGCTAGCCGTACATCTAAAACTCTGTTGTCAATTCTACTGCTGATCACACTTGTGATCGGCGGTTGGGTTGGCGCGCAGTCTGCCAACCAACGCCCAGTCGTTTATGTGGCGCAGGTCGAAGGTACGATTGACCTAGGCTTGGCGCCATTCATTGAGCGGGTTCTGCAACAAGCGCAAGACAACAACGCTGCAGCAGTCGTGCTACAGATCAATACTTTCGGCGGGCGTGTAGACGCTGCTGTTCAGATTCGTGATGCGCTTCTGAAGAGTCCCATCCAATCGATTGCCTTCGTGGACACCCGTGCTATTTCTGCTGGAGCACTTATTAGTTTGGCGGCCAACGCCATCGTCATGGCTCCCGGGGGAACGATTGGTGCAGCTACCCCCGTCCAGAGCACCGGGACCGAGACCAAACCCACGTCAGAAAAAACAATCTCATACGTGCGCAAAGAATTTAGTGCTACAGCCGAGAGCCGTGGACGCGACACGCTGGTTGCCGAAGCGATGGTAGACCCTGACGTCTCGATTCCTGGTGTCACCGCGCGAGGTAAGTTGCTAACGCTCACTACTGAAGAAGCATTAAAACTAAACATCGCTGATTTCGAAGCCAGCACCCTGCGTTCTGCACTGGATCAGCTAGGCCTTAAAGAAGCCGAGATCAGGGAGACAGGTACCAACTGGGCGGAGGAATTTGTTCGCTTTTTAACCAACCCTGTTGTGAGCTCCTTGCTGGTCTCCATCGCGATGATCGGTATCATCGTCGAAGTACGTACACCTGGTTTTGGTGTGCCGGGTGCATTAGGTCTGTCTAGCCTGGGTCTATTTCTATGGGGTCATTGGCTCGTCAACCTGGCAGGCTGGGAAGAGTTCTTGCTCGCAGCCGCGGGGATTGTGTTGTTGTTGATCGAAGCCTTTGTCATACCTGGCTTTGGAGTTGCCGGAGTGCTTGGAATTCTCGCCCTTTTGGGTGGCTTGATGTTAAGCACGGTAGGAGAAGGCGCGACCATGGATGCTTTGATTGGTGCCGCAAGCCGGCTCGGCATCTCTTTGATTGTTGCCATCGTTGCAAGCCTGGTGATTCTGCGCTACCTCCCTAAAACCCGTGTTGGACGACACCTTGTGCTGCACACTGATCTGACGGCCGAAAGCGGATTTACTTCCGAGCCATTGGCTGAGCACGCCTTGGTGGGCAAAATCGGCGTCGCCGTGTCAACATTGAGGCCAGCAGGCATTGCCGACATCGAAGGCAAACGGGTCGATGTTGTGTCAGATGGAGAATTCATCGAGCCTGGTCAACCGATCAGGGTTGATCATGTTGATGGCAACCGTGTTGTAGTTAGGCACGTGGTCGATTCCCAATAAACCAAGCTTGGAGCTGTAATGATCGAGACAATTTTTGGGTTGTTCGGTGCTTTTGGAATCCTGATTCCAATCGTCATTGGACTCGCGATTATCCTGTATCTTGTGCCGATCCCACTCTGGATTGCAGCGTGGGCATCCGGCGCCTACGTGGGTTTGTTCACACTCGTGGCCATGCGTCTGCGTCGTGTACCACCGGCCACCATCATCACAGCCAGAATTAGCGCCGTCAAAGCTGGTCTGGACATCTCGATTGACGAGCTAGAAGCGCACTTTTTGGCGGGCGGTGATGTGGTGCGGGTGGTCAACGCCATGATCTCGGCCGACAAAGCCAACATTCCACTGACATTCAAGCGCGCTGCAGCAATTGACCTGGCTGGCCGAGATGTTCTGGAAGCCGTGCAAATGTCAGTGTTGCCCAAGGTCATCGAGACACCACGAATTATTGCTGTTGCACGTGACGGGATCCAATTGGTTTGCCTGGCTCGGGTGACAGTGCGCACCAATATTGATCGGCTGGTCGGAGGCGCAGGCGAGGAGACCATCATCGCCCGTGTTGGCGAAGGAATGGTTAGCACCATTGGTTCTGCTGACAACCATAAGCTCGTACTCGAAAATCCAGACAACATTTCGAAACACATTCTGGCAAAAGGCCTCGATGCCGGCACCGCATTTGAGATCCTCTCAATCGATATCGCCGACGTTGACGTGGGTGAAAACATCGGTGCAAAACTGCAGATCGATCAAGCTAACGCTGACAAACAAATCGCCCAAGCCAAGGCTGAGGAGAGACGGGCCATGGCCGTGGCCAAAGAGCAAGAAATGCGTGCCAAGGTGGTTGAGGCAGAGGCGGAGGTGCCGTTAGCCATGGCAGAAGCCTTCCGCGGTGGCCAACTTGGGATCATGGACTATTACCGTATGCAAAACCTGCAGGCTGATACCGACATGCGGCAAAACATCGCCGGTGAAGGCGACACGAATGCGGGCAATATCCCTCGCGTGTAACGGTCATGAGCAAGAAAAAGAAAAGCCAACCGCAAAGTGCCATCCCGTTTTTCATGATGGCAGGCTTTGCTTTTCTGGCTGGTTTCCCGATCTGGCTAGTACTCGTGCTAGCTCTAATCGGGATGCTTGTACTCAAGCTAGAAAAAGACAAAAAAGCTCTCAGCAACCTACCGCCCCTGCCGCCAGCCGAGTTAGATGACGCGCAAAACACTTCTGTACCTGACAGTTCTGATTCGCTGGCTGGACCGTTTGGCAGACCAATTCCAGCCCCCGCAATGCCATCACCAGAGTCGGTGATCCAGGCGCCAACGCCCCAAACATACCGGGAACCCATCGAAGCGCCACAGCCACCGCCATGGGTTTCACCTGACTATCAGCCTTACCCGGTACAAACTACTGAAGTGCAGCCAATCAATCGGTCGGTGGCAGCAGTCACACCGAAAATATCCACTACCGAACGGTCAGTCAACACAATTGGTGGTTCGACTGTCAAAACGGCCGGAATCCATCCCCTGGCCAAAAGTCTGCGTAGCCGAGACGGCGCCCGCCAAGCCATCATCGCCATGACAGTACTCGGCGCGCCTCGCGCCTTGCAGCCATACGAATTTGACCCCATTGAACAATCTGATGTCGCCCCCGGGCGGCCATCCTAGCTAGCCTCTGAGGAAAAGAAATGGACTCCCTGAACATGATTGCCGGCACAGGCTTTATTGGTCTCGTAATTATTCTGCTGATCCTCATTGCAGTGATTGGCTACTTCGTACCGTTTCGCCTGTGGATAACGGCATGGGCTTCAGGTGCTTATGTTGGACTGTTGACTCTGGTTGCCATGCGATTGCGGCGTGTACCACCGCACAGCATCATCAAGGCTCGCATCAGCGCGGTGAAAGCGGGCTTGAGCATTCCGCTCGATGAACTAGAAAGCCATTTTCTGGCTGGTGGCAACGTAGTGGATGTGGTTAATGCGATTATCTCGGCTGACAAAGCCAACATTGAACTCACCTTCAATCGAGCGGCCGCCATCGACTTGGCCGGACGCAACGTGCTCGATGCCGTGCAAATGTCTGTACTGCCTAAAGTCATTCAAACTCCGCGTAATGCGGCGGTTGCTCAAGATGGGATTCAGTTAATCGGTGTGGCGCGGGTAACCGTTCGAACAAACCTTGATCGTCTGGTTGGTGGTGCAGGTGAGGAAACGATCATTGCCCGTGTGGGCGAGGGTATGGTCAGTGCCATTGGTTCGGCGCCAAACCACAAAGACGTGCTTGAGCGGCCAGACAGTATTTCCAAACGCATTCTGGCCAATGGGCTGGATTCCGGTACTGCCTACGAAATTCTCTCAATCGATATTGCAGACATTGATGTTGGTAAGAATATTGGCGCGGCCTTGCAGATCGAGCAAGCCAACGCCGACAAACAGATTGCGCAGGCGAAAGCTGAAGAACGTCGGGCGATGGCCGTGGCACTCGAGCAAGAGATGCGCGCAAAGGTCGTTGAGGCCGAGTCGGAAGTGCCGCGCGCTATGGCTGATGCATTTCGTGCCGGTCGGATTTATGGCACCCCAGCATAACAAAATCCAATATCAACAAACGTAGCTTGCACTAGAGATGAACCAACAAATTATTCTGGTTGAACGTCCTGAAGGGTGGGTCACGCCCGAACACCTCAAGTTGATCGAGACCCCAATGCCGATCCCAGGGGACGGAGAAATCCTGGTGCGCAATCACTGGCTTTCGCTTGATCCCTACATGCGCAGTCGCATCTCTGCGGCCAAATCCTACGCGCAGGGGGTTGAGCCCGGCCAGTTAATGGTCGGCGGTACCGTTGGCGAAGTCATCGAGTCGCACTCTGACCGCTTCAAGCCCGGCGATATGGTGCTAGCAGCCACCGGTTGGCAACTGTTTGCTGCTGTGCCAGCCAAGCAGGCACTGAAGATTGAAGGTGATGACGTACCGCCAAGTGCTTACCTTGGGGTCATTGGCATGCCTGGCATCACAGCATGGACCGGTCTGATGACGATCTGCGAACCCAAAGCAGGCGAGACCGTGGTGGTCGATGCAGCGTCTGGTGCTGTGGGATCCGTGGTGGGTCAGTTAGCCAAGTCCGTTGGTTGCCGCGTAGTGGGCATTGCTGGCGGGCCAGCGAAATGCGATTTCGTGGTCAAGGAGCTAGGGTTTGATGCTTGCGTAGACCACAAAGACCCGGCGTTTGAGCAATTGCTTGATGATGCACTACCCAAGGGTATTGACTGCTTGTTTGAAAACGTTGGCGGTGCCATATTTGAATCACTGTTACCGCGCATGAATGTGTTTGCTCGTATAGCGCTGTGTGGCATGGTCTCTGAGTTCAATCGGCCGCCCCATGCTCATCACACGCTGCGTTCCATTCTGATTAACCGCATCAAACTGCAAGGATTTATCGTTTCTGACCATATGCAAACATGGCCAGATATCAGACAAGCATTACGGCAACGAGTTGCTGCAGGTGAAATCAAGTTCCGGGAGTCAGTAACTGTCGGACTAGAAAACGCCCCCGCAGCATTTGTAGGTATGCTCAAAGGTGAGAATTTTGGCAAGCAATTGGTCAAGTTAATTGACTGAAATCATTTATGGCTTAAGGTTTGCTCAAACCTTAAGCCAGCATCAGTATTTTCCCTGACTAGATTTTGTGGGTGAATGATTGATGAAACGTATGATGTCCTCTAGGATGAAGGACTCAACGAATTAAAAACGACTTAAGCGTTTCATCAGGAGACTTCATCATGAAAACCGAACTGACGGTCAACGGAAAGACAGTCTCGCTCGAGGCTGAACCAAACACATTGTTGGTGCAAGCCTTGCGAGAACACATGGGGCTGACCGGCACCCATGTCGGATGTGATACCGCTCAATGTGGTGCCTGTACGGTAATTGTCGATGGTGATGCCATTAAGTCATGCAACGTTCTGCTTGCACAAATGGCTGGCAAATCGGTCACCACAATTGAGGGCTTAAGTACCGCCGATGGCCAGATGCATCCCATGCAGCAAGCGTTTAAAGACTGTCATGGCCTGCAATGCGGCTTCTGCACAACCGGAATGGTGATGAGTGCGGTCGACCTCTGTACCAAACATCCCGGCGCATCAGAACATGAAATCCGTGAGCTGCTAGAGGGCAATATTTGCCGTTGCACCGGCTACCAGAATATTGTTCGCGCCGTGAAACAGGGCGCTGCCCAAATGAAGGCCTGAGGCCAATAAAAGGAGAACAGACATGGGATCAAATGATTTCGCAAGCCTGCCCTACATTGGCGAGGCAGTGCTGCGCAAGGAAGACGAGCGTTTCCTGACGGGCGCAGGTCAGTACACTGATGATATTCAAATCAATAACATGGTGCATGCGTACTTTGTACGCTCACCGCATGCACACGCCATCATCAAGTCAATTGACAAGAGAGCGGCGCTTGCTGCCCCTGGTGTAGTTGCTGTGTACGATGGCCAGGATGTGGCTGCAGATAACGTAAATGGGTTGCCCTGCGGTTGGTTGATCACCAGCACCAACGGCGAACCGATGAAAGAGCCGCCCCATCCGATTCTTTGCCAGGGCAAAGCCCGTTACGTGGGTGACCACGTGGCCATGGTGATTGCTGAGACACTTGAACAGGCTCGCAATGCTGCCGAGTTGGTCGATGTGGATTACGAGGTCTTACCTGCCATCGCTGATATCCGCGATGCAGGCAAGAATGGTGCACCAACCATTCACGACGAAGCACCCAATAATCATTGCTACAAATGGGCAATCGGTGAGAAAGAATCTGTAGATAAAGCGTTTGAACAAGCAGCACATATCACCAAGATCGATCTGGTCAACAATCGTTTGGTGCCTAACGCCATGGAGCCTCGTGCAGCAATTGGCTGCTACAACCGCGCATCTGACGAATACACACTGTACGTAGCCAATCAGAACCCACACGTTGAACGCCTGTTGCTGACCGCCTTTGTGATGGGCCTGCCTGAACACAAGGTTCGTGTCGTTGCACCCGATGTGGGCGGCGGTTTCGGCTCAAAGATTTATCTTTATGCGGAAGACGTTTGTGTTACATGGGCCGCCAAGAAGTTAAACAAAACGGTGAAATGGACTGCAGATCGCACCGAGGCATTTCTATCTGACGCGCATGGCCGTGATCACGTCACCCATGCTGAGATGGCCATGGACAAGGATGGCAAGTTCCTGGCTTTCCGGGTGCACACCGATGCCAACATGGGCGCTTATCTATCGACATTCTCGACCTGTATCCCCACCATCCTCTACGCTACCTTGTTGGCCGGTCAGTACACCACGCCACAGATTTATGTAGAGGTTGACGCTTGGTTCACCAATACTGCCCCGGTTGACGCCTACCGGGGTGCGGGCCGTCCTGAAGCCACGTATCTGCTTGAGCGCATCGTGTCTCGTGCTGGCTGGGAGCTTGGCTTAAGCCAGGACGAAATCCGCCGTCGCAACTTCATTGGCGAATTCCCTTATCAAACGCCTGTGGCTCTGCAATACGACACGGGCGACTTTCACCAATGTCTGAACAAAGCCATGGAGTTGGCCGATGTCGCTGGCTTTGATGCGCGCCGTAAAGAAAGCGAAGCCAAGGGGCTCTTGCGTGGCATTGGCTACTCAAGCTACATCGAAGCTTGCGGTCTGGCGCCAAGTAACATCGCCGGTGCCTTGGGTGCTCGTGCCGGTTTGTTTGAGTGCGGCGAAGTCAGGGTGCATCCAACCGGCAGCGTGACCGTCTTTACCGGCTCGCACAGTCACGGACAAGGCCACGAGACCACGTTTGCGCAAGTGGTTGCTGCTCGCCTGGGCATCCCGGTTGAGAACGTTGATATCGTTCACGGTGACACTGGCCGCGTGCCGTTTGGCATGGGCACCTATGGGTCACGTTCCATATCGGTTGGTGGCTCGGCCATCATGCGCGCGATCGACAAAATTGAAGCGAAAGCCAAGAAGATTGCGGCTCACCTGATGGAAGCCAGTGACACCGATGTCGAGTTCGCTAACGGCGAATTCACGGTCAAGGGTACCGACAAGAAAGTACCATTTGCTCAAGTCGCATTAAGCGCTTACGTTCCTCACAACTATCCGCTAGAGACACTTGAGCCGGGGTTAAACGAAACCGCATTCTATGACCCAACCAACTTTACCTTCCCAGCAGGCACCTACATCTGCGAAGTGGAAATCAATCCGAAGACTGGCGAAACCCGAGTTGATCGCTTCACGGCCATGGATGATTTCGGTACGATCATCAACCCGATGATTGTTGAAGGGCAGGTACATGGCGGCCTGGCACAAGGTATTGGTCAGGCACTGATGGAGAACTGTGTTTACGACCGTGAGACAGCTCAGCTGTTGACTGGCTCGTTCATGGACTACACCATGCCACGCGCAGATGACTTACCTGACTTCAAGATTGGGCACGTTTGCACCCCCTGCACGACCAATCCGTTGGGTACCAAGGGCTGTGGCGAAGCCGGTGCCATCGGATCGCCACCAGCAGTGATCAACGCTGTTCTTGATGCCTTGGCACCTTTAGGCGTCAAAGATCTGGATATGCCCGCTACACCACACCGCGTGTGGCAAGCAATTCAACACGCCAAGGCTTAAGGAGGAGCACACCATGTATAACTTTGAATTCAAGCGTGCAGAATCCTTGGAGCAAGCTGCCCAAATGCTTAGCGCTGGCGGACAGTTGCTTGCTGGTGGTCAGACCATGTTGGCTTCAATGAAACAGCGTCTGATGCAGCCTGAGACGCTAGTGGATTTAGGTGGTCTGTCTCAGCTTGCCGGAATTTGTGAGGACAAGGGTGCCATCGTGATCGGTGCCATGACTCGCCACCAAGCGGTCGCCACTGACCCACTGGTCAACAGTAAGATCCCGGGACTTGCCAAACTGGCTGGCGGCATCGGTGACAAGCAAGTTCGCGCCATGGGCACAATTGGCGGTTCTGTTGCCAACAACGACCCTTCGGCTTGCTACCCGAGTGCCGTACTTGGCTTAGGCGCTTCGGTCAAGACCAACAAACGCGAAATCGCTGCCGATGATTTCTTTCAGGGGCTGTATGCCACAGCGCTTGAGCCCGATGAGATGATTACAGCGATCAGCTTTCCAGTGCCAGAAATGGCGGCTTACGCCAAGTTCAAGCAACCAGCCTCGCGCTATGCCTTGGTTGGTGTCTTTGTCGCTAAAACTGCCCAAGGAGTTCGAGTCGCCATCACAGGTGCCGGTAATGGCGTATTCCGCCACGCTGGTCTGGAAGCCGCATTAAACGCGAACTTCTCAGCCGATGCTGTCGAGGGCGTGTCTATTGATGCTTCGGACCTGAGCGGTGACCTGCATGCAAGCCCCGAGTATCGGGCTGATCTCATCAAGATCCAAACTCAACGCGCCGTGAACCAAGCGCTTGGCAAGGAGGGCTGATTGGGCGAGCAACACCAGCCTGACAGCGTTGATACTTGGGTTAACAGCCTGCAGTCGGTCGGATACTTTCCCGACCGCAGGCTGGTGACCGCTGTTCATCTGGCCACACGCCTAGGCCGTCCGCTGCTACTGGAGGGTGACCCCGGCGTTGGTAAAACAGAACTTGCCAAAGCGCTAGCTACTATTACTGGACGCAACCTGATACGGTTACAGTGTTATGACGGTCTTGAGCAGCGTGATGCGCTCTATGAATGGAACTACGCGGCTCAACTGATTCACTTAAAGGCTGCGCAAGAGACTAGGACGCCTGAAGAAATCGAGCGCGAGGTTTATCAGGCGCACTACCTCATCAAGCGCCCCCTGCTACAGGCCTTGCAAACACCAGGTGCCGGCGCAGTACTCTTGATAGATGAAGTCGACCGGGCTGACGAACCGTTTGAAGCGTTTTTGTTGGAGTACTTGGGCGAGTATCAAGTCAGCATCCCTGAGCTTGGCACCATCAAGGCACAAACCCCACCACTGACGATACTGACTAGCAACCGTACGCGAGACTTGAATGATGCTATCAAGCGACGGTGCCTATACCACTGGGTTGATTACCCTGATCGCGATCGAGAGCTCGCGATCATCGCCGAGCAAGTACCTGGCATCGGTCAAAAGCTGAGCGAGCAGGTAGCAGACTTTGTACAGAGGCTGCGCGATAAGCCCTTTGCTGACGCCTTCAGTCGAGCACCCGGCATTGCCGAGAGCGTTGAATGGGCTAAAGCACTGGTAGCCCTTGAGACCCTGCAACTAGATCCCGAAGTCGTTGAAAACACCGCTGGCGTGCTCTTTAAGCAGCGTGACGATGTCGCCGCACTCGAGCCCATGCTGCAAGAACTGCTCGCCACCGAGTCCTAAGGATCTCAAGGTGGCATCATGGTTCTAGGCGACGCGCGGGCTGGCAAGCTAGCCGATAATCTCACCGGGTTTGGCCGCATGCTCAGAAGAGCCGGCTTGCCAGTTGACACTGCGCGCATCAGCCTCGCCCAGCAAGCTTTAGGCATGATCGATGTGGGACGGAAGTCTGACGTCGAGGCGGCGCTGCGAGCCGTGCTTGTCAGCCGACAAGAAGACCAGCATGTGTTTGCTGATTTGTTTGAAGCTTATTTCCGTAATCCGGAAATCGCCAAACAGCTAATGGCGCAATTGCTGCCACAGGCGAAAGCTGAGAACAATCCACCTGCGCGCAGCGCCCGCGCACAAGAAGCGTTGCAAGCACCGCCCAAGCCACAGCAGCAAACAAACCCACCCAAAGAAGAGAAGATCGAGCTCGATGCCGCCATGAGTGCCAGCGATCGCGCGCGACTGCGCCACGCGGACTTTAACCAGCTCAGTGCCAGCGAGTTCAAGCTGATCGAACGGCTGGTGCGTGAAATCCCGCTTCGCCTGCCCACGGTGGGCACACGGCGTCGGCAGTTTGGCAGCCACGGCGATCAACTGCACTGGCGTCGGTTACTGCAATCCGCTGCCAAACACGATGGTGATTTCCTGTCCTTGCCCATGAGCAAACGACGTCAAGCCACATTGCCAGTGCTGGTGCTCGTGGACGTCTCAGGTTCCATGGAGCGCTATGCCAGACTCATGCTGGCTTTCTTGCATCAGGCGCTCTATCACCAGCAGCGCCATGTGTATGCGTTTGGCACGCAGCTAACCGACCTGAACCCGGCGTTTGCCGAGCGCGATACCGATGTCATGCTGGCCATGGCAAATGATGCCATCGCCGACTTTGGCGGGGGCACACAACTAGGCGCTGCGTTAAAGAAAATTCGTGAAGATCACCGCAATGACATCGTTGGCAACCGCACCTTGGTGCTGCTCATCACCGATGGCTTGGACACGGGGGATCACGATAGCTTGGCGTACGAGCTTGACTGGCTAACCCGTCAAGCGAGGGCAACCGTGTGGCTGAATCCCTTGTTGCGGTACGATGGCTATCAACCATTGGCCGGTGGCGCCCAAGTGCTGGATCGCTACGTGAACAAAATGCTTGCCATCCACAACCTCGAACACCTGAGCACCCTGGCCATCGCACTGGCCAAGCTTATGAAACAGATACGTTAAAGACTCGACTCGGAGAAGACAATGCAAATGCAAGGAAGCCGCCAACTCTCGGCCACCGCCCAACAAGCTTGGGAAGCCCTGAATGATCCTGAGGTTTTGAAGCAGTGCGTACCGGGTTGCCAAAAGTTCGAACTCGAATCCGAGAATGTGTACCACACTGCAGCAGCCATCAAAATTGGACCCGTATCAGCCAAATTCACTGGCAAAGTCGAACTATCGGACATTCAACCGCCTAAATCCTATACGCTGAAGTTCGAGGCGCAAGGCGGTGTGGCCGGCCATGGTAAAGGCGTTTCGCACGTCGAGCTTGTAGAAAACGACCAAGGTGTTGAGCTCAAGTACACCGTTGAATCGCAAATTGGTGGCAAGCTCGCACAACTAGGACAGCGCTTGATCGATGGGGCCGCGAAGTCTATGGCTGATGATTTCTTTAAGCGCTTTGAAAAAGCACTTTCAGAAAAAACAGGCCACAGTCCAAGTGATGAAACATCCACCCATGAGGAAGCTGCTAGTGAATCCACAGCGTCAACCGCCGGCGCCAGTGGCACTGCTTCGGCAAGCTCCAATGCGGGGGTACCTCGCTGGTTATGGATCGCAGTGGCTGCCGCTGTCGCCGTGGTTATCGCTGTTATGAGCTCAGGCTCATAAAGACCATTTAGTCGGTATGTCAGCATCACCAGCACCAACCCAAACTCTCGAATAGTCATCATGCAAAACCAGGACCTGATCGTATTAAAGCGCCTGAAAGAATGGCGCGATGCCTACCAGCGTGCCGTGCTGGTTACCGTCATGCGCACCTGGGGCTCCTCCCCTCGCCCAATTGGCTCGATCATGGCGATGTGCGAAACCGGTGCAGTGGTAGGCTCAGTATCCGGTGGTTGTATTGAGGACGATCTGATACGCGAGTTCACCCAACCGGCCGAAGGTCAGGATAAACCGGGCATGGCTATGGCAGGCAAGCCTAAACGCATGCGTTATGGCATTACAGCCGATGAGGCGCATCGATTTGGTCTGCCATGTGGCGGCACACTTGAACTCTTGCTCGAATTTAATCCTGATGCTCAACTATTAACTGAACTGATCGAGCGGCTAGAACGCGGTGACTTGGTGCGTCGCGTTACTGACATGCGCACTGGCGCTGTGACTCTGGAGCCCACGGAGACTGCCGATAGTTTGCGCGTCAATGAGGAAATGCTCGTTAATACGTTTGGGCCGTCATATCGGATGCTGCTGATCGGTGCCGGACAGCTCGGTGAGTACATCGCCACCATGGCAATTTTTAACGGCTTTACGGTGACCGTCTGTGACCCGCGCGAAGAATACGCATCAGGCTGGACTACGACTGGTGTTAATCGCATGAGCGAGTGGCCTGACGATGCAGTCAAGATCTTTAAACCTGATCGCCGCACCTGCGTGCTGGCATTGACGCACGACCCCAAGCTAGATGATCTCGCCCTTCTGGAAGCACTTGAAACAGAGGCCTTTTATGTTGGTGCCATTGGTTCGCGCAGCAACAACGCTGCACGTCGCAAGCGCATGATTGAACATTTTGGGCAGACCGAAGAGTCATTGGCTCGTTTGCGCGGTCCGATCGGCATCTATATTGGCAGCAAGACGCCGGCCGAGATTTCTGTGAGCGTCATGGCTGAAGTATTGGCCGTTAAAAACGGCGTGCCTTTGCCGCGCGACATGGATGTAGCGCACGCCAAATCGGCACAAGAAAAGGCTAACCCGTAGTTTAGGACATCAAGATGCTCGTTCAACCGCCTGTCGGATGCGTTCGATCGTCTCTTGCATAGGTGCTTTGCTTGAGACCTCAAGCCCAAACTCGCGCGCAATCTCGTTGATAATGCGCGCATTGGAGGGGGTACCGCCTCGGTCTACAGCTTGCAACAACTCCCGAGCCCGTCGCAGGTGATCCTGTTGGCCCGTGTTGCTCGATTCGCGCACTGATAACACGGCAATCAGTGCAAGCACTGTCGCTACGATAATCATGTAAGCAGGACTGAAGTCATCATGCGTGCGATTGACCAGCCACGTGGCCACCATGGGACTCAAACCACCGGCCACACCTAGCGTGACGTTGTAGGCCAGGCCTGTGCCCGTGCAGCGAACCGCCGGGGGAATTACCTTTACCATGAACGCAGGTTGAGCACCCAGATACAAACCAGCGAACAACGAGAACCCCAATTGGCCCACGTACACCATCGCCAGGCTGTGGTGATGCATCAACCACAGCAACGGCCACGCCAAGCAAGCTAGCAGCGCCGCAGCCAGGGCCATGACGCGCTTGCCACCGACTCGGTCCGATAGCCAACCGCCAAACAGCATGACTGGTAGCAATGCCATTAGGCTGACCGTGTTGATTTCTAAAGCCGTCTCAGCCGGTATACCATCCACGGTTTCAAGCCAGCTAACCAAGTAGACAAAGGCAAGATAAAACACCACGGCATTAATCATGGCTATACCGGCGACTCGAGCCATGACCCCACGATGATGCTTGAGTGCCTCTTTCAGTGGGCTACGGTTTCTGGCTTCATGTGGGAAGCTGGGCGTGGAGCGCTCACGACGCAGATACAAGCCTGCTAAGCCTAACAGGAGACCCACGAGAAACGGCACGCGCCAGCCCCAATCTGTCAATTGCGCCTCAGTCAACGAGGCAGCCAACACTGCACCAAAACCAGAGCCAAGCAGCATGCCACCAACAGCCCCCATGGCAGCTAGCGCCCCAACCGTTCCATGATGCTTCGGATTGGCGCGCTCGACCATATAGACAATCGATGTCGTAAATTCCCCGCCGACTGACAGCCCTTGAATCATCCGCAACAGCAGCAGCAGAATGGGAGCAGCCAGACCCAATGTGGCGTAGCCCGGCAAAAGACCGATCAGAAACGTTGGCACGGCCATGGCGATAACGGAAATCAACATGGCCGTGTGGCGGCCATATTTGTCACCAATATGTCCCAATAATATCCCGCCAATGGGCCGCATCAAGAAACCCACGGCAAACACACCAAAGGCCGCAATGACCTGAGCAACGGGGTCTTCCGCGGGGAAAAATATCTTGCCGATGGTGACCGCAAAAAATCCATAGACCGCAAAATCGAACCATTCAAGCAGGTTACCTGCCACACCGGCCAACAACATGCGTTTATTGTTTTTAGGTTGGTTCATGCTTTGATCCTAGGTGTCTATGCGTTGGTTTAGACATAGCTTGATCTTTAATGAGGTCATGGTCAGATGTGAGTGACATTCTTTTGCATGATAGCCGTGAACAGATCAGATTGAACCCAGTGGGTTAACCAGTTTCTGACTGCCTCGGGTGAATGCGCGCTAAACCAATCGGGCTCCACACCGGCAAACTGACGCACAAATGGAAATATCGCTATATCCTGCAACACAGGCTTTTCGCCGCCGATAAAGTGTTGTTGGGCCAGCACAGCAGACAGCGGATCAATCAATGCTTGCATGGCAGATTCTCGTGCGCTCACCGGATCTTTCTCGGGAAAGCGTGAAGCGTATTTGTATTGATCAAGGGCTTGTTTAAACGGCCCATCGGTCTGAGACAACAGATACTGCGCCTGCTCATCGCTTAGTCCATCGAACCATCGTTGTGGATCATTCTGTTGCAAAGCCCAGTGCATGATGTCTAGACTTTCATCAATAACCTCATCTGTGCTTAGGCAAAGCACAGGCACTGTGCCCTTAGGGGATACCCTAAGCATGTGCTCGGGCTTGTCGCGCAAATGAATGTCAATAATTTTGCAATGAATGCCCGCAACCTTAAGCGCCATGCGGGCTCGCATGGCATAAGGACAACGCCGATATGAATATAGCAGTGGCCAGTCGAACTCGTTGTGCATGACGTGCGTTTCGTAATATGCAAAAAGTCATAGGGTCAATTTGTCAGATGATAATGAAGTTGGTTAGACTAAAAAAGTTGTAAACAGCTTAAGTGCCGTATCTGTTCGCAGATACATCTAGCTTCAGTTACTGAAGCGTCAATATGCCCCACATTGTTGGGGTGTCAAATGCTCTTCGAGCAACCGTGGTCCCACTTGGGACATACCAGCGTCACTTGTGGCGCATCACCGGACAAGTTGTGCAATGCGGTATTGCGCGCAACACCTTTCAGGTTCATTGGGCCTGATCGTGTCCACAAGCCATTCTGGTTTGAACAACGGAGAAGAACAGATGAAATTTGTAAAACCCTCTTACATTGCAGCGATGACCATTGCGATTAGTGCACTCGGCACTGGCGTGGCACAGGCTGAATGTGGCAACGTTACCATTGCCGAAATGAACTGGGCCAGCGCACAAGCTGCCGCCCGTGTTGACGAATTTATTTTGAAGCACGGTTATGGCTGTGACGCCGAATCCGTGCCGGGAGACACGGTTCCCACTGCGACATCGATGACAGAAAAAGGCCGGCCAGACATTGCCCCTGAGATGTGGATGAATACGGTCAAGGAGCAAATTGACCGCGCTGTTGGCGAGGATCGCTTGGTCATTGTCGGTGATGTGTTGCAAGACGCCGCTGCCAATGCAGGTGAAGGCTGGTGGATTCCACGCTACATGCTCGAGAAAACTCCTGAGCTAGCCACCATTGAGGGCGTCAAAAAGCATCCCGAGCTCTTCAAAGATCCAGAAGACCCGAGCAAAGGCCGTGTGGTTGGATGCCCGGCTGGCTGGGCTTGCCAGATCATCACGGACAACCTCTTCAAAGCCTTTGATATGGAAAGCGCAGGGTTTAACCTCGTTGATCCAGGTTCAGGCGCAGCACTGGCTGGTGCTATCAAGAAAGCCTATAACCGCGGTGAAGGCGTGCTAGCCTACTACTGGGCACCGACTTCTTTGCTGTCTGAACTCGACATGGTTCGTGTGGAACTCGCCCCCTACAACGCCGCTGAGTTTGAGTCGTGCATTGGCGTTGCCAACTGCCCGGACCCCAAGCCCAATGGCTTTGCAATCACTGAGATCAAGACGATTGCATCTACCGAGTTTGCCAACAGCAACCCAGGTCCCATGGCTTACCTCAAAGCCCGCATCTGGACCCCAGAGGATTTCGGCAAAGTGCTGACCTACATGGAAGCCGAACAGGCTGACGGCCAAGCCGCCGCCGAGTGGTTCTTAAAGAACAACGAAGCATCGTGGTCCAAGTGGGTCCCAGCTGACGTCGCTGCCAAAGTCAAGGCAGCACTGTAATTCCGCTGGCTGCCACTGGCAGCACCAGTGGGTCCACCCTCACCAGAGGGTGGACCTGCCGCCCTAGATTCCCAAAATAAACGAGGCGAGCAGACATGATCTGGTCTAACGAATTTCCGCAAATAGCCGATGCGACGTTGCGAGCACTGTCAAAGACGATCGATGCTGGTTATCTGTCTTTCTCGCGTGCCTATGGCGCAAGCATCGAGGCATTTTTTGAGCCACTGCTGTATTTTCTGATCTGGTTTGAGCAACTGTTGCTCGGGTCACCTTGGTGGCTTGTGATTGCTGCCACCGCTGGCGTGGGTTACTTGGCCTCGCGCAGCATGAAGCTAGTCATTGGCATTGTGATCGCGCTAGGACTCATCGGCCTATTTGGCATGTGGGAAAATACCATGCGCACCATGGCCATGATTCTGGTGTGCACACTACTGTCGATCGTGATTGGCATTCCGATCGGGATCTTCATGTCGCGCTCAAACCGCGGCCAGAAAATGATCCTGCCTGTGCTTGATGTCATGCAGACGATGCCAAGTTTCGTCTACCTGATTCCCGTGGTGATGCTTTTGGGCATTGGTCGTGTGCCAGGTTTGATCGCCGTGGTGATTTATGCCATTCCGCCTGTCATTCGATTAACCAACTTAGGTATCCGCCTAGTTGACAAAGAGGCGCTTGAAGCAGCCGATGCGTTTGGTGCAAGCCGCTTTCAAAAGCTCATGCGCGTACAACTGCCGTTGGCACTGCCTAACATCATGGCTGGCATCAACCAGACCATCATGATGGCCTTGGCCATGGTGGTGATTGCCTCCATGATTGGTGTTCGCGGCTTGGGCCAACCTGTGCTGCAAGCGGTGACCAACCAGTACTTCGCTTTGGGCCTCTTTAACGGCATTGCGGTGGTGGTGCTTGCGATTATTTTTGATCGAGTCACGCAAAGCTTTGGCTTGCGCCTGCAGAAACATCGGGAGGGCACACGCTAATGAGTGCTGACACCATCATTTCGATCAAGAACCTTTACAAGGTTTTCGGCAAAAACCCCAAGGGCGCGATGAAGCTCGTTCATGAGGGCATGGGCAAAGATGAGCTGCTGGAAAAAACCGGTCACGTGATTGGGCTTAATAACGTCAACCTTGACATGGAGCGTCATCGGATTCAGGTGGTCATGGGCTTGTCCGGTTCGGGTAAGTCCACGCTGATTCGCCACCTGAACCGGCTGATTGACCCAACCGAAGGACAAATCCTGGTCGATGGCCAAGACGTCTTGCAACTTGACACCGAGGCATTGCGAAACCTGCGACGCCATAAAATTTCCATGGTGTTCCAGAAGTTTGCCCTGTTTCCCCATCGCACGATCATGGAGAACGTGGGCTATGGCCTAGAGAACCAGGGCGCAGACAAAAACAAGATCAAGGAGACGGCCGAGCGCTGGATCAACCGGGTGGGTTTGTCTGGGTTTGAGACCCACTACCCGGGTCAGCTGTCTGGCGGCATGCAACAGCGCGTGGGCTTGGCCCGGGCGCTAGCCACTGACGCCGAGATCCTGCTCATGGACGAGGCGTTTTCTGCGCTTGACCCATTGATCCGTACCGAGATGCAGGATATTTTGCTCGACCTGCAAAACGAACTGGAAAAAACCATTGTCTTCATCACGCACGACCTAGATGAAGCACTGCGGATCGGCGACACGATTGCGATTTTGCGTGACGGTGAAATTGTCCAGAATGACGACCCACAAAACATCCTGATGAAACCAGCTGACAGCTATGTGGCCAACTTCATGAAGGACATCAACCGGGCGCGAGTACTGCGGGTCAGAGCCATCATGAAGCCGCTTGAGCCTGACGATCAAGGGCCGCTTGTCAAAGGCAGCACCACGATTGAAGAGGCCTTGCAGATATTTGCAGAAACCGAGGGTGACAGACTCATCATCACCGATCGCAAAGGCAACAAGGTTGGACACTTGACTGTAGAGGACCTGATTCGAGGCATGCGCCGGCCCACGACTGAGGAAATCGAGGCCGATCCAGAGATCGCTTAACTATCGGGCAGCCACGTGCCATCAATTCCTAGCGATGCGTCAGTAATCGCCAAGGATGAAACTTTACCCAGACATCAGCATCGACAAATGCCTGTGTCTGGGTTTTTTGTTGGAACCAAGCTGAGAGCTCCGGCGGCACCACGCTTTCGTTATTCAGGCCCACCGAATTGAGTCTGGCTAAAAACACTAGCAAGACCACGTCTGCACGGCTTGGGAGTTTGCCAAACAGCCATGGTCCCTGTGGACTGTCTGGATACGTATTGATCAGTTGTTTGGCAAGCTCGATTTGTTTGGCCTGACGTGCCGCCAATGGCTCAGCAAAGTAGGCAAGCCGCTGCCGGTTTAACTCAAGTTTTTGCTGGATTGCTACTGCGGCATCCTGGTTTGCTTGGTTCAATTGTTGTTCTAGCTCACGACAGGCTTTGCGAAGCAGCACGGGAAACATGATTCTGACTGGCGGCAGTTTCTGCATGATTGCATTAAATGTCAGTCGCTCTACTGCAAATTGATAATGCAAATCCACTAACTGCTGCACGTGTGTACGTCCAGCTTCGCTAGCATCTGTTTCAAACCATGTTGCGGGAAACCGGTTGACCAAGTACTGCAGGATCAGATCACTGCTGCCGAGTACCTGGCCATCGTGCACAAGTGTGGGCACTGTCATCGCCGGATTGATGGCGGCATACCACGGCTGCAGTTGCTCGCGCTTTTTATGAATGTCCATCATGTGGCTTTCAAATGGCTGGCCAGACAGCGTCAACGCATACCTCGCAATCATCGAATAGTAGGAAGATGCAGCGTGGTAGAGAAGTAGATTAAGAACTGGGTTAGGATTTGTCATTGTTCTTTTCAATTTTTAAATAACGCAGGAATGTCGTGAACCGTATCCGTATCGCTTGGCTGATTGTCTTTTCACTGCTGTCTATCGTCTACTGGATAAGCCTTGCCCCGATTGAATTAACCTTCGAGCCGTGGGCACTGCGCAAGTCGCTGCTGTACTACAGCGGCATTATTGCCATCGGGATGATGTCTGTTGGCATGATACTGGCAATGCGGCTGCAATCAATCGAATCGCTCTTGGGCGGACTCGACAAACACTATCGGCTGCACAAGTGGCTAGGCATATCGGCTGTGATCGCAGCCGTGGTCCATTGGTTGGTCAAGCTTGAACCCAAGTGGCTCGCCAAACACGGGTTTGTGCCACCCGACACCTTCAAGACGCCTGAGGGTGTGGTGGGATTTTTTGATCGGGCAGACCCGTTTTCAGCAATCCGTGGCTTTGCCAAAGACTTGGGTGAGTGGACCATCTATGCGCTCATCGTGCTGGCCCTCTTTGCCCTTTGGCGCAAGCTGCCTTACCGGCAGTTTTTTAAGACTCACCGCCTGATGGCCATTATCTATCTGTTGCTAGCATTTCACAGCGTGGTTTTGTTCAGCAAGCTTGGCTGGCAAAGCCCCATTGGCTGGCTCATGGTAGCACTGCTGGCAGCTGGCGTCATTGGTGCCATCGTCTCATTGATCGGCAAGACTGGCTATCGACATCAGCATGAGGCAACGCTAACCCGAGTGCAGGAACATGTTCAAGACAACATGATTGAAGTTCATGCAAAAGTCGATGCCAGCTGGCCAGGACATGAGCCTGGCCAATTCGCGTTTTTAATGTTTAGCCATCAGGAAGGCGCCCACCCGTTCAGCATTTCATCAGCTTGGGATTCTGAGAGCCGTGACATCAGTTTCCACATCAAGCGCCTAGGCGACTTCACCAAGACCCTCCCTACAAATCTCACCCTCGGGCAGGTAGTTGGCGTGCAAGGACCCTACGGTCGCTTTGAGTTCGAGCCACAGAATGCGGACCAAATCTGGATTGCCGGTGGCGTGGGCCTGACGCCATTTCTGGCACGCCTGCAATCCTTGCCAGAGGTCAGCCAGCCAAATTTGATTCATTTTTACTTGTGCGTGCGCGATGAGCACACCGAAGTGGTTGATCAGATCAACGCGCTTTGCCAAGCCAAGGGCGTGCAATTCACCACCGTTGTCTCGGACAAACATAAGCCTCTGACCGGAGCGCGCATTCGGCAGGAGAACCCCCACTGGCAAAAATGCCATGTCTGGTTCTGTGGGCCAACCGGGCTTGGAGCGTCCGTTCGTGAAGATCTGAAACATCACGGCCTGGCTGGCAAACAATTCCACCAGGAACTCTTCGAGATGCGATAGCCTGCCGTCACCGCATCAAAACCGGAAACCTGGCGGGAATTTGCTTGCATCTTGCCAATATTGCAGTACTTTATCAACTAGCTCACCATCGAGCACCAACCCAACCTGGAAATTGACCATGACCTGGACCACTCCCTCGTTCGTTGACATGCGTTTCGGTTTCGAAATCACCATGTACATTGCCAATCGCTAATGCTATGCAGCAGACACGACTACTTGTTGTCGGGTCTGCTGCCGGTGGCGGCTTTCCACAGTGGAACTGCAACTGCACAAACTGTCAGGCAGTTCGTCAAGGGGATGCTCGCTACCAGCCCCGTACCCAATCGTCGATTGCCTGGTCACGAGATGGACTGCAGTGGCTTTTGTTGAACGCCTCGCCAGACATCCTGACGCAACTACAGCGATGTGCTCAGTTACAACCTAAGACCGGCAAGCGCGACACCGGCATTGCTGGCGTCATGCTCATGGACGCACAAATCGACCATGTCACCGGACTGGTGATGCTGCGAGAAAACGCCAGTGCCCTCCCGGTGCATGCCACAGCCGAGGTCTTTGCAGACCTAAGCGACGGCTTGCCGCTAACCAAATTGCTGTCGCACTACTGTGGCATAGAGCAACATCTCATTGAACCTGATGCGACAGGACTTGCCTATCAATCCATCACATGGTCCTGGCTGCCAGATGCACATGCGCGAGTGATACCACTTCACAGCAAGCCGCCGCCCTACTCACCGTGGCGCAATAACCCCCGCCCGGGTGACAACGTAGGCGTGACACTGATTAATGAGGTCACAGGCAAGCGACTCTTTTACGCGCCCGGCCTTGGCCAGCTGGATGAGGATGTATTTGCATGTTTGCAAAACGCTGACGTCGTGCTCGTTGACGGCACCTTCTGGACCGATGATGAGATGATCGCGCAGGGCCTGGGCAAAAAAACGGCACAACAAATGGGCCACCTTCCACAATCGGGTGCTGGGGGCATGATCGAGATTTTGTCGAGCTTGCCGGCATCCACCCGCAAGATTCTCATTCACATCAACAACAGCAACCCCATCCTGTGCGAGGATAGCTCCGAGCGTCAGATATTGACAGACGCCGGTATCGAGGTCGCATACGATGGTATGGAAATCTGGTTTTAAAGATGTCGACAAATACTGGTCAATCGCAACACCAACGTATCACCACCGCATTAAGCCGCGCCGAGTTTGAGTCCGCGCTGCGGGCCAAAGGAACGTCATATCACATCCACCACCCCTTCAATGTCCGACTGAATACCGGGCAATGCGCGCCTGCTGAAGTTCGTACTTGGATCGCCAACCGGTTCTACTACCAGGCATGCATTCCTCGCAAGGATGCCGCGGTCATGGCGAACATGCCTGATCGTGCCGAGCGCCGATTATGGATTTTGCGGATACTTGATCATGATGGCCATGGTGACTATGAAGGTGACGATGCGGGTGGGATTGAGTCGTGGATTCGCTTAGGCGAAGCGGCTGGACTGTCGCGCGATACACTCACCAGTCTTGAACTGGTCGTGCCCGGTGTGAAGTTCGCCTGTGATGCCTATGTGAACTTTGCCCGTCAAGTGCCATGGCAAGAAGCTGTATGCTCGTCTTTGACAGAAATGTTCGCACCGCAAATTCACAAGGACCGGCTTGCGAGCTGGCCTGAGCACTATCCCTGGATCGATCCGGCCGGACTGTCCTATTTCCGTTCACGGATACCGTTAGCCTCGCGCGATGTCGACCATGGCTTGCGCGTCACGCTTGACTACTTTAAAACCGCCGAGCAACAACAACGCGCGCTAGATATCTTGCAGTTCAAACTCGATATCCTATGGTGCATGCTCGACGCCATCGAATTGGCCTGTGCCGAGGCGAATCGATAATGGCAACTGATCAGGACTGGTTACCCCGAATTGCACCTGGCATGCGCCTGCAGTTTGAAGAAGCCCAGGACAGCTAGGTGTTGCTCTATCCCGAAGGCATGGTGCAACTAAACCCATCAGCAGCTGAAATACTCAAACGCTGTGATGGTTCAAAGACTGTTGCGGCTATTACGGCTGAACTTGAAGCTTTGTTTAACACCAGCGGCATCGAGCCTGAAGTTCAGCAACTGATTGAAGAGGCCAAACGTCGTGGCTGGCTCATTTGAAACCACCTCAAACGCAACTGCCATCAAGCCACCCTTTTGGGTGTTGGCCGAATTGACCTATCGCTGCCCGCTGCATTGTGTGTTCTGTTCCAACCCAGTCAATCTCGATACCATCACAACAGAACTCGACACGCAAACGTGGAAAGATATGTTGGCGCAGGCACGTGAGCTTGGTGCCGTTCAGCTTGGGTTTTCTGGCGGAGAGCCGTTGCAGCGCGATGACCTCGAAGAGCTTGTCGCCTATGCCCACGAGCTTGGCTTCTATACCAACCTGATCACCTCGGGCGTTGGGTTAATCGAGTCGCGCGCCAAAGCCCTAAAAACTGCAGGCTTGGATCACGTGCAACTGTCGTTTCAAGACTCGACCGCTGAGTTGAACGATTTCTTGAGTCACACCCGCACGTTTGAGTTAAAGCAGCGCGTGGCGAAATTGATTAAAAGCCAGGGCTGGCCTATGGTGATGAACGTGGTCTTGCATCGCCACAACCTTGCACATGTGGGCAAGATCATTGAAATGGCGCTTGATCTCGATGCACAGTATCTGGAGCTTGCCAACACACAGTACTATGGCTGGGCCTGGAAAAACCGCCTGGCTCTCATGCCAAGCAAAGACCAGCTCTTGCATGCTGAAACCGTGGTCAATGACTACCGCAAACGGATCGGCGATCGTTGTCAGATTATTTTTGTGGTGCCAGACTATTTTGAAGACCGCCCCAAAGCTTGTATGAATGGCTGGGGCAACGTGTTTCTAGCGATCGCCCCCGATGGCCTGGCCATGCCCTGCCATGCCGCGCGTGAATTGCCTGGATTAAATTTGCCCAACGTGCAAACAAGCAGTGTTCATGAAATCTGGTACGAATCACAAGCTTTCAATGCCTATCGGGGCGAAGCCTGGATGGCTGAGCCATGCCGCAGTTGCGATGAACGACACAAAGACTTCGGTGGGTGTCGCTGTCAGGCCTGGCTTTTGACGGGACAAGCCAACCAAGCCGACCCAGTATGCAGCAAAAGCCCTTATCACGAGCGTGTTGTCCATCTCATCAACCGACCATGCCCATCAAGTAACGAACAGCCGCTGGTTTTCCGGCAAAACACCGGACTGTCTGATCGCGAATAGATCTGGGACCTAGCAATATCCCTGCATGGGTGCATGTATCGCTGTTCAACGCTCATGCTTATGAGTTAATGTTCTTAAGCTATTTCATAAACCCTGGTTATTTAGGTAAAGTAGCCAGGTCCATAACAACGAGGTGACAGATGAAGCTCGAAACCATTGCCGTTCATGGCGGTTATTCGCCAGACCCCACCACCAAAGCAGTTGCGGTGCCAATCTATCAGACCGTAGCCTATGCATTTGATAGTGCCCAGCACGGTGCTGACCTGTTTGACCTGAAGGTTCAGGGCAACATTTACACCCGAATCATGAACCCAACCAACGATGCGCTTGAGCAGCGCGTGGCGGCTCTTGAAGGGGGCATCGCAGGCTTGGCAGTGTCATCAGGCATGTCGGCAATCAGTTATGCGATTCAAACGATTGCTGAGGCGGGAGACAACTTCGTGTCAGCCAGCACCCTATATGGTGGCACCTACAACCTGTTTGCCCACACCATGCCGCAACAAGGCATTGAGGTCCGATTTGCCGATCCGCGTGACCCAGCAAGCTTTGCTAAACATATTGATGCCAAGACCAAAGCTATCTATTGCGAATCCATTGGTAACCCGCTTGGTAATGTCACGGACATCGCTGCATTGGCCAAAGTCGCACACGACCATGGCGTACCACTGATTGTGGACAACACCGTACCAAGCCCCTACCTTCTGCGCCCCATCGAACATGGCGCTGACATTGTGGTGCATTCGCTCACTAAGTACATGGGCGGTCACGGCACAACGGTCGCGGGGATCATCGTCGATAGTGGCAAGTTTCCCTGGGCTGAGCACAAAGAACGCTTTAAGCGCTTAAACGAACCGGATGTCAGTTATCACGGGGTGGTCTACACGGAAGCATTGGGCCCCGCCGCTTTTATTGGTCGAGCTCGAGTTGTCCCGCTTCGTAACACAGGCGCAGCACTGTCACCTTTCAATTCATTTCTGATTCTTCAGGGTATTGAAACCTTGGCGCTGCGCATGGACCGTACATGCGAGAATGCCATGGCAATTGCACAGTACCTAAAAAATCATCCCAAGGTCGCATCAGTGCAGTACGCAGGCTTGCCTGACCACCCGGACCACGCCATTGTTCAGCGCCAAATGAATGGCAAGGCTTCAGGCATTCTGTCGTTTGACCTCAAAACCACCGATGGCAAAGCCCGTGAAGCAGGTGCTCGTTTCCTGGACGGGCTCAAGCTCTTTACCCGTCTGGTCAACATTGGCGATGCAAAATCCCTGGCCACGCATCCGGCTTCGACCACGCACCGCCAGCTCAATCCAGAGGAACTCGCCAAGGCAGGTGTATCCGAAGGTATGGTACGTCTATCGATTGGCATTGAGCACATAGATGATCTAAAAGCAGATCTGGCACAAGCGCTCGATCAGGTCTAGACGTCTAAGGCTCTGAGTACAGCGGCCGTCACCGCTTCGGTGGTGGCCGCTCCACCAAGATCTCTGGTGTGATTAGACCGATCGGCTGTCACTGCTTCAATCGCGGCCATCAGTCGATCGGCCATTTCTTGTTCACCGAGATGCTCAAGCATCATGACTGCTGACCAAAAGGTGCCAATCGGATTAGCCAAACCTTTACCCATGATGTCAAATGCCGAACCGTGAATCGGCTCAAACATGGATGGGTATCGTCGTTCGGGGTCGAGGTTCCCTGTCGGGGCGATACCAAGGCTGCCTGCTAGGGCTGCTGCCAAATCACTCAAAATATCCGCATGTAAATTCGATGCAACCAGGGTGTCGATTGATCTAGGCTTATTGACCATCCGGGCAGTAGCCGCATCTACCAACTCTTTGTCCCAGGTCACATCCGGGAAGTCTTTCGCCACTTCATTGGCAATCTCATCCCACATCACCATGGCATGACGTTGGGCGTTGGATTTAGTCACTACGGTTAATTGTTTGCGCGGCCGCGAACGTGCCAACTCGAACGCATATCGCAAGATCCGTGTCACACCGGCGCGTGTCATCATACTGACATCCGTGGCCACCTCAATGGGATGTCCTTGATGCACACGACCACCAACTCCGGCGTATTCACCCTCCGTGTTCTCTCGCACAATCACCCAGTCCAGATCCTCGGGTCCACAACGTTTAAGCGGTGCATCAATGCCTCGCAGGATTCTGGTAGGCCTGACATTGGCATACTGATCCAGACCCTGGCAGATCTTTAAGCGCAACCCCCAAAGCGTAATGTGATCGGGAATGTCCGGATCGCCAGCCGAGCCAAACAAAATCGCATCAAATGACTTTAAGGTTTGCACTCCACTGTCAGGCATCATGACACCATGTTTGCGGTAGTAGTCACCTCCCCAATCAAATGATTCAAACTCGAATTGGGCTCTGCGCGTTTTTTGAGCTAACGCTTGTAAAACACACTGTCCTTGAGGAATGACCTCTTTGCCAATACCATCACCAGGAATCATGGCAATGCGATAGGTTTTTGTCATACAAAAGCTCTCAATTAATTCATTCGAATCACTATAGCAGTCGGCATTCACTGTACTAAGATTACAACTTGCTGCAATTTGCAGCCCCTCACTTCCTACCCATGTTCAGAAATCTGTTGCGCCGCTTTGATCAATTCCGCCGTCGGTATACGGAAGGGGTAAACGCGTGGCTCTACGGTTTGATTGGACGAGATAAATTTTTGTTACATGAACGTCTGGATACCTCAGACATCCGTCGCATACTGGTACTAAGAAACAATAAGCGCATTGGCAACATGTATTTCCTGTTGCCATTTCTGAATGCCGTTAAACAAACGTATCCGACAGCAAAAGTTGAATTAATGGTGATTGCACCGTCGCAAGCGAGAGTCTTTGATGCAATGTCATTAAACAAAATCTGGGTGTCGCACTTTGCATTCACCAGTGCGTGGCAATTTTTTAAAACACTCCGGGGATGTCGCAAACAACCGTATGACCTATTGCTCATGCCGCACCCATCGTCCACGGACATCATCATCGGCGCACTGATCCACGCGCGCAACAAAGTCACTTTTGCTGACAGCAGGACGCTCAGAGTCTATCCCCACGCAGTCCATGGTGAAAACGCAAGCCCACACGCAGCGTTAACCCCTCTGGCTTTGCTCAATGAGTCAACAGCCCCAGTGAACGTCAACCATTTAATGACTTTGACACCGGAAGAGAAGCATCAAGCAGAACGTGAAGTCAAACAACTCCGTGACCAAACCGGTTTGTGCATTGCCTACTTTCGTGGTGCCAGAGGCAAAAAGATCATTGCTGACGAAGGCTGGCACACCATTCGACGCAAGTTTGACGCCGCAGCCAACGAACCCATTACATGGGTCGAAATTCTCAGTCCTGATGTCACTACCCCGCTCATCACCGGGACATTGACCTGGCAGTCGTCAAATTTTCGCCACCTAGGCGCATTTCTAGCAGCCTGTGATCTATTTATTTGTGGTGATACTGGACCACTGCACCTGGCAGATGCTGCGGGTGCTCGTTGTATTGGCCTGTTTACAGCGACCTCACCAATGCATTACGGCTGCCTTGGGAAGCAGTGTGTCAACCTTGCCAACATAGAGAGCTTAAATGCTCAAGAGGTTCTCGCCTCAATCATGATCAACCGTTCAACGTCTGACCGCACACCATGAAGATTTTTTACGGCTGGAAGATGGCTTTTGCAGCCTGCGGCTTGCAGATTATTCAAGCCATGATGCTGCATCAAGCTTTTGGTGCTTACGTGGCGGTACTGACCACCGAAATGGGCTGGAGCAAAACGTCCCTTTCTGCCGGATCGGCCATGTTATCCATGGAAGCAGCCCTACTGGGTCCTGTACTTGGCTGGTTTCTGGATCGATTTGGCTCCAAGGGCGTGATCAAGATTGGCGTCATCATGTTTGGGATGGGTTTTATTGGTTTGAGCCAAATCGACACCTTGTTTGGCTTTTACATCAACATCGCCATTATTGCCGTGGGTGCATCCATGGCCGGTTACTTTCCCTTAAATGTTGCCATCATCCAGTGGTTTGAAAAAAAACGTGCACGCGCATTATCCATTGTTGGACTGGGATTTGCCATGGGTGGCGTATTTGTGCCCATCATTGCCGGTTCAATTGAATTATTTGGGTGGCGTGCAACTGCTCTTGGCAGCGGCGTTGTTACTTTATTGATCGGTTACCCGCTAGCCAGCATGTTTCGCAGGCGACCAGAAGACTTTGGCGAGGTCGTCGACGGTATCGACAGCAAAGCCGAATCCAAACAACAATCAGCCAACAAACCGGCTACGCCAGAACCTGACTTCACCGCTCGCCAGGCTTTGAAAACCAAAGCTTTCTGGTTGCTGGCTGCTGGACATGCAATCGCACTGATCGTCGTGATGACAGTCAACACTCATGCGATTAACCATATGCGGCTATCGCTGGGATATTCGATTTCACAAGCGTCTGTCTTCATCATGATCATGACTGGGTTTCAGGTCTTTGGTGTCTTGATGGGCGGTTACCTTGGCGACAAATTTGAGAAGCGCATGGTAGCAGCAGCCTGCATGTTGCTTCACGCCAGCGCTCTATTCGTATTGACCTATGCCACTGGCGTGATCGAGCTCATGTATTTCGCCATTGCGCATGGATTCGCCTGGGGACTCAGAGGCCCCTTCATGCAGGCCATTCGCGCAGACTATTTTGGGCGGCGTGCCATCGGCATGATCTTGGGAGTCTCGGCTATGGTAAGTGCTTTTGGGCAAAGCATTGGGCCGTTGGTGGCTGGTATTTTGGGCGATGCCACAGGTGACTATGAGCTTGGCTTTACGATTTTGTCTGGTATTGCGCTGATCGGCGCGGTTGTTTTTTGGATGGCCAAGCGGCCGCTGCCGCCAAATGCCAAACCACCGACGAGTGCTGCTACTGAAGCAAAGGATGAAACAACTGGATCAAGGTCCGCGACTCCGGTATAAACAACGGATCGCTAACCAAGTACAGAGTTAATCAATGAGCGCATCTGACACTAGCATTGCTGGCTGGAAGGAAGATATCTTTAATGTTCTGAAAGCTGGCGACATCAAACAAGTTACCTATGTGCCCGATGCCGGTCACGCCCATGTCATCCAAAAGGCGCAAGCTGACCCAAACATCAAAGCGGTCGTGCTGACCACCGAGGAAGAAGGCGTAGCCATCAACACCGGTGCCTGGCTTGGTGGTGAGCGGTCCGTTCTGCTGATGCAAAGCAGTGGCGTTGGTAATTGCATCAATATGTTCTCCTTGCTCAATAGCTGTCGCATTCCGTTTCTAACGATCATCACCATGCGCGGCGAATACGCTGAATTTAACCCCTGGCAAACACCAATGAGCAAGGCCACCGAAGGCTGCTTGCAGATGATGGGATTTCGGGTTCTGCGCGTTACCGACCCCGCCGAGGTCGAGGATGTCGTCTCCGCTGCCCTAGATTCAGCCTTCGTGGCTGGTGAGCAAGTCGCTGTCCTGATTTCACAGCGCCTGATTGGCCGTAAAAAATGGACCAAGGATTAATCGTTATGAGTCACTCTATTAACCCAACCATCAATCGCCGTGAATTCGTAGCTGCGCTCGTCAAGGCCTGCCCAAATGCCCTATTTGTTGCTGGGCTAGGTTCATCAACATACGACTTGTTTGCTGCAGGTGACCGCCCCGAAAACTTCTATTTGTGGGGTGCCATGGGCGGCGCAGCTGGCATTGGTTTGGGGCTTGCGCTAGCGCAGCCAGCAAAGTCAATTGTGGTGCTCACTGGCGACGGTGAACAGCTGATGGGCTTGGGGACCTTAGCGACCGTCGGCGCCCAACAACCAAAGAATCTGACGCTCGTCATTCTGGACAATGGACATTTCGGTGAGACCGGGATGCAACACAGCCACACCAGTCTGGGTACCGATTTGGTTGCAGTCGCTAAAGCCTGCTCAATCGCCAACAGCCATCTGGTCACAGATCAAAGCAAACTAACAGACATAAGCACTTGCGTTCAGGCGCCGACACAGACTAGCTTGTTTCAGGTTCTGGTGAGAGCAGACGATGTGCCCAAGGCTTTACCGATTCGTGATGGCGTACATATCAAGAATCGATTTCGCTCGGTACTTGGTCTAGACCCGATCTGAATAATGTCTCATCATTGAGTCTTTGTCTGCCGAATACTGACCACCACCAGCGTGATGATGGTAATCGGCAGAACAAAACTCAACATAACCGACGAATAAGCGGGTAACACGCTGTGTTCCTGTGCGCTTAAGATCAGATAGGCCACATACGCCACGTAGTAACCCACGAACACACCCCCCTCCCAGCGAGCGATTTCTCTGCCAGATAAAAATACAGGCAAGCAAGCGATAAACGCTGCCAACATCACCCACAAATCAAAATTCAAAACTGATGTCGCCACCGGCAAACCGTCAATGCCAGCTGCCAGACCTCCGAGGCCAACGCAGCCCAGGATGTTAAAGACGCAACTGCCGACCACATTACCAACTGCCATGTCGCGCTCGCCCTTAAAGGCCGCCGCCAACGAAGCAGCGACTTCAGGCAAGGAAGTACCAGCTGCCACAATGGTTAGACCTATGATGAGTTCGCTCAAGCCAAGTGCGCGCGCAAAAGTAACAGCAGATTCCACTAACCACTCTGCACCCTGCACCAGCATCATCAAGCCAGCGATCACGAACCAGACTTGCACATACCATTTGCCCATCCAGCCCTGGGGCCGACCCGCAGGCAGCTCAGCCTCGTAGTCGGCAGCTGCCTGCGCAGGGGCACGGCGCGCCTGAATCACCAGAAACGCCGTGTAAGCCACTAGCAGGGCAAGCATGATGGCTCCCTCAAGAAATGTAATCACCCCATCAAGACTGAACGCCATAAACAGCAGGGCTGATCCGATCATGATCGGCATCTCCTGGCGGATGACCTGAACATGCACCGCTAGCGGCACAATCACTGCGCTCAAACCCAAAATCACGAGGATATTGAAAATATTGCTGCCAATCACGTTACCGACAGCGACATCCCCTTGACCAGCAAGTACGGCACCCGTGGACACAGCCATTTCTGGTGCACTCGTGCCAAAGGCAACCACGGTCAGTCCAACCACTAACGGTGACAAGCCAAACGACAAAGCCAATTTGCTGGCGCCGCTGACCAGTGCATTGGCACCCACCACTAACAAAGCCAGTCCCGCCACAAAAAAGAAAATAGCTGACAACACGATTAATTACGCCTTAACACGTTGATTTTCTGGAAATATAACCTGAGCCCCTTATCAAACATCCAATAACCTGAAACCATCTGAAACAACTACTTTCAGAACGAAACAACTTCGAAACCGTCTCGGTCAGACAATGCAATTGTCAACTGATCAAGGAGAAATGACATGACAAACCGTAAATTTGCTCGTTCCGCGATCGCCGGCTTATCGATGGCGCTGGCTTCCGGTGCTGTATTGGCCTATGGCGGTGGCCATGGCGACAAAATGGGCAAAGGCAGCTGCAATGACAAATCGGCACGCATGGAACATGGACAAAAGCAGCGTGGTGGCATGATGCAACTGCCAAGTGCTGTGATTGAGAAACTGAACCTGACTGACGCTCAAAAAGCCGCATTCTTTGATGCACAAACAGCAAGCAAGGCCATGCGCGACAGCATGCGCGAGACCATGCGTGATGCTCGCGAGCAACGCAAATCAGCCACTGAGTCAGGCAAATTTGACCCACGTGAAATGTTCAAGCAACAAGACGAACGCATGGGAAAAATGCAGCAAGCGCGTCAGAGCATTCAACAGCAGTGGCTTGGTTTCTGGGACACGCTCTCAGATGAGCAAAAGTCCGTGGTCCAGGACTACATGCAATCCAAAGTCCAGAGCAAAAAGTCCAAGCAAAGCTAATCCGCAACCCAACGAAGACTAGCCAACCCAAGCAGGCCTCGAAAGAGGCCTCTGTTCTTTTTAAACGGACTAATTACCACCCGATAACGGTAGCTTGACTTGCACGCTCAACCCACCAGATGCGTGCGCGGCCAAACTAACCGAGCCACCGTGGGCAATCGCAATGCCTTTGACCAAGCTTAGACCCAAGCCCACATTGCCGCTTCTGGACCTCGCTGCATCAATGCGCTCGAAGGGCTTGAAGGCTCGCTCATACTGCGACGGATCAAGCCCTGCGCCATGGTCAGAGACAGTCAAGCAAGCGAACTTGGGATCAATTTGCTCAAGTGCAATTTCCACGGGAGGCTTGCCGTGGGTTAAGGCGTTGTCAATCAGGTTATTCAACAAGCGCTGCAAGGCAGCTTGGTCAGCACTTACTTCAAGAATCGGTAAATGACCAATCAAGGCAATGTCTTGGCCTAACTGACGGCGTTCGTTAACCTGCTCTTGCAACCAGCGATCAAGTCTTAGCTGCTCAAGCCTCAAACGGCTGATGTCCTGCCCCCGCAAGAAATCCAGGAATTGCTCAGTCATGTGCTGCATGTCGGCCAAGTCACGCTTTAGGCCTGCTTTCAGCGCTTGATCTTCAGTCATCTCAATGCGCAGGGCCATGCGGGCCATGGGCCCCTTTAAGTCATGCGGCAAGCCCGCGAGCAGTGTCTGTTGAGTTTGCTGGGTTTGCGCGAGCGCCTCTAGCATTGAATTGAAGTGTTCACCCAAACGTCTGGTCTCGGTCGGGCCAGACGGCTTGACCGGCTCAGGCCGGCCACTAGCCAGCATGTCCGTGGCCTTAGCCAGTCGGGTGATGGGGCGCGTAATGTGCCAAGAAAACCAAAGGGCAATCATGGCCAAGACAAACAGCGCCAACAGCCACCAAAGCAAGAACGGCACCCTGACGGGCGGGTCAATTCGGTCCAATGGGATGCGAAGCCACGGTGCTTGGCCAGGTCTCTCACCTAATGATACGTACAGATATGGCTGGGCGCCTGCCGAGACAGCCACACGCGCTGTCGATCCAAGCGCTCGATTGACTTCGCGCGACAGCATCCTCAGGCTACGCCGAACGGCTTGCGCATTTTGAGCGCCGGCCTCAAGCCCATCTGCTGATTGAAATCGGGCACCGCGCGGTGGCGGCTCGTCCAATAATCGCCACTGCCCTTGCGAAGTATGATGCACAAACATTGCCTGACGCTCGGGCCTGACCATGGAAATGGCAGACTTTAATGTCGTGATGCTGGTGACCAACAAATTGGCTGTCGCTGTCTGCAACTCATCGCGCTGGTAGGTCACCATGACATAGACCGTTAACGCTTGAGCGACGAGCAAGGTCGCTAACACCAAGAGCACCAATCGTGAACGAAGCGACGCCAGTGGACGCCAACCAGGCCATCTCATGGCGAGAACCGGTAGCCCGTGCCCCAGACTGTCTGTATCCAGCGTGGGGATTTGGGGTCATCTTCAATCGCACGCCGCAAGCGCAAGATAGCAATATCAATTGCGCGATCGTTACGCTCACCACTGTCGTCATCCCGAGCCAGTGCCAATAAGCGCTCACGCGACAATGGCTTGCCTGCATGATTAATCAACGCTTCGAGCAGATTGATCTCCCCGCCGGTTAGGCGGATCACTTCATCACCGCGCGAAAGCTCGCGAGTCACCGGGTCGAACTTAAACGGACCGAAGCTATAGGGTGAATTGGGCTTTAATGCCGAAGGGCCGGCCTTGCGTCTAAGAACTGCCTCAATTCTGGCTAAAAGCTCACGCGGATCAAAAGGCTTGCCCAAATAATCATCGGCACCGGATTCCAATCCCATAATACGGTCCACAGGTTCGTCTTTGGCTGTGAGCAACAAGACAGGCACATCCTCGCCCTGGGCGCGCAAATCCCGGCACGCTGCCATGCCATCTCGCCCTGGCATCATGCGATCAAGCACCACCAGATCGGGGGTGAACCGGGCAATCAAACTCTCAAGGTCATTGGCATCGGCAGCCAGCAAGGTATCAAACCCGTGCTTGTTCAAATAGCCTGAGAGCAACTGGCGCAGTTCTGGGTCATCATCAACGACGAGCAGTTTTTTTACGGGGTTCATGGTGAAAGTGTCGTACCAACCACAACACTTGGCAAGTAATTGAGACGGATTTGAAACCGGTTGAAACAATTGCCTTGATTATGGACGAGCAGAACCAATCTCTTTGTCAACATATTGCCTGACCTGGTCAGCATAGCTCGCTTGCCAAGAGAACTTTCGGCTATCCGAAATAGCCACCAAGTTAGTGACCACAAAAAATGCCGCAACCCACCAAAGCGGCTTAAGCGAAACAGCACTGCCTTTAAAAAACGCCCAATAAACCCAAATGAGTACAGGCATGATGGCAGCCGGAAAAATCAGTATCAAGTGCCAGTAGTTGAATACGATTGGTGCCAGACCAGCACTCACTAACATCGCCCAAAAAGCACCGAACGAATACAGAAGCAACCAGGTGACTGCATCTGTCACAGCGCCATCACGCCTGCGCCAATGTTGTCGAATATCGAACCACGCAGCCATATTGGCAATCAAGGCCATCACAATCGTCAGCGCTGCCAAGAGGTATTGCACGATTCGCCACAGCCAAACCAAGCCGTATTCAAGCCAGCCCCAAGCGGCAAGCCAGTCAAAGCCTGCATCGTTGACCAGTTTGCTCGGAAACGCCCAGGCACCATATCGCAACCAATAGATCAGAGACTTAAGTACTGGGTAGACATGTACCGCCCCCCAACCAATGTAGCGCTCATGCGTATCCGGATCTTCGTTGCGAGCGATATGCGGATTAGCCAATAGTTCAGATAGGTAAGGCAGCAAGGATGCAATCACCACCAAGACCGCGGCTGATACAGCCCACCAGTTAACCCGAACTATTTGCCGCCACCACAGATACAGACTAATAAAAACCAGCAATGGCCAGGAAAAATGCAATTGCATGGCAAATCCAATCGAAAGCACATGCCCAAAGGTGCTCCAAAAATCCGGTTTGTCCCGTAGTCGCCAAGCCGTATACAGATGCAGGCCAGCGCAAAAAATCAAGTAGGCCGGGTTGTAGAGCAGACTGTCGTATTGAATCCATGGATTTAGCCACAACAACAGCACAAGTAACAAACGCGGCACCATATTGTCTGGCAAGGCCTGACGAATGACTACATCAATCATTAAAAAGCCGGCCAATCGCATGGCAAGCAATAAGATGATCGGTGCGTAAGGCGAGTCCCAGAGCATTAAGGGAACGGCCACCAGAGCCGTGGATAGAAACCCTGGTACATCACCCACCACGCTGGCAGCATTGCCAGTTGATGGCCAGATCCCCGAGTAGGCTGCCTGGTAGCCTCGATGGATCATTTGTAACTGGTCGCCATCGACGATCTGATTGACCTGATACCAAAAGGACAAACCCAAACCCAACACGACACCCAGCCAAAACAAACGCTCTAGCTTGCTATCAATGATGGTCTCTGAAATGAGGGGCTTCACAGGCTTGGTGCAGTATCTAACGGCATGAGCCGATTGTACGTCGCCTGCTGATCGTCTTTTAAGTGTAATTATTCATTTTGACGCGCGAAGCCAGCCATCCGATGGCAACGCTGGCTATGACCGTAGCCACCAATCCAATACGCAAGCCACTTTGAATCGACAGTTCGGCAATCACCATGCCAACCAGAGCAGTGCCAATCGCACTACCTAGCGCTCTGGTAGTCTGAACCAGCGCAGTGGCCACGCCTGCGTCCTCACGCTCGGCAATGATTTGACTAAATAGCGTGTAGTTTGGCAGCAGGAACCCAAGCCCCAACCCACAAAACCCCATAACAATCAACATGTATGACTGGCTGCTATCAGCTGTAAAGGTTAGAGAGCCTATACATCCGATCAGCAGAAGCACGCTGCCAAACACCATCAGTCGCTGCGGGTTGGTCTCACGCGGGAATAGTCGCCCGTTGATAATGCTGCCAATCGGAATACCAGCAACCAGAGGCACAATCACAAAGCCGGTGTAGGTCGGGCTAAAGCCAAACACATCCTGCAGTTGCAGCGGTATGTAAAAAATCAGTACGAACATGACAGCGCCTGAGAGCAAGGCCGCCAAGTTCAGGTAGCGCATCTGAGCGGTCTCTAGCACTCTCAACGGAAAAATAGGCGTCAAAACCCGACGCTCAACCCGCATCAGGGCCCAAACGATCGGTAAGGCACTGACGATCGTGAGCAAGGCCACCCAAGTAGGCACAGTGTCGTTACCCATGGTGAGAAACTCCAGCCCCACCAAAGGGGCAGCAACCAACCAGAGCAATAAGAATGAACCAATCCAATCGAGCTTGATCGGACTGCCCAAGCTTGGACGCAGCAAAGGAAAGTACCGCCACACCAATACAAGTGCGGCTACCGCCGTTACTGGAATGACATAGAAAGCCGCCCGCCAACCCAGCGTCTGAGTGATGGCGCCCCCCAAAACAGGGCCAATACCACTGGAGACTGCAAACGTCACAGACAACATCACCATCCAGCGCACGCGCTCTTTGGGGTCCGGGAACAGGTCAACTGGCGCAGCAAATGCCGTCGCGATCATCATGCCGCCACCCACTCCTTGCAGTACGCGAAACGCGATTAACTGGCCCATGGTTTGAGACAGACCCGACAAGGCTGAGCCCAAGGCGACCAGCACCAAGGACAGCAACATCAGTGTCTTGCGCCCATACAGGTCGCCGAGCCGCCCAAAAATCAGAATAGATACCGAGCATGCAAGGAAATAGCCCGTACCAGCCCAGGCATATAGCGCCATGCCATCTAGCGACTGTGCCACTCGCGGCAAGATCGTGCTGATGATCGTGGCATCAAATGCAGCGATCGCAACGGTCAGGGCTACACCGGACAGCGCGACAAACAAGTCGCGCTTGCGCCGAGATACGTCTGGGGTTAGTTGAGGTGACTGATTCACAAGTTGCAGCCCACAAAACCTAGCTGGCAGATAGCGAGGACATACACTGAGTATAGATGGCAGTCTCAGGTCAAAGCATTTTGTTAGGCAAGAACTTCTGGTACTGCGCTAACCAATCCGGGTGGCGTTTTGTGAGGCAAGTTGCTGCAGTTGCTTAAAGTCTGTTGCCACCGATTGCGTGTGGCGCAAAAGCTTTAACAACAACTCAGCAGTCACAAACGTGTCCGACGCAGCCGAATGGCGCGCGATGCTTTCAAGCCCAAAGTGCTCAACGCATTCGTCCAGACCAAGTGCGTGGGACTGACGTGTCACCCAATTGGCAATCGGTTGAACATCCACCCAGGGATTGCTCATCTCAGGCATGCCGACGTGCTTTAAGGCATTGGCAATCATGGCTTTGTCAAACGGCGCGTGGTAGGCGAAGATCGGTGAATCACCGACCCAGTTCACAAACCAGCCAAGCACATCAGCCTCGGCATGGCCCTTGCCCTGCGCATCCACACCAATATGATGAATCAAGATATTGTCTTTTTTTGCTTTGGGGTGCGCTTGGTGTATCACCGCTTCGAATGTATCGGCCAGCGGTATGTGACCATCGCTTAAGTCTGGCTCCAGATGCACCGCCACCGCAGCAATGGAAATGATGCGGTCGTGGCGAATGTTCAAACCCGTGGTCTCGGTATCAACCACCACCCAGCGGCAAGTGCCTACAAGCTCGTAGGCATCAGCATGGGGCTGTGTTTCGGGTGTTGGGCTGCGGCCAAATAATTTATCGAACATAGTCAAGCCTTAGACGATGCTGCATGGTTTGCATGACGTTAAAGGAAGCCTTCAAAATCACCTTGTCAACTTTGCTCAAGCTAGACATGGCGACCGCATTGGGGTTGCCACCCAAGGCATCATCATCCATTTGCGCCTTCAGACGCAAGGTCTGCAGAAACTCAAATGTGGCAACCCAGTCAGCTGCACGTGCATCGTCATAACCCAAAGCTGCCGCTACGGCTTCTAGTCGGGTTTTGGTGTTGCGCTCGGTGATGCCTTTGGCCAATGCGTAAATACGTGCAAAGTCTGTAATTAAAGCCGTGCCATGCAGTTTCACGTCGATCGCAGGCTTGCCGCCAATCTTCTCGCTGTCGATGCCACCGAACAGGGTCAATGGCACTTTCCACTTCATCGCATTGGTGGCGAGCAATGCGATGAAGCGCGGGGTTTTTTCTGCTGCGTCAGCAACATATTTCTGCATGGGCTGCGCCAACGTTGCATTGCCCGATATCGGCCGGAAATCAAAAAAGATGCTTGAGTCGAGCAGGTCCTGCGGTGAGCCCGCGTCAATCCACTGTGCACACCGCTTGACCCAGTCGCGCTGACGCCGACAATAATCTGGATTGCTGGCCATCACGTTGCCTTTACACAACGGGTAGCCACAAGCGTCCAGGCCTTCATTCACCTCTCGCGCAAAGGCCAGATATTGTTGCATCGCAGCATCAGAAGTGTCGTCAGGAACGATCAAGGCATTGTCTTGGTCAGTCGCAATCGTCTGTTCTTCACGGCCTTCCGAGCCCAAAGCAAGCCAGCAAACTTGATTGAGGTCAATATTAAATTTAGGTGCAGTTATTTTGATGAGCTGATCCGTTAGGGCGTCATTCAAATAACTTACCAGCCCTGTCAAACGATGACCAGTAACCCCTTGGCTAAGAAGGTTTCTGGCATATTGACGAATGTGCGCCGAAGCAACCACTAGCCCGTCAAGGGTATGTGCGGCGCGGATCTCCGCGCCAATGTTGCCTACCGAGAAGCGCTGAAAGGTAAACAGGTCACGCTCGGAAATCAGCCCAACCACCTCATTATGCTGCAGCACCGGCACATGCCGGATTGACTCTTGCATCATTAAATTGGCAGCGGCTTCAACGGTGTCATCTGCCTGCAGCGTTTTGAGGTTTTTGGTCATGACATTGGAAATTGGAATATTTAAATCAATTTCCGATAAAACCACTCTTTTTAATAAATCGTAGCGCGTCAGGATACCAGCCAATTGACCGGAAGGGTCAATGACAAGAATCGAACCAACCCGCATTTCATCCATGTTTTCAAGGGCTTGTCGCAAAGGCGTGTCGGGCGTTACGGATACAGGCTTGCGGCGACAAAGCGCGCCAAGGGTATTTTGTTGCAACTGGGTTTCAGCAGCTTTTGCAGCAAAATGTTGCCTTAAAGTTTCTTGTGATTTTTGTAAAGCCAGCTTGAAACGATTTTTTAAATAATCAATAAAAACGGGTGCACGCACACCCATTTCAGGAATTTTTGAAACTGGGAACAATAAAATAAAGCAGTCACCCTGTGCACGATAGTGGGTGCTGACTGGCCGCCCAGTGAGCACTGAGCCGACCGAGAACATCTCACCTGCCTCAAGCTCAAACCTATGTTCCTCGCCGTTTTCAAGCCGCTCGCCGACCACACTCCCCTGTCGGATCAGATATAAAAATTTCGGTGCATCAAAATCCGGCCCAATAATAAGTTCTTTGGGAGCGTAATATTGCTCTGAACAGGCTTCAATAAAATAACTGATGTCGGCCAATTCCATTTCAGAAAATGGCATGACCTTCATTAACTGCTCCGCCAAGCCTGAAATCAGGCTTTCAGATTTAATCTCGATATGATTGGATTCTTCGTTCATGTCTACGCTCCAGGCCATCCAAAATCGCTATTTCTTACAGGGGCTTACGAGAACTTCTGTCAGATTCACGCAAGTTCCGTAAGCCCCTCGTCAGATATTAAGTAAGCCGATTGTCAGATATATTGCGACGCAAAAAATACTAGTTATTTTCCCTAATACGATTATTACGCGTTTCTGCTGTAATTCACTGCGGTAGGTCAAAAAAATAAACCTTTTCCAGGTTTTGATTTAAATCCGTGAGGAGATGTTATGTCAGAGAAATATGACTCCCATGCCTATTGGCGGGCGACTCTGTCGCTATTGACCAAGATCCTGATCGTCTGGGCTCTGGTCTCGTACGGCGCCGGCATTATTTTTGCCGGGGCACTAGACAGCGTGATGCTAGGCGGCTACCCGCTTGGCTTCTGGTTCGCCCAACAAGGCTCCATTTACGTGTTTATCGCACTGATCTTCTACTACCGCAAGAAGATGGGTGAGATCGATCGTAAGTTTGACGTTGACGAAAAGTAAAGGGGCCACTCATGGAACTTCAAACCACTATTTACATTATCGTCGGCTTGACCTTTGCGCTGTATATCGGTATCGCCATCTGGGCGCGTGCCGGTAGCACCAGTGAGTTCTACGTCGCGGGCAGCGGCGTGAACCCAGTGGTCAACGGCATGGCGACGGCAGCTGACTGGATGTCGGCGGCGTCATTCATCTCCATGGCCGGCCTGATTGCTTACATGGGATATGGCGGCAGCCTGTTTCTCATGGGCTGGACCGGTGGCTATGTGTTGCTTGCCTTGTTGCTGGCACCTTACCTGCGCAAGTTCGGCAAGTTCACCGTGCCGCAGTTCATTGGCGATCGCTACTACTCCAAGGGCGCTTCGACCATTGCTGTGATCTGTCTGTTGGTCGCTTCGATCACCTACATTATTGGTCAGATGACCGGTGTGGGCGTGGCGTTCTCGCGATTCCTTGGTGTGTCAAATGACACCGGTATCTACATCGGTATGGCCATTGTGTTCTCATACGCCGTGTTCGGTGGCATGAAGGGCATCACCTACACCCAGGTGGCACAGTACCTGGTGCTGATTACTGCCTACATCATCCCGGCAATCTTTATCTCGCTGGCATTGACTGGCAATCCACTGCCGCAGTTGGGCTTGGGTGCTGACAATGTGACAAGCCAGAAGTCACTCTTGGTGACCTTGAACGAGGTGATCCAGGATCTGGGCTTTAACGAGTACACAACACAGCTGCCGGGCAGCAAACTGAACATGTTTGTCTACACCCTGTCGCTCATGATCGGTACTGCTGGTCTGCCCCACGTGATCATCCGCTTCTTCACGGTTAAAAGCGTGGCCGATGCCCGTTCGTCAGCTGGCTGGGCACTGGTCTTCATCGCGTTGCTCTACACCACGGCTCCTGCTGTGGCTGCCATGGCTCGCTTGAACCTGCACACCACCATGAACCCGACGATCATCGAAAACCCAGAGGGTATCTTCAAGCCTGATGGCGCGATTCTGCATGCAGAGCGTCCGGACTGGATGAAGCGCTGGGAAGTGACCGGTCTTCTGAAGTGGCAAGACAAGAACGGTGACGGTCGTATCCAGTACTACAACGACAAGTCATCTAACCAAGAGTTCATGAAGAAAGCTGAGGAAGCGGGCTGGAAAGGCAATGAACTTACGGTTAACCGCGACATTATCGTGATGGCCAACCCCGAAATCGCGATGTTGCCCAACTGGGTGATTGCGCTGGTGGCAGCCGGCGGTCTGGCAGCGGCATTGTCAACAGCGGCAGGCTTGCTGATGGCGATCTCATCTGCGGTCTCACACGACTTGGTGAAAAACGTCTTTAAACCCGATATCAGTGAGAAAGGCGAACTGATGGTAGGTAAAGTCGCGATGGCTCTGTCGATTGTGCTGGCAGGCTACCTAGGCTTGAATCCGCCAGGCTTTGCGGCGGGTACAGTGGCACTGGCCTTCGGTATTGCCGCATCCACGCTATTCCCGGCGATCATGATGGGTATCTTTTCTAAAAAGATGAACAAGAGTGGCGCGATGGCCGGTATGGTGGTTGGTCTTGTGGTGACACTGTTCTACGTGTTTGCACACAAGGGCATCTTCTTCATCAAGGGCACGGAGTACTTGGGCCTTATTGGTGGCGCTAACAGCTTCTTTGGCATCACGCCTGAAGCCTTCGGTGCAATCGGTGCAGGGATCAACTTCATCGTTGCCTTTGCCGTGGATAAGGTGACCAAAGAGCCGCCAGCACACATCCAGGAGATGGTGGAATCTGTACGTATCCCACGTGGTTCTTCGGCTGTGACTGGTGACCACTATCACTAAGCAGTAAGATGTTCTGGTTGGTTCGCGTAACGCCCTCAGGCAACGCGACCAACCGGGCAGATTCAAAGCCCTGAGACAGCTGTCCACAGGGCTTTTTTATTGGAGTAGTTGATATGGTGCCGGATATTGCCACCGTTATTTTCTGGATGTTGTTTCTCGCGTTATTCCCGATCTCTTTTGTATGGTTAAGGCGCGCCTACCGGATCATTCGCAAAAAAGACTACAGCGAAGTTGCCCTAATCCGCGGTGAACCACCGCCAAACCCCAAACGCTATGCGCCTTTTACGGCCGCGGTGAACCTGATCGCTGGTCTGGTGCTGGTGTCAGTCATCCTGTCAGTGGTGCTGTGGATTGCGTTTGGGATTGTCATTATCAACCCCGATTTTCAAAACTGGGTTGCAGTAGCCGGTTCAACCCTCTGGATGAAAATCATCTTCGACTTCCTGATCAGCCGCCAGGCCAAAGTATTGTCCAAGCGTGATGCGCAGGCCGCGCAAGCCACCGAAACCAAAAAAACCTGATTGCCTACAATACACATGCCAACTAGCCCCTGGATTCTGCTAGGCATCGCCATCGTCACCGAGGTCATTGCGACCTCTTCACTCAAAGTCAGCGATGGCTTTACCCGACTCTGGCCTAGCGTGGTTGTAGTCATTGGTTACGGCATCTCTTTTTATGCGCTGGCATTGACCATGCGCAGCCTACCAGTCGGTGTGATCTATGCCATTTGGTCAGGCTTGGGTATCACCCTGGTCACTCTTGTAGGCTGGTTTGTATTCAAGCAACACCTATCCGCCAACGCGCTCATAGGCATCGGACTGATCATTGCAGGCGTGATCGTTATGAATCTTTCACCGAGTGGGACAACGCATTAAGATTGGACTATCCTCGTCTAACAACAACTACAACATAGCCAAGCCATGCAGCACACTGAATACTGGATCATTCGGCATAAGCAGCAAATCCTGATAGATACCAACAATGTGTTGGGACCAAACTTCATGCCTCACGCTGATTATCTTGATGGCGATCACAGTGAACCGATTATGGTCGGTTACTGGCAGGGATTGCCATGCTACGCCACTGATACACGGTCGCCGCCCGAAGGATTTGCAGCTGAATTAGTACCCTTGCGCCAAGTGTTTGGTGTTGCCGGACCTGAGGCTTTCGCCATGGCTGGGCGTGCATCACAATTGATTGATTGGCAGTTAAACCATCAGTATTGCGGGCGCTGTAGCCACATGACCCGTCTGCATACCGAAGAGTTTGCCATGCAATGTGATCGATGCGGACTAAATGCTTACCCGCGCATCTCGCCTGCTGTTATGGTGCTGGTGCGTCGTGGACGTGAGTTCTTACTGGCGCGAAGCCCCCACTTTAAACCGGGCGTATTCAGTGCACTGGCCGGATTTGTCGAGGCTGGCGAAACGCTTGAGCAATGCGCCGCGCGCGAAGTGAAAGAAGAGGTTGGTATTGATATTGATCACCTGCGATATTTCAGTAGTCAATCATGGCCTTTCCCGAACTCACTCATGATTGCGTTTACGGCAGAATACGCTGGCGGCGAGATTACGCCCGATCCTGACGAGATTGAGGCCGCTAATTGGTTTGACATCGATGACCTGCCAAGACTACCTGATCCCGTATCAATTGCCAGGCGTCTGATTGAAGGGGCACTGGCTGAAATGCAGTAGACAAGAATTCAATCCAACAATTAACCTTGAGAACTAAGCTTTTTGCCCATCAGCCGCTGTGTGTGCTGAGCAATCATAATTTCCTCATCCGTCGGGATGCGCAGACAAAGCACCCGTGATCGGCGAGTCGAAATAATGGTGTCATGGCGGTTGTTAGCCTCTTCGTCAAGCTCAACGCCAAGCCACGCCATACCGTCCAGAACTGAGGCTCTGACATGGGCTGAATGCTCACCGATACCACCGGTAAACACCACAGCATCTAACCCCTCAAGTGCCGCGGTCAGTGCGCCAAGCTCACGCTTGATGCGATAAACAAAGTAATCAATTGCCTGCTTGGCTTCTAACGCATCGGATTGCTCAAGCTCACGCATGTCGTTCGAGATACCAGAGATGCCTTTTAAGCCCGACTCTTTGTAGAGTAAGTCAGACATTTCGCGCTCTGTCATGCCCTGTTGCAGGAAGTACAGCAACACGCCAGGGTCAAGCTGGCCACAGCGCGTACCCATGGGCAAGCCATCAAGCGCTGAGAACCCCATGGTGGAGGCAATCGAATGGCCATTGAGCATTGCGCACATGGATGCGCCATTGCCCAGATGTGCGACCACCACCCGTCCTACGGCCTGTAACGGAAACTCAGTCTCTAAATGGTGAGAAATATACTCATATGACAAACCGTGAAACCCGTAGCGTCTGACGCCCTGCTCGTAATACTTGCGTGGCAACGCAAAACAGTCTTTTACAAATGGCTGATGGCAATGAAACGCAGTATCAAAGCACGCCACATGTACCGCCCCCGAGAATGCAGCCTGCGCAGCCTGAATGCCCGCGAGATTATGGGGCTGATGCAAAGGCGCCAGGGGTTCGAGCTCGCGCAATTTTGCGATGACCTCAGGCGTTACCACCACTGGACTGTCAAACCAGACACCACCATGTACCACCCTATGCCCGACCGCCACCACTTGCACGCCAGCCATTTGTTGACCAAACCATTGCACCAGCCAACCGATTGCCTGGACATGACTATCTAGACCATCAGCAGACCACGCATGACTATAGCTTTGGTTATCGACGTGCGATTTCGCATCGAACTTTGCATGACTGCCGATGCCGGTTAACTGCCCGCTAAACAAAAGACTCAAGTCGTCAGCTGTAAACAATGCAAACTTGATCGACGAAGATCCAACATTCAATGTCAGCAAACCCTGCTGACTATGTAAAGAGGTTGTCATGGCGCACACCTGAGCAGTTCAATGGTCGAATCGTACATTGCATTGATGAATACTGCGTGACCACACAACACTTTGATGCAACATGGCCGTCAAACTACGTCCCACAAAACGTCATATATCCTGGGTTGTGCTCGCCCGGGTCCATATATGACGCTTTGCCATCCTGATGCTCGTATGGATTACTTAAAACTGATAGCAACTGATTAAACGGCTCTAGATCCATCTCGCGCTCAGCTTGTGTCAGTGCGTGCTCAACCAGATGATTGCGAGCGATGTATGCCGGATTGGTTCGATTCATTCGATCACGCACAGCCGATAGTGACTCACCCTGCCGATCCAGACGGGCTTTCCATTTCGCGTGCCAGTCTTTGAACTTGGGTGACGAATAGACTGGACTTAACAAGAGCTCGGCTTGGGCTAACTCACGAAACGTGTTGGTGTAATCAACTTGCGCCTCAGTCATCCAATCAAGTAGATCGGAGATCAACTGTTCGTCAGTTTCATCAAGTTTGCGTTCGATACCAAGCTTATTTAACATCATCTGCTCAAAGCGCGAGGTATAGAGCTCAGCGTATTGCCCAATCGTCTCTTTAACCGTCTCAATTGCCCTATCTTCATTGTCATCAATTAACGGTAAAAGCGCTTCGGCCAATCGCAGGAGATTCCACTGCGCAATGCCGGGCTGGTTACCGAATGCATAGCGTCCTTGATGGTCAATAGAGCTAAAGACTGTTTCGCGATCGTACCGATTCATAAATGCACACGGACCATAGTCAATCGTCTCACCCGAAATCGTCATGTTGTCAGTGTTCATGACACCATGAATAAAACCAACCCGCATCCAGTTAACGATCAGCGTGGCTTGCACATCAATCACCCTTTGAAGTAAAGCCAGAGCGGGATTGTCAGCCCCTTCAAGCTCAGGGTAATGACGCCTGATCGCATACATTAAAAGCGCCCGCAAATTCTCAACATCACCTTTGGCTGCTGCATATTGAAAGGTACCCACACGTAAGTGACTCGCGGCCACCCTTGTCAACACTGCCCCGGGTTGAGTGGTTTGCCGAAACACTGGCTCACCGGTAGAGACCACCGCCAAGCTGCGAGTGGTAGGAATCCCCAATGCATGCATCGCTTCGCTAATGAGATATTCCCGCAGCATCGGCGCCATCGCAGCCCTACCATCACCGCGACGCGAATACGGTGTGGGTCCGGACCCTTTTAACTGTATATCAACACGTTTGCCTTCTGGTGTGATCTGCTCGCCAAGGACAACGGCACGGCCATCGCCCAACATGTTAAAGCCACCGAACTGATGGCCTGCGTAAGCTTGCGCAAATGCAACCGCACCGGGCGGCACAACATTGCCCGCGAAATAATCCACAGCCGCAGCATCTGAACCCAGGAACCCAAGACCAATCTCATCAGCCAATGATTGGTTAAATAAAACCAACTTCGGCTCGCGAACTGCCACTGGATTCAGGCAGGTGTAGAACACATCTGGCAGTTGCAGATAGCTATTATCAAAGCGCCATTGGCCGGCCAAAGTACCAACGGGGTCGGTTAAGGCCACGGAACCGAATTTTTTGGGGGGCATGAGGTTCGAATACTCGAAAGTTTTGATATCTTATGCTAACAAGCAAAATCAGCCCTAATCCCAGTGCCCTTGGCGCTCGCAAGGGCACTGCGCCAGATCAACCGATCAACCGAGCAACGATTCGGCCGCAGTGTAGGGCAAGCCTAACGACTCGGCTACCGCCCGATAGGTGACCTTACCTTGACAAACGTTGAGCCCGCGACGCAAATGCTCATCGCATTGCATGGCTGCCTGCCAGCCTTTGTTGGCCAGCGCCAGGGCATGCGGCAAAGTGGCGTTGTTCAAGGCCAGCGTCGACGTCCTGGCGACCGCCCCGGGCATGTTGGCCACGCAGTAATGCACCACCTCGTCAATCACATAAGTCGGCTCCGCATGTGTGGTTGGGTGTGAGGTCTCAAAGCAACCCCCTTGGTCAATGGCGACATCCACCAAGACACTGCCTGGTTGCATCTGGCGAACCATGTCATGGGTGACTAGCTTGGGCGCTGCTGCACCCGGCAGTAAAACTGCTCCAATGACCACATCAGCTGATTTGACTGCATCCTCAATGGCAGGCGTGGTCGAGTACAAAGTCGTCATGCGGTTGCCATACAGCGTATCGAGATAACGTAAACGCTCTAGGTTCTTGTCGATAACCGTGACGCGGGCCTGCAAGCCCACTGCCATTTGCAAGGCATTCGTGCCCACTACTCCAGCACCGAGAATCACCACGTGGCCCGCGGGCACCCCTGGCACACCACCCAACAACACACCCTTGCCACCACGGACTTTTTCTAGATGGGTGGCTGCAGCCTGAATCGACATGCGTCCGGCAATTTCACTCATGGGTGCCAATAACGGCAAGCCCCCACCAGGTCCGGTGATCGTCTCATAGGCCAGGCAAATCGCACCTGATTGCATCAATGCCTTGGTCTGGGCAGCATCGGCGGCCAGATGCAGGTAGGTATAAAGGATCTGGCCAGGTTTGAGCATCTCGCATTCAGGCAGTTGCGGCTCCTTGACCTTGATGATCATTTGGGCGTACTCAAATACAGCTTCAGCATCTGGCGCGATGCTGGCACCAGCCGATACGTAGTCGTGGTCAAGCATGCCAATGGCTGCACCGGCATCGGCTTGCACCATCACCTCGTGGCCTGCGAGCGTTAGCTCGCGTACGCTCGCAGGCGTTAATCCCACTCGATACTCGTGATTCTTGATCTCTTTGGGAACACCGATTCGCATTGCAATTCTCCTTTTGAAACAAATGCTGCGAGATGTTGCCACTGGCTTTGCAGGATTAACATGCCAGCTTTGTAAAGTTTGCTTGCCTACTTATGAAAGTTAAGAAAAAAGCGTTGCTTGGTCAACTCAGTGATACCGACTTTCGGCTTTTGCAGGTCTACCAAGCTGTCGTTAACTGCGGTGGATTCTCTGCCGCCGAACTCGAACTGAACATTGGTATGTCAACCATTAGTCGGCATATCAAGGACCTCGAAACCCGACTAGGCCTTGTGCTGTGTCAACGCGGACGATCCGGCTTTGCTCTAACTTCAGAAGGCAAACAGGTCTATGCAGAGGCCTGCAAACTGTTTGGAGCGCTCGAGCAGTTTCGAACTGGCATTGACGACATCCATGGCCGGCTTGGTGGCGAACTGAAGATAGCCGTCTTTGAAAAAACCACGAGTAATCCGAACGCCAAAATCCCTCGTGCGATTAGCACCTTTGTTCACGCAGCCCCCGATGTGTCGCTAAGCCTGCATGTGCGGCCCATCAACGAAATCGAGCGCGCTGTCATTGATGGTAGCTACGACTTGGGCATTATTCCGGGGCATCGAGATTCTCAGTGCCTTCAATACACACCGTTATTCACGGAAGACATGCAACTGTATTGCAGCACCGATCATCCACTAAGCGCAGTCACGCATCAATCTCTAGAATGGGATGAAGTATCGGGGCATCCATTAGCCGGTTTGGCTTACCACTCGCCCAATTTGCAAACAACACACAAAGCGGGTCTCACGCGAACGGCTCACGCCTACGACCAAGAAGGCGTAGCAACGTTTATCTTGTCGGGCAAATTCATCGGGTTCTTACCATCGCACTATGCCCATTACTTTGAAATCATGGGTCAACTCGTTGCCATCAGTCCCCAAACCCTGAATTATCAAGCAACGTATTTTGCGATCACCAGACACTCGCCACCGCCCTGCCGTGCCACAAAAATGTTCATTGACTGCCTCATTGATGCGCATCAATGAGCCATCTAGGTGCAATCCCTAACAAACATTAATTTAATCCTGCTTGCCGATACTCAAACAGGACGAATTTCGGTATAACCCAATATGTTTCATATTTCAGACACGTCATGTCTGAGGTCATTATCTAGGCGTTTTGAATGCAATCAGTTGAACAAGATCCTGCCGCCAACTACCTGGTGTTTAACCAGGTTAAAAAAACCTACGACCAAAAAACGCTGGTTGTCAAAGATTTCAGCTTGACTGTTGCCAAGGGTGAATTCATCACCCTACTTGGCCCATCAGGGTCTGGTAAAAGTACCGTGCTGATGATGCTTGCCGGCTTCGAAAGCGTCACAAGCGGTGATATTTCTGTTGATGGCGTCTCGATCACGCGCACTGCACCCTACCACCGCAACATTGGTATGGTGTTTCAGAGTTATGCCTTGTTCCCGCATATGACCATTGCCGAGAACCTGGCCTATCCACTACAAATTCGTAAGAAAAGCAAAGCCGAGATTAAAGACAGGGTTAAAGAGTATCTTGCACTGATTGAAATGCAGGACTTTGGTGGCCGTTACCCTGGACAATTATCTGGTGGTCAACGCCAGCGGGTGGCCTTGGCACGCGCCTTGATATTTGAGCCGTCGCTTGTATTAATGGATGAACCGCTAGGCGCACTTGACAAAAAGCTGCGCGAGCAGATGCAGTATGAGATCACGCGGCTACACGAAACCATTGGCTTTACGGTCATTTACGTCACGCACGACCAGACCGAAGCCTTATCAATGTCAGATCGTATTGCTGTTTTCAATGCTGGCGTCGTTCAACAGTGCGCCACTCCCGCCGAACTCTACGAACGTCCGGCTAATGCCTTTGTGGCTGACTTTATCGGTGAAAACAACTTTATCGCTGGTACGGTAGAAAGACTTGAAGGAATCACCGCCATGGTCACAGTGCCTAGTGGCGAGCAAGTCAAAGCGCAAGCTGCTGACGGCATACAAGCTGGGCAAGCAACCAGGCTTTCTGTTAGGCCAGAAAAACTCTTTATTCTGCCGACTAGCCACGCCTACGACAATCATATGAAAGCCAAGTTTGTCACTCGACACTACGTCGGTGACTTCATTCGTTACTACTTCGAACTGGCCGATGGCAGTGAAATCAATGTCAAAGTACTTAATGACTCGGCTGCCCCGACCTTTAATGAAGGCGATCAGGCCGAAATCGTCTGGTTATTAGGCGACTGTTTTGCGTATCCAGCTTAACCGCTGGATGACAATAACCCGGGATTCTCAACGACAAGCTGTATTCATCGATCCCGATTTTTGACTGGAGGCTACTCATGAAAAAGCTGTCTACTGTATTAACGGGTGCGGCGCTAAGCCTGGCCCTGATGGGTCCGGCGCAAGCCGAGACTCTGACTGTGGTGTCGTTTGGTGGTGCCTACGGTGCCGCTCAAGAAAAACACATGATTGCGCCGTTTGTACAAAAAACTGGCAATCAGATCCTGTTCGAAGATTACTCCGGCGGGATTGCTGAACTCAAAGCACAAGTCGAATCCGGCAATATTCAGTGGGATGTGGTTGATATCGAGGTGATCGATCTCGAGCGAGCCTGCTCTGAAGGTCTGCTAGAGGAAATCCCACGCAACATACTACCGCCCGGCGATGATGGCACACCAGCAATGCAAGACTTTGTGCCGGCTGCACTGGCCAACGAATGCGGTGTCGGCGTCATTGTGTGGACCATTATTTATGCCTACAACAACGACACCGTGGGTGCCAACAAGCCCCAAACCATCGCTGACTTGTTTAACACCCAAAAATTCCCAGGCAAGCGTGCATTCCGCAAGCGCCCGCAGGTCAACATGGAATGGGCTCTGATTGCTGATGGTGTGCCTCCCGCCAAGGTCTATGAGGTACTGGCCACTGAAGAGGGTCAAAAGCGCGCCTTTGCCAAGCTCGATACCATCAAGAAAGACATCGTTTGGTTTGACAGCTGGTCACAAGCGCCGCAACTTCTAAACGACGGTGGTGCCGTGATGGTTCAATCAGCCAACGGTCGTATCTTTAGCGCCATCAAAGAAGACAAAAAACCGTTCACGATTGTCTGGGATAGCCACGTGTATGACCTCGATGTCTGGTCAATCGTCAAAGGATCGAAAAAGAAGCAGCTCGGTTTAGAGTTCATCGCGTTTGCGACCCAGTCCAAGCCTTTGTCGGGCATGGCTGATGTGGCTTATGGTCCAACCCGCAAATCATCTGCAGCGTATGTTGATCCATCGGTCACCCCTGACCTACCTACCTCGCACATGGAAAAAGGCGTAAAAGCCAACGGCATTTTCTGGGCAGACTATGGCGAATCACTTGGTGAGAAGTTCAACGAATGGCTCTTGAAGTAACGTGAGCCGGCCGGTGCTGGCTAGCCTGGCACCGGCCGATCTCTAACACCGCAAACTTTTTACCGCCCGACATACATGAGTGAGATGACCCTATCACGCCAGGACCGAGCCAGTGCATACGCAGAACTGCGGCGTCGCAAACTCGTGGCGTTTCTGTTCGTGGCACCTCTGCTCGCGTTTTTATTGTTTGCTTTTGTGGCACCGATTGCCTCTATGCTCTTTCGCAGCATCCATGAGCCAACCGTTGCTGACCTAATCCCCGATACGCTTGACAAAATGGCGGATTGGGATGGACAACAGATGCCACCTCGCGAGGTCATGAACCAGTTCGCACTTGACTTGAAGCGTCTGGCCAACGACCGCACGTCTGGTCGCCTCGCAGGTGAAATCAACCGCTCACTGCCAGGCGCAAGTAGCGTGATTCAATCTAGCGCCAGACAGTTACGCCGTATCGATGATGCCGAACTTGCCAGCTCAGGTACTGATGCGCTGTTCAAAGCTAACAAGCGCTGGACCGAGGTTGAAATTTGGCGGACCATACAGCAATCAGGCAACCCATACAGTGTGGACCAGTACCTCACTGCACTTGATCTTCAAAAAAACCCCGTTGATGGCTCCATCGAAGCGAGAGACGGCCCCAAAATCTACGTTGATCTCTACACCAAGACTCTTCGCATTGCGTTGTTTATCACGCTGTTGACCATCGCACTTGGCTACCCACTGTCCTACTATCTTGCTGGGTTGCCCGACAAAACGGCTAACCTTTTGATTGTGTTTGTACTGCTACCGTTCTGGACATCGTTGCTGGTACGAACCACTTCATGGATTGCCCTTTTGCAAACCAACGGCGTGGTGAATTCATTTCTTATGGCCATTGGGATCATCAATGAACCCATGGAAATGCTCTACACAGAGTTTGCTACTGTCATCGCGATGACTCACATTCTGTTGCCCTTCATGATCTTGCCGCTATACAGCGTCATGCGAGGCATTGATCCGAGCTACTTTAGAGCTGCACTATCGATGGGTGCGCGGCCGATTCCAGCTTTTCTTAGAATCTACCTTCCTATGAGCCTGCCTGGCCTATCGGCCGGGGCACTGTTAGTGTTCATTATTTCGGTGGGCTACTACATCACACCAGCCTTGGTCGGTGGCACCGAAGGTCAAATGATTTCGAATCTGATCGCATTTCACATGCAGCAATCAAACAACTGGGGATTAGCGGCCGCCTTAGGCTCAATTCTTCTGGCCGTTATCTTGTTGCTGTATTGGACCTATGATCGTTTCGTGGGGACCAAGAATTTGTCATTCGGCTAACTGATTACTGATTCATGCAAAAGCTACCGGCATACTTCAACTTCTGGCACTACTTAGGGCACTACGGCTTAAAGACGGCGGCTTTTGCTGTTCTGCTTTTTCTGATGCTGCCGATTTTGATTATCATCCCACTGTCTTTCAATGCTGAGCCATACTTTACTTTCACCGAGGGCATGCTAGCACTTGACCCTGCGGCCTATTCCACTCGTTGGTATACGGAAATACTCACCGATTTGAAATGGACGCTGGCAATTCAGAATAGCTTCATCATTGGCATCGCCTCAGCCATCGTTGCCACCGTTCTCGGTACCATTGCTGCGGTTGGTTTGGCCTCGCCAGTCATGCCCTTTAAGCGCCTGATCACAGCTTTGTTGATTTCACCCATGATTGTGCCGCTCATCATCATTGCAGCCGGCATGTTCTTTTTTTACACGCGATTTAATCTGGTGGGCACATACACGGGACTCATCATCGCCCACGCTGCGCTGGGTGTGCCCTTTGTCATTATCACGGTCACAGCCACACTGGCTGGCTTTGATCGCTCCCTCTACAACGCAGCCGTCGGCATGGGGGCATCGCCTGCCAGAGCATTCTGGGATATCACCGTCCCGCTAATTCGCCCTGGTGTGATTTCTGGTGGGTTGTTTGCATTCGTCACCTCGTTTGATGAGGTGGTGGTTGTACTGTTTCTCGCCGGCCCAGAGCAACGCACCATTCCTCGACAAATGTTCTCAGGTCTTCGTGAGCAAATCAATCCCACCATTTTGGCGGTGGCGACATTGCTGATTTTATTGTCAGTGGCTCTGTTAATTACGCTGGAACTTTTACGCCGTCGCAATGAACGCATTCGTGGTGAACGGTTTTAGGCTTGGCTCAGACAATTCAATCGCGTGCGCGGATGTAGCTTAAAGCAACTCAGCTAGCTGATCCACTGCTCGTTCAACGGCTAGCCTACCCTCCTCAATTGCGACCTCGCCGCGATGGAAATCCATCAGCCCCAGATCTGCCAGCTTGGGTGCTATCACCAGATCTGGCGGTTCTCCAGCCATTCGGCTGCGTGTAATACGCACCTGCATGATGTTGATGCTAGAGGCGACCACATCAAACAGCGATGGTACAGGCGGGTTGTCTTTGTCGCTCCAGGATGGCCACTTCAGTGCCAATTTTCTGTGTAGTTGGTCCTGTAGTTGGTTGATCCAACTCCCCTGATCGCTATTCTCCTTAAGCGGGACCGCACGTTGTGTGACATCGTCGGAAATCGGCTCAAGTTCCTCGTCTTTTAAATGTCGTCCAATCAGGTCGGCATTTAAATCTACTGCAATCACCACATCAGCTCCCATGGCGCGCGCAAGCGATACCGGGACCGGATTGACCAAGCCACCGTCAACCAGTGTTTTGCCACGATAGTGCACAGGGGTCAGCAATCCTGGCAAAGCGAGCGATGCCCTGACAGCATCAGCCGTGGAGCCATCACGCAACCAAACTTCAGCACCCGAATGTAGATCGCAAGCAACCGCGGCAAACGGCAAAGGTAGGTTTTCTATTGGTCGATCAACAAAGGTCTTTTCAAAAAATCCCATCAGCTTCTCGCCTTTGATCAAACCGCCATTCAGACTGACATCCATGAAGGTCACAATGTCCATGACAGTTAAGCGCTTTATCCAGGCCTCAAACCGATCAAGCTCACCACTGGCGTGAGCTGCACCAACCAACGCACCGATCGATGTGCCGCACACAATATCGGGCTTGATACCCCGTTGTTCGAGCGCCCTGATAACCCCTACGTGTGCCCAGCCCCGGGCGGCACCACCGCCTAGGGCCAAAGCAAGCACTGGTTTAGCAGTCGCACCCATGAGTTTTACCTTCGAGCAGCCCGATCAGTTGGCACCAATTTAATGAATCCAGTGTATCGCATCCATTTTGCGAGGCGGTTTACCCAAGAAGGTCCTAACACTGCATGCCATGACGCCCTCTTCTGTGAGCGGGTCAAACACCGATCGCCGTAGAGCATCACTTTGCTCTAAGATGAAGCAAACCTATTAACCAATAGATAATCTACTGCACCATGCAAGACAATTTCTCCACTACCCAGCTCGTGACCAAACCAGGCGTGCAATCCGAGCATGGGGTCGTCGCCTCACAACACATTGGTGCTGCGCGCGTAGGTGCCAGCATCCTTGCAGACGGTGGTAATGCGGTAGATGCCGCCATTGCCACTTCTCTGGCACTCGGTGTGCTCGAGCCCTGGATGAGCGGATTAGCGGCGGGGGGCTGCATGATGGTCTGGCATGCTAAAACCCAGCGCTGCCAAGTCGTGAATTTCGGCATGCGCGCACCCGAAAGCCTAAATCCTGCAGACTACCCGCTCAGTGGCAAGGGAGTCGCTAGCGACCTATTTCCCTGGCAGCATGTGGTTGATGACCGTAATGTGATGGGTGCAACTGCGGTTGCGGTGCCTGGTCTTGTTGCGGGACTTGGGCTTGCACATGCCAGCTTTGCCACCAAGCACTGGGCTGACCTTGTCACACCAGCGGTCAACCTGGCACGACAAGGTATGCTCACAGACTGGTACTCCGCTTTGATGACGGGCGCTAACGCCAAATCACTGGCGAATGATCCCGATACCGCGCACTATTTTCTAGATGAAGGGAAATGGCCGATTGTCAGTGGCTGGACGGCCGTGGAACAGCGGCGACTTGACCAATCTGTGTTGGCGAATACGCTCGCCATCTTGCGTGATGATGGCCCCGAAGCTTTTTACAAGGGACGAATCGCCCGTGAGCTAGCCAAGGATATTCAAGCAAAAGGGGGATGCCTGAGTGAATCTGACCTAGCGTCCTATCAAGCTGAAATCGTCGAACCCACTCTTTGGTCTGACCCCTGGGGCACGCTGTATGCAGCACCTACCTTGACTGGCGGACCCACGCTGGTTAGAGCCATGTCACTGCTGTCAGATCAGGTCTTTAACGGTAACCGTCCCGATGCTGCGACTTACGTCAATATCGCCAATGCACTAACCCAGTCCTTCAGTGAGCGACTTACCAGCATGGGAGATCACGAATCAGCCGATGCACCGGGCTGCACTACGCACTTCAGTGTGGTTGATCGAGAGGGCAATATATGCTCTGTCACACAAACCTTGTTGTCAATTTTTGGGTCTCGCGTGACATCGCCATCAACCGGACTGTTATTGAACAACGGCATCATGTGGTTTGATCCTGAACCAGGCAAACCCAACTCGCTGGCACCTGGTAAACGATGTTTGACCAACTACAGCCCAGTGATTGGCACAACAGTCGATGGCAAACAATTTGGCGTAGGTGCATCTGGAGGCCGCAAGATTCTAGGTGCCGTTATGCAATTGTCGCTGTTCTTGATGCGACACGGGATGACCTTGTCTGAAGCGTTTCACCAACCGAGAATTGATATCAGTGGCGGCAAACAAATTCTGGCAGATCTCACGTTGCCCGACGAGGTAATTAATGAATTAAGGGCAGTGATGCCCACTAACCGTGCAAGACGTCATGTCTATCCATACGCCTATGCCTGCCCTGCCGGAGTCATGCACAACCACGCGATGAACTCCGGCTGCACGGAGATCTATTCGCCTTGGGGCGATGCCGTCGCAGCGGATCACAGTTGACGAAACAAGGCCTCTAGCTCGGGCATTGCAGTTTTGGTGTAGTCCTTGTCGATCTGCGTGCTAACTTTGGCCATCAACGAATCTGGCAAAACTTGCCTCAGCACACCTAGCGCCTGCGGCTCTGCCGCGAGAATCAGCTCATCGTAATGTGGCATCAGGGTTTCAGACATCGAAGCCACACCTTTCAAAAACTCAGTTTCGTTGTCTTCATGCTTGTCACGGTGTTCGTACGATGTCCGTCGCTCGGTCATGCCAACCTGGGTATGACCGGGTCGATCATTGCTTATGTCGCGGTCAGCCTCGTTAAAAAGTCCCATGGTATGTACCGGCTCAAGTGAGATCGTTTCACCCTTGGCGGTATTTCTAAAAAAGGTCGCGTTTTGTCCATCGGCGACAAGCAACAGAGTTCTCGATCCAATTCGCATTTCTCTCTCCTTGAAGTGACTAGTCAGTTCTTATTTACTTAACTTGCAAGCCTAGCTCAGGGTAGCGCTGTTGAAACTAGACCATCAGTTGGGTGGCACAAACGGCTCGGGTGCACCTTCAGGATGTTTTTCGATATAAATCGACTGGCTGGGAAAGGCAAATGAGCAACCCGCTCCCTCGACAATTTCCTTGACGCGGTATGCCAAATTTTCTTTATGCTCTAGCCACTCACCCCATACCGTAGTTTTGGTGAAGGTGTAGAGCATCAAATCAATCGACGAAGCATTAAAAGCGTCATAGCGGACGAACATTGACGCCGAAGGCGGCTGCACAAATGGTCCCGCAGTGCGCAGATACTCTTCGATTTGATCTCGGATGACCTTGAGCTGATCTAGCGTTGCCCGATACTCAAGGCCAATCTTCCAATAGATACGCCGATAGGTCATGGCCGTGAAATTGGTGACAGCCGCATCGGATAACTTCTGGTTTGGTACGTATACGGGGGCCTGATCAAACCGCCTGACCTTGGTGGAGCGAAACCCAATGTGCTCGACTGTGCCCTCGACCACCCCATCCACTAAAATCCAGTCGCCGTTTTTGAAACGCTTTTCAATCAGAATACACAGCCCGCCAATCAAATTACGAAACAGGTCCTGAGCACCGAGCGCAACGGCCACCCCAAACAAACCAAGGCCAGCCAGAATCGGACCAACCTGGATCCCCCAAATCTGCAAAATAGTGGCAGCGCCTAGAAAGATGACGCCCCACTTGATCCCTGTGATAAGCCACGCCACCATCTCACGGGTGATGATGGTCTCTAGTCGTTTTAACAAGACGCTGAGCGGTTCGATCGCATTAAACAGTGCCCAGAAGATGGCAAATGCGATAAGACTGCGTACAAGGTTGTCACCAAGCTCATCAAATTCGCCACGTAGCCCAAGGTATTGAAATGCAAAGAAAACACCTAAAGCCACGAACAACAGTTGCAGGGGGCCACCGATCGCATGACTGATCTGATCATCGATCGTGTTTTTTGTGCGCTTGGTCCAACGCTCAATCGCACCAATGATCACACGCCGAAACACGCCCCTGAATACATAAAAGGCCAATACGATCAAGAGCGCAACAATCGCATCACCCACCGAATAGCCCAAGACGCCCGAGTTCCAGACCTCCATGACAATGCGCCAGAAATCTGCAAACTGCATGGATATATCATTCATAAAGCCAGCTCACTAAACAGCATTAAAAACACTTTCAGTGTACCGAAGCAATGTGATCGCTGTCACCCCTGCTGCTGATCGCCATGTTTGGCGAGCGCCTGACGCAACTGCCGTATCTCTTCGTGAATTGACGCTAACTGCTCTTGCAAGTGCTGCTCGCGACGATCTGCCTCGTGAGCCTGTGCCTCACGTTCGGCTGCGTGATCCTGCTCGGCAAAGGTCTGCATGGCGTTGACAATAATGGCAATGAACAAGTTCAGAATCGTGAATGTCGCCACCAAAATAAACGGCACAAAAAACAACCACGCATAAGGGAACTCTTGCATCACCGGCCGTGAAATACCCATTGACCAACTCTCGAGCGTCATGACTTGAAACAGGGTGTAGAAAGACAAGCCGATCGACCCGAACCAGTCGGGGAATTTGTCACCAAATAAGTCTGTCGCGATGACTGCAAAAACGTAATAGATCAGCATCAACAACATGCCAATGGCACCCAAGCCCGGCAAAGCGCCTAACAATGCAGCCACCACACGCCGCATGGAAGGCACGATGGTCAGTACTCGAAGAACCCGAAGCACCCTCAATGCACGCAGCACGGCCAGCGGACCTGATGCTGGCACGAGTGCGATAGCAACCACCGTCAGGTCAAAAATGCTCCAAGGGTCTTTAAAGAAACGGCCACGCCAGACGTAAAGACGCAACAAGAGTTCTATGACAAATATAGCGAGACAAGCTTTATCCAGTACATAAAGCGTTGGCTGCCAGCTTGCCAGCGTTTCAGTCGCTGTCTGCATGCCCAGAACAATGGCGTTAAATAGAATGACCCCCAGAATAAAGTTGGTAAAGCGCGAGTCTTCTACCAACTTGAGGGCGTGCTCACGCGCTGACATCTTGGATATCGTGGACATGGGATTGCTCCGGCATCTTCGAATAACGAACGCCGCTAATCTAACCGAGTTTGAACCTTCTGGCAGCCATTGTCGAGCGAAATTGCCCTACCTGGCCCAAACAAAGCCCCTCTCAGAGACCCAACAGTGTCACCACGACAATCAGAATGCCCAACCCAAGATTGACAGATACCCATGTTCGAATCGAGCCAAGCGCAGTACCGGCCTTATCCCAAGTCGCAAATTGCACCGCATCGCGTAGCCGCTTAAACAGTGCAAAGCGGATGTGCATAAAAATAGCGACCATTAATGTCCCCAAGACCGCCATAATCCACCAGCTGATCGGCATTTGAAAGGACAAACCGGCTTGCACCGTTTCTTTAGCTATGCGGCCCATCATCCAATAGCCTGTGATCAATACCAGCAATGATGCAATTAAAACGACTTTAAAAAATCGTCCAAGCGCATCTTGCATCAGCCTTAGACGCGGCTCTGCATCTAGCTGTAAAGCCGCCGGCCTCAAGAACCAGTGGGCAAACATCATGCCACCAACCCAAAGAATGATGGATAGCACGTGAACAGTCTTAAGGATGTCGTAGAGCATGGGTCTCTCCAGGGTTGGGGGACGTTTTATAGTGAAACACGATCGTACGATAATCTAGTCACAATTGAGCAAAGCCCTGACAAGCAATCAGACTTTGAAACCATGTTGGAGAAGACATTGAAACTGAGTGAGCAAACAGTATTGGTGACCGGTGGCGCCCGTGGACTTGGCCGATCCATCAGTCGAGCACTCGCCCGTGAAGGCGCCAAGGTAGTCATTAACTATTACAAAAGCGGCGAGGCCGCCAAGGCACTTGCTATTGAGCTTGGTCAATCCGTGGTTGCGATACAGGCAGATATCACTGATCCGGCTGGGGTCGGTTTGATGTTCGAGCGAGCCAAACAGCATTTTGGTGGACCGATCACCTCCGTGGTCAACAACGCACTCGTTGAATTTCAATTCAATGGCGACGCCCGTAAAAAACTCGATCAAATTGCCTGGGCTGATTTTGAACAACAGTTAAGGGGCTCAATCGCTGGCGCGCTTAACACCATCCAGACTGCAGCACCGGCCATGAGGGCGCTCAGATTCGGTCGCATCGTTAATGTCGGCACCAACCTTTTCCAGAACCCAGTCGTACCCTATCATGACTACACTGCCGCTAAAGCTGCACTGCTATCACTGACTCGTACTGCAGCCCATGAGCTTGGGCCAGATGGCATCACCGTGAATATGCTTTCTGGCGGATTGTTGCGCACCACTGATGCTAGCGCCTCCACGCCCGATTTTGTCTTCGATCTGATTGCTGAACAAACGCCACTTCGTAGCGTCACAACGCCGGAGGAGTTTGCCGACGCGGTGTTGTTTTTTCTTTCACCCTGGAGCCGTGCAATCACGGGTCAGAACCTCATTGTTGATGGTGGCTTGGTCAAAGACTGAGACGATAGCGAACTACGCGTAATTTTGTTTTGCTTTTTGCCTAAGCAAGTCGAGAACATCATCATCTTCGACTTGCGCAAACTCACGATAACCCTGGCTAACGGCGTAAAACTCTTCAGGCTCATCCAAGCAAATAACTGCGTCTGCCACAGTCCGGGCGGCCGCAGTACTTTGTTTTGATCCGATGGGTACTGCACAAATCACTTTGCGTGCGCCTTGCTGCTTCAGGCCGTGAATCGCAGCCATCATTGTGGCTCCTGTGGCTAGACCATCATCGACCACTATCACAACACGGCCTTGGGGATTGATACGCGGGACTATGGCTTCATAGTCTGCCCGGCGCTTACGCATGACCGCCATCTGATGCTCTTTTTGTTGTTCGAGATACGCATCATCAATCCCAAGCCGATCCGCCATCTCAGACCGGTAAATCCAACCGGATTCGTCTACTGCACCAACTGCATACTCCGGGTTTCCTGGCGCACTTAATTTTTTGGCCAAAAGCACATCCCATTGAGCATTTAAATGGTCCGCAATACGGGCGGCCATCGGAACCGCCCCTCTGGCAATACCCAACACCAAAGGATGGTCATGTCTGTATCCGGTAAGCTTGCCGGCTAACTCGTCAGCAGCCTCTGTGCGGTCTTTGAACATTTAAGTCTCCCAATCGTCTAACCTTATTCTTCGATATCAATCTACCTGCATAGAAACAACATCAATGGATAGTGTGACCCAAATCACGCTCGGCGCAGCTGTGAGTGTCGCCGTCATGGGCAAGCGTGTTCCCGTGTGGCAATCAGCACTCTGGGGTGCGGCTGCTGGCACCACCCCTGACCTTGACGTCGTGGTGGACTTCGGTGATGCCATTCTCAACATGACGCGACACCGCGCCGAAAGTCATGCGCTACTATTCCTCACAATCGCAAGCCCAGTTTTTGCGGGGCTGGCAGCCTGGCTAGGTAAACGACCAGATCTTTTCAAACGCTGGCTACTGGCATTTTGGCTGGTTTTTATGACCCATGTCACAGTGGACTATCTCACGGTATATGGCACACAGCTGCTGCAGCCATTCACTGATTATCCATTCGGGCGCGGAAGTATCTTTATCATCGACCCACTTTACACACTGCCCTTATTGATTGGACTATTCGCCTGTTTAATGTCTAAATCTGAGAAACGTTTTAGATTCAACACGATTGGACTTACAATTAGCAGTATTTATTTGATATGGGGGCTAGGTGCACAACAATATGTCGAGTCGGTAGCAAGACAAAGCCTACCAACCACTGTTTCTTCAGAGTCGGATATTTTGGTGACCCCATCACCTCTGAATTCGATTCTATGGCGAGTAGTTGCAACTTCACCGACACATTATTACGAAGGCTGGTATTCGTTGCTCGATGAAGAACCCGTTGTCTACTGGACTGAACATGACCGCGGTGCGACCCTGATTGCCAAACACAGCGATCATCCGGGTATCGCCAGCATTCAGGCGTTTAGTCATGGATTTTTCCGGATGCGAGAACTCGATGGTGATGTTTACATCACCGACTTACGCATGGGATTCGAACCGGCTTATTTCTTTAACTTCAACATGGGCAAGCCTGATGAGAATGGCTCACTCGATCTTGAACGCCCGTCGATTCAGCAAGGTAACCGCCCAAATCTTGAGACGGGGCTACCCTGGCTTTGGCAACGACTGACCGGGCAAACAACTGAGCCACCACCGCAGAGTTAGGATTTAACTACCCCAAGCACGTACGTTACCTGTATCGATGTGGACAAACCCGTCTTTGGGGTAGTAGCCAACCCCTCCCACTTTCTGGGCGATGGCCGCATCGCGCAACTCTTTCAACGGCACACCCGGCAAACGCACGTCGATTGCCTTGCCATCCATATGCAGACTACGCTTGGCAACGCCACCACCGCGGCTAGTACGCAGATGCTCATTCGTTTCGGGGCTGCGGTAGCCAGAGATCACCTGAAACGGCCTCCGAACTCCGAGATCACGTCGAATTTGGTACATCAGGTCGTACAGCAAAGGATCCATAATGCCAACATCGCCTGAATAATGGTCACGCAAGAAATAGTTCAGCTTATCAAGCGCTGGGTTCAGATATTGGTCCTGAACCGCAAACACCAAGTCAATGTGCTCTGCAGTATGCAAATGACTCATGTGTATGTCTTTGCCCATACGGCCGATTGGATTGACAAGCTTGGCCAGCGCTGGCGCACTGACTACACTAGCAACCACGGCACCACCAAACCTCAAGAGACTACGGCGGTGTATTTTCATACGGTTTGTCATAACACACGCTTGCTTAACAAGTTACATCCACTTATTGTAGACCCTTGTACTGACTGAGTGCTTTGCGCAAAACCGCATCGTGGCCATATAAATCCGGATAAAAGAAGACAGTTCCATTTCTAGCCAACACCGTGCTGTAACCAATCAGAACTGGGATTGGATTCAATAGCCGAATGGTTTTAGATACCCCGGCATCCATGGCCTGCCGAATTCGTTCTTCAGTCCACTCAGGTTCATTGGCCAGCACAAACTTCGCTAGCTCAACAGGTTCCTCAACCCGAATACACCCATGGCTAAGATCTCTTCGATCACGGTCAAACAAGTGGGTTGACGGTGTGTGATGCAAGAATATGTTGTCATTGTTCGGGAAAATAAACTTAATCGCTCCCAGGGCGTTATGAGGGCCTGGGCGTTGACGAATTCGAAGTTGACCGCTCAGCACCGCCTGGATTTTTTCTGGGGTGACTCTTGTAGATACATGACCTGCGGAATCAACAAACTCCATCTGTTGCTTGTTCAAGTACTCGGGATCCTTGCGCAAGGCCGGAACCGTCTCACTACGAGCTATCGATGGCGGTACGTTCCAGTAGGGACTGAATTCAATAAAAAGCATATCCTCATCAAACACGGGCGTTCGATGGTTCAATGAACTCCCCACCACGACTCGCATTTCCAAGTCGACATGCACCGCACCGTCAGCATTGATTTCATAGGCATACAACATAAACCCCGGCAAATTAACTGCAATTAAGCGATCTCCCTGATGCAGCGGCGTCCATCTGAGACGCTCCATGGACAGCGCAATTTGTTCGGCGCGCGCGGCCGGCGTCACATTGATGGCCGCCAGGGTCTTAAGACCAACTACACCATCATCGGTGAGACCATGTCGACGCTGAAACGCTTTAACGCCCTCAACCAATGCTGGATCGTAAACTGTACTTGAAGCGGTTGACACCGGCAGGTCACCCAATGCAACCAGGCGTTCTCGTAACACACTCAAGGCTGGATAAGACTGGCCTGCCTCAAGCTTGCGACCAGCCGGTAAAGGCAAGTCGGTTTGCCAAGCACTATGCCCAGCAAGTGCCTGATATTGTGCCAACGCGCCTTGCAATGCGGGATAGAGCGGGAACTTTGGTCGCGCACGCTCAACCGCCAAACTGATATCGCCTGCGTCCAATGCACTTTGCAATTCGAGTCGTGCGTCATAAACCCTCGGAGCTGATCCATCAAACTGGTGATAAACCTCTCGCGCCGTGACTCGACCTAGCGCCAAGTCATTCAGATAGCGAATCATGGCAAGCGTTAGCCGACGCTCAAATGCAGTTTCTGCAATTGCATCGGGCTGTCCAGCGCTTTTAAGGGCTAACAACTCCGCCTGCAAATTCGATGCAAGGTAATTTTCAGGCTTAAGTCCGTCCTCATTCGAGGTTTGCAAAAGCCCTACCGCCTCTACAGCAACCGCATTCGGAATGCCGTTTGACAACCAGGCTGAATCAGGTTGTTGAGCGCTTGCTACCTTTACAAGGCCAGCGCAGAACAAACTGCACGACATAAGAAACCAACAAATAAACCGTCTGCGCATACCAGTCCTCATGGCATCATCTAGAAACAGAGTACCTTGTTTGGACAGCCATACACAACCTGGCATGAGAGCCACAAATCAATTTGGGGCATTCAGCCTAAGCAGCAGTCACAACAAACCATTTAACGCGCGTTCAATTTGAAACTGATCGGTATGTTGACCCATTGACTAATCGGCTTACCGTTATCCGTGGCAGGCTTAAACCGCCACTTTTTAACAGTGGCAACTGCCGCATCATCGAGTGACTTAAAGCCGCTGCTTTTTTGAAGTACGACTTTGCCACTGGTGCCATCCGGTAACACCTCAGCTCTAACAATCACAGTGCCTTCAGCCCTCTCACGAAACGCCGTGATCGGATACCGGGGTGGCGGGTTATTTAAATAGGCGGCATCAAAGCTTGCTGCACTCGATGCCTTGGCCGCAACGCTATCAGCAGAAGTCCCTCCGGCACCCTGTGTTCTGGGCGCAGGGCGCGGTGGCGGCGCAGGTTTGGGCGCAGCCGGGGGTGAAGCCCGCTGGGCGGGAGGAGGCGCCGGTGGCTTTGGCTCCGGCTCTGGCTCTGGCTCTGGCTCTGGCTCTGGCTCTGGCTCTGGCTCTGGCTCTGGCTCTGGCTCTGGCTCTGGCTCTGGCTCTGGCTCTGGCTCTGGCTCTGGCTCTGGCTCTGGCTCTGGCTCTGGCTCTGGCTCTGGCTCTGGCTCAGGCTCAGGCTCAGGCTCAGGCTCAGGCTCAGGCTCAGGCTCAGGTGCTGGTTCCGGTTCGGGTGGTGGAGTTGGAGGTGGAGGTTCGGGTGGTGGTTCCGGTTCGGGTGGTGGAGGTGGAGGTTCGGGTGGTGGCGGCGATTCAGGCTCGGGGGGCGGTGACGTCTCGATTGCACCGGGTGCCCGGTCAGCTACCCCCGAATCGATTAGCTCTTCTTGGGTAGGAGCAAAAGCAATAATCTCAACCTCGAATGTAGTTTGCTCAGTCTCCCAACGCAACTTCAGGAGTTCCACACCCACGATACTAAAGACGATGGCTAAGTGGATAAGTAACGCCGCCAACACGAAGGGCCAAACCTTCTTTGGTTTAGCTCGGTATTGTCGATAAGGCGGCGTCAAATCAGACAGTTGTTCCATTCAAGCCACTTGTTAAAACCCCAATCCCCCTCGCGCACCCTAAACGACGCGGTGAGTGCTGCGACTGACACAGCAAAAAATGGGCGAACGTTGCTGACCATCGCCACACACTAAATAACTTAGTTTTAAAGCATTGTATGGTGCTTGCGCAAACCTAGGATGGTCGCAACAACAATCTCACATGATCGTGTGGAGAGATTCGAGTCTAGTGGGATAACAGACCCGATCGCGGCAAGGCATCTGTCTCGAGGACCCAGCCTTGCTCGACAGCATGACATGCCACCTGGCTCTTGTCTGTGCGAAATAAACCGGGAACTGCCTGCTTACAAAGAGGTTGCGCGTGTGGGCAACGCGGATGAAAAGTACAACCGGACGGTGGATTTAAGGGGTTTGGTACTTCACCTGCCACCGGCGTTCGCGATTTGCCCTGGCCCTCAATGTCTGGAATTGCCGACAACAACATCTTCGTATAGGGGTGACGTGGATTGTTAAATAATTCCTCACGATCCGCGATTTCGACAATACGGCCGAGATACATTACACCCACCCGATCGGCCACATGATGCACGACTGCCAAATTGTGAGAAATGAATAGATACGTCAGCCCCAAATCGCGCTGCAAATCCTTCATGATGTTCAGAACCTGGGCCTGAACCGATACATCGAGCGCTGAAGTGGGTTCATCACAAACCAGGAACTCCGGTCGCACCGCGAGAGCACGTGCAATTGAAATACGCTGGCGCTGTCCACCCGAGAACTGATGTGGGTAGCGTGACTTGTCAGCCGGATCAAGGCCCACTTGTTTGAGCAACTCATCAACTCGGGCTTCCTGTTCGGCAATGCTCATCTTAGTGTGAGCTTTCAAAGGTTCAGCAATGATCCTGCCAACGCGCCAGCGTGGATTCAGACTCGCATAAGGATCCTGAAAAATCATCTGTAATCGACGTCGCAATGAAGGGCCTTTAGGGCCATTTAGCTCTGTGATCGATTCGCCATCTATAAAAATCTCACCTCTGGTCAGGGGATACAAACCAACGAGCAGCCTTGCCATGGTCGACTTGCCACACCCCGACTCACCGACGAGTGCCAGCGTTTCACCACGATTAATTGTGAACGAAACACCATCGACTGCTCGCAACATGGAACGTGGCTTGCCCGCCAGCACGCGCTCAAGCCATGGCGCTGAGACATCAAACCATCTCGCCGCGTCACGAACTTCAATCAGAGGTTTGGCTTGTCCTGAATCACTCATGCGACCTCCTTCTTACATAGCCAGCACGCTGCCTGAGATCTGCCGGCTGCCATCAAGTCGGGCCGTTCTTGTTTGCAAACGTCCATGACTTTGTCGCATCTGGGATGAAATGCACAGCCAGTCGGAATGGCATTTAACCGGGGCATACTGCCATCAATCTGAACCAGCCTATCGGCAGTGTGTGCAATCGACGGAATTGAACCCATCAGACCAGCTGTGTACGGGTGTCTAGGATCATGAATGACATCCCGGACCGAGCCTATTTCCACCACACGTCCCGCATACATGACGACCACTCGATTGGCGGTTTCGGCAATCACACCCATATCGTGGGTAATTAACATCACCGCCGCACCCTGCTCCTTGCATAGTCGCTTTAACAACTCAATGATTTGCGCTTGAATGGAGACATCGAGCGCTGTGGTTGGCTCGTCAGCGACGATCAATTTAGGCTCAGCTGCCAAAGCCAACGCAATCACCACGCGTTGACGCATGCCACCAGAGAACTGATGCGGATAGTGATCAATGCGCTCTTTGGCTGCAGGAATACCGGTGGCCTCCAGCAACTCGATGGCTCGAGTGCGCGCCTGACTAGCTGTTAACGATAGATGCGTCGTAATCGTCTCAACCAGTTGCTGACCAACCGTATAAAGCGGATTCAGCGAAGTCAGAGGATCCTGAAAAATAGCACCGATTTTTCTGCCGCGAATTCTCCTCATCTCATCGTCAGACAGTAGGTCTATACGCTGACCCTCGAGCCAAATCTCTCCGCCACAGACACGCCCCGGCGGTTCAAGCAAACCGATAATCGCAGCACCAGTCAATGACTTGCCAGCACCGGACTCCCCCACGACACCTACGACCTCACCAGCCTCAATCGAGAACGAGACGTCATCAAGCGCCTTAAGCACACCTCGTCGGGTGGGAAACTCCACACTAAGCTGCCGGATCTGTAGAACCTGGCTCATCACACCCTCAATTCAAGCGGGGATTCAGGGCATCGCGCATCCAGTCCCCTAATAAATTCACCGCCAGCACCAGCAACACCAGCGCAATGCCCGGGAAAATCGTGATCCACCACTCACCCGAGAATAAAAAATCATTACCAATACGAATCAACGTACCCAGCGATGGGGAAGTTGGCGGCACGCCTACCCCCAAAAATGACAAGGTCGCTTCCGTAATGATGGCTGTTGCCAAATGCACAGTCGCCAAAACCAGGACTGGACCTAGCACATTAGGAAGTACGTGCCGAAACATGATGACTGGTGACGAAATACCAATCACGCGAGCGGCCTGAACGTACTCCCGATTTTTTTCTACCATGGTCGAGCCACGAACCGTTCGGGCATACTGCGGCCAGCCAGCCAGTGCAATGGCAAATACCAGGACAGGAAATGCGATGATTTCATGCATTTCTCTGGGCACTACAGCACGAGCGACGCCATCAATCAATAGAGCAATCAAAATCGCCGGAAACGATAACTGCACATCAGCCACGCGCATGATGTACGCGTCGATTCGGCCACCGAGATAACCCGCGAGCAATCCGAGCACAATGCCTAGAAATACCGACAGCAGAACCGACGCCAAGCCAATTAGCAGCGACACCTGCATGCCATACATGATCGCTGACAACATGTCCCGACCCTGACTGTCCGTGCCCAGAACATGGACCATATCGCCACCGCTTTCCCAAGCGGGGGGCTTGAGCGCATCGAGCAGGTTTAAGGTGGCGAGATCAAACGGATTGTGCGGTGCCACCCAGGGTGCACCGAATGAGGCCACCATCAAAACCAGCAGCACCACCGTTGACACAATCGCAACCGGCGAATGGCGCCACGACCACGCGACATCACCGTCCCAGAATCGCTGCCAGGCATTCATCAATGGCCTCCAACTTTGCCGATGCCAGCCCGCAGGCGAGGATCCACCACGAAGTACAACAAATCAACGATTAAATTAATCACCACAAAAATTAAAGCAATCAAACACAGGTAAGCAGCCATCACAGGAATATCAACAAATTGCACCGCTTGAATGAATAATAGGCCCATGCCAGGCCACTGAAACACAGTTTCCGTCACGATGGCAAACGCAATGATGCCCCCGAGCTGCAAACCCGTGATGGTAATCACAGGAACCAACGTATTCTTTAGCGCATGCCCAAAATGGATAGCACGCTGCGTCAGGCCTCGTGCCCTGGCAAACTTGATATAGTCCGTGCGCAACACCTCCAGCATTTCAGAGCGCACCAGACGAAGCACCAAGGTCAATTGAAACAGCGACAATGTGATTGACGGCAAAATCAGGTGCTTCCAGCCGCTCGCCGTCAATAAGCCGGTTGACCACCACCCAATCTGGACAACTTCTCCACGGCCATAACTCGGTAGCCACCCTAGCTGAACAGAAAACACCAAAATCAACAAAATACCAATCAGAAACGTCGGTAGTGACACACCCACCAACGAAAACGCCAGCACAAAATTAGCCCCGAACCCCTTTCGATTGAGCGCTGTGTAAACACCCAAGGGCACACCCACCACCAGCGCAATCACGGCCGCAGCAAATGAAAGTTCGAGCGTCGCTGGCAAGCGCTCTAGCAACATGGTTGAGACTTTCTGACTCTGGCGCAGCGATATACCAAAGTCGCCTTGCGCGGCATTGATCAGAAAGTGATAGAACTGAACGATGGCTGGCTGATCCAGCCCCAACTGCTTGGTCAGGCGAATCCGGTCCTCGTCGGTGATGTCCTGACCGAGCATGATGGAGACGGGGTCACCGACATACTGGAACAGCAAGAAGGCAATGAGGCCAACCACCAGCATGACACCGGCAGCCTGTATCAGGCGTCGAACAATAAATGCAAGCATAGGGATCAGAGTGACGCAGCCAGAGTGGCTACGTCACTCACCAAGATATCAATCAATCACGACCCACTCGACCACCAGACGGTTGTCGGCGCGGTGCAGTGCATTGACGTTTTTCTTCATGGCCCAAGGAATGATCTGGTCATGCAAAGGAATATGGCCTACGTCCTCGGCATGCAAACGCAACGCCTCCTCAATCATCGCCGTGCGCTTGTCCTGATCGATTTCAACCTTGATCTGATCAATTAACTCATCTACCTTGGGGTTGGAATAGCCGCCATGGTTCCAGGACCCATCAGCGCCCTCACCCTTGGAGCGAACCAAAGCCTGCAAGCTGTAGAGCGCATCAAACGTTGGCACGCCCCAACCCAGCATGTAGACACTGGTGTCACGCTTCTGAATCTTGGGGAAGTAATTGGCACGCGGCATGGTGGTCAGCTTGGTTTTAATGCCAACCTTGGTCCACATGGCGGCAATCGCCTGGCAGATTGCCTCATCATTGATGTAACGGTTGTTGGGGCAATCAAGTGTGACTTCAAAGCCGTTGGGGTAACCAGCCTCGGCCAACAAGGCCTTGCTCTTGTTTGGGTCATAAGGCAAGCGCTGGGCAATTGAATCGGCGTATCCGTTAACCTGGGGCGAGATCATGGCGCCAGTCGGAATCGACTGACCCCGCATGACAGCACGCTTGATGGCGTCGATATCGATCGCCTGGTACATCGCTTGACGCACACGCTTGTCTTTTAACGGGTTTTTGCCCTTAACGTCGCTGTAGAGCAATTCGGGGCGCTCTTGGTCCATACCCAAGAAGATCGTGCGGTATTCGTTACCATCGAGCACTTTGACCTCTTGACGCAGGCGGTTCAAATCCTGCGCGGGTGGGTCCAACACAAAATCAAGTTCTCCCGACAGCAAAGCGGCTGTTCGGGTAGCATTTTGCTTGATCGGGGTGTAAATGATTTCGGTGACGTTGCCTTTCTTATTAGCCTTATTCCACCAGTTCGGGTTTTCGACATAGACGGTTTTAACGTCGACCTCACGGCTCTTGAGCATGTAAGGACCTGTACCGTTGGTATTGCGTGCGGCAAAGGTTTCTTCGTTTTCTTTAAAGTTTTGTGGGACGGTGACGTTGTTCTTTTCGGACCAGGCCTTGCTCATCATGCCAAGTACAGGCAATTGACGAAGCAGCACCGGGTTCGGGCCATCGGTGATGACGTCCACGGTCAGCGGATCAATGACTTTGACCTCTTTGACACCATTGACATAAGACTTGAAATTCGATGAAGGTGCGGCCGCACGCTCAAAGGTGAACTTCACATCCTCGGCCGTGAACGGCGTGCCATCATGAAACTTGACATCGGGGCGCAGCTTGAACCGCATGGTCGTGGGATCAATCTGCTCCCATGACAAAGCCAACGCTGGCTCGAGCTTGAAATCCTCGTCATAGCGAACCAGCGGCTCATAGACATATAGGTTGGCCGCAATATTGAGCCCCTCGTTCTGAGAGTGAGGGTCTAGGGTTAGGATGTCACCCTGGCTTGACCATTTGAATGTTTTTGTGATGCCAGTCATCGGTGCGACAACCAGGCAAGCTGCTAGCGCAGCCGCATAAAATGAACGACGCATGTTTTTTGCCCCTCATCAGTGATGGTTAGGTAAATAGTTTGTTCTTCTTTTACTTACCGGTCAAACAAACTTAGCGTGATGACGTTATAGCCAAAGGACAAATTGCACAATGGCATGAAACCCTTACTCTGGACTCACAAGCAAGCCCATCACCCTCGCGCACTTGCATGGGCAACAAAAAAGCCGGCAAAACCGGCTTTTTTGTTGCATCGCAGCAGGAAAGCAGGCGCAACTTAGACGCGCTTTACCTTTTCGAGCATTTTGAACACACCCTTGGGGGCGTTTACAAACAGTCGCTTAAAAGCCTTGCCCAAGCAACGGCGCTCAAGCGTGTTACGGCGCACACGTTTACGTTCAGACATGAGAATTCTCCCTACAGAAGACCGCTATAGTACTCCATTTGTGGCTAATTCTGCGACTGGTTACTCCCATGAAACCCTCCATCGACCTTTTCGGGGCCCGACAAAACAACCTTAAAAACCTTGACGTGAGCTTCAAGACTGGGGAATTAACGGTCATCACTGGCGTCTCAGGCTCGGGCAAGAGCTCGCTAGCCTTCGATACGCTATATGCCGAGGGTCAACGCCGCTACGTCGAGACATTCTCACCGTATGCGCGCCAATTCCTCGATCGAATGGACAAGCCACAGGTCGATCGCATCGAAGGCATCTTGCCAGCCATTGCGATTGACCAAACCAACCCGGTTCGCAACTCGCGCAGCACGGTGGGCACCATGACCGAGGTGAATGATCACCTCAAACTACTGTTTGCCAGAGGAGCCACATTACATTGCCGTGGCTGCGGCAAACCCGTGCACCGCGACAACCCGCAGACCATCAGCCGTACCTTACACGAACGCTGCAAGGACCTAAGTGACCCACGACTAGTCATCACCTTTGAAATACAAATTCCAGCCAACTTCACCGCTGACGAAGTCAGCAATTTTCTGGAGGGCCAGGGCTACACCCGCATCCATGGTGAGCCCAGGGCATCAAGCACCAAAGAACAGTCAGTGATCGACGTCGTGCAGGACAGGTTTCGCTGGTCAAGCGTCGAACCTGAACGCCTGGCTGAAGCGCTTGATCAGGCTTTGCGCATGGGTCAAGGCCTGGTATCAATCCACGCCTTGGCCGATGACGGCACTGAGACTGCCCGTTGGCGTTTTAGCAACAAGCTGCATTGCGCCGATTGTGATCTGTCTTACCAACCTGCCTTGCCGAGCACCTTCTCATTTAACTCACCCCTTGGCGCATGTGAAACCTGCCGCGGCTTTGGCCGCGTGATCGGCATTGACTTGGGTCTGGTCATACCCGATGAGAGCAAGACGCTTGCCGACGGTGCGATCAAACCCTGGCAAACCCCGAGCTTTAAAGAATGCCAAGATGATCTAGAAAAGTTTGCCAAACGTGCCAATGTATCGTTAAACACCGCCTGGCGCGATCTGCCACCAGAACACCAGGAATGGGTACTTGATGGTGACCCGCTGTGGAAGGGCGGACGAAACGCCTGGCAAACCCAGTGGTATGGCGTACATCGATTCTTCGAGTGGCTAGAAACCAAGGCCTACAAAATGCACGTGCGTGTGTTGCTATCCAAATATCGCAGCTACACCACCTGTCCAGCCTGCCACGGGACCCGTCTAAAACCGGATGCACTGCTGTGGAAGGTCGACGGCCGCGACATTCACGAACTCATGTGTATGCCTATCAGTGATCTACAGGCATGGTTCAAGACACTGAAGTTTGATAGTGCGGTGATGGACACCGCCATGGAATTGGTGTTGCAAGAGCTTAACGCGCGCCTTAAATTCGTTTGCGATGTTGGTCTGGGTTATCTGACACTTGACCGTCAGAGCCGCACACTGTCGGGCGGTGAGGTTCAACGCATCAACCTCACCACAGCGCTTGGCACTTCATTGGTCAACACCTTGTTTGTGCTCGATGAACCATCCATCGGCTTACATCCTCGTGACATGAACCGTGTGGTTGAAGTCATGCATCGACTGCGGTCAGCTGGCAATACCTTGGTGGTGGTCGAACATGACCCCCAAGTCATGGTGGCCGCTGACCGCATTATTGATATCGGTCCAGGCCCGGGCGAGCGTGGTGGGCAAATTGTGTTTGATGGTACACCTGAGCAACTGCGACGCGCCAATACCCTAACCGGCCAGTACATGAGTGGTAGCAAGCACGTTGAGGCTCCGCGCGCCATGCCGGTAGCCAACAACACACCGAGACTTTTGCTTGAAGGCGTCACGGCCAATAATTTGAAAAATATCGATTTATCTTTGCCTTTGGGACGTCTCGTGTGTCTGACTGGCGTCTCTGGCTCAGGCAAATCCACTCTCGTACAGAACGTGCTTTACCCGGCTTTGCTCAAACTCATGGGTAAGCCTACTGAGGCACCCGGCGCGCACAAACATCTGCTCGGGCACGAGCAGTTGGCCGAGGTGGTGATGGTTGATCAGTCGCCCATCGGCAAGACGGCACGCTCGAACCCGGCAAGCTATGTCGGCGCCTTTGATGCTATTCGCAAACTATTCGCACAAGCCCCTCTAGCCCGTGAACGCAGTTACACCGCGGGTACTTTTAGTTTCAATAGCGGTGACGGCCGCTGCCCAACTTGCGGTGGCACCGGGTTTGAACACGTGGAAATGCAATTTCTCTCCGACGTTTACCTGCGTTGCCCAGATTGTGACGGCAAGCGTTTTCGTCCCGAGATACGCGAGGTGCAAATCGAGCATCTGGGCAATCGGGCCTCGATTGATGAAGTTCTAGAAATGACCGTATCCGAAGCCTTGGATTTTTTTCAAGGGCTACGTGATGTGCAGATTGCCCTCGCACCACTTGCTGATGTGGGGTTGGAGTACGTAAAACTCGGACAACCTGTGCCAACACTATCGGGCGGGGAGGCACAACGACTCAAGCTCGCCGGTCATCTGGCTGAGGCTGCGCGCACTGGTGCATCAAACAAGCTCGCTCGTAAAGGCAGCCTATTCCTTTTCGATGAACCTACCACTGGCTTGCACTTTGATGATGTCGCCCGACTGATGCGTGCATTCCGCAAACTGCTCGGTGCTGGCCACTCGCTATTAATCATCGAACATAATCTCGATGTGATTCGCGCAGCGGACTGGGTCATTGACCTTGGCCCTGAGGCCGGCGCCGACGGCGGGCAGATTGTCGCAGCCGGTACGCCGATACAAGTCATGGCGGTCGAATCGTCGCATACGGGCCAAGCCCTGCGTGACTACGAAAGCCAAATGTCTGGCGAACCGGGTGATACTGACATTGGGCGGCCACTACAACAGGTACTGCGCGAACCAGTCCACCTGGCCAAACAGATTGAAATCCTGCATGCACGCGAGCACAACCTGCAGAACATTTCCGTGCAAATCCCGCACGGCAAGTTCACGGTCATTACTGGTGTCTCTGGTTCGGGTAAATCAACGCTGGCGTTTGACATACTCTTTAATGAAGGCCAACGCAGATATCTAGAGTCCCTCAATGCGTATGCGCGTGCGATCGTTCAGCCTGCTGGCAAACCCGATGTTGATGCCATCTACGGGATTGCGCCAACGGTGGCGATTGAACAACGCACCAGCCGAGGCGGACGTAAGTCAACCGTGGCTACCATGACAGAAATCCATCATTTCCTGCGCCTGCTCTACATGAAGCTAGGTACTCAGCACTGTCCGGACTGTGGTGTAAGCGTGGAGCCGCAAACAGCCGAGCAGATTGCGGCTCGCATTGTGAGAGATCACGCCGACACACACATTGGCATCATGTCAACGCTCGTCAGCGCCCGCAAGGGGTACTACACCGATCTGGCCAAGTGGGCCAGCGGCAAAGGCTATACCCACCTGCGCGTTGATGGCGAGTTTATCCCCACCAACAATTGGCCACGGCTTGATCGCTACAAAGAACACACCATCGAGCTGCCGGTGGCTGATTTTGTGGTGGATAAAGCCAATGAAGCACAGCTGCGTGAGACGATTGAAACGGCTCTGCATCATGGCCAAGGCACGTTAAGTGTCATCTGGCCGCTTGATGCGATTAAGAACGACATAAATGCGCCACTGTCGCAGCAACACTTCTCGACCAAGCGGGCTTGTCCGGGTTGCGGCATGAGTTTCCCCGAACCCGATCCAAGGCTCTTCTCATATAACTCCAAGCATGGCTGGTGCACAAGTTGCTACGGCACGGGCTTGAAGCTCGCAGGCTTTGATGCCGAGCAAAGCGGCGAGGAAACGGCATGGAACGCCTGGTATGAAGGCGAGACACCCACGTGCGAGAGTTGCCACGGCACGCGATTAAACCCTATTGCGCGAGCCGTGATCTGGCGTGACCGCTCGATCGCCGAACTGGCAGCTTTACCGATATCTGAAGCGCATACCTTCTTTACTGGCCTGGTCACCAAAGGCCGCGAAGCCGAGATTGCCCGCGACATCTTGCAAGAGGTCAGATCCCGGCTCGATTTTCTGCGTGAAGTGGGATTGAGTTATTTGACGCTTGATCGTGCCGCCCCAACTCTCTCGGGTGGCGAAGCACAGCGCATCCGACTCGCCGCTCAGCTCGGATCCAATCTGCAAGGTGTCTGTTACGTACTCGACGAGCCAACCATAGGCTTACACCCACGTGACAACCAGATCTTGCTAAACGCACTGACCAAACTCGAAGGCAATGGCAACACATTGGTGGTAGTCGAACATGACGATGAAACGATACGTCGCGCCCAACACATCATTGATATCGGCCCAGGTGCAGGTGTCAGAGGCGGTCGGGTCGTTGGACACGGCAACTTACAAGCGATTATGGAAAATCCTGAATCGGTAACTGGCAAATATCTTAAAGAACCACTCAAACATCCCATACAAGCTCGCCGTGTCGTGGACAAATCAGTCGATCGTCTCAAAATTCGGGGAGCCCGACTGCACAATCTGAAACTGGTCGATGCCGACATTCCAATCGGGCGCCTGACGGTGGTGACTGGGGTGTCTGGTTCTGGCAAATCCACCTTTGCTCGCGAAGTTCTACTAGAGAACATGGCCGCAGCCGTCAGTTCAGGGCAACCTGACCAGTGGTTTGGCTGCGAGAGTATTGAAGGCTGGCAGGCCGTTGACCGAGTGCTAGAAGTTGACCAAACGCCCATCGGTAAAACCCCACGCTCGTGCCCTGCCACCTACATCGGCTTTTGGGACGATATCCGCAAGCAGTTCGCTGACACACAGGAAGCACGTATGCGCGGCTGGAAAACCAATCGGTTTTCATTCAATACGGGTGATGGTCGCTGCCCGATCTGTGAAGGCCAAGGCATGAGGACAGTGGAGATGAGTTTTTTACCTGATGTCAAAGTGCCTTGTGATGCTTGCAACGGCGATCGCTTTAACGCTGACACCTTGTCGGCCCGCCTGCGTGGTAAACATGTGGGTGAAGTGCTCGCCATGGAGGTTGATGATGCTGTTGAATTCTTTGCGGCACACCCTAAGGTCGCCCATCCACTAAAACTGATGCAAGACGTCGGCCTTGGCTACCTGACCTTGGGACAACCGTCACCGACGCTGTCGGGCGGTGAAGCGCAGCGTATCAAGCTCGTGACTGAACTGGCCAAGGCCAGAGTCACCGAAGGCATCATCAAAACCGGACGTGCTTCACGCTTACCACATACCCTCTATGTTCTAGATGAACCAACGGTCGGCCTGTCCATGGCAGATGTGGAAAAGCTCATCAGCGTTCTACATCGCCTGACCGATGCTGGCAATACGGTTGTGGTTATTGAGCATAATCTTGATGTGATTGCAGAAGCTGATTGGGTGGTAGATCTAGGCCCGGAAGGTGGATCTCAAGGCGGACGGTTAGTCGCTCAAGGGTCGCCGGAAGACTTGTTGAAGCACCACTTAAAGCAGTCACATACAGCAGTAGCCTTAAAACCTTTACTGCAAAGGTAACGGAGTTCAATCATGCTCGCCCCCTTGCTCGGATTGGGACAAATTTGCGCCTGGGGGTCGCTCTATTACAGCTTTCCGTTAATTGTGTTGCGCATGGAAGCCGAGCTCGGTTGGAGCAAATCGGAACTTTATGCTGGAGCTACGATTGGCCTAGCGATGACCGCACTATTGAGCTATCCGGTCGGCGTGGGTATTGACCGGGGTCATGGCAAGTGGATCATGGCGGGCGCATCATTTGCTGCGATGATTGTCATGGCTTGGTGGTCCATCACTGACAGCTTGCTGGCTTTTTACTTTATTTGTGCTCTAAGCGGTGCCATTCAGGCAGCCGTTCTGTACGAACCTGCATTTGCTGTATTCGCCAGACATGTTGGTGCGCGTAATGCACGTGCTGGCATTACCCACATCACACTTTGGGGTGGTTTTGCGAGTACCGTATTTATTCCCGTCACTGAGCTGTTAATTAATGCGGTCGATTGGCGTAACACACTGCTGTGGTTGGGTGCTGTCAATTTCATCTACGGTTTGCTTTATCTCTGGTTGATTCGGCCACAAACCGATCTTGATCATGCGCATACCGGCGAACAAAAGCTTGCGGACATCTCACGTGATCGCCAGATTGTGCGTGAGAACTTAGGTAGCAGTTTGTTCTGGCTGATATTAGGATCTCTAACCATCTACGCCGGGATGTTCTCCGCATTCACCTTTCATATGTATCCTCTGCTTCAGGAAGACGGTTTAAGTGAACGCGATGTGGTTCTGGCCATTGCCATTATTGGACCAGCGCAAGTTTTAGGTCGCTATCTCGTGACTATTTATGCGCCCGGCGTACCTTTACGTTGGCTCGGGTCTGTCATGGTAGCGGTGTTTCCGGTCGCATTTGCATTACTCATCCAAGCCAACCCCGGGTTTTGGTTGGTTGCTGTGGTCTTTGCTGCCTACGGTATGGCCAACGGTATTTTTACAATCGTCAGAAGTTTTGTGGTGCCGGAGATGTTAAGCCCACATGCATATGGAGCCTTAAATGGCATTATCACGATTGCAGCAACTGCCGCTCGGGCGGCTGCACCACTGGCAGCCGCTTGGCTGTGGACGGTCAATCAGTCTTATGGACTAGTTATGTGGGCAATCGTGGGGGCTAGCCTATTACTCGCAGCAGGGTTCTGGACAGCCGCCTGGCGCACACGCTAGGAGCCGAGCTACCAGCTCAATTCAGTTGATCAAGGTGTTTGGGTAGCGCTAGCGTGACTAGCCAGCAGATGGCGAGCATGATGGCTGATCCCGTTAAAGAAAACATCAATCCACCCCACTGATACAACAAACCCGACAGCAAAGTGCCCATAAAGCGCCCTGAGGCGTTGGCAGCATAGTAAAAGCCCACGTCTTCAGCGGCTTTCTCTGACCCCGCATAAGCCAGAATCAGATAAGAATGCACCGACGAGTTCACTGCAAACGCAAACCCGAATACACCTAACCCGATGACTACCACCCAGGCTGACTGCGCAGTGTCTTGCCAGACATACCAGGCTAGGGCCGCAGGCACTAGGGCCAGCAATAGCGACCAAAGTTGCGCTGCCGGCACTTCGTTGGTTAGCCCATCATCACTGCGTCTAACCAGCTGCGGAGCAATGGCTTGCACAAACCCATAGCCAATTGTCCATGCTGCTAAAAACCCGCCCACCATGCTGAAGGTCCAGCCAGCCGCATAAAGATAGACCGGCACGCCAACCACAAACCACACATCTCTGGCGCCAAAGAGGAATACCCGGGCCAAGGCCAGCAGGTTAATACCTCGACTTTTAGCAAACAATTCCCGAGCAGATTTCGAGGCTTTGCTCTTGCCCATCATGGGTGGCAACAACGTCAGCACCCCGACCAACACACAGGCTAGCAACCCAGCCATTAGCCACAATGCACCTGAGAAACCCAGATACTGCAGCAGCACGCCACCCAGAAAAAAGCCCACACCTTTCATCGCGTTCTTGCTACCGGTAAACCACGCCACCCACTTGAATAACTGGCCACTGGCTTGGCTAGCGGTGATTTTGATGGCGGATTTGCTGGCGGTCTTGGTCAGATCCTTGGCCACCCCACACACGCCTTGAGCAATCACCACCCACACCACCGAGAGCGTCGCGGACCAGCTTGGCGACAGCGCTGAGAGCAATAGAAATCCGGCAATCTGCGTGCAAAGGCCAACCACCAGCATGCGTGAAATACCAAACCGGGTCGCAAGCCATCCACCGACCAAGTTCGCCAGAATGCCTGCCGCCTCATATAACAAGAACAAAAAAGCGAGCGTGAACGGCGAATAGCCAAGCTGATAGAAATGCAGCAGCACCAACATGCGCAGTGCGCCGTCGGTCAACGTAAAGCTCCAGTAAGCGGACGTAACCAATGCATACTGGCGCGCAGCCGATGCGGCCGGATTGGGTGCGGCAGAAACCGTCATGGCTTACATACCCTGCGATTGCATATAACAAGCCAGATCAACCATACGGCAGGCATAACCCATCTCGTTGTCATACCATGCGTAAACTTTCAACATCGTTCCGTCGGTGACCATGGTCGAGAGTCCATCGACTATCGAGCTGCGGGTGTCCTGCGCATAATCAGCGCTCACCAAAGGACGCTCTTCAAAACCGAGAATACCGGCCAGAGATCCGTTTGCCGCCTCTTGAAACAATGCGTTGACCGCTTCGGCCGACGTTGGCTTGTTCAGCTCGAACACCGCGTCAGTCAGTGAGGCATTCAGAACCGGGGCTCTAACCGCATGGCCATTGAGCTTGCCGGCAAGCTCGGGGTATATCAGTGCAATGGCAGTGGCACTGCCGGTGGTCGTGGGCGAGAGGCTTAGCATGGCACTGCGGGCACGGCGCAGGTCTTTGTGCACCCCATCGACCACCAGATTGGTGTTGGTGGGATCATGGATCGTGGTGATCTGGCCATGACGGATACCCAAATTGTCATGGATGACTTTGACCACAGGCGCCAGGCAGTTCGTGGTGCAAGATGCAGCCGTCACAATCCGATCTCGGCCTGGCTCGTAGCGGTCATGGTTGATACCAAACACGATGTTCAACACATTGCCGACCTTCACGGGTGCCGCCACCACCACACGCTTGGCGCCCCGATCGAGGTGTCCCTGTAACACCTCAGGGGTCAACAATTTGCCCGTGCACTCCAGTACAAGCTCCACGCCCATGTCACCCCAAGCGATATCTTTGGGATCAGCATGATTGGATACCGTGATGTCGCATGCACCAATGTGCATGGTGTTGTCAGAAGCACCGATTGTCTCGCGCCAGCGCCCCTGCACCGAGTCAAACTCCATCAGATGTGCCAAGGCTTGGGCATTGCCCTTGATCTCATTGACATGGACCACTTCCAACCGATTGTTTCGGTACGGATCGTCGCCTGGCCGGTGCGCTGCTCCCATGGCTGCGCGCAATGCCAATCGTCCAATTCGTCCCATGCCGTTAATGCCTACTTTCACGATGCTGTCCTGATGATGAGAGGTTATTTTGATAATTATCGAAATTTAACTCGATAAAGATGACAGGTTCATGACAAGCCCACGGCACAGCGCGGCTCAGGCTGTCATAGATCATCTAGAATGCAGACATGCCCACGTTAGCCATTGCCATGATCGTTAAAAACGAGGCCGACAACCTCGTTGCCTGCCTGCGGTCGTGTGAAGGACTGGCCAATGAAATCATCGTGATCGATGGCGGCAGCACCGACAACACGGCTGACATTGCCCGAGAGCTTGGCGCCAAAGTGTTTGCCAAACCATCTTGGGAGGGCTTTGGACTACAGCGGCGCTTTGCCCAGTCCCACGTAAGCTCAGATTGGATATTCTGGATCGATGCCGATGAGCGGCTCACGCCAGAGCTGAAGACCTCGATCAAAGCCGCTGTCTCACAAAATAATCCAAACACCATTTACAGCACTGCTCGACTGTCCTGGGCATTCGGGCGATTTATCCGCCACAGCGGCTGGTATCCTGACAGGGTACTGCGCCTGCACCCAACCAAGCTCACCCAATACTCCGATGCTCAGGTGCACGAGAGGCTCGAAGTACACCCTGGCACTCATATCGAGCCACTAACGGGTGACCTTTTGCACTACACCTACAAAGATTTGCAGCACTACCTCGTGAAATCAGCCCAGTACGCAGACCTATGGGCGCAGCAACGCGAGGTACGTGGCAAACGCGGCAGCCTACTGCAAGGGGTTATTCACGGCGTCGGGTGCTTTTTGCGTATGTACGTGCTTAAGGCTGGCTTTCTCGATGGCCGTCAAGGTCTTCTATTAGCGCTGCTGTCAGCTCACTCTACGTTTGCCAAGTACGCCGATCTTTGGGTGCGCCAACAACCCAAGCCTTAGTGGTAGAAACTTCACGATCGATCTAAATACCGATTGGCTCATCGATATGAGAGTCAATGTCGCTGGCCGAACCCTCAAGCCAACCAGCAATTTGATCAGCGACTGCATCAACATCTAACCCCTTGAAGCTTTCCGGATCTGGCATCGACGCGGTGGGTGATATGGCAAGCCGCCGTTTGGGAGAATTCAGTGTTTGCCACCTCAAAGCAGTTGCTGACCGCCTCAAGGGATAGAAACCGACCGTGGGCACATCGAGTGCGCCTGCAATATGCAATGGGCCTGTACTACCCGCCATGAAGGCGTCAGCGACAGCTATATCGTAAGTAAACTGCGTCAGATCATCACCAGTTCCCATAGCAACCGGCACCTGCCGATTGATCAAATTCGCCATCAAATGACCAACACCAAGACGCTCGGCCGGGCCTGCAGTCAACACAAACACCCAGTTAGGCAGTCGCTTGGCCAACGCACAAACTAGTTCTTCATACTGACGCATGCTCAAGTTATTAGCTGATCCACCCGAACCGGCGTGCACCATCAACCATCGTTTATCCGTTGGCAATGACAGGCGCGCAGCCATGGCATGACGTCTGGCAACCACCTCGGCAGTATCAATTTGAAGGTAAGGCGCTGCAACCGATCCGACCGACAAGCCCAAGTCTTTGAGCAATGCAGCCGCTAAATCCAGGTTGTATTCCCACTCGGGTTTCTCCGAGCGCGATCGACGCTGGGTAACGCGATGGTTGTAGAGAATCTGGGCGAACTTGGTGGCTGGCGCCACACGCAAAGAAACTCCTGCTTTACGCAGCAACACCCCAACACGCCAGGTAGAGAATAAGGTTAATGCTGCGTCAAACTTGCCATCAGCGACGGTTTGCAGCAGTTCTGCCTGCTCAATTTGACTGCCCGATTCTCCTGGGTCACAAATCACCTCATCGACAAACGGGCATAGACGGGCCAAGGGCGCGGTGTACGCTGGCACCAGAACCGTCAAATGGCAGCCAGCGCCTTTCAATAGCGCAAGCGCTGGCCAAGCCAGCATAAAGTCGCCGATTTTATCGTTACGGATTACGAGGATACGTTTCATCTACCATCAGGCCAAACCGACTCACTTGCTCGCACAAGCGAATTCAATCTGGCTAAAAAACAAACCAGCCCCAAGCATACAACCAACAGCGAGAGTCGATGCCTGAGGCTAGGTAATTAGGGGCGGTTGATGCCGCAGGGGAATATATCGGGCTGCTTTTAACCAAAACGCCCGGTCACGTAATCCTCTGTGCGCTTTTCTTTGGGATTCACGAACAACTGTGATGTCTCATTCATTTCCACCAAGTCACCCAAGTGGAAGAACGCTGTGCGATCGGCCACACGAGCAGCTTGCTGCATGTTGTGGGTCACGATGACGATGGTGTAGTTGTCTTTGAGTTCTAGCATCAGGTTCTCAACGTGAGCCGTTGAGATCGGGTCAAGTGCCGAGCACGGTTCATCCATCAGGATGACTTCCGGACTGACTGCGATGGCGCGCGCAATGCACAAGCGCTGCTGCTGACCACCAGACAAGCCCGTGCCTGGCGCATCGAGACGATCTTTTACCTCATTCCAAAGGCCAGCACGAGTCAAGCTGCTTTCGACGATCACATCAAGATCGGCCTTGTTTTTAGCCAAGCCGTGTAGACGGGGGCCGTACGCAATATTCTCGTAGATGGACTTGGGAAACGGATTAGGCTTTTGAAACACCATGCCAACTTGCGCGCGCAAAAGCACCACGTCGATACTTGGATCATAGATATCTGTCTTGCCCAAATGAATCTTGCCCGTCACCTTGGCACCCGGCACGGTATCGTTCATGCGGTTCATACAACGCAAAAAGGTCGACTTGCCGCAACCAGAAGGACCAATGAATGCCACGATTTCACGCTCGTGGATATTCATGGTTATGCCGTGTAAGGCCTCTTTCTCACCATAGAAGACTTTGACATCTTCAGCCGTGATCTTCACAGGTGTCGTGGCGACCTCTTTGGCCTTGATCGCTGCGGTTGGTTTTGCAGTTACTTCGGTCGTCATGACTACCACCTTATCTCAAATTTCTTGCGCAGCCAGATGGCTAGCGAGTTCAATGTCAGCATCAGTGCCAACAGAATAATAATCACGGCAGAGGTTCTGCCTTCAAAGAAGTTGCGCAACTCGTTGCCATTCCACAGATAAATCTGAACTGGCAGCGCAGTCGAGGGATCAAACGGTGTGGATGGGATGTTTGCCACAAATGCTGACATGCCAATCAGCAGCAATGGTGCTGTCTCGCCCAAGGCTTGTGCCACACCAATGATGGTCGCAGTCAAAATCCCGGGCCGCGCCAGTGGCAACACGTGATCAGTCACCGCCTGAACACGAGAGGCGCCCAATGCCAACGCCCCTTCACGAATGGATGGCGGGATTGCTTTAAGTGACGCTCGCGTCGCGATAATCACGGTCGGCAGCGTCATCAACGTCAATACCAAACCACCAACAATTGGTGCAGATAATGGCAGGTTTAACATGATGATGAAGACCGATGCCCCGAGCAAGCCGAACACGATCGATGGAACTGCCGCAAGGTTATTGATGTTGACTTCAATAAAGTCGGTGAACTTGTTTTGTGGGGCGAACTCTTCGAGATACACCGCCGCTGCCACGCCAATAGGCACCGCCAGCAAAATCACCACGATCATCATCATGAGCGACCCGACAAACGCGCCTGCCAGACCAGCGGACGCGGGCGAACTACGTGAGTCAGCATTCACAAACAACGATGTGCTGAACTTATTCTGGATAACACCCATTTCATACAACTGATCCGACCACTTGCGAGCATCAGCACTCAGTTGTTGCTGGGCATCAGGCAGTGAACGATCAATATTGCCCTTGAGCCATACATCGACGTTGGCACTAGCGAGCAGATCAAGCTTGACTGTTTTGCCGACGATGCTCGGGTCGTCAATGACCAGATTGCGCAGATCAAAACGCGTTGCACTTGCGAACATTTCTAATACCGCACGACGGTTCTCTTCGGTCTCAGGCAACACCTTGGCAACCGAATTGAGTAACAGACGGTTGAAGTTAATGAAGTTCAACCGGTTTGCCCAATCGTTGACGCGCTTCTCGTACTCGGCCGGGCTCTCGCCAGCCTCTTGCACCGGTTTAGGGTCAATTTTGACAATTTCTGGCGAGAACTCAACGTCCAACACGAAGGTTGCCTGCCAGAACGATGGGATCCCCTTCGCCAAGATGGTACCAAACAAAATACCCACCAAACCGATCGAGAAGCAAACCGCCAAGATCCCCATCATTCGGAAACGGAATTCCTTGTTACGGCGGCGCTTTAGAGTAGATGCAATGTGCTGGGTCCTTGCCTCGTTTGAAGCAAATCCATCTACACCGGATTTCGCTGTACTGGCGTTATTCATACTGTTCCCGATAGCGACGAACCACGACAAGTGCGATCACGTTTAGCACCAGTGTCATGGCAAACAATGTTAGGCCCAAGGCAAATGCAACGAGCGACTGTGGACTTGAGAAATCCTGGTCACCGGTGAGCTGATTCACAATCGAAACGGTCACGGTTGAGACTGCTTCAAACGGGTTGGCAGTCAGCACCGGCGCATTACCTGCGGCTAACACCACAATCATGGTCTCACCGATAGCGCGGCTAACCGCCAGCAACAATGCACCGACAATCCCCGGCAAAGCCGCCGGGACCACGATTTTGATGATCGTCTCTGATTTGGTACCCCCCAAAGCCAGCGAGCCATCCCGCATGGCGCGTGGCACCTGAGTGATGATGTCATCCGACAAAGACGACACAAACGGAATGATCATGATCCCCATCACCAAACCTGCAGTCAAAGCTGAGGTGGCACGAATGTCTAACCCAAAAAATGCCCCAAGGTCAGTCAAAAACGGGCCAACCGTCACCAACGCAAAAAAGCCATAAACAATCGTTGGAATGCCAGCGAGCACTTCAACCAAAGGCTTGACAATCGCCCGCACTCGGTCTGATGCGTATTCAGAGGTGAAGATGGCGGTCAACAATCCCAAAGGCGTAGCAACCAGCATCGCGATTAACGCGATCATCATGGTGCCAGCTAGGAGCGGCACCATACCAAATCCCGCCTGCCCCTCAGTACCGACAGTGACAAAGCGTGGATTCCAGGTCGTGCCAAAGAAAAAGTCCAACGGGTTGACGAAAGAAAAAAACTTGATCGCCTCACCGAGCATCGACAACACAATGCCTAGTGTTGTCAAAATCGCCACTGCTGAGCACGCCAGCATGGCAGTGGTGATGAACTTTTCAACTTTGTTACGTGCACGGGTCGCAGGCGTGGTCTTGCGCCAGCTAAAAAATAGCCCAAGTGCTGCAACCGTTGCCATTAGGGCGAAGGTAATGGTACGGCCATATCCATACAACATCGCCATATGAGCAGCTGCCGAACTCTCCCAAGCTTGTGCCTCGCCAGCAACGCCGAACCCGGTGGACAGATTAAAAATTCTTTGCATCAGCGCGTCTTGCGCCAACACAGATTCAGGCAAATTGGCCGCCGGGATTTGCGCCAATACCATCGAATCCACGATGCCACCGCCGAACAAATACCAAATGAGGTAAACCACGACGGCGGGCACTGCTGCCCGCAAAACGGCTAACCAGCCATGATACGACGGGCGTGAATGCATAGAGACCGTTGGCGCAGCGCTGGCTGCTCTCACGCTGGCTCTAAGGCCTATCTGATAAGCAAAGCCAGCCAGAATCAGAAGTATTGCCGGTATGATGACAGCATTCACGATGAGCTCGTCTTAAAAAAACACCTAATGCACCAAGATCGCCTAACGACGCCAGAATATAAACGACGCTTGTCAGAGACAAAAAATCTGACCCTTCGGTCAGATTAGTGGGCGGCCAACCCAATCCATCTGAAGTACGGCCGCCCCAATTTCGGTTACTTACCGATTGTTTTACGTGCCTTGATATCAGCAGTGATTTGCGCACGCTCCGCGTCGTTTAGCGGAATCAAGCCAGCACGCTCAAGCGGACTACCCATGCCAGAGACAGGCTCGGACACGAAGAACTCGGCATACTCGAGCAGGCCAGGAATCACACCCACGTGAGCATCTTTAACATAGAAGAACAACGGACGTGAGACTGGGTACTCACCAGTCTCGATAGTCTTCAGACTAGGACGGACACCGTTAACGGTAGCGACTTGCAGACGGTCACGGTTTTGCTCATAGAAGCTAAGGCCAAATACGCCGAGCGCGTTTTTCTGTGCATCGAGGCGACCGAGCGTCTCGGTGTAGTCGCCAGCCACTTCAATCACGCGACCGTCGGTACGCATAGCCACGCAGAAGTTGTGTGCCGCTTTTTTGTCCATGGCTTTGACTTCCGCAAACGTGTTGCAGCCAGGGATCACCATTTTTTCTTCGTAGACTTCACGGGTGCCGTGGTTTGAGCCAGGAATCACCAAAGTAATTTCCTGATTTGGCAACGTGGGGTCAATCTGACTCCAATTGGTGTAGGGGTTTGCAACCATCTTGCCACCCTGAGGAACTTCCTTGGCCTGCGCCAGGAAGATATGGCGGGGCGTCAAAGCAAACACGCCGCTGCTGCTCTGATTAGCGAACACGATGCCGTCAAAACCAATCTTCACCGGGATGATGCCAGTCACGCCATTCTTGGCGCAAGCTTGAACTTCGGAGTCACGAATTGGGCGCGATGAGTTTGCGATGTCGATGGTGTTGGCACCAACGCCCTGGCAAAACTGGCGCAGACCACCCGATGAGCCACCCGAGGCAACCACTGGGGTCTTGAATTGAGAGAAGGTCTGACCGAATTCCTCAGCGACGATCGAGGCAAACGGCAAAACAGTTGACGAACCAGCGATCTGGATCGTGTCACGCGCCATGACACCGGCGCTAAACGCCATGGATGCACCAGCAACCATCAGGGCCGACAGAGAAATACGTTTCATGAATAACACCTTATTTGTCTAGATTTAAGTTCGCCTAAATCGCCTTGTGGCTTCGTTTCAGGCACGTCTACCCGACTTTCGCGGCAAGTAACGTTTCACTCAAAGTGCCGCGTCGTCTTACGGACAGCCTGAACATTAAAGGCCTAATGTGACAGTGATGTTACGAATCGCAAATTTTCATATTTCTTCTGTTCTATCTCAATCTACAGACACCAAGATATTCTTGCTTCAATGCCTACAACCCTTAAGCTCAGCCCCATAGTTAAGAAAAATTAATAATCAAATCAAAAGGTTAAAACCGACATTCTGGGGTGAGCTCTGAAATGGCTCAAAGCCACTTTGCCCGCTTGAACAGCACATAAAGTGACGTACAGGCAACCCCCATCAGTGCCAAAGCGAAGTAATACCCGTACTCAAAACCTATAGCGGGAATGTGCTGAAAGTTCATGCCGTAATGACCAGCAATCGCCGTTGGGATCGAGATAATCGCTGCCCAGGAGGCCAGTTTGCGGGTGGTGTCAGTCTGGCGGGCCTGCTCAATCATCATGCCTGCCTCGAACGCGAACTTCAGACCCTCTGCCAGCGAGTCAAATAGCCCATCCACCCGGGAAATCCGATCCGCAAGCCCATCAAAACGTAACCTCGCCGATGCGCTCACATGCTTAGCTTCAAGTCTGGCGACTCGGGCGCAAACCTCACCGATCGGCTCAATAGCAACATGCAGCCGATGAAAATCCCTGCGCATGATGTAGAGCCTCTGTATCGAGGCTCGATCGAAAGTGCCCCGCATCAATTCACGCTCCGTACGATCCACTTGCAACTCAAAACGACGAAACGACTCAACGTATTGATCAATCAGATGATCAACAATCTCGACCGCGACGTGATCGCACCCGGCGTGCAGCAAGCCACGGTTCAGCTCCAGGCGTTCGCGTAAATCGACATGGGGTGATGAAGGCCCACGTCTGACCGTCACCAAAAACCGCTCACCCACCAGACACGCCAGCCGCCCAAAATGAGGTCGACTGTGGCCAGCTTTCCAGCTGATGGTGGGCAACACAATCAATATCTCACGCTCAAGTACGGAGAGCCGTGGCATTGATAGATCACCAAGCAAACTGCCAAGGCTGTCTAGGCTCACATCCAACTGCGATAGAACCTGTGTCATTAATTCCTCTTCAGGGTGATGTAGCCCTATCCAAACCAGTGCAGCGGGGTTCAGTAATGCGGCGCCTATCTCATCAACCTGTAGCGTCTTGGGCGGTTCACCCTGGATATAGCTCACAGCGGCAATTAACCCGGCACTGTCCCCCTTAAGCTCGCTAGCTACCATCAGCTCGTCTATGTTATCCATCAAGTTATTGCTCCTTCCGTTAATTGAACTGCAACCTCTTGTAGACACATCAAGAGGTCGATTTTTACTCGTAAATGTATGACGAATTACTGCACAATTCTGTCAACTTCTTGCAACCACATAACGCAACTAGCATTTCGGGATCCGCTAACTCATACAAACGACCGATGTGCGACCAGTATCACGAGGCGAGTTAATGATGCATAAGGTGTAGCTACACATAGCCTTTTGTCTAGAGACAATGGACAATAGCTGCTGCAACACTAACACTGTTGGATAATTAGGAGTCAATATGCATACGTCCTTTTGCGATCTACGCGGTAAAGCCGGAATCGTACTGGGCTTGGCCAATGATCAAAGCATTGCAGCCGCTATCGTTAGGCGTTTGCACAATTTAGGTGCGGAACTTTTAGTCAGCTGCTTAAACGACAAAGCCGCACCCCATGCTCGAGTCGTGACCGATCCACTTGGCGTCGAGCTTAAGAACTGCGATCTCAGAAACCGGCAGGAACTCGAAACATTCATTGATAGGGCAATCGTACGATTTAGCAAACTTGATTTCGTGATCCACTCAATCGCCTGGGCACCAATCGATGACTTGCATGGCCGTGTCATCGACAGTTCGCGTGAGGGGTTTTCTGAGGCAATTGCCTTGTCATGCCACTCGTTTGCTGAGCTCGCAAAGTTAACTGCACCCCACATGACTGGTGGTGGCAGCATGTTAACCATGACATACCATGGTTCAGCAGAAGTTGTACCCAGCTACGGTATCATGGGCCCCGTAAAGTCAGCGCTCGAATCTACTGTGCGGTACATCGCAGCTGAACTCGGCCCACAAAACATTCGCGTACACGCCGTATCCCCAGGACCCATATTGACTCGCGCAGCATCGGGAATAGCGCATTTTGATGAGTTGATGAAGATGGCGCGAGACCGCAGCCCATTAGGCCGACTAGTCAACATCGATGAGGTGGCTAACTTAACCGCTTTTTTATGCGCCTCTGAATCAAGCGGCATGACTGGGCAGACAATTTATGTTGATGCTGGCTTTAATGTCATGGCGTAGGGCTCTGAAATTCAGACCGTTGGCCGTTGGGCCTATAAAAAACCGCCATCCAGATAACTGAATGACGGTTTTTTGTATGAATGGTCGGGGCGGCGGGATTCGAACTCGCGACCCTCTGCTCCCAAAGCAGATGCGCTACCAGGCTGCGCTACGCCCCGAAGAGGTGAACTATAGCAGATTGAGCGGGCTTATTTGGAGCCCAGAAGGCTGATCAACTCGTCATGCATGTTCACCGGGGTCGATTTGGACATAACTTGCACAAACTTGCCATCGGACTGCTGAATCCAGGCTCGCGTGTTGTCTTTGAACGCCAAGGTAAAAGACTCCTTGATTACACGTCGCTTCAAAGAGGTATCTAGCACCGGAAACGCCACCTCCACGCGCCTGAAGAAGTTACGGTCCATCCAGTCAGCTGACGACAAATAAACCTCTTCTTTACCACCTGCATAAAAGTAAAACACCCGAGAATGTTCCAGAAACCGCCCAATGATCGATCGCACGCGGATATTCTCCGACAACCCCGGTACGCCCGAGCGTAAGGCGCAAACACCGCGGATAACCAGGTCGATTTTGACGCCGGCCTGACTGGCCTCATAAAGCGCCTCGATCACCTTAGGCTCCAATAGCGAGTTCATCTTGGCCATGATTCGGGCCTTTCTGCCAGCTCTGGCTGCCGCCGTCTCAACCTCGATCATGCTCATGATCGATTCATGCAAGGTGAATGGGGACTGCCGCAAGAGCTTTAACTGACGTCGAGCACCCAAACCAGTCAGTTGGGCGAACACCTTGTCCATATCCTCGCAAAGTGTCGGGTTGGCGGTCATCAAGCCAAAGTCCGTGTATAGCCGTGCCGTACGCGGATGATAATTACCGGTGCCCAGATGGCCATAGCGCCGAATCCGACCTTGCTCACGCCGAAGCACAAGCAGCATCTTCGCATGCGTCTTGTGACCCACCACGCCATAAACCACATGTGCCCCAACCTCTTCTAGTCTGGCAGCCCAATTGATGTTGGTTTGCTCATCAAATCGCGCCATTAACTCCACGACCACAGTGACCTCTTTACCTGCCCGAGCTGCGGAAATGAGTAATTCCATGAGTTTGGAATCCTCTCCCGTACGGTAAATGGTCTGCTTGATCGCCACCACATCAGGGTCAAGTGCTGCAGTGGTCAGAAAGTCAATGACCGGCTGAAATGATTGATACGGGTGGTGTAATAACTGATCACCAGCGGCAATCAACTCAAATATCGCTCCAGACTTGTGGGGCAAGGTTGCAAACGCCTTGGGTATAGGCCCCTGAAACTCAGGGAATAACAAATCTGGTCGGTCAACTTCCTGACAAATTTGCATCATCCGCGCCACATTAGCTGGACCATTGACCCGATAGGTATCAGCCGCTTGCAAACCAAACTCTGTCTGCAGCAATGACTCAATGTGCGGCGGAGTCAACTGGTCGATCTCCAATCTGACGGCTGAACCGAAATTACGCTGCGACAATTCACCTTGCAAAGCCTGTCGCAAATTGGTGACTTCTTCCTCGTCTACAAATAAATCACTGTTGCGTGTAACACGCCACTGGAACACACCATGTGCCTCCATGCCAGGAAATAGCTCTGGCGCAAAGGCTCTAATTAATGACGTCAATAAAATAAAACCGTGCGGTAAGCCTGCAATGGCCGGTGGCATCCGCACGACACGCGGTAGAGCGCGGGGAGCCTGAACCACGGCAATACGAGCCTTACGTCCAAACGCATCTTCACCCGATAGCGGCACAATGAAGTTCAGACTCTTGTTAAGTACGCGTGGAAATGGATGGGCCGGATCCAAGGCAATCGGAGTTAAAAGCGGCATCATGTCACGCACGAACAGATCATGGGCCCACTCCCGCTGGGCGTCATCCCACTCGGAGGCGTGATGCAGGTAAACACCTTGCGCTCGCAGGCTGGGCAACACCTCATCGTTAAGCAAGGCATACAGCTTTTGCACGAGTGCATGCACAGCTTTGTCAACCAACGCCAAGGCGTCTGATGCTGTCAATCCGTCCGGACCACGCATGCTCGGATGCAAACGTTGTTGCTCCTTCAGACTAGAGACCCGAATTTCAAAAAACTCATCAAGGTTTGAACCCACGATACACAGATAACGCAAACGCTCCAGTAGAGGTGTCGTTGGGTTTTGTGCCATGGCAAGCACCCGCTCATTGAACTGCAAGAGCGACAGTTCCCGGTTCAGAAAACGGGGCTCTGCAAGCCGCTGTGGTGATAGGCGCCGTGCGCGCGTTGCATTGGTCTTCTGACTGGCTCGAGTGGCACGGACGTTGGTAGTAGCCATATTGATGAGTGAAATATTGTGACTGTTCAGATAGTTACATGATGACACAAGCCCGATGGGCTTTGTTGCATTACTTAGTGAAGCATTGTCACATACAGACCCTATAATCGCCCAAGAGTTCGTTAGGTGATAATGCATGGAACATTTACTGGCGGCGGTCGACCTTGGCTCCAACAGTTTCAGGCTTGCAATTGGTCGTGTACACGACGAGAACGGTGTACGCCAGATCTACCAAATTGACCGCCTGAAAGAAACCGTCAGGCTCGCAGCCGGCCTTGATGAGAACAAGGTTCTCAGTGAACAGGCCATTGATAAAGCCTTGGCGATCCTCAAACGCTTTGGCGAGCGATTGGAAAGCTTCCATCCAGACCGGGTGCGAGCCGTAGCCACCAACACCTTTCGGGTTGCGCGCAATACCCCTGAGATCATGCCACTCGCTGAAGCAGCGCTAGGATTCCCGATTGAAGTGATCGCGGGCCGAGAAGAAGCACGCCTAATCTATACCGGTGTTAATCACACACTTCCAGCCTCAGATAACAAGCGCTTGGTCATCGACATCGGTGGAGGTTCCACCGAAGTCATCATCGGCAAGCGTGAGGAGCCTCTGGTAATGTCATCGCTTTATATGGGCTGTGTCAGCTACACCCGGCGTTTTTTTCCCGACGGGGTGGTCGATGAGCACACGATGCGCACGGCCGAGATGTCGGCACAACGCGAGATCGAAGTCATCACCAAACCCTACAAAAAACTGGGCTGGCAAGAGGCTTATGGATCGTCTGGGACTGCCAAGGCCCTGCAAGCCATCTTGACCGAAGGTGGTTTTTCCAAGAAGGGAATTACCGCATCGGGTTTACAACGCCTGCGCCAGAAGCTCGTCAAAACGGGTCGGGTAGTGCCTGAAGACTTGCCAGGGATCAAACTCGAGCGAGCTGATGTATTGCTAGGTGGGCTGGCCATCATGAGTGCGTTTTTCGATGAAATGGGCATCGAGGTCATGCACACAGGTGACGGTGCGTTACGCTTGGGCGTATTGGTTGACTTGGCCGGTCGCAGTGACGCCCAAGACCGCCGTGATGAAACGGTCAAAGTATTTATGAAGCGCTACCACGTCGACTCACGACAGGCATCGCGCGTCAGACGAACTGCTCAGCGCCTTTATGACAGCCTGTTTCCCAATGCGAACCCGTTCGATGAGCTGAGGCATGCACTCAGTTGGGCGGCTGACCTGCACGAGGTTGGCATGTCGATTTCCTCAAATGGCTATCATAAGCACGGCGCCTACATCCTGAACAACGCGGACATGCCAGGATTTTCCAAGGCAGATCAGGCGGCAGTTGCCATGTTGGTACTAGCTCATACCGGCAAACTCGGTAAAGTTCAGTCCTTGGTCAAGTCGCAAGAACAATGGATGGCCGTACTGGCATTGCGCTTAGCGGCGCTTTTGTGCCGCAGGCGTGAGGAAGTTGAGGCGTTAGCGCTGTCTGTCAGCGTCAAAGGGAAATCGATTGTGACAACCGTCAACAGGAGTTGGCTAGCCAAGCACCCATTGACAGATTTTTCACTTCACGCAGAAGAAGATGAGTGGCGCAAAGTTGGCATGCAGTTTGAGGTAGTGACCGTCTAGAACGATCTGGCCTTACTCGAACCCAAAGTGTCGACGGTAACGAGTGCCCATGTTGCTAATCGATAGCAGCATCGGAAAATCTGCCGTATTGAAATCGGGATCCCAAGCAGGTTCACCGCAGACCTGCGCGCCCAAACGCAAGTAACCACGCAATAAAGCGGGCACTTGCGCAGGCAAATGGCTATCGAGTTGGTCAACCGGGTAACGGTGTAAAGGTGAAACCACCGGAGCCTCATTCTGGCCGATGGAATCTTTAACGCTGCGCCAAACTGTCGCCGCGGTTACACCATCATCACGCAAGCTCACGCTTGCACATCCGAACACATGCTCGTAACGGCCTTGCTTTAAGATTTCAGCCAATCCTGACCAAAGCATCATCAAGACCGAGCCGTTGCGGTAGTCGGCATGGATACAAGCCCGACCAAACTCAACCAAAGACTTCTTGATATCTCCCAGGCCAGCAAGATCGAATTCGGATTCGGAATAGTATCCACCCGCACGCCTAGCCTGATGAGGCGTGAGCACCCGATAGGTTCCCACTACCTGATCGGTACCTAGGTCCTTGACCATGAGATGCTCGCACCACACATCGAACGCATCGCGGTCAATTGCGCTGCCTTCGTCGGCAACTTTAGCCTCGTACTCTGAAGAAAAAACATTGAAACGAAGACGCTGTATCGCTTCTAACTCTTCGTCTGACTGAGCTAACCCGACCACCAATTCGCCTTGATTGGCTTCATTGGTGGGCAAAGACAATACACTGGCACGGCTACGAACAAGTTCTAGCATAAGGCCCTCACTTAACAATGCCGACAGTGTGACTGTCAGTTATGTCATCAGTTTGACCAAATCGTGACAGTATTATGACAGCTAAGCGAGGCTATCAGCCAGAGATAACGCCAGTTCATGGGCTAAAGCACTTTCAGGCGCCTCGACCATTAATCTTAACTTAGGTTCGGTGCCAGATGCACGGATTAGCACACGCCCCTTACCAGCGAGCGTCTTCTCGACTTCCAGGGTCCGACGCTTCAATGGCTCATGCGACTGCCAGTCAGTACCCGGCTCAATGGGAACATTAATCATCACCTGAGGGTAAAGAGTCAGATCACTAATCCAATGAGCCAAGCTAGTTTGCTGACGCTTAAGCGCTGCGAGCACCTGCAGTCCTGCAACAATCCCATCACCGGTGGTGTGACAATCTAGACATAGCAAGTGCCCAGAGCTCTCGCCGCCAAAGAGCCATTGGTTATCTTTGAGCTTTTCAAGAACATAGCGGTCACCCACGGCAGCCCGCTCAAACGGAATCTTTAATGCACCAAAGGCCTGTTCAAGGCCAAGGTTGCTCATGAGCGTGCCAACTACGCCAGCAACTGGTGTACGCATGGCTCGCTCGCGCACCACGGCGTAAAGCAGCTCATCACCGTTATAAAGGCGCCCGGATGCATCAACCATTTGAATCCGGTCGGCATCGCCATCAAGTGCGATCCCAAAGTCTGCACCACGCGCTTGAACCTCTTTAACCAGATTATCCGGATGCAGGGCACCTACGCCTTCATTAATATTGAATCCGTCAGGCTCAACGCCGATGGCATGCACCTTGGCCCCAAGCTCTCTAAAAACGTGCGGTGCAATGTGGTACGCAGCTCCATTGGCCGCATCGACCACTAGCGATAAGTCTGATAAATCGAGGTCAGACGCGAAGGTGCTCTTACAAAACTCTATGTAGCGACCGGCTGCATCGTCGATGCGGCGTGCACGCCCTAAACAATCAGACGACACACAACCCATAGGCTCATGCAAAGCGGCTTCGATCTCAAGCTCGACTGCATCCGGCAGCTTCATCCCCTGGGGCGAGAAAAACTTGATACCGTTGTCGTGATAGGGATTATGCGATGCACTGATGACGATACCTGCGGACAGGCGCCAGGTTCGGGTCAAATAAGCCACGGCGGGCGTCGGAATGGGACCGGCTAGGAGCACATTAACACCGGCTGCAGCAAACCCTGCCTCTAGGGCCGACTCCAGCATGTACCCGCTAATACGGGTATCTTTTCCAATCAGGACGGAGGGCCTGGATTTGCTGCCTGAGTGCTGCGCCAAAACGCGTCCGGCCGCGTACCCAAGCTTTAGGGCAAACTGGGGGTTAATAACTTCGCCCCCGACCTCACCGCGTATACCGTCCGTGCCGAAATAACGTCGACTCATTGAGTTTCCTGTAAACCGAAGGTCACTGCTTCCCAAACAGCAAGCGCATCTCTTGTGGCCTGCACATCATGCACCCGCAGGACCCTAGCACCAAAGTTTACAGCTAACAAGGCTGCAGCCACGCTGCCTGACAGGCGCTGATCAATCGATCTACCTGTCACAGCTCCAATCATGGACTTTCGGGATACCCCGATCAAAACTGGATAGCCAAGCACGACCAACTCACTCAGGCGGCGCATCAGCGTGTAGTTATGAGTCTGCGTTTTACCAAACCCAAAACCCGGGTCTAACGCAATTCGCTCTCGGCCTATGCCAAGGGCTTCTAGGCCGCGAGCGACCTGCATGAGCTGATCAGAAACTTCTCGCACCACATCGTCATAATGCGGGGAAACTTGCATCGTGCGCGGCTCACCTTGCATATGCATAATGCAAACACCACATGACGGATGCTTTGAAATGACCTCGCGTGCAGCTTGATCACGGAAACCCGTCACATCGTTAATGATGTCCGCACCCGCAGAGAGTGCTGTCTTCATCACCTCGGGCTTGCACGTATCGACTGACAAAGCGACCCCGGCGTGACGCAAGGACTCGAGCACCGGCATTACCCGCTCGAGCTCACGCTTTGTAGGGACTGGTTCGGCACCCGGTCTAGTGGACTCCCCGCCTATATCGAGGATCTGCGCACCCTCATCGATTAACTTGCGCGCATGAGAGATGGCTGCCTCGGCCGAGGCATGTAAACCACCGTCAGAAAACGAATCGGGAGTGACATTCACGATTCCCATTAAAACAGGGCGCTTGAGGTCAAACTCAAAGCGCCCACACTGCCAAATTGTCGACATAAAAACCCTGTACTAGACGGCCTCGGCAGGGTTCCCACCACGCGCATCCGCTGCTGGACCCGCCGGCGGAGTCGAATCCAATGGTGCATCGGGCACCTTAGGTGGACGTGGAGGACGACCCTCAATAATGTCGTTGATTTGATCAGAGTCGATAGTTTCCCACTCGAGCAAAGCCTTGGCCATTGATTCCACCTTGGCGCGGTTATCCTCAAGAATCTGGCGAGCGCGCTGATACTGCTCATCGATGATCTTGCGAATTTCTGAATCAACCTTTTGCATGGTTGCTTCAGAGACATGGGTGGTTTTTGTGACGCTGCGACCAAGGAAAACTTCGCCCTCATTCTCGGCGTAAACCATCGGCCCAAGCTCAGTCGTCATCCCGTAGCGCGTCACAATATCGCGTGCAATCGCCGTAGCGCGCTCGAAGTCATTCGAAGCGCCCGTGGTCATCTGATTCATGAAAATCTCTTCAGCAATACGCCCGCCAAAGAGCACTGCGATAGTGGAGAGCAAACGCTCCTTGTCCATGCTGTAACGATCACCCTCAGGCAATTGCATCGTCACACCTAGCGCCCGGCCTCGCGGGATGATGGTCACTTTATGCACAGGATCGGTTTTAGGGAGCATACGCGCAACCACTGCATGCCCCGACTCGTGGTAGGCCGTATTACGGCGCTCTTCCTCGGGCATCACGATTGAACGACGCTCGGCACCCATGATGATCTTGTCTTTGGCTTTTTCAAAATCAGCCATATCGACCAAGCGCCCGCTTCGGCGTGCAGCAAACAGAGCAGCTTCGTTAACCAGATTGGCAAGGTCTGCACCAGAAAACCCGGGAGTACCACGTGCAAGGACCATAGGATCGACGTTCTGACCGATCGGCACTTTGCGCATGTGAACACGCAGGATCTGCTCGCGACCGCGGATATCCGGCAATGGCACGACCACCTGGCGATCAAATCGGCCTGGACGCAACAATGCCGGGTCGAGCACATCAGGGCGGTTGGTGGCCGCAATCACAATAACGCCTTGGCCGGTCTCAAAGCCGTCCATCTCAACCAACATCTGATTCAAAGTCTGCTCACGCTCGTCGTTACCGCCACCGAGACCCGCGCCACGCTGGCGACCAACAGCGTCAATCTCGTCGATAAAGATGATGCAAGGCGCATGCTTTTTGGCATTCTCAAACATATCCCGCACGCGAGCCGCACCCACACCTACGAACATCTCAACAAAATCTGAGCCAGAGATACTGAAGAATGGTACTTTGGCCTCCCCAGCGATTGCCTTGGCCAAGAGGGTCTTACCAGTACCAGGTGAACCCACCATCAGAACACCACGAGGGATGTGCCCTCCTAGCTTTTGGAATTTCGACGGATCTCGGAGGAAATCCACCAATTCCTGGACATCTTCCTTGGCCTCATCACATCCTGCCACGTCTGCAAACGTGATGTTGTTTGATGACTCATCGAGCATGCGAGCTTTTGACTTACCGAAACTGAACGCACCGCCCTTGCCACCGCCCTGCATCTGGCGCATAAAAAATATCCAGACTGCAATCAGAAGCAGCATGGGGAACCATGACACAAAGATGCTCATCAGCAGAGAGGGTTCTTCACGGGCTTTGCCGGAAACCTGAACGCCCGCTTTCATGAGATCTGAGACCATCCAGAGGTCACCAGGCGATGTAATGGTGTAGGGACGACCGTTATCTGGTGTCACGTGCAGGACATCACCCTGGACATCAACCTTACGGATTTTGCCGGCCTGGGCATCATCCATGAACTGGGTGTAGCTAACAGACTCCTGCGCAGCCGGACGACCGTCAAACTGTCTGAAGACGGTAAATAACACCAGTGCAATAACCATCCACACGGCGATCTTGGAAAACGAATTGTTCACGGCCTATCTCCTGCTTGGCATGCCCGCCTTACCCCATGGCAAGACTGCTCACCTGTCACTAAATCTTGGATCTACCAACTCATTCTAACTGCAATGGCAGTTACCCAACACTTGACCCGCCGACATAGCGGGTTATGGGTTATTAATGGCTTCTGACGAAATCTTAGTCTAACGAGTTTAGACCATAGTCAGAAAAAATAGTTTCAATGAAGCCGATAGTCTAAGACTTTTCTGCTTCACTTGGACTTTTTGGCTCACTGACACAAATTGCCATCAGAAACCCGCGACCACGGGTTTAATTACGTTGAATCTTCTAAACACTAGTAGTTTTAGCCTAGCTTACCGTGACAGTGCTTGAATTTCTTTCCACTGCCACAGGGACATGGCTCATTTCGTCCTACCTTTGCATATGGATTGCGCATCGCTGCACCACCTGCGTGCTCAGCCTGTGCCGAGGAACTACGTTTGTCTGAGGCTGGCTCAGCCAAGGCCTCATCCTGATCGGCATGGTGATACTGGACGTTTTGCACATGCTGTTTTTCTGCCTCGCGTTCAGCCGCTTCTACCTCTTCACGGCTTTGCACCTTGACGGTCAACAATAGCTTGACAACATCATCACGCACCCGCTGCAACATCATTGAGAACAGTTCAATTGCTTCGCGCTTGTACTCTTGCTTGGGATTTTTCTGGGCATAACCGCGCAAATGAATACCCTGACGCAGATGATCTAACGATGCCAGATGCTCTCGCCAGTGGTTATCGATGACTTGAAGCATGACCGAACGTTCGAACGGCCGCCAAGTGTCTTCACCCACAGTAGCGATCTTGTTGTCGTATGCCGCTTTACCGGCTTTGACGACCATCTCAACAATATCTTCTTCGCCAAACTCTTTCGAATTCTCTACCGTTTGAACAATCGGCACATCGAGCTGCCAGTCTGATTCCAGCACTTTTTGCAGAGCAGCCAAGTCCCACTGCTCCTCGACTGAGCCCTCGGGAACAAACTCACGGACCACATCGGTTAGAGCGCCATCGCGCAAGCTCTCGACTTGCTCACCCACATTGGTACTGTCGAGCACCTCGTTGCGCTGACCATAGAGCACACGGCGCTGATCGTTGGCGACATCGTCATACTCGAGCAGTTGCTTGCGGATATCAAAGTTGCGGCTTTCCACCTTGCGCTGCGCCGATTCGATCGATCGGTTGACCATGCCAGCCTCGATGGGCTCACCTTCGGGCAACTTCAGACGATCCATGATGGCTCTGACACGATCACCCGCAAAGATTCGCATCAGCGAATCGTCTAGTGATAGATAAAAGCGAGATGACCCGGGATCGCCTTGGCGCCCTGCACGACCACGTAGCTGATTATCAATTCGGCGTGACTCGTGCCGCTCTGTTCCAATGATGTGCAAGCCACCTGCATCTAAAACCTGTTGGTGCAACGCTTGCCAGCCATCACGCAACTCCTGGGCTTTCGTCTCACGAGTGGCTTCATCCAATGATTGGTCGGATAGCAACAGCTCAATCTGCTTCAGCACATTCCCACCGAGCACAATGTCGGTGCCCCGGCCTGCCATGTTGGTGGCAATCGTAATGGCGCCCGGCTTGCCTGCCTGCGCCACGATCTCCGCCTCGCGCGCATGCTGCTTGGCGTTGAGGACTTCGTGCTTCAGACCCGCAGCCGTTAGGGCTTTGGACAGTAATTCGGAGTTCTCCACACTGGTGGTACCTACCAAAACAGGTTGGCCACGCGATTGGCAATCACGAATATCGTTCAGGATGGCGTTATATTTCTCTTGATCAGTCTTGTAAATCTGGTCATGCGTATCCTTGCGGATCATGGGCTTATTGGTAGGCACAATGACCGTCTCTAACCCATAGATCTCCTGGAATTCATATGCCTCGGTATCGGCTGTACCAGTCATGCCCGCAAGCTTTTCATACATGCGGAAATAGTTTTGGAAGGTAATCGATGCCAAGGTCTGGTTCTCAAACTGTATTTTGCAGTTCTCTTTGGCCTCGACTGCCTGATGCAATCCATCTGACCAACGACGCCCCACCATCAGGCGCCCGGTAAACTCGTCAACAATGACCACCTCACCGTCTTGAACGACGTAGTGTTGGTCTCGGTGAAACAGACTATGGGCACGCAAAGATGCCATCAAGTGATGCATCAGTGAGATGTTGCGCGGATCATAAAGAGATTGGCCCTCTGGCAATAAGCCTTTTTCCGTCAAAATTCTCTCTGAGTTTTCGTGCCCAGCCTCTGACAGATACACTTGATGGTTTTTCTCATCGACCCAATAGTCGCCTTCTGGGTCGGGCTCATTTGTCTTTGGCTCGCTCTGCATTCTGGTCAGCAATGGCGGCACCATGTTCATCGCCTGATAGAGCGCAGTGTGGTCTTCTGCTTGACCAGAAATGATCAGAGGCGTGCGGGCCTCATCAATCAAGATCGAATCGACCTCATCCACAATCGCAAACACGAGACCACGCTGTCGACGGTCTTCAGCGCGATACTCCATGTTGTCTCTTAGATAGTCAAATCCGAACTCATTATTGGTGCCGTACGTGATGTCTGACCGATAGGCAGCACGCTTTTCTTCATTGCTTTGTTGCGGCACGACGACGCCTACGCTCATACCGAGGAAGTTATACAACTGTCCCATCCATTCAGCATCGCGCCTAGCCAGATAGTCGTTCACGGTCACAACATGAACGCCGCGCCCAGTCAAAGCGTTCAGGTAAACCGGTAATGTTGCCATTAGCGTTTTACCTTCACCGGTGCGCATCTCGGCAATTTTTCCAGAGTGCAAGACCATGCCACCGATCAATTGCACATCAAAGTGCCTCATCCCGAACACTCGCTGACTCGACTCACGAACAAGTGCGAACGCTTCCGGCAAAATCGCATTCAGCGCCTCACCGCCTTGAACCCGTTCTTTGAGTTTGGCCGACAGCGCCTGAAGCTGCTGATCAGACAAGGCCTGCATGGAGGGCTCGAGCGCATTGATGCGCTTGACATCTTTGTTTAGCTGCTTCAACAGCCGGTCGTTTCGGGAACCAAAGACTTTCTTAATTAGAGATAACATGCGCAACAGATCCTAGCGGCTTACGAGTCCCGCCATATAAGCTGATAAGTGTACCGCAGGCGTCAGGGCTACTGTGAGCTACTGACACTGACCTCTGCCCAGAAGGCCATTGGGTCAATCCGCTTGCCGGATGCCTCAAACTCAAGATGCAAATGGGCACCAGTCGCATGGCCTGACCGACCAACCCTGCCAATCATTTGTCCAGCCAGTACGAGCTGCCCTTTCCTGACTGTTAACGATTTGGCATGCGCATAGCGTGACAGCCATCCTCGCCCATGCTCAATTTCAACGACTCGACCATAACCGGAGCGCCATCCCGCGAATACAACCCGTCCTACTGCCACGGCAACAATCGGCGTACCAGACACAGCAGCAATGTCTAGACCATGGTGGAATACGGGCTTACGCTTAATTGGATGGCGTCGGACACCGTAGCTAGAGCTGATTCGATAGGGTCCAGCCACTGGCCACACCACTCTCGTGTCCGTTAGACCTGCTACGCCAAATAGCTCTTCTATCCGTTTGAGTGATGGCGTTACTGTCTGCTCTTCTACGGCTGCCAACGTACCTGCCGGCGTAGATGCGAGTGACAAGCAAAACAGTAAGCCATAAACAAAATGGCGCCTGAATTTCCCGATCAGGTTGACGGTCCTTATAGACATTTGCAAAGTTTGTTCAGTTGGCGAAAGTCCGTTACCCTAACAGACTATTGAAATCTTTGAGTTGAGCATGGGTAAAGCGGTTGCTAGTCACGCATTGGAGTGGGCCGAGCAAGGACAAAAGACGGGCACTGTCCTGGTAACCGCACAGCGATTGCTAGCATTACAGGACGCGATTAGTAAAGAGTTACCCGCAGCCATGCGCAAAGGCTTCGCTGTAGCGCAGATCAAAGGCTCTGAGCTCACGCTCATTGCCGACCACTCGGCTCTAGCAGCCAAATTGCGCCAATTACAACCTACATTGCTCAAAAGCATTCAGGCGGCCGGCTGGAATGCCGAGATTCTTAAGATCAAGGTCGCCACCCGACCAAATACGCCACCTGCGACTCAGGCTCGCAAAGCGGCTCGGCCCTTGGACGAAACCGACTTAAACCATTTCGATGCTCTGAGTAGTCAGCTTCAGGAAGGCCCCTTAGCAGATGCAGTCAAACGTTTGTTATCGCATCACCGGACAGGCTCACAAAAAAACAACCGGTCTTGAATCGCTTCAAAACCGGCTATTCGCTGTGATTGGGGTGGGGCAGCAGGTGGGATGACCCAACAAGTTCGATACTGGGTCGATTAATAAAAAGCCGCCTTAGGCTAGTTGCCACTCATTTTTAAATGCAGCAGGCACAGCTTGTTCTGACTCAAATGAAACTAGTTCCCATGCACTGCTGTCGGCCAACAGATTGCGGGCAAGTTGGTTGTTTATCGCATGCCCAGATTTATTGGCAACATAGCGCGCAATTAGCGGTTTACCAATTAAATAAAGATCACCAATAGCATCTAGAATCTTGTGCTTGACGAACTCATCGTCATACCGCAGCCCTTCCTGGTTTAGCACTCGATATTCATCAACCACAATGGCGTTTTCTAAACTACCGCCACGCGCCAATCCCATTGATCGCAATGCCTCAACCTCGCTCACAAAACCGAAGGTTCGAGCACGTGAAATTTCTTTGGCGTAGGACTGTTTCGCAAAATCAACCTCAGCGAATCCAGCAGTTGAATCAATTGCCGGGTGCTTGAAATCAATCGAAAACGCCAACGCAAAACCTTCATGAGGCTCAAGCCGCGCCCACTTGGCATCTTTGCCTTCGCCCTCACGCACTTCTATTGGCTTTAATACGCGCAAAAACTGTTTAGGTGCAGCTTGCTCTTGCAGTCCAGCTGATCGCAACAGGTAGACAAATGTCGCCGAACTGCCGTCCATGATTGGCACTTCTTCGGCAGACAAATCGACGTGAAGGTTGTCAATTCCCATGCCAGCTAGTGCTGACATCAAGTGTTCAACCGTCGAGACACGCGCTTGGCCCACCTGAAGCACGGACGCCATACGGGTGTCTCGTACTCCATCAGCTTGCGCAGGCAGATCCACCACCGGATTTAAGTCCACGCGATGAAACACGATGCCCGTACCTGGCGAGGCCGGACGTAAAGTCAGCTCAACCCGCTTGCCCGAGTGCAAACCAACACCGGTTGTGTGAACCGGTTTTTTGATGGTGCGCTGCAAAAACATAAAAATACCTAGAAAACTTGCAATTTGACTGAATTGTAACGCGATCTTTCTCAAAGTGCGATCGAAGCTAGGCCCGTACGAAAGTGATCAGTTAGGGGACGAGGACGGGACAGCTGCCAGCGCATGAGACATGCGCTGGCGTGAGGGAAAATACGATCAGTACTTGAGCTCGACCGTGACCGCTTAGTCTGCCTGTCGACGCAAGAAAGCCGGTATGTCGTAATGCTCCATGCCAGCAGTCTCAAGCGCGCGCACCTGAGCCGAAGCTTGTGAACGCGGGTTGCGCAAAACAGACGGCACCTGCAGGTTTTCTTGCCCATTGGCTGAAACCAGATGATTATCGGTCCCAGTTCGCAGGGCTTGCTGCTCATCACGATCATGCACCAAAGTCGGACGAGCGCGGCCCAAACCAGTCGCCACCACGGTCACTCGCAACTTGTCGCCCATATTCTCGTCGTAGGCAGTCCCAAAAATAACCGTTGCATCTTCGGCTGCAAATCCACGGATATGGTCCATGATTTCCCGGGTCTCGCGCATCTTCAGTGAGCGGCTTGCCGTGATATTGACCAGCACACCACGCGCACCTTGCAGGTCAACGCCTTCAAGCAGCGGGCATGCCACCGCCTCCTGTGCAGCAACCAGAGCGCGATTTTCGCCACTCGCAACCGCTGTACCCATCATTGCCTTACCCTGCTCACCCATGATGGTTTTGACATCTTCAAAGTCGACGTTGACGTTACCTTCAACATTGATGATCTCTGCGATACCTGCGCAAGCATTGTGCAGCACATCATCAGCAGCCTTAAAGCAGTCTTCCTGCGTTGCATCCTCATCCATCAAGGTGTAGAGATTTTCGTTTAGGACGACAATCAATGAATGCACGTGCTTTGCAAGCTCGTCGATCCCGTCCTCTGACATCTTTTGGCGACGATTGCCTTCAAACATAAATGGCTTGGTCACTACACCCACTGTCAGAATACCGAGCTCCTTGGCAACTTCAGCAACGATTGGTGCCGCGCCTGTGCCAGTGCCACCGCCCATGCCCGCCGTAATGAACACCATATTGGCGCCATTTAAGGCCGAGCGGATTTCCTCACGAGCGGTTTCCGCAGCAGCACGGCCTTGTTCCGGTTTTGCGCCTGCGCCCAAACCGGTTCGGCCAAGACGAATCTGAACTGGCGCACTGGTGGCCGCCAACGCCTGGGCATCGGTATTGGCGCACACGAAATCCACCCCTTGGACGCCTGACTTAATCATATGGGCCACCGCATTACCGCCTGCGCCGCCCACGCCAACCACCTTGATCACAGTGGTCTTCTCCGCGTTATCCAACATTTCAAACATCATGATCGACTCCCTCAAGTCAAAAATAAAAACTGCAAGTCCCCTAAGTACTACGCACCGTCTGCTACCTGGTGCTTTTTGTTATCTGGGCCGCACTCCCCTTGAGCCCGTCCCGGATCACAATCTTCACGCCACCGCGGCACGCTATGCGCTGCCACTGCACTGCTCAATGCATGAACCATTCCTTCATGCGAGCCAATACCCTCTTAAAGCTGCCATTTTGTTGTGCGACTTTGCGTCCACGTAATCGCTGCAACCGTGCCTCACCCAACAAACCCATCACCGTGCTGAACCGCGGGCTGCGCATCACATCAGCCAATCCGCCGTCATACTCTGGCACTGCAACGCGCACTGGCTTTAAAAACACGTCTTCTGCAAGCTCGACGATCCCGGGCAATAGAGCAGATCCACCGGTCAATACGATCCCGGATGCCAACAGATCCTCGTAACCGGAATCGCGAACAACTTGCTGGACCAAACCAAACAACTCTTCAACGCGTGGCTCAATGACCGCGCCTAATGCTTGCCGATTGACCAGTCGTGGACCGCGATCACCCAGGCCCGGCACCTCGACCATGTCATCTGGACTAGCCAACACTTGTTTGGCAATGCCATAACGCAGCTTGATATCTTCCGCGTCGGGTGTGGGTGTACGCAGCATGGCGGCTATATCATTGGTGATCTGATCGCCAGCAATTGGTAAAACAGCTGTGTGACGGATTGCGCCACCGGTGTAGATAGCAACGTCAGTCGTGCCGCCGCCAATATCCACCAGAACGACACCCAGCTCACGCTCGTCTGGCGTCAGACAAGCCAGGCTCGATGCCAGCGGCTGCAAAATCAAATCTTGCACTTCAAGTCCGCAACGACGGACACACTTCACGATGTTTTGTGCCGCGCTAACAGACCCTGTCACAATGTGAACCTTGACCTCAAGTCGCAGTGCGCTCATGCCGATCGGCTCACGGATGTCCTCCTGCCCATCAACAATGAACTCTTGAGTAAGTACGTGCAGGACTTGTTGATCGGTCGGAATATTGACCGCTTTGGCTGTTTCAACCACTCTGGCCACGTCGGCCGCCGTCACTTCTTTGTCTTTGACAGCCACCATGCCACTGGAATTAAAACTACGGATATGGTTTCCAGCAATGCCTGTGTATACGTCGCGAATTTTGCAGTCGGCCATTAATTCGGCTTCTTCCAAAGCTCGCTGTATTGAATTGACAGTGCTTTCGATATTGACGACCACGCCTTTGCGCATGCCTTTGGATTCATGCTGGCCCAGGCCCAACACCTCAAACCCGCCCTCGGGAAGCACTTCAGCCACCACCGCCACTACTTTGGTGGTACCGATATCTAGGGCGACGATCAAGTCTTTGATGTCACGAGTCATGGTTTTACCGTTTTTTGTTTGAATTGACGGGCGTTGGCACTTGCGCCAACGTAATTGCAAAGCCATTGGGATACCGCAAATCCACTCGCTCCACGGTCTTCCCTTGCAACTGGTCTACTGCCTGAGGCCAGTTGCGCACAAAACGTTCGATTCTTTCGCCAAACGACACCGCACCCGGCACACCAGCTTGCGGATCGGCTGTCTCCGCACCAGGATCGCGACCCAGAAGCAGCGTTACGCCATTGGATAGTTGGGCCTGTAGGGCATATCGATTGTTCAGCATCAACTGATCCACACCTAGACCAAGCCGTTCGAACCACTGGCCCAGTTCCGCGTAACGTTGAACCATCAGCGACTCGGAACCCTCTGGACCGTAGAACTGCGGTAACCGCACGCTCTCGTCTAGCACCGCGCGATTGGCCGTAAAGACTTCGCCCCATGTGTTGATCATCTGATTTTCGTTCCAGTAAGCCAACGGCTGCTGCTCCTCGATCTCGACCTGCAACTCGTTGGGCCAAGCTCGGCGAACACTGACTTGTCTGACCCAAGGCGCCGATTCGAAAGCCTCGCGCGCCTCCTGCAGCCCCATACTGAAAAAATTGCCTGTCAGACGGCCTGCGATTGCACTGCGCACCACATCTGGCGACACATACTGAAACCCTGCTTCCGAGGTCGGGGTGATAACAATGCGCTTGATATCGAACGCTGGTAGCCGCACCACCCATAACAAAGCCCCCGCCAATAAGGCGAGCACCGCCAAAACCATCAAGAGGTTGGCGGTGGCGTTGATAAGACGGGCTTCGTTCCACACGTATCACTCCTGCGCTTGGCTGACCAAATGCGGTTGCAACACCTTGCAACGCGCTTGCGACAAAATCTTCACGCATAACTCCCCAAAACTCATCCCTGCCGCCTTGGCTGCCATTGGTACCAAAGAATGGCCCGTCATCCCAGGCGACGTATTCATTTCCAATAGCCACGGCCTCATATCCGCATCCAGCATGACATCGGCTCGCGCCCAGCCCTCGCAACCAAGCACGCGGTAGGCACGAACTGCAATCTCACTAATCTGGTCAGACAACGCATTGGGCAGAGAGGCGGGACACAGGTATTGCGTCTCATCGGAGAAATATTTGCTCTGATAGTCATAACTGCCACCAGGCGCGATGATTTCGATGATTGGCAGCGCAGCCGCACCTAGACCCTTGCCAAGCACGGCGACTGTGAGCTCACGTCCAGTGATGAATTTCTCCGCAAGGATGACGCTATCGTAGGGACTGACTTGACGATAGGCTTCGGACAACTGATCGCTAGCGGTGACTTTGCATAAACCGATCGTAGAGCCTTCATTCGGTGCCTTCAGAATCAGCGGCAAACTCAAAGCCTGTGGCAAGTCGAGCAAATCCTGCTCATTGAACACAACCCGATAGTCTGGTGTTGGCAATCCGGCCTGTTGCCATAACCGTTTGGTCATGATCTTGTCCATTGCCACAGCCGACGCCAAGTGACCACTACCGGTATAAGGAATGCCGAGTAACTCGAGCGCACCTTGAATCGTTCCATCTTCTCCGTAACGTCCATGCAAGGCGACAAACACACGATCAAACTGTTGCGCTGCCAACTCCCCAAGCCCATGCTGGCCGGTATCAAATAAATGCGCATTGACACCTTCTGAAATCAGCGCCTCATAAACGGCCTGACCCGACATTAACGACACCTCGCGCTCGGCTGACCGGCCGCCGTAAAGAACGCCAACCTTGCCCAGAGTCATATTTATTTTTGTCATACTGCCTCCCCGAGCATTGTGGCAACCTTGCTAATTGAACCTGCTCCCATCACCACAAACACATCGCCATCACGAGCAAACGAACGAATCGTCCCCGGCAACTCAGAGACATCGGGCACAAACACCGGCTCAACCTTTCCCGCTACTCGGACAGCGCGAGCCAAGGCGCGACCATCGGCTGCCACAATTGGAGCTTCACCAGCTGCATAGACTTCGGTGAGCAAGATTGCATCAGCCGTACTTAACACTTGCACAAAATCCTCGAAACAATCCCTTGTGCGGGTGTACCGATGCGGCTGAAACACCAGCACCAATCGATGATTCGGCCATGCACCGCGGGCGGCAGCAATGGTTGCTGCCATCTCAACGGGATGATGACCATAATCATCAACCACGGTGAATTGACCGCCATCGTCAGCATCAAACGGTCCGGTGACATTGAACCGCCGCCCCACCCCTTTGAAATCGGCTAAAGCCTGAACAATCGCAGCATCTTCCACACCAAGTTCCGTGGCTACCGCGATTGCCGCTAATGCATTATGTACGTTGTGCAGCCCGGGTAAATTCAATCTAACATCAAGCCGCTGATGCGGCTTATCAGCAAGTTTGCGGTCAACGGTGAAGTGCATGGTCGTGCCACTGGCAGTCACATCGCTGGCACGAATTTGCGCCTCTTCGCTTAGTCCATACGTCACGATTGGCCTTGAGATCAAAGGCACAATCTCTCTTACGTTGACGTCATCAATACAAACGATGGCACTGCCGTAAAACGGCAATCGTTGAACAAACTCTATAAAGGCCTGTTTGAGTTTGGCGATGTCATGCCCATAGGTATCCATATGGTCAGCATCAATATTTGTGACCACAGCCATCACGGGTAGCAAATTCAAAAATGAAGCGTCAGACTCATCAGCCTCGGCCACTAAAAACTCGCCCTGACCCAGACCGGCATTCGCCCCGGCTGAGTTCAGACGACCACCAATGACAAACGTTGGGTCAAGACCACCCGCTGCCAGAACACTGGCAACCAAACTGGTGGTGGTGGTCTTGCCGTGCGTACCCGCTACGGCAATACCGCGCTTTAATCGCATCAATTCAGCCAGCATCACAGCTCTGGCGACAACTGGAATTCGTGCCTGACGAGCCGCGAGAACCTCAGGATTGTTACCTGCAACTGCGGTAGATGTCACCACAACATCCACGCCAGAAACATGCTTTGCGTCATGGCCAATGGCAATATGTGCTCCCATGGCCACCAGACGATCGGTAACCGCCGAGCTAGACAAATCCGACCCGGACACTTGATATCCGAGGTTCAACAAAACCTCTGCGATGCCGCTCATGCCCGAGCCGCCAATACCGACGAAGTGAATTCGCTCGATGCGGTGTCTCATGCTCGGCCCTCCATGAGGGATAGGCAAGCCATTCCAATCGCTGCCGTTGCCTCCGGTTTGGCTTGCTGACGCGCCTTGACGGCCACTGCTAGCAAAGTTTCACGGGTTTGCGCCTCAAGCCAGCGGGCAAGCCACTCAACGGCCAGGTCGCGCTGCTGACGCAGGTACGCAGCACCATGCGACACCAAGTAACCAGCATTGGCTGTTTGATGGTCATCCACGGCAAACGGGAAAGGCACAAACAATGCGGCAACACCCACAGCTGCCACCTCTGAAACGGTCATGGCACCTGCACGACAAATGACTAAATCAGCCTCTCCCAACGCGCCAGCCATGTCATCGATAAAGGCAACGCAGGACGCATCAACCTCAACATCTCGATAGGCTTGTTGCAAAGCCTCTAGGTGCTGCTCTCCCGATTGATGGGTAATCTGAGGACGACTCGAAGGATCAATACGCGAGATCGCCAATGGAATCGCTTCATTCAGAGCAGCCGCACCTAAGCTGCCTCCCACCACCAAAACTTTGATCGGACCCGTTCTGTTGCTGTAGCGTTGCACAGGATCGGGGAGTTGGGCCAGCGAGCCGCGTACTGGATTACCGACCCATCGCCCCTCTGGCAAAGCCATTGGAAACCCCTCGAGTCTCAGTTTAGCGATACGAGCAAGCCACAGATTGGTCTTGCCTGCGATTGCATTTTGTTCATGTAACACAATGGGTACACCGCGTAACCTAGCCACCAGACCGCCGGGCATGGCCACATAACCCCCCATGCCCAGCACCAGAGCAGGCTTATCTTTTGACATGGCACGCCACAGATTAGCCATGGAGGCTAACAATCCGAACGGGGCTCGCAATTTGGCCAACAAGCCCTTGCCTCGCACGCCGGCAAATGTGACCGGGATCATCTCGTACCCTGCAGGTGGAACCAAGCGTCCTTCCATCTTGCCCGGATTACCGATCCACTTGATGTCGCAACCGTGATCGCGCAGCCACTGAGCCACTGCCAAGCCAGGCATGATGTGCCCGCCGGTGCCCCCCGCCATGATCCATACGAGTGCAGACGATCTCATGCTCGCCCCCCTCGCATTAGCAAACGATTTTCGTAATCGACTCGGGCCACTAGCGCTAAAGCCACAAGATTCATGACCATACCCGAGCCGCCGTAACTAATTAAGGGCAGGGTCAATCCCTTGGTGGGCAACAAGCCTAAACATACGCCAATGTTGATAAACGCCTGAACACCAAACCAGATACCAACGCCTTGCGCCACCAAGCCGCTGAACACCCGCTCCATAGCGATCGCAGAGCGACCAATCTCAAAAGCCCTCGCCACCAAAACTGCAAACAAAACAATCACCAACGCAATGCCCATAAACCCGAGCTCTTCGCCGATAACCGACACGATAAAGTCAGTGTGAGCTTCGGGTAAGTAGTGCAGTTTTTCGATGCTCGAACCTAGCCCCACGCCAAACCACTCACCTCGACCGATGGCGATTAGTGAGTGAGACAACTGATAGGCACTCCCATATGCGTTTTCAGGGTTCCAGGGATCGAGGTAAGCAAACAGACGTGCCCGGCGCCAAGGAGACAGCCAAATCAGTAAAAAGAAAATAAACACCAGCACCGCGACCAAGCATGAGAACACCTTGGCATTAATACCACCCAAAAACAATATGCCCATGGCAATTGCCATGACCACAATGAGCGCACCAAGATCAGGCTCTAACAGCAGCAAGATACCGATACCTGCCATCGCCAGGGCCATCGGCATAAAGCCATTCACAAAGCTGTCCATATGCTGCTGCTTGCGTACGACATAATCAGCTGCAAATATCACTGCGACAACTTTCATCAACTCGGATGGCTGAAAATTTACCGGGCCCAGATCTATCCAGCGGTTAGCGCCATTGGCTTCATAGCCGATGCCTGGCACAAACACCAGCACCAGCAAAAATGCTGTAAAGCCAAATAAGGGCAGGGTCAATCGCTGCACGACTGACAGAGGTGTAAGCCATACCAACAGCGCCAATGTCAGCCCCATAACCATGAATACGGCCTGACGGGTCACAAACGAGTACCGACTCATCTGACTAAACAATGGACCATCGGCCAAAGCGATCGAGGCCGAATACACCATCAGCAGACCCAAGCAGAGCAAAGTGCCAGCCGCCACGAACAAGGGCAGATCATAATTTCTCATGGCCGTTCGCCCCGGTCGGATGGCATTGACACTCTGGGTGAGTTCGGCAAATAAGCTCATGCCACCTCCCCAAGTGTGAGCGCAAGCTCAGTCACCTCATCCATGAACACCTGACCCCTCTGCCCATAGCCGCTAAACATGTCAAAGCTCGCACATGCAGGCGACAGCAAGACTGCACATCCAGGTGCGGCCAGCTCAAATGCCATACGAACTGCTGCGCTCATATCAGCGGCCACTTGACATGGCATGCCCGTACCTGCAAGCACTGACTCAATCAATGCAGCATCCTGACCGATTAGCACCACATGGCGTGCTTTATGAGTCAGCACCTGCGCCAAAGGCGTAAAGTCTTGTCCCTTCGCGAGCCCTCCCGCGATTAGTACCAGTGGTTTGTCCATGCCCTTGACAGCTGCCACTGTTGCGCCGACATTGGTACCTTTACTATCGTTATAAAAATCAACCTCGCGAATAGTGCGAACAAACTGCATGCGGTGCGGTTCACCGCGATAAGTGCTCGCCGTTTTCAAGATCGGCGCCCAGTTGCCGCCCACTGCGCGGCACAGCAAAGCCGCAGCCATCACATTCAAAAGGTTATGAGTCCCCACCATCGGCAAGGCATCAGCTGGCATCAGACGAACCAGTCTGCCCGGTTGGCGTATTGGCTCAGGATCACCCTTACGTCGTTTGACAGGCTTGGCATGCTCTTCAAAATCCTCCGGCTCAGCGCTCACCAGCCATTGAACATCATGGCTGTTTTGCACACCGATATCGTGCGTCAAGACTGGCGCTGCGGCACCAAATGAGCGAACTGCCAGTCGGTCCAGTGAATCGACCATACTGACCACTAACGGATCATCACGGTTGACGACGCAAATTTCGGCATTCGCAAAAATACGCGCCTTATCAGCACGGTACTCGTCAAACGACTCATGCCAATCCAAATGATCTTGTGTGAGATTTAATACAACAGCTGCCTTGGGAGCCAGCGAGCTTGTGTAATGCAACTGGAAACTTGACAGTTCAAGCACCCATGCTTGTGGCCATTGTTCAACGGGTTGCTGTGTCATCTGCCCAAGCGCATCCAGCACCGGCGGTGCAATGTTGCCGGCAGCCACAGCGCTTAGCCCGCAAGATTCAAGCATATGCCGCACGAGCGCTGTTACAGTGGTTTTGCCGTTAGTTCCAGTTACCGCCAAAATCCCAGGATGATAATCATGGGATTGCGCTAACGACTCAAGTGCTTGGGCAAACAATTCGATATCACCGATGACTGGCTTACCCGCCTCTTTAGCAGCTTGCAGAAACTCGCGAATCGGTGACTGGTGCGGCGATAACCCGGGACTAATCACGACCGCATCAATATCTGCCAGCCATTGATCGCTAAGCTCATCACCCAGATGCCACTCAGTAGGCATGTCCGTTAGGTGCGACCTAAGCTCATCAAGATCGAGATTGGGGCGAGTATCCACCAGCACAAGCGAGCAACCTTGGCTTGCCAACCAGCGCGAAACCGCCTGCCCGGTCAGGCCCAAGCCTAAAACCAGGTAACGACTGCCCGGCAAAGAGATGGATACTGTCTCGTTCATCGTAGTTTCAAAGAAGCCAATCCAACCAAAACCAACATCATGCTGATAATCCAAAACCGCACGACAACTTGCGTTTCCTTCCAACCACCCACTTCAAAGTGGTGATGTAACGGTGCCATCAGCAGAATTCGTCTGCCTTCTCCATAACGACGCTTGGTGTACTTGTAATACGCCACCTGAATCATCACCGACAAGGTTTCCACCACGAATACGCCACCCATGATGAAAAGCACAATCTCCTGACGCACAACGATGGCGATCGTCCCGAGCATGCCTCCTAGGGCAAGTGCGCCAACATCGCCCATAAACACCTGTGCCGGATAGGCGTTAAACCAGAGAAAGGCCAAACCGGCGCCAGCGAGTGCTGCACATAAAATCATTAATTCGCCAGCACCTGGAATGTAGGGAAACAGCAGGTATTTGGAGTAGTCGACCCGGCCAACGACATAGGCAAATACACCGAGCGCGGCACCAACCATCACCGTTGGCATGATCGCCAAACCGTCCAAACCGTCAGTCAGATTCACGGCATTGCTTGTCCCAACAATGACGAACCAACTCAGCGCCACAAAGCCAAATACACCAAGTGGATAGCTAACAGACTTAAAAAATGGGACGATTAAATCGGCACGATTGGGCAAAGGCATCGTCATACCGCTGCCAATCCATTGTTTAAATAAAGGCCAAAGCTCGGCATTGGCCGGCGCTGAAATTGCAAAGGCCAGATAAATAGAAGCTAGCAACCCGATGATTGCCTGCCAAAAAAACTTCTGTCTTGCAGGCATGCCCTCAGGGTCACGATGCACGACCTTGCGGTAGTCATCAATCCAGCCAATCCATCCGAAACCTATCGTGACAATCAGAACAACCCAGACAAATCGGTTGCTCAAGTCTGCCCACAGCAGTGTGCTCACACCAATGCCAATCAGCACGAGCACCCCACCCATGGTGGGTGTACCACTTTTAGTCAGGTGAGTTTGAGGACCGTATTGACGAACTGCCTGTCCAATCTTCAGTTGCGCGAGCTTGCGAATCACCCAGGGACCCGCGATTAAACCAATGATGAGTGCGGTGGCACATGCCATCACAGCACGCATTGTGATGTATTCAAATACGCCGAAACCTGGGTCGTAGTTAACTGCCAACCAACTGAACAATTCAACCAGCATGACCAGCCCCTTGTTCCTGTTTGGTCGACTGCATCGTCAACAATTGATTGACCACCCGTTCCATGGCCATAAACCTTGAACCTTTGACTAAGACGCTAGCCGGTTTAACTGACATCGCATGCTCACATAGAGCCTCTGGCGATTCGAACCAATGGGCATCAGCCCCAAACGCTTGGACACTGTCCCGAGTGGCCTGTCCCAGTGCCCATAAATAATCGATGGCTTTATCTTTTGCGTAACATCCAACTTCTGCATGCATTTGTGGTCCGTTCTCACCGACCTCACCCATATCCCCGAGCACCAAGGCACGGGGAGCAGACAAAGTGGTCAGCACATCGATCGCAGCACGCACTGAGTCTGGATTAGCGTTATAGGTGTCGTCTATTAGCGTTGATCCATCCGCAAGCTGATGCGCCATCAATCGCCCCTTGACGGCTGCAAACCCAGACAAACCATCGGCGGCGGTCGATAACGGCGCACCGGCTGCCAAAGCACAAGCCGCTGCCGCGGCTGCATTGAACACGTTGTGCCAACCAGCGACTGGCAATTTAATGTTGACCACTTGCTGTCCGTGTTGCAGGACGAACTCGCTGCCAAGCGCATTGAGGTGACAATCCCGAATCACCAACGATGCTTGAATATCTTGCCCAAACGTTAGATGGGTTTGCACATGCCCACCCAAGTTTGCCCACAACTCACTAAAGGCATCTCCGGCCGGGTAGACCGCAGTCCCCGCAGCGGGTAATGCACGCAGAACTTGTCCATTCTCATTGGCAACCGCTTGGACTGAATGCATGAATTCTTGATGCTCACGTTGGGCATTTAGCACCAACGCCACGGTCGGCTGCGCCACACTTGCCAGCAACTCGATTTCGCCGGGATGGTTCATGCCCATCTCAATAACAGCAACGCGGTGATGCTCGCGAAGCCTCATGATCGTCAATGGCACCCCAATTTCATTGTTTAGATTGCCCGCTGTGCAAAGGACATTTGCATCGCCCACCCAGGCACGACAAATGGATGCCACCATCTCCTTGGTGGTAGTTTTGCCATTGCTACCGGTCACACCAATCACTGGCAAGTCAAATCGACGGCGCCAAGCAGTCGCTATGGTTTGCAACGCCCCAAGGGTGTCGCCAAGCACGATCTGCGGCAGCTCGATCGTCTCATCTGGCTGTTGCACAATAGCAGCCACGGCTCCTGCGGTGCGAACAGACTCCAGATAATCATGGCCATCAAACTTCGCACCACGAAGTGCTACAAACAATGCGCCTGCGGTTAATTGCCGAGAGTCTGTCTCAACGGATACGGGTGTTTGCGCCAGTAGCAGCCCTAGTCGCGCCCACTGCCTATCGTCAAACGGGTATTGACTGCCACTTATATCTTGATACTGCTCATGTCCTTTACCAGCAATAAGAACCACATCAGCGGCATCAGCCCGCCAGATTGCATCCAGAATTGCGAGGGCGCGATCAGCCTCAACCTCAATGCCTTCGAGGTTGATGAGATCTTTTGTCATATCCCGCAAAATCGCTCGGGGATCTTCGTGTCGGGGATTGTCACTCGTAAACACCACTTGATCGGCATACGTCTGTGCAGCCTTCGCCATTAAAGGCCGTTTGTGTGGATCCCGATCTCCACCACAACCAACGACACACCACAATCGTCCCCCTCTGGCTCTGGTGAGCGGCACGAGCGCTTGCAACACATTGGCCAGGGCATCTGGTGTGTGGGCATAGTCCACCAGCACGCGCGGCAAGACAGCATTATCGTGAATTGGATTAACCGGCTCCATACGACCATCGACTGCCGGCAATGATTGCAAGGCCTTGCATATTTCTGCTAACGGCCAACCCAAGGCCTTTAAAACACCTGCGACAGCTAGCAGGTTAGAGATTGCGTACCCCCCAAAAAACGGGGTCTTGACTTGGACGATCTGCTCGTCGGTGACAAGCTGGAACAATTGCCCATCTGCTTGTTGCTCGAGCTGGGCCACTTTAAGGTTTGCATCTGCACTTTTCAATCCATACGTAAGCACCTTGGCCTTACAGTCCTTACGCATGGAACCTGCATACTGGTCATCGACATTGATCACCGCGTTCGTTAATTCGGGGCGCGCAAACAGCAATGCCTTTGCTCGAGCATATGCCTGCATATCACCGTGATAATCCAGATGATCTTGTGTCAAATTAGTAAAGACAGCGACGTCGACCTTGACACCATCGAGCCTGCCCTGCTCTAGTCCAATCGAGGATGCTTCCATGACGACATGAGTCGCACCCGCGGCGCGTAATTGCGAAAGGTAGCGATGCAAACTCAAGACATCGGGGGTTGTTAACAATGCATTACCCACTTGCCCATCGATGCCCGCTAAACCCAATGTGCCAATGGCACCACAACGAATGTCTGCCGACCTCAAGGCGGCTGTTAGCCACTGAGTTGTTGTAGTCTTGCCATTCGTGCCTGTAATCGCGATAAGCGTCAGGGCCGCAGACGGATCATCCCACCAGAGACTGGCGAGCTCACCGAGCACGTTACGCAACTGTTTGACAGGCCAAGCCGGCAGCAAGCCAAGTGCCTGCTGTTGCAAACTAGTAAGCCCGGCTTCATGAACAATGGCAACCGCACCCCGCGAAATAGCGTCACCCATATAATCGCGCCCATCGGCATCATGGCCTGGACATGCAACAAATACATCACCGGGTGTGACTTGGCGCGAGTCAAGGCATAGCGAGCCTTTGGGAGAAACTGCCTTGATCTGCGCTACAAGTCGGTCCAGCGCAATGTTCGAGTTACTCATCGCTGCGCCTCCTCAGAAGCGGATGTCGTGACAGCGACCACATCGGACTCGATAGGCGCATCTGGTTCGACGCCCATCATGCGCAACGTACGTCCCATGATCTGGGCAAACACGGGTGCAGCGACCCTCCCGCCGTAGTAATGCTCACCACTTGGCTCATCAATGGTCAAAGCAACCACAATGCGCGGATCAGACACTGGTCCAAACCCAACGAAGGAGCTACGGTAGTACTTCTTGCTGTATTCACCATTAACCCACTTGCGCGCCGTGCCGCTCTTGCCAGCTACTCGATAGCCTTGGACTTGCGCTAGTTTGGCCCCTTCAGGTCCCGTGGAAGCCTCAAGCATCTTGCGGATTTCGTGTGCAATATCCTCGGGATACACCGGTACGGTGGCCGGATTGTCGCGGCGCTTGATCAAGGTCAGGCTCACCATATCTCCGTTGCGAGCGAATGCGGTGTAAGCCCTGGCAAGTTGCAACAACGAGGTTGACAGCCCGTATCCATAAGCCATGGTGGCTTTTTCGATGGGTCGCCACCGCTCCCAGGGCCTCAAACGGCCAGCCGCTGCACCGGGGAATCCTATATCTGGTGGCTGCCCAAATCCAAGCTCAGTGAACTTGGTCCACATTTCCTTGTTCTGAAGTCGCTCTGATATCAACGCCATGCCGATGTTGCTGGACTTTGTCATGATGCCCATCGGATCAAGGCTTTTTTGCCGCGAGACATCGGTAATACGTTCGCCATGAAACGTAATTTGACCGTTACCTGTATTGAATTGCGTACCGAGCGTGATACGGTCAAGATCGAGTGCCAAACCCATGGTGAACGGTTTGAGCGTCGAGCCTGGCTCGAAGGTGTCCGTTAAAACCCGGTTTCGTAAAGCAAAGCCTTTGAATGTAGAGCGATCATTTGGATCAAACGTTGGGTAGTTTGCCAAAGCGAGAATCTCGCCGGTTTTAACGTCGACCACCACAGCCGAAGCGCTCTTGGCTTTATTGAGCGTAACGCTATCGACCAAAGCGCGATAGACAAGATACTGAATCCGCGTATCGATCGACAATTCTATATCCTGACCGTCCACCGGCAAACTCACCGCACGAATATCTTCCACGACTCGGCCCAGCCGATCTTTGATTACACGCCGACTACCGGGCTTGCCAGAGAGCTGCTCGTTGTATGTCAGCTCAATACCCTCTTGTCCCTGATCGTCCAGATTGGTAAATCCAACCACTGCACCTGTGACCTCCCCTTCTGGATAGAAACGCAAGGTCTCGGGCAATTGATGCACACCCGGCATATCGAGGTCAGCTACTTTTTCTGCGGTATCTAACGGTAACTGTCGACGCAAATAGACAAAGGTTCGGCTGTGATCCTCAAGACGTTTACGTACGCGATCGACCGGAATCTCAATCAGTTTAGCCAGTGCTTCAATTTGCTCAGGCGTTGCTTTGCTGGTGTCCTCGGGAATGGCCCAAATAGCACGCGCTGGCACGCTAGCAGCCAAGACCATGCCCTGACGATCCATGATCTTGCCGCGCGTAGCCGACAAGGGCACTGTGCGCTCATATCGCTTGACCCCCTGTTCCTGCAAAAACTCGCGATTGATTCCTTGTAAATAAACAGCTCGTGCCAATAACACCAGAAAAGCCAATCCAAGCACCACTAACACCAGGCGGCCACGCCACATGGGGAAGGTCACGCGAGATATGGGATTATCAAAGAAAGAGAGGCGACGCATCAGTTACCCCCTGCGCTAGGTAATGGAGCTGCGTCACGGATATAAAGTGTGCGGTTGGGGCTGATCGGAATCATGCGCAATTGTTCGCGTGCGATCCGGTCGACACGGGCATTACGGGAGAGCTCAGCTCTCTCAAGCTGTAAATGTCTCCACGTCACGTCCAATTCGCTTGCCTGCGCAAGCAATTGCTCATTCTGAATAAACAAATGACGCGACTGATATCGTGCGGTCACCAGTGACAAGGCCGCTAGCATCAATAACAGAGCCATCACGATGACCGCTCGGCCCATTAGTCTGCTCCTCTTGTCAATGGCGCACCTGTTCGTTCAGCCACACGCAAGACCGCCGATCGCGCACGCGGATTACCTGCCACTTCGGTCGCACTCGGACGTATACGCTTGACACCCGACAGTAAAGGCTTGGGCAATTGATCCTCGCGCAACGGCAAGCGCGCAAGCTCGGCGGGCACGCGCGAAGCTGCCTGCATGAATTGTTTAACCCGACGATCTTCAAGCGAGTGAAAGCTAATCACTGCCAAACGTCCCCCTTGCACCAACAGTCCTAAAGCTGCCTCGAGGGCGCGATCGAGTTCCTCGAGCTCCCGATTGAGGTAAATCCGTATAGCTTGAAATGTCCTTGTCGCCGGATGCTGGCCCTTTTCCCGGGTCCGGACTGCGGCTGCGACGATATCGGCAAGGTCGAGCGTGCGCTCGATGGGCCGCACCTCGCGGCGAGCAACAATCGCTTTTGCAATCTGAAGAGCAAACCGTTCTTCGCCATAATCCCGTATGACCTCCCGAACCTCATCCAAGCTGGCAACTGCCAACCACTGTGCCGCAGTTTGACCCTGCGACGTATCCATCCTCATGTCGAGCGGGCCATCGCGCATAAACGAAAACCCACGCTCGGCCTGATCAAGCTGAGGTGAAGACACCCCTAAATCCATCATCACGCCATTAACTGCTTGCACCCCATAACCATCAAGCAGCGCTCGCATATCCCCAAACCCGCCATGAATACAAACAATCCGCGGGTCATTGGCAGCCCGGGCTTGCGCCACAGCAATGGCCTGCGGATCCTTGTCAATCACCAGCAGCCGTGCCTGAGCATCTAGCCGCTTGAGCAATGCATCTGAGTGACCGCCACGCCCGTAAGTCCCATCCACGTAAATCCCGCCTGCAGGCACCTGCTCATCAGGAACCAGCGCTTGAACCGTTTCCTCAAGCAACACGGTGCGATGGCTAAACTCAGTCACGGATTAAAAAGAAAAAGTCTCAAGCGCCTCGGGTATCCCTCCTGACAAGTCCTCAGCTTCGCGCTCGGCAAGCGCCTGCGCATCCCAAAGCTCGAAATGTCCGCCCATGCCCAAGAGCATGGTGTCGCGCTTTAATCCAGCAGCAGCGCGCAACTCCGGCGCAATCAGCACCCGACCGGCGCTATCAACATCAACATCTTGCGCATTGCCCAACAGTAGGCGCTGTAAAGCGCGTGCCTGCATCGGGAAGGCGGCTATCTGCTCACGCTTCTTTTCCCATTCGGGACGGGGGTATACGAGCAGACAGCCATCAGGGTGGCGCGTGATCGTGAGACGGCCACATGCCTGCTCATTGAGCGCGTCACGATGCCGAGCCGGCACATTGATCCGACCCTTGGCATCAAGCGTGAGAGCGCTGCTACCTTGGAACACAAATTACCCCACAAAAAAACACAATAAGACACTTTTCACCACTCTAAGGCAAAAAAAATGACTGGTCAAACGAAATTTCGTATTTTTTTCAATGATGACAATGACTTAGCGCACAAATCCGGGGGCGATCGGAAAAATATTTTCCGATAAATCAATATGTTGTGGTTTTATATGAAAGTGCAGCCTTAAGATAGGCCATCGATCTGGGCAACATGAATACGGGAGAAGCCTGTAGGCCGGATTCTGTAGGCCACTTCACAGTGGCTGGCAATCATTCCTCTGGGTGAACCATTACTGGTGCACTCTAGCCACCTACCCGCATGCTTGGGCGGGCCGCCCTTCACGTCCAAAGACGCACGCATGCCTATTTGGTGTTGCTCCGGATAGAGGTTGCCGCGTTTCACCCTGCTGCGTTGGTCGCCAAAGCGATCATGCGCCACGGTGTGACCGTGGCGGAGTGAGTCCTAACCCACCCTCACAGCAGACTCGTCTCTGTGGCCCTAGTCCTCGGCACTTGCGCACCGGACGGCCGTTAGCCGTTATCCTGCCCTGTGGAGTCCGGACCTTCCTCGATGCCTGGTTTTACAACCCTTGGCGCCGCGATTGCCCAGCCCCTCCCGCAGTTACATTGTAGGACAAGCAACCTGCGACAATGCAGTTTTATACAAAAAGATATTATGGCGGCACCTCTAATCTCTTTGCAGGCAATTCAGTTAGCATTTGGCCACCACGCTTTGCTCGATCGCGCTGATCTAACCATTGATACCAATGAACGGGTGGGTTTGATCGGCCGCAACGGCGCTGGCAAATCCTCGTTACTAAAACTGCTCGATGGCAGACTTGCGCCGGATGACGGCAATATCACTCGAGTAGACGGGATCAGAGTGGCTACCGTCGAGCAAGAGCCGGTTTTAGCGGGTTCGACCATCCTTGAGGTCCTAAGCGCACCGGAACATCAACCGACCGCTGAATCATGGGAGCGTGAGGTAACCGCTCGACAGTGGGCAGACCGCCTCGAACTGGACCCACAAGCATCTGTTGCAACACTGTCAGGTGGCATGGCCAAACGAGTGGCATTAGCGGCTGCCATGCTGGGTAAACCCGATTTACTTCTACTGGATGAACCTACTAACCACCTCGACCTCAACGGTATTTCCTGGCTCGAACAGCAATTGAAACAATGGCGCGGTAGCGTGCTGTTCATCACTCACGATCGCCGCTTTCTCGATGAGATTGCCACCCGAATTATCGAACTCGACCGCGGCAAGCTCTTAAGCTTTCCAGGTAACTTCGTCAAATGGCAACAACAAAAAGAGGCTTGGCTCAATGCGCAACAATTAGCAAACGCGCGGTTTGACAAACTGCTCGCGCAAGAAGAAGTGTGGATCCGCAAGGGGATTGAGGCGCGGCGTACACGCAATGAGGGGCGGGTGAGGCGTTTGGAACAATTGCGTCGAGAGCGAGCGCAACGTCGTGACGCTCTGGGCAAAGTCAACCTCAAAGTTGACCAAACCAACCGATCCGGCAAAATCGTGGCAGAGCTACACGATGTCAGCTTAGCCTACGAGAACAAGCTCATCATTGATCACTTCTCCACTGTGATCCTGCGTGGTGATCGTATCGGTTTGATCGGACCCAATGGTGCGGGTAAAACCACACTTTTAAAAGTCATCCTCGGCGAGCTCAAGCCCTCAAGTGGTGAAGTCAAGCTAGGCACAAATCTCCAAGTAGCCTATCTCGACCAAATGCGAGATCAGCTTGATGAAACAGCCGCCGTACTTGACGTCATCAATCCTGGTAGCCAGTGGGTCGAAATTGGCCAGGAGCGCAAACACGTGATGAGCTATTTGGGTGATTTCCTATTCGAGCCAGCGCGCGCTCAATCGCCAGTTAGTAGCCTCTCCGGTGGTGAACGAGCGCGCTTGCTGCTTGCCCGGCTGTTTGCCCGACCCGCCAATGTAATTGTGCTTGACGAACCAACCAACGACCTAGACATTGAAACACTCGAGTTGCTCGAAGCATTACTGCAAGAGTTTTCAGGAACGGTACTGTTGGTGAGCCACGACAGGCAATTCCTGGATAACGTGGTGACCCAGACCATTGCTTATGAGGGTCATGGCAAGTGGGGTTGCTATGTGGGTGGCTTTGATGACTGGGTGGCCCAGCGACCTGCTCCAGCCGTTGAGTCAACCAAACCCAAACCACCTAAAACCCCTCACCCGCAAAAGCCTTCTGGTAGCGCAAAACGGGTACGCTTAAGCACCTGGGAACAGCGCGAACTCGATGAACTACCGGCTCGCATCCAGACGCTCGAAGAGCAGCAGGCGGCTTTAACAGCGACGCTTGGTGCGCCAGAGCTATACCAAGCCGGCGGCGATGAAGCTACAAAAGTACAAGCCGACTTAGCGAAGGTAGAGGCTGAACTCTTGGCGCTGTATGAACGTTGGGAGGTTCTGGAATCGCGTCAAACTCCAGCCTGAACTCGCCACGGGAATGTCTCGCCACTGGCCAGTGGCACTAATGATGCCTTACCGAACGGCAACTGCTCAGGGACCTGGTAAGGCTCTTTGACCAGCGTAATTTTGGTGGTGTTGCGCGGCAATCCATAAAAATCTGGGCCTCGGTGGCTGGCAAATGCTTCAAGGCGATCAAGTCGGCCGACCGCATCAAATACAGTCGCATAGAGTGTCATGGCGTGTAACGCCGAATAGCATCCTGCACAGCCGCTGGCATGCTCTTTCAAATGACGCGCGTGGGGGGCACTATCTGTACCCAAAAAAAACCGGGGATTATCACTGGTAGCCGCTTGAACCAGCGCGAGTCGATGAGTCTCGCGCTTGAGTACTGGCAAACAGTACCAATGCGGGCGCAACCCGCCGGTAAAGATTGCATTGCGGTTGTACAACAGGTGTTGCGGCGTAATGGTCGCACCAATCGGGCCCTCGGCCTCACGTACGTAATCGACACCATCTTTAGTGGTTAGGTGCTCAAACACTACTTTTAAGGCTGGATAGGCTCGGCGAAGTCCAATCATGACACGTTCGATAAAGACGGCCTCTCGATCAAACACATCAATGGTCGGATCGGTCACTTCGCCGTGGACTAACAACGGCACAGATAAACGCTGCATCGTTTCAAGGACCTTGGTACATCTACCAAGCAGATCAGTGACTCCTTGATCCGAATTCGTCGTTGCCCCGGCTGGGTACAGCTTCACAGCATAGACATGGGCTGATTGTGCGATCGCCTCAATATCTTCGACGCGCGTGTTGTCAGTCAAATAAAGTGTCATGAGCGGATCAAACCCGAGACTGTCCAACCCCTGCTCGTGCAATGCGGCCATGATCTGGGCTCGGTAACTCAACGCCTGATCTACCGTAGTGATCGGTGGCCTTAAGTTCGGCATGATAATGGCCCGCTTGAACTGCCGTGCCGAATCGGCGACCACGGCACGTAAAGCATCGCCTTCGCGCAAATGAAGATGCCAATCATCAGGCGTCGTAATTGTTAAGGTCTGCGTCATTGCATGGTTCCTGAGCGGAGTGGTTCATTGATTCAAAGGCATGGATTTTTCTACAAGCGCAGCAAATAGTCCCGCGCCAGCTGGAATCACAGCATCGTTAAAGTCATAATTTGGGTTGTGCAAATAGCAGCCACCCTCAGCCCCACCTTGCCCGAGCCTAAAATAGGCCCCAGGCTTGTGCTCGAGCATAAAAGAAAAGTCCTCTGCTCCCATGGACGGCTGCAAGTCTCGCACTACTTTTTTTGCTCCGAACAATTCAGTTGCCACGTCAGCCACAAACATCGCCTCTTTAGGCGTATTGATCGTCGCCGGATAAATTTTTTGGTAGTGCAATGTCGCACTCGCTCCGAAGCCAGCGGCGACTTGCTCGATAAGCGTGCGCATTCTTGATTCAATCATCGACTGTATCGAATGGCGAAACGTTCTAACCGTGCCAACGAGCTTGGCTTGATCCGGAATCACGCTCATGGCCAGTGGATCGCCCGCTTGGACTGACGCAACCGTTACCACGGCAGCATCCAATGCACTGACATTGCGAGACACAACGCTTTGCAAAGCGGTAATCACATGTGAAGCTACCAGGACAGGGTCAATTGTTTGATACGGGTGGGCACCGTGCCCACCACGACCTTGAATCACCACTTCGAAGCGGTCGGCTGCTGCCATCATGGGACCGGGATTTATTCCGATCATGCCAGGCGGCAAACCGGGCCAGTTGTGTAAAGCGTAAATAGCATCGCAATCGAAGCGCTCAAATAAACCATCTTCGATCATTGCCTTGGCGCCGCCCAAACCCTCTTCGGCTGGCTGAAAAATGAACACGGCAGTACCATCGAAATTCCGTGTTTGTGCCAAATATTTAGCCGCTCCCATCAATATGGCGGTATGCCCATCATGACCACATCCGTGCATCAGACCAGGCCTAGTGGATGCGTGAGCGAAACCATTGCTTTCCTGCATGGATAGCGCATCCATGTCGGCCCGCAACCCAATCATCCGACCAGAATCGCTGCGTTTGCCATGCAAAACGCCAACAACGCCTGTCTTCCCGATGTTGCGATGCACCGTCATCCCCAACGCCTCGAGCATACCTGCAACGAGGCCACTGGTTCGCATTTCCTGAAAGCCGAGCTCCGGATGAGCATGCAAATCACGCCGAAAGTCAGTTAATTCCTGATGAAAACCACCAATCAACGCACAAGGGGAGAGAAGTTCCATAACCCAGTTCCTAGGGTAAACGTGAGGATTGCTATAGTTTACTCGGGCGCCATCTTTGCTACAGTGTCAGAGTTTCGGGGCTAGCTTGAGTCTCAAGCTCGATCGATTTTAAAAACGACTAATATTGGCAATAAGGAGAGTCCGAATGGCCACCGCCAAAAAAGCTGCACGTAAACCCAACGCCGCCTTCATGAAACCGCTTACCCCTAGCCCAACGCTAGCAGCTGTCATCGGTTCAGAAGCTGTACCTCGCACTGAAGTCACCAAAAAAATCTGGGATTACATTAAAAAGCACAATTTGCAGGATCCTGCGAACAAGCGCAATATCAATGCAGACGACAAACTGCGCCCGTTGTTCGGCAAAGATCAAGTATCCATGTTTGAACTCACCAAAATCGTCAGCGGTCACCTTTCCTAGACGATCCAAGTCAGCACCCAATAAAAAGCGCGCATCTAATGCGCGCTTTTTATTTTTAACTCAAGTGGTGCTCACACTACGATAGGCTTGCCATCTAGCAATAGCAAGAACCCCTTGATTAAACGGTACAGAACCCAAACCACAGTGGCAATCAGGCCTAACCAGCCAATACCGATAAACATCGTCAAAAAACTCAGTGCCAACCACAACAAGGACCACAAAAACGTATTGATTAGCCAATCAAAATGGGTGGCATACAGCGTTCCAGCAGCATCGGCACGTTTGACATACATGATGATGACCGCCGCAAGCGTTGCGAATGTAAACAGCCCCGAGGTTACGAATCCAAGCGCAAATAGCCCATATACGATCATGCTAATCATTCTGAGGCTTGGGCCTGAAGTCGGTAGGTCGCTCATGTCGCATCACCCCGTGAAGCATTAGTCAAGTCTGAAAGGAGTGTAACAATACAAACCGTCGGTGCCAAAGACAAACCCCCGCTTTGAGGGCGGGGGTTTGAGGGTAAGGAGCTTGACGATGACCTACTTTCACAGATGTACATCCACTATCATCGGCGCAAAGGCGTTTCACGGTCCTGTTCGGGATGGGAAGGCGTGGGACCACCTTGCTATGGTCGTCAAGCGTAAGCTTGGTTGCACACCTGCGTTGTGCGCAGGCATGCCAATTGGGGTCGAAGCACAGCGTGTGTGTGTTTGCTGGATTGATTTGGGTTGTGCGTTTTACTGCACGGTGTTGCATGTACTACGTTACTGAGCGGCACACTTATCACGCTATAACCTGCACAGTTATAGGATCAAGCCGCACGGGCAATTAGTATCGGTTAGCTCAACGCATTACTGCGCTTACACACCCGACCTATCAACGTCCTGGTCTTGAACGACCCTTCAGGGGCTCTAGGCCCCGGGATACCTAATCTTCAGACGAGTTTCCCGCTTAGATGCCTTCAGCGGTTATCTCTTCCGTACTTACCTACTCGCCAATGCCATAGGCATGACAACCGATACACCGGCCGGTACGTCCACTCCGGTCCTCTCGTACTAGGAGCAGGCTCCGTCAAGTATCCAACGCCCACGGCAGATAGGGACCAAACTGTCTCACGACGTTTTAAACCCAGCTCACGTACCTCTTTAAATGGCGAACAGCCATACCCTTGGGACCGGCTACAGCCCCAGGATGAGATGAGCCGACATCGAGGTGCCAAACACCGCCGTCGATATGAACTCTTGGGCGGTATCAGCCTGTTATCCCCAGAGTACCTTTTATCCGTTGAGCGATGGCCCTTCCATTCAGAACCACCGGATCACTATGTCCTGCTTTCGCACCTGTTCGACTTGTCAGTCTCACAGTCAAGCACGCTTATGCCATTGCACTATCAGCACGATTTCCGACCGTACCTAGCGTACCTTCGAACTCCTCCGTTACACTTTGGGAGGAGACCGCCCCAGTCAAACTGCCCACCATGCACTGTCCCCAACCCGGATCACGGGCCAAGGTTAGAATCGCAAACAAACCAGGGTGGTATTTCAAGGTTGGCTCCACGCAGTCTGGCGACCACGCTTCTGCGCCTCCCACCTATCCTACACAAGCCGGTTCACAATCCAATGCAAAGCTGCAGTAAAGGTTCATGGGGTCTTTCCGTCTAGCCGCGGGTAGATTGCATCATCACAAACACTTCAACTTCGCTGAGTCTCAGGAGGAGACAGTGTGGCCATCGTTACGCCATTCGTGCAGGTCGGAACTTACCCGACAAGGAATTTCGCTACCTTAGGACCGTTATAGTTACGGCCGCCGTTTACCGGGGCTTCGATCAAGAGCTTGCACCCCATCACTTAACCTTCCGGCACCGGGCAGGCGTCACACCCTATACGTCGACTTTCGTCTTGGCAGAGTGCTGTGTTTTTAATAAACAGTCGCAGCCACCGATTCTCTGCGGCCCCTTCATGCTCCAAGCGCAGGCTCTTCACACTACCAGGGCATACCTTCTCCCGAAGTTACGGTATCAATTTGCCGAGTTCCTTCTCCTGAGTTCTCTCAAGCGCCTTGGAATATTCATCCCGTCCACCTGTGTCGGTTTGCGGTACGGTCTCGTATGGCTGAAGCTTAGAGGCTTTTCCTGGAACCACTTCCAATCACTTCGTGAACCTAAGTTCACTCGAGCCACACCCTTGAATTACGCGCCCGGATTTGCCTAAGCGCCTTCTATAGTGCAGCAACAGGGACTTCCAACACCCTGATGACCTTCAGCAATCCGTCCCCCCATCGCACCATACGACGGTGCTGGAATATTAACCAGCTTCCCATCAGCTACGCATCTCTGCCTCGCCTTAGGGGCCGACTCACCCTGCGCCGATGAACGTTGCGCAGGAAACCTTGGACTTACGGCGAGGGGGCTTTTCACCCCCTTTATCGCTACTCATGTCAGCATTCGCACTTCTGATACCTCCAGCAGCCTTTACAAGCCACCTTCGCAGGCTTACAGAACGCTCTCCTACCGCGTGTACAAACGTACACACCCGCAGCTTCGGTCTATCGCTTAAGCCCCGTTACATCTTCCGCGCAGGACGACTCGATCAGTGAGCTATTACGCTTTCTTTAAAGGATGGCTGCTTCTAAGCCAACCTCCTGACTGTCTATGCCTTCCCACTTCGTTTCCCACTGAGCGATAGTTGGGGACCTTAGCTGGCGGTCTGGGTTGTTTCCCTCTTGAGTCCGGACGTTAGCACCCGGTGCTCTGTCTCCCACGCTAATACTTGCCGGTATTCGGAGTTTGCCATGGTTTGGTAAGTCGCCATGACCCCTAGCCATAACAGTGCTCTACCCCCGGCAGCAATACGTGAGGCACTACCTAAATAGTTTTCGGAGAGAACCAGCTATTTCCAGGTTTGTTTAGCCTTTCACCCCTATCCACAGCTCATCCCCTAATTTTTCAACATTAGTGGGTTCGGTCCTCCAGCACGTGTTACCGTGCCTTCAACCTGGCCATGGATAGATCACCTGGTTTCGGGTCTACACCCAGCGACTATATCGCCCTATTCGGACTCGCTTTCGCTACGCCTGCCCTATTCGGTTAAGCTTGCCACTGAATGTAAGTCGCTGACCCATTATACAAAAGGTACGCAGTCACCCCTCAAGGAGGCTCCTACTGTTTGTATGCATGCGGTTTCAGGATCTATTTCACTCCCCTTCCGGGGTTCTTTTCGCCTTTCCCTCGCGGTACTGGTTCACTATCGGTCGATCACGAGTATTTAGCCTTGGAGGATGGTCCCCCCATCTTCAGACAGGATTTCACGTGTCCCGCCCTACTTGTCGTGCGCCTAGTTCCACCATCGTGATTTCGTCTACAGGGCTATCACCTGCTATGGCCAGACTTTCCAGACTGTTCAACTATCACAACGGCTAAAACGCACCGGCTGCTCCGATTTCGCTCGCCACTACTTTCGGAATCTCGGTTGATTTCTTTTCCTCGGGTTACTTAGATGTTTCAGTTCACCCGGTTCGCCCCACTGGACCTATGGATTCAGTCCAGGGTACCTACCTCACGGTAAGTGGGTTTCCCCATTCGGATATCTGCGGATCAAAGCTCGTTTGCCAAGCTCCCCGCAGCTTTTCGCAGGCTGCCACGTCCTTCTTCGCCTGTGATCGCCAAGGCATCCACCACATGCACTTAGTCACTTGATCCTATAACCCTGCAGGCTCGCACCTGACAGACTTATAAGTTTTTTTACTACTTTGCTGAGTTTTCGCGTTTGTGTGCCGTTCTTCCTTTCAAGGCTCTTTGCGTGTCTCCACACAAAGACTTGAGTAAGAACAAATTACTACTATGCAATCACAACCCGTATCCGTGCCTCTTCGCTTACCCAACCCCTGTAGGCCAGATAAACCCTTTGACACAAACACTTCTCGTTGTGCTTCTTCCCAATTGTTAAAGAACAAAGAGTTATTACCCTACTGATACATCGCGCACCGCGCGCCCGCCAATACAAGCGCCCTCACACAATGCACAGTCAACAACACAAGACCCGCTTGCCCTGTTCACTGCACACTGCACCGCCCACTGCCCAAACCTCACTGCTGCATCCGCCGCTTCACCAACCCACAACACACAAACTTGGTGGAGGATGACGGGATCGAACCGACGACCCCTGCTTGCAAAGCAGGTGCTCTCCCACTGAGCTAATCCCCTCTGTGTGTCGCAACCGCAGATGGTGGGTCTGGTTGGATTCGAACCAACGACCCCCGCCTTATCAAGACGGTGCTCTAACCGACTGAGCTACAGACCCAACCGACCCAGCATTTAACTCTCTATCCCAACCAACAACCGATAAGTGTGGACACCTGCCACCTAAGACACTGTGTGCATCGCGCAGACTCTGAAAGGAGGTGATCCAGCCGCACCTTCCGATACGGCTACCTTGTTACGACTTCACCCCAGTCATGAATCCCACCGTGGTAATCGCCCCCCTTGCGGTTAGGCTAACTACTTCTGGTGAAACCCACTCCCATGGTGTGACGGGCGGTGTGTACAAGACCCGGGAACGTATTCACCGCGACATGCTGATCCGCGATTACTAGCGATTCCGACTTCATGCAGTCGAGTTGCAGACTGCAATCCGGACTACGATCGGGTTTGTGGGATTAGCTCCCCCTCGCGGGTTGGCAACCCTCTGTCCCGACCATTGTATGACGTGTGAAGCCCTACCCATAAGGGCCATGAGGACTTGACGTCATCCCCACCTTCCTCCGGTTTGTCACCGGCAGTCTCATTAGAGTGCCCTTTCGTAGCAACTAATGACAAGGGTTGCGCTCGTTGCGGGACTTAACCCAACATCTCACGACACGAGCTGACGACAGCCATGCAGCACCTGTGTTCCGGTTCTCTTGCGAGCACTCCTAAATCTCTTCAGGATTCCAGACATGTCAAGGGTAGGTAAGGTTTTTCGCGTTGCATCGAATTAATCCACATCATCCACCGCTTGTGCGGGTCCCCGTCAATTCCTTTGAGTTTTAATCTTGCGACCGTACTCCCCAGGCGGTCAACTTCACGCGTTAGCTGCGCTACCAAGGCCCGAAGGCCCCAACAGCTAGTTGACATCGTTTAGGGCGTGGACTACCAGGGTATCTAATCCTGTTTGCTCCCCACGCTTTCGTGCATGAGCGTCAGTGTCATCCCAGGGGGCTGCCTTCGCCATCGGTGTTCCTCCGCATCTCTACGCATTTCACTGCTACACGCGGAATTCCACCCCCCTCTGACGCACTCTAGCTCGACAGTTAAAAATGCAGTTCCAAGGTTAAGCCCTGGGATTTCACATCTTTCTTTCCGAACCGCCTGCGCACGCTTTACGCCCAGTAATTCCGATTAACGCTTGCACCCTACGTATTACCGCGGCTGCTGGCACGTAGTTAGCCGGTGCTTATTCTGCAGGTACCGTCATCCACACAGGGTATTAACCCATGCGATTTCTTTCCTGCCAAAAGTGCTTTACAACCCGAAGGCCTTCATCGCACACGCGGGATGGCTGGATCAGGGTTGCCCCCATTGTCCAAAATTCCCCACTGCTGCCTCCCGTAGGAGTCTGGGCCGTGTCTCAGTCCCAGTGTGGCTGGTCGTCCTCTCAAACCAGCTACGGATCGCAGCCTTGGTAGGCCTTTACCCCACCAACTAGCTAATCCGATATCGGCCGCTCCAATAGTGAGAGGTCCTAAGATCCCCCCCTTTCCCCCGTAGGGCGTATGCGGTATTAGCTACTCTTTCGAGTAGTTATCCCCCGCTACTGGGCACGTTCCGATACATTACTCACCCGTTCGCCACTCGCCGCCAGACCGAAGTCCGCGCTGCCGTTCGACTTGCATGTGTAAAGCATCCCGCTAGCGTTCAATCTGAGCCAGGATCAAACTCTTCAGTTCAATCTCTGTTTGGTTGGCCTGCACCTATCACAGCACAGACCTCGCTTCACTCAAAGAAACAAACAAGTCATCTGCCAAATCTCTCCAGCAGACTTCCTTACCTTGCTTCTTCTTCGTGAGCACTTGCTATTTACTTGTGGTCATCGCGCCTCCAGATAGCCACCCCATGTCAAGTAAACCCAACACCAAGTCACCACCTAGAACACCCAACGCCTACAGACAACAAGTGCCCACACTTATCGGTTGTTTCGTTGTTAAAGAGCAAATGCAGTCGTAGGACCGCTAACAGCCACTTACCAGAGCGATCATCAACAAACCGCTGCAGACTGTCTAATAAATGTCGGTCTGCAACAAATCTGTAGTGATTTTGGATTATCTTGATCGAACTGATCAAAGAAACCTGCTCATGCTACTGACTGCGTTTCTCTGTTTTGACGTCGCTTTTGCAACGACGTTTCAGCAGAGAAACGAGATTATGCACGTGTTTTTTTGGACTGTCAAACGGTGTACATAAAAAGTTTTGCTGAATCCATGTGACAGCTCGTTTGTCACTATTTAGCCACGCTTGAGACGACCGGCGAACTGCGATCTGAACTTCTGCACTTTAGGTGCGATCACGAACTGGCAATACCCCTGCCCGGGATTGCGCTGGAAAAAATCGTGGTGGTAACTCTCCGCAACCCAAAATGTCGCCTCAGGCAGCAATTCCGTACAAACAGGCGCACGAAACTCACCGCTAGCATCAATTGCCTCGATGATCTTTTTAGCAGCTTCGCGCTGCGAGGCGTCCTGATAAAAAATCGCAGACTGATACTGCGGACCCACGTCATTTCCCTGACGCCCCGGCGTTGTCGGGTCATGCGTCGCAAAAAAGACCTCTAGCAAAGACTCATAGCTAATTAGCGCAGGATCATAAGTGATACGAATGACCTCAATGTGCCCGGTGTTCTTCTCACAGACCTGTTCGTATGTCGGGTTTTGAACATGACCGCCGCAATAACCGGGCTCCACCGCTTGCACGCCTTCGAGCGCAGCAAACACCGCCTCCGTGCACCAAAAACATCCGCCACCAAAAACTGCAATGGCCATCTACACCTCCCGAAATGCTATTGAGGCTTTTGTTGCAAGCTCAAAATAAACAACACCATGTCGCGGGCTTGTTCGTCAGACACTTGGGTCTGAGCCGGCATTGGCACAGCACCCCATTTGCCACGACCACCATTCTTGATAACGTTCAAGAGCATCGGCATCGCCGCATCGCTGTCACCTCCGTAGCGGTTGGCGATATCGACAAAGGCTGGCCCGACCCGTTTTTTATCAATCTGATGACAACCAAGACACATCTTTTCACGCATCAACTGGTTACCCTGCTCAAACGTCAAGGCCTCACTAGCGCTAACAGTGAGCGGCATCAAAGCAAACAGGCTCGATAAGAGATTAGTCTTCAAACGCATCAGTCACCGCGCCTTTACTAGCACTGCTAGCCAATTTCGCAATTTTGCCAAGCACACCACGCGTGTAGCGAGGTGCTGGTTGTTTCCAATTCTGGCGACGTCGCTCAATTTCTTCATCGGGTACGTTCAATTGCAGCAATAACTGATGCGCATCGATCGTAATGGAGTCACCCTCCTGAATCAGACCGATGGTGCCGCCCACAAACGCCTCTGGTGCGACATGACCGACCACCATCCCCCAAGTGCCGCCAGAGAACCGGCCATCAGTGATAAGCCCAACACTCTCCCCGAGGCCCTGACCGATCAAAGCTGAGGTAGGCGCCAACATCTCGCGCATACCCGGACCACCTTTGGGACCTTCATAACGGATCACCACTACATCGCCTGGCTTGATTTTTTGATCCATGATGGCAGCCATCGCCAAGTCCTCAGAGTCAAACACGCGAGCCGGACCCGTAATGACGGGATTTTTCAGACCCGTAATTTTTGCAACCGCGCCCTCTGTGGCTAAGTTACCTTTCAAAATGGCCAAATGGCCATGGTTGTACAGCGCTTTGTCAATGGGACGGATCACATCTTGATCAGCAGGTGGCGCATCTGGCACATCCTTCAGTACTTCAGCAATCGTCTGGCCAGTAATGGTCATACAGTCACCGTGGAGCAACCCAGCGTTAAGCAAAATCTTCATTACCTGCGGAATGCCGCCCGCACGATGCAAATCTACAGTCAGATACTTGCCTGATGGCTTTAAGTCGCAGATGACCGGCACCTTCTTGCGAATGCGCTCAAAGTCATCAATCGTCCATGGCACTTCAGCCGCATGCGCAATGGCGAGGTAATGCAGCACAGCGTTGGTTGAACCACCAATCGCCATAATGACCGATACCGCGTTCTCAATTGATTTCTTGGTGATGATGTCTCGCGGCTTACGGTTGGCACGAACCGCTTCCACCAAAACGGTGGCCGCTTTTCTGGCATTTTCCACTGCCTCATCATCTTCATTGGCTGCCGTGGATGAATAGGGCAGACTCATTCCCATTGCCTCAAATGAGGAGCTCATCGTATTTGCGGTGTACATACCACCACATGAGCCCGAGCCAGGAATGGCTTTTTGCTCAATCGCCTTGAAATCCTCAGCACTCATGCGCTTCATGGTGTACTCGCCCACCGCTTCGAACACCGATACGATATTCAGGTCCTTGCCCTTGTAATGACCTGGCTTGATGGTGCCGCCATACACATAAATCGCAGGCACATTGCAACGAGCGATACCGATCATGCCACCCGGCATGTTTTTGTCACAGCCGCCAATCACAACCACCCCGTCCATCCACTGCCCCTGCACCGCAGTTTCGACACAATCAGCAATCACTTCTCGCGACGCCAGGGAGAACTTCATGCCTTCTGTGCCCATCGACATCCCATCTGAGATGGTTGGCACACCAAACACCTGCGGATTTCCCTTGGCAGCACGAACCGCATCAACAGCCGCATCGGCAAGCGGCTGCAAGCCGCTATTGCAAGGCGTAATCGTGGAATGACCATTCGCCACGCCAATCATCGGATTTTCGAAATCGCTTTCTTTGTATCCCATGCCGTAATACATGGAACGATTGGGAGCGCGTGTTACGCCTTCAGTAATGTGGCTTGAACGTTCAAATTTGGACATGTGTCTGCTTCCGGCAAATAATTAAAACGAACCTGAAAATTTCAGCGGTTATTATGAAACATCTTTGCACAAAACACCTATTTCATGCTGGCTTATCCCCAAATTGATCCCGTCGCGTTTGAAATCGGGCCGCTTGCCGTGCACTGGTATGGTCTGATGTACCTGGTTGGCTTCAGCAGCGCATGGCTGCTAGGGCGATGGCGCGTCAAGCAGGGACTGACGCGCGTGTCGCTAGTCGATTTCGAGGACATGCTATTTTTGGCCATGTTAGGTGCAATCCTTGGCGGGCGACTGGGCTACACACTTTTTTACCAACCTGGCTACTATCTCCAACATCCACTGGAGATTTTGTTTTTGTGGCAAGGTGGCATGTCGTTTCATGGCGGATTGCTGGGTGTTGTGATCAGCCTTTGGCTTTTCGCCAAGCGCAAACAATACAGTTTTTTAGAGCTCGGTGACTTGGTTGCACCGCTCGTACCACTCGGGCTAGCAGCCGGCAGATTAGGCAACTTCATTAATGGCGAGCTGTGGGGCAGACCCACCGACCTTCCTTGGGCAATGGTGTTTCCCGGTGCGCAAGATGGCATAGCGCGCCACCCCTCCCAACTCTACCAATTTGCACTTGAAGGGCTGCTGTTATTTTTGATTGTGTGGTGGTTTGCCAGCAAGCCCCGCATGACCGGGCAAGTCAGTGCACTCTTTCTAATGGGATATGGGGTCTTACGCTTTATGGCGGAATTTGGTCGTGAGCCAGACGCTTTCTTAGGGTTGTTATGGGCAAACCTGAGCATGGGCCAATGGCTTTGTATACCCATGGTGCTGGCAGGTGCTTGGCTTTACTGGTCTTCGAGCAAAGCCGACAGGACAGCAATCATCAAATCAAACAACAAATAAAAGCCCCGCGAATGCCGTCCAGACCGGCATCTCGAACCCTAGGTTCAAGGTCGGTCGCCTCGTGACGGGCTTCGAGCTCATCTGACTAGAGACGTGCATTCCCACCTGACTAACCAGCGACCTAAATGCCAAAAGCATCGGTTCAGAGACTATATGGTCAAGTCACGAACACCGCAGGGACAACCCGTTAGCAACGCTACGGCGCATCGGCCGTGTCAAGCATTGCGTTAATGTCCTCAATCTTACGCTTGAAATCACCAACAGACAAACTACCGAGAGGTCCTTCTGGTGATTTGACAACAAGCAATTCGGCTGCGATTTGGATCGCAGCCATTACGGCAATCTTCTCGTTGCCGCTTACTTTTCCTGACCCTTGAATACGGCCAGCGAGCTGGCCGACGTGCATCACGGCAGCCTCGAGTGTGGCTTTCTCTTCAGGCGGACAAGCCAGCGAGTAGTCTCGCCCAAGAATATTGGCTTTTACCGTTTCCATTAACTGGCCTCCTGAGACAAGGCACCCGGTAATTTTTCAAGCACGCCATCTATGCGCTGACGAGCCTGTTGGGTAACTTCGCGCAAACGATGAACCTCTTGCTCACGGGTTTTTAACGAGGATTGCATCGCCTCATTCTCCTGCCGAAACAAGTCGAGTGTTCCCTGCAATGCCGCGCGCTCTTGCTGAGCCTGGGCTTTGGTCTGTTGGACCGCTGTCTGAGCCGAACCAAGCGACTCCTTTAATTCGACTTGCTGAGATTGCTCAACTTGTAACTTCTGAGTGAGCTCATCACGCTCTGCCGAAACAGATTGCAACTGACGGCGCAAATCGTCCGCTTCAGCAGACAAGGTTTGCACTCGAGACACGAGTCTCTGGATTCGTTTGGCAAGGAGGTCAAGTTCTTCAAGCATGTCGCAATCGTAAATCAAATTGGGATACCCGTGAGATTTGTTTTTGTACACTTGATCCACGACCTAATTCAAGCCACCATATTTTTTGAGGACGACATCATGAGCACTTCCAGCATTCAAGCACGCGAGTACGAGCAGCTCGCCCCGCAAAAGATCGCCTTTCTTGGCCTTGGCGTGATGGGACTACCCATGGCCGGACATCTAGCCAAGGCAGGTCATCAGGTCACTGTGTACAACCGCACTGAAGCTAAAGCCAAAGCCTGGGTGGCGGAATTTGGTGGCAAATATGCGACAACACCCCGCGAGGCTGCCAATGGCGCAGCCATTGTTTTTTGTTGTGTTGGCAACGATGATGACCTTAGAAGCGTTGTGCTTGGTGATGACGGCGCCTTCGCGGGGATGAGCGCCGGCAGCGTATTTGTCGATCACACGACCGCATCGGCAAATGTTGCACGTGAACTGGCCGAGGTCGCCAAACAACATCAGCTAGGCTTTATTGACGCGCCCGTCTCGGGCGGCCAGGCCGGGGCTGTCAATGGCGCGCTGACAGTGATGTGCGGGGGTGAGACCAATACCTTCAATCACATCAAGCCGCTGGCCATGCACTATTCAAAGGCAGTCACACTTGTGGGCGACACGGGTGCAGGCCAGCTCGCCAAGATGGTTAACCAGATCTGCATCGCTGGCTTGGTGCAGGGATTATCTGAAGGGATCGCATTTGGTCAAGCTGCGGGACTGGACATGAAGCTGGTGTTAGACGTCATTAACAAGGGCGCCGCGCAGAGCTGGCAAATGGACAATCGCGGCACCACCATGGTGGATGACAAATTTGACTTCGGGTTCGCAGTTGACTGGATGCGCAAAGACCTCAGCCTGGTGATGGATGAAGCCCGCCGCAACGGTGCACGAGTACCCGTGACCGCATTAGTTGATCAGTTCTACGCTGACGTGCAGAAGCTAGGCGGCAACCGCTGGGATACTTCAAGCCTGATCAAAAGACTGCGTTAACTCAATATCAATACCGCTGGCTCGTCGCGTCCTGCCACGGACGCGATTGCCACGCGGGCGAAATAATAGGGGTGATAACTCGTGCAGCGCCTGCTGGTATACCTCGCGCTTGAATTCGATCACTGAATCAAGAGACACCCAGTAGTGACACCAGCGCCAAGCATCGAATTCGGGGTGGGACGTGGCGCGCAAACTGACATCACAATCTCGCCCGACCAGGCGCAACAGAAACCATATCTGCTTTTGGCCACGATAATGTCCGCGAGACTCACGACGAATGAAATGATCCGGCACGTCGTATCGCAGCCAGTCACGTGTACGCCCTAGAATACGGACGTGCTCAGGCTTTAACCCGACCTCCTCATGCAACTCACGAAACATAGCCTGCACTGGGCTTTCACCGTGCTTTATTCCGCCCTGCGGAAACTGCCATGCATGTTCCCTAACCCGCTTGCCCCAGAACACCTGGTTTTTTTGGTTGACCAGGATAATGCCGACATTGGGGCGGTAACCCTCCCTATCCAGCATCGCCGCACCCGTTGAATTCAATACAATTGGTTTAGATTATACGAAGTGTTTCCGATTCACCCTACCAAATAACCCCTATACCCCCCATGCGAGCCTCTGCCTTTCACATCAGCACCATTAAAGAAGCACCTAACGACGCGGAAATCGCCAGTCATCAACTCATGATCCGCGCTGGCATGATCCGTAAACTCGCTGGTGGCATCTACAACTACATGCCGCTTGGCCTGCGCACCATACGCAAGATCGAGAACATCATCCGCGAGGAAATGAACGCCGCTGGGGCACTCGAACTGCTGATGCCCGTGGTGCAACCTGCTGAACTCTGGCAGGAGTCTGGGCGCTGGGAAAAATATGGGCCAGAACTTTTACGGATCAAAGATCGCCATGGGCGCGACTTCATACTGCAGCCAACATCCGAAGAAGTCATTACTGACATCGCGCGAAACGAAATAAAAAGCTGGCGTCAACTGCCAGTGAATTTCTATCATATTCAGACAAAGTTCCGTGACGAACGTCGTCCAAGATTTGGCGTCATGCGTGGCCGTGAGTTCACCATGAAAGACGCATATTCTTTTGATCGAGACGTAGATGGTGCCATGCAGAGCTATCAGGCAATGTTTGATGCGTACCACAAGATTTTTACTCGCCTGGGACTGAATTTCAGGGCTGTGGCCGCAGATACGGGCTCCATTGGGGGATCTTCAAGCCACGAGTTTCAGGTCATTGCAGACATCGGAGAGGATCTAATCGTTTACGATCCACGCACCGACTATGCAGCCAATATTGAACTAGCGGCCGCACCCTGTCTGATTGAGAAGCGAGCAGCAGCCGGCCAAGATCTGTGCAAAGTACACACACCGGGTGCGGCGACGTGTGAAGAGGTCAAAAACCTGCTTTCAATTGATCTGAGCCGCACTGTCAAATCAATCGTGTTGGCAACCGAACCGGCCGACAGCGACCCACAAATCTGGTTGTTGTTACTGCGTGGAGACCATGATCTAAACGAGATCAAGGTTGGCAAGTTAGCTGGCTTTGAGGAAGGGTTCAGATTCGCAACCGAGGATGAGATCAAAGAACATTTTGGATCGCCACCCGGATATCTTGGACCAGTCGGACTAGATGATCGCGTTAAGGTCATTGCCGATTTGACAGTCGCAAACATGAATGATTTCGTCTGTGGCGCCAACGAAGCGCCTTACCACTTACAAGGCGTGAACTGGGGTCGTGATCTGCCTGAGCCCTTGCTGGTGGCCGATATCCGAAACGTGGTTGCCGGTGACCCGACCCCGGATGGCAAAGGCGTATTGAATATCCAACGAGGTATCGAAGTTGGCCACGTGTTTTACCTCGGCACAAAATACTCAGAAGCACTCAAGGCTACCTATCTCGACGAGACTGGCAAACCCGCATTCATGGAAATGGGTTGCTATGGCATCGGAGTCACTCGCATCGTTGGTGCAGCGATCGAACAAAACCACGATGAGCGCGGCATCATCTGGCCCAGAGCGATCGCACCGTTCGAAGTCGCCGTTTGCGGTTTAGGCTGGGGCAAAAGCGATGCGGTTCGTGAGACAGCGACGAAGCTATACGAAGAACTGAAATCTCAAGGTGTTGACGTAATCCTGGACGATCGTGATTTGCGTCCTGGCGTCATGTTTGCCGAATGGGAGCTCATCGGCGTTCCGATTCGAATCACCGTGGGCGATCGTGGGTTGGCCAACGGACAAGTGGAGGTGCTTGGAAGGCGCGAGAGCAACGCTGAACTCGTGGATTTGCCGGATGTGGTGGCCAGAGTAGCAGCCAAACTGAGTAGTCGAGTCACATAATAATGCCTGTCATGAAAGCTGCAATAGCTTGGGATCAAGCACACCACTGGCCGGTACGCGTCTATTACGAAGACACCGACGCCGGAGGAGTGGTGTTCTACGCTAACTATTTGAAATTTATGGAAAGAGCACGTACTGAGTGGCTACGTGAGCTCGGTGTGGAACAACAAAAACTGGCACAAGAAAGCGATATTGGATTTGTGGTCGCTGGACTTGACATCAAATATTGCGCGCCGGCGAGGCTCGATGATCATCTCATCGTGCAAACAACTGTCACACAAGCTGGCCGTGCTTCGTTAAACTTCGCTCAGCGTGTTGTACTTGCAAACCATGTTATTGCGCACGGTGAGATACGCGTAGGGTGTGTCAGACTGAGTTGCCTCAAACCGGCAGCACTGCCTGAAACCTTGCTAAACAGAATCCTGAACTTGGACAAGAGATAACGTATGCAGCCAGGCACCCCAATAGACATGTCGATCACTACCCTGATCCTGCAGGCAACCCTGCCTGTCCAGATCATCATGCTCTTGCTGGTTTTGATCTCTGTCGTGTCATGGACATTTATTTTTTCCAAGCGCTCTGCCCTCAAAAGAGCTCAAGCCCAAACCCAAAACTTCGAAGATGATTTTTGGTCGGGCGGCGATCTCGCTTCACTACACCAGACTGTCACTAAACGTCGCAGCGAGCACGGTGCGTTGGCTCGAATCTTCGATGCGGGCATGACCGAGTTCATCAAAGCTCACCGCACCACCAATGCAGTAGATGGGGCGCGTAGGGCTATGCGTGCCGCCTTCCAACGTGAAATCGATGATCTGGAAACCAACCTGGGGTTTCTTGCTTCGGCCGGATCCGTTAGCCCTTATATCGGTCTGCTTGGTACCGTTTGGGGGATCATGCATTCGTTTCTGGGGTTGGCTGGTGCTGAACAAGCCACCCTTGCTGCTGTCGCGCCCGGTATCGCAGAAGCGTTGATCGCCACGGCGATTGGCTTGTTTGCTGCCATACCGGCGGTAGTCGCGTACAACCGCTACACCAACGACATTGATCGTCTGGCGATTCATTTTGAGACTTTCGTCGATGAATTTCTTAACATCCTGCAGAGACAGTCAAACGCATGAGCGCCTTGCGATCCTCCCGCGCGCGAGGCGGGCATCGACTCAAAAACGAAATGAACGTTGTGCCGTACATCGACGTGATGCTGGTTTTGCTGGTGATTTTCATGGTGACTGCACCAATGATCACGCCCGGTGTCATTGAATTGCCCTCAGTTGGACGCGCCTCAAGTGTCCCTTTAGTGCCTCTGGAAATTCAAATTGCTCAGGATGGCGAGTTATCATGGCGAAAGCGTGAACCTGGCGGAGAGTTTCAGCCAGTTCCGCGAGATGCTGTTGCTCAAACCATTCTTGAAATCAGAGAGCCGGACCAACCGGTTCTAATCGCAGCCCATGGCAAAGTGCCGTACGAAACCGTGGTCGAATTAATGGACAGACTGCGGTCTAACGGCATAGACCGGCTGGGGTTATTGGTGGATCAGCAACAGGGTGATAAACCGGTTGATACGACACCTGCTACTGGAAGTTAATGCCCCCACCGCGTCGAAGTAAAAAATCGATCTGGCAAGCAGCACTCGGCCAAGGAGGCTGGCGAGCTGTCGGTTCGTCTATTGCGGTTCATTTGACCATCGCGGTGCTGTTATTGGCAGGTCTCAAATGGCAACTTGAAAGTCCAGGCCCGCTTCAGGTCGAGCTGTGGACCGAAGGCAATACCACCGAGGTTGCACGGGCTCCCGAGCCTCAGCCTGAACCACAACCCGAACCACGGCCGGAGCCACCGCCCGAGCCACAACCCGAACCGGCGCCTGAGCCGGCTCCTACCCCTGAACAGCAACCTGAGCCACCGCCACCACCACCAGAGCCTGACATTGCCGCTCGTGAGGCTGAGATTGCGCTGGAGCAAGCCAAAGAACGGGAACGCGCCGAGCAGGCACGTCTGGAGGCGCAGCGCTTGGCGCGCGAGGAGACTGAACGCGAGCGACGTGAAGAACAAGCGCGGCAGGCCAAGCTTGCCGCTGAACAACGCGCAAAAGAAGAGGCTGAACGCAAGGCAAAGGAACAAGCCGAGCGTCAAGCCAAACTTGAGCAGGAACGCCTTGAACGCGAAGCGGCTGAACGACGTGCTGCTCAAGAGCGCGAGCAGCAAGCAAAACTTGAGGCTGAAAGGCTCGCCAAAGAACGGGCCGAGCGCCAAGCTCGTGAGCAGGCAGAAAAACGAGCCGAAGCAGAACGTAAAGCCAAAGAGGAGGCGGCCAGAAAAGCCGAGGCCGAGCGCAAAGCACGAGAAGAAGCTGCTCGTAAGGCTGAGGCAGAGCGTAAAGCCAAAGCAGAAGCGGCAGCACGCGAGAAAGCGCTACGCGACGCGTTTCGCAACGACATCATGGGTGCGACAGGGATTGCGGGTGGCACGGCAAGCAGAAATCAACAAGGTGGCGGTGCAGATGCTGGTTATGCGGGGCAGATCCGCGCTTGCATACAGCCAAACGTATCATTCCCCACACCGGTTCAGTCTGGCAACGTCAACCCTACAGCTCAGTTCCGCGTGCAGTTAAAATCCGATGGTACTGTGTCGTCGACGAGTTTGAGACGTAGCTCCGGTAATACGGCATTTGACCGGGCTGTTGACAATGGCATTCGCCGATGCTCACCTTTTCCAAAGCCGCCATCAGGCCGCTATCCGTCATATATTGATGTGAACTATCGTATGTATGACTAAAACCGACCGGAGGCCACCTTCATGTCACGATCTGTTTTCTACCGCTTGGCTTCAGCCCTGGCGTTACTTGCTTCACTGGCATTCTTGCCCTTCAACAGTCAGGCGCAGTTGCGGGTTGATATCTCTGGGACAGGTGCACAACAGTTTCCGGTTGCTATCGCCGACTTCAGTGGCGATCCAGCAGGTCGACTCATCGCAGAAGTCATTCGTGCTGACCTGACACGCTCGGGCCAATTTCGTCTGATTAACACCACAGGCGCTCAGCTAACCATCGATTCACCCATTGCCTATGCAGAGTGGCGAACTCGTGGTGCTGACTATGTCGCCTATGGCACAGTCACCAAAACCGCTGAAGGCCAATACGAGGTCAAGTATCGGCTCGCCGATACCATCAACCAACAACAGCTTGATGGCGTGGCATTTGATGGCAGCGACCGTGAATTGCGGCGTATTGCCCACCAGATTGCCGATCGCATCTACGAAAAAATCACCGGGATTCGGGGCGTGTTCGCGACTCGTATCGCCTACGTATTAAAGCAGGGCAATACCTACGAACTACAGATTGCAGATGCCGACGGACAAAACCCTCAAATTGCATTGCGTTCTCGTGAGCCGATTATCTCGCCCGCCTGGTCTCCAGATGGCAGTAAATTGGCTTATGTGAGTTTCGAATCAGGTAAACCAGTTGTCTATGTCCATGAATTAGCCACCAGCAAACGCGTACCGGTCGCCAACTTCAAGGGCAATAACTCTGCGCCTGCTTGGTCACCCGATGGACAAACCCTCGCTGTGGTGCTCACACGTGACGGGCTGTCTCAAATCTACCTGGTCAATTCAGCGGATGGCTCAAACTTGAGGCGTCTAACTCGCTCTCCGCTGATCGATACCGAGCCCGTGTTCAGCCCGGATGGTCAATCGATTTTCTTTACCAGCGATCGCTCTGGTAGCCCACAGATTTACCAGGTTCCTGTCACCGGTGGCGAAGCCCGACGCATCACATTTAACGGCAACTACAACATCACCCCTCGCATCTCTCCAGACGGTCAAAGTTTGCTAGTGGTCACTCGTCGTGATGGTCAGTTCCGGATTGCACTGATTGACTTGGCCACCGGTAACGAAACGTTGCTAACGCAAGGACCGGACGATCAATCTCCTAGTTTTGCACCAAATGGTAAACAAGTCCTATATGCAGCCAAGCAAGGAGGGCGTAACATGTTGGCTGGTGTTTCAAGTGATGGTCGCATGCGTCAGACACTATCCGTTTTAAACGGAGAGATCCGGGAACCAACCTGGGGGCCATACGGTCAATCGCAGTAGGCACTAACCAACACTGTTTAACGCACTTCCCAAAAGGAAAAGCTCATGAAATCGCGCCTTGCCAAGTCACTTTCAGTTGTCGGCCTTGCCCTAGCCTTGGCTGCTTGTAGTTCCGTGTCGCTAGATGATCCAGCAGCCGGCGCAGCCGGTGGAAGTGGTGGCGCAGGCGGGGCATCTGCAGCGGGCGTGATGGATCCATTTAACCCAAGCAGTGTGCTGGCCACCGATCGTTCGGTGTATTTCGAATTTGACAGCTACTCCGTAGGCGATCAATACCGGCCATTGGTTGAGACCCATGCTCGCTACTTGGCTGCCAATCCACAACAAAAAATACTGATCGAAGGCAATACGGATGCGCGTGGTGGTGCTGAATACAACCTGGCACTCGGACAACGGCGTGCGCAAGCGGTCAGTAGCATGATGACGCTGATCGGGGCACGCGAGACCCAGATTGAGACCATCAGCTTTGGTAAGGAAAAGCCCAAGGCACTAGGTGACACCGAAGCTGATTACGCTGAGAACCGACGCGCAGACATCGTTTACCTGCGATAAACCAAAGAGGCATATACGATGCATTTGACTCGAATTTCTTTTGCTGTTGCCGTCACGTCTTGCTTGGCTGCAGTTACCCCTGTCAGCCATGCATTTACAGACAGTGAAGCTCGGCAAGCGATACTAGAGTTGCGTCAAGAGCTACGCACGTTGACAGAAACGAGTCAACGTGCGAGTTTACAGCTCGCCAACCGCATCGATATGCTCGAACAAGAGCTGACCCGATTGCGCGCCCAGATTGAAGAAATGGGTGGGCCACGCGCTGCTCTAGGCTCGGGCTCTAATGAACAACCAGAACAGGCCAAAGACAGCAAGGAGCAGGCTGCCTTCGATGGCGCAATGGATTTGTACCGCAAAGGTGACTTTAAGGGCTCGGCTGAGTCGTTATCGGCGTTTCTGACGCTTTATCCAGAAAGCGTATTGGCACCCACTGCCCAGTTCTACTTGGGTAGTGCCAACTACGCCAACAAAAACTATCGGGGTGCAATCTCGGTGCTCAACACCATGGCTGGCAAATTTCCTGATCACCCCCGAGCACCGGACGCACTGCTTGTCATTGCCGGTAGTGAGTTCGAGCTTAATCAACGTACCGCAGCGAAAGCCACCCTGGAAAAAATAGTCAAAAACTATCCCAATACGGCTGCAGCCCAATCGGCGCAAGAGCGTTTAAAGTTGCTCTAAGCGCCTTCAGGCCTGAAGCCACAACAACCAACCCACACCGGCGACAATCAATATCATCCCGATTTTTTCCTGGGTCGTCGTGTGGCCTTGGAACAGCTTGCGTGAAACGATCTGCGCAAAAAATACCTCAACCAAAGCCAGCGTACGAACGTTGGCTGCAGTGGTCAAAGCAAAACCAATGAACCAGGCCTGTGAGGCCGCTGCACCTAAAAAACCACCCCAGATCGATATTCTCCAAGCGCCGATACATCTGTGCCAAACCTCAGGGGATCGCCACATCAACCATGCCAACAAAATCGATGCCTGAATAATCAGACCGCAAACAAGCGTCCATGATGCGCGCACCAAGAAGTTTCCTTCTGGCAGCGCCAAGATCGCGCCCCGGAACCCAACCGCCGCTACGGCAAACCCGGCTGCAGCAGCCAATCCAAGCAGGATGGGACGTGCTGATACCGTCTGTCCATTAGCAGATCCCAGTGGTCGCCAAGCCATCCAGACAACCCCAAACGTTGCCAGACAAATGGCCAACAAGGTGTCCAAACGCAACACCTCACCAAGCACGATGAGGCCAAACAATGCGATTTGAACTGGCTCGGTCTTGGTCCATACCGTCACAACGACAAAGTCGCGCATCTGCATTGCCGCCAGCATCAACGCGGTTGCTGCTATCTGCGCAATCGCCCCCAACAAGACAAACGCCAGAAACGACCAAGTGAGGCTTGGCCAAGCAATATCACCAAACACCCATGCCACACCAAAGAATAGGCATGCAAAAGGTAGGCCGAACACAAAGCGAACCTGCGTAGCGCCAATCGTACCGAGCTCCTCAGTCAGACCTCGCTGGATGGCATTGCGACCCGTTTGCAAAGCTGCCGCCAGAATTGTCACGGGCACCCAGAGCCATACCCAGTCTGCTTGCATGTTATCCCCTGCTATTTTTGTTGTGATGGCATGACGCCGATTTGCAAATTGTAAAAAAAAACCCCAGTGGGTTTCGCCACCGGGGTTCAGACAGGGGAGACAACAAGGACTTAGAAGCCCATACCACCCATGCCGCCCATACCACCCATGTCACCACCGGGCATGGCTGGTGCAGGCTTATCTTCAGCGACCTCGCAAACTGCGACTTCAGTCGTCAACAACAAGCTAGCAACCGATGCAGCATTTTGTAGCGCAGTACGAGTCACCTTGGTTGGGTCCAGCACGCCTTGCTCAACAAGATCACCATACTCGCCGCTAGCAGCGTTAAAGCCAAAGTTGCCTTTGCCATCAACGACTCGGTTAACCACGACACTGGGTTCGTCGCCAGCGTTGGCAACGATTGTGCGCAGCGGCTCTTCAACTGCACGCAGGACCAAACGAACACCGGCTTCCTGATCAGCGTTAGAGCCTTTGACTTTTTCAACGGCGGCACGGGCACGCAACAGAGCGACACCACCACCAGGCACGATGCCTTCTTCAACAGCAGCACGCGTAGCATGCAGCGCGTCCTCAACACGAGCCTTCTTCTCTTTCATCTCGACTTCGGTCGCTGCACCAACACGAATCACAGCCACACCACCAGCCAGCTTGGCAACACGCTCTTGCAGCTTCTCGCGGTCGTAATCAGAGGTTGCTTCGTCAATCTGAGTGCGAATTTGCTTCACACGTGCTTCGATTGACTTGGGATCACCTGCGCCATCAATGATGGTGGTGTTCTCTTTCGCAACTTCAATGCGCTTGGCTTGGCCGAGCTCAGCCAACGTGGCTTTCTCGAGCGACAGACCAGTCTCTTCAGAGATCACGGTGCCACCAGTCAAAATGGCGATGTCTTCGAGCATTGCTTTACGACGGTCACCGAAGCCAGGCGCTTTGACAGCCGTGGTCTTCAGGATACCGCGGATGTTGTTAACCACCAACGTAGCAAGCGCTTCGCCTTCAACGTCTTCTGCGATGATCAGCAGCGGACGGCTCGACTTGGCAACCTGCTCAAGTACGGGCAACAGATCGCGGATGTTGCTGATCTTCTTGTCAAAGATCAGGATGTATGGATCCTCGAGCGCAGAAACCTGCTTCTCGGGATTGTTGATGAAGTAAGGCGACAGATAGCCACGGTCAAACTGCATACCTTCAACCACGTCAAGCTCGTTCTCGAGGGACTTGCCGTCTTCAACGGTAATCACACCTTCCTTGCCCACCTTATCCATCGCGTTGGCGATGATCTCGCCAATCGAGGTGTCACTGTTAGCTGAAATCGACCCAACTTGAGCAATTTCTTTGCTGGTCGTGCATGGCTTGGAGAGGTTGCGCAGCTCTTCAACAGCTGCTGCCACCGCCTTGTCGATGCCGCGCTTGAGGTCCATTGGATTGATACCGGCAGCGACATACTTCAAGCCTTCAACCACGATCGCTTGGGCTAGCACGGTAGCAGTCGTCGTGCCATCACCGGCCGAATCGGAAGTTTTCGAGGCCACTTCCTTGACCAACTGAGCGCCGATGTTTTCGAACTTGTCTTTTAGTTCGATCTCCTTGGCAACCGAGACACCGTCCTTAGTGACGGTCGGCGCACCAAATGAACGCTCGAGCACTACATTACGACCCTTGGGGCCGAGTGTTGCCTTAACAGCATTGGCCAGAACGTTGACACCGCGCACGATCTTCGAGCGGGCGTCATCACCAAAATAAACTTGCTTTGCAGCCATGAGATATACCTCTTGAATTCAGTTCGGGTTAGCTGATGACAGCGAGAATCTCGTCTTCGCGGATGACGAGTACTTCCTCACCGTCAACTTTGACGCTCTGACCGGCATATTTGCCAAACAGAACTTTGTCGCCGACTTTGACGTCGAGTGGCTGAGACTTGCCATCATCGCCTTTTTTGCCAGGACCAACGGCAAGCACTTCACCCTGATCGGGCTTTTCTGCTGCGCTATCCGGAATTACGATGCCTGACGCTGTCTTGCGCTCGTTGTCCAGGCGTTTGACGATCACACGATCGTGCAGGGGACGCAGGGCCATGAAACACTCCTGTTACAAAATTAGATTTAGGATTGGTAACTGGAAGGCTATCGCTACAGCAATCTGTTAGCACTCACCTTCGACGAGTGCTAATTATAAGGATGAATTTTTGAGTTTCAAGCCCCAAGAAAAAAAACCCTCCACTTTTTAGGTGAAGGGCATCATAAGACATTGATTTAATTAGCTTATGTTTTCTTTTGCGCTTTGCGGGCCATAAAGTCTTGAACAATCGCAGCATGCTCGGGGGTCTTGTGAGCGATGGCCTGATAAGCAGCGGACAACTCCAACAGATTCGCCAGTGACGCCTGTTGCCCTTCCCTGAGCAAACGTTTGGTCAAACGAATGATATCCGGGGAGTTGCCGGTCATCTTATGAGCGAGTTCAGTCGCAGTGGGTAACAACTGCTCATCGGGCACCACGCGCGATACCAAACCCCAATCAAGCGCCGTTTGCGCATCGATAGACTCACCGGTCAGGGACATTTCCACTGCGCGAGCCATGCCAATGATTCTTGGCAAGAACCAGGCTCCACCATCACCCGGAATAATCCCTACCTTCACAAAACTCTCTGCAAAAGACGCTTTTTCCGATGCAATCCGGATGTCACACATGCACGCCAAGTCACAACCAGCGCCAATGGCCATGCCGTTAACCGCAGCAATGGTGGGGATCTCTAAATGATGTAGCGCGAGCGGCAAACGTTGAATGCCGTGCCGGTACTCTTGACGCAAAGCCGCAGATGAGACTTCGGGTTGAATCTGGCGAGCCATCTCGTCAATCTTGCCACCTGAAGAAAAAACTTTCCCTTTGGCAGTCAGGATCAGTACCTTAATGTCACGATTACGTTCGATGCGTGCAAACGCATCTAACAATGCCTCGGTTAAGCCAGTGCCGGTCAGCGCGTTGCGGGTCGGCTCGTGGTTCAGGGTCAGTGTCATCACACCCTGGGGATCGATGGTTTCCAACAAAACAGCTTCAGTCATATTTGTCCTCTCGTTAACGCTGCATGGATATTGATCAACGGCCTGCAGCTTTAGCCGAAATCCCTCCAGCCACGCCCATGTCGGTGGTTGGATAGTCCTGAATCAATACTCGCGTATGTTCAGCCGACAATCCAATCGATCGCTCAACCGCTTGCGCGATCTCAGCAATCAATGCGGCCTTGAGCTGCTCGGTACGCCCCGCAATCAGTGCCGCATGCACTAATGCATTGGGCTGGCCGAGCACACCAGCCACCATCGTGTTCTGCGCAGGAACCTCATCAATGCTGATACGAATCGAAGGCAAAGGCGCATTAAGGCTTTTAAGCACCGCATCGGTCAAGCCCTTGAGCAGCGCGGCTTTCTGTTCTTGGCTGTGGCCCGAGGGGATTTTGATAGTCAGAATGGGCATGTCAATATCACTCGCTTTTAGCAATGGTTAAGACCGTGTGTGCTGCACACTTTAAACAATAGAGTGTTAAAACACGACAACGGGTAGTTATCCAAGTGGGAACTTCACGAGGCTACCAAATTTCCTCACTTCACACGACGGCTAGAACGTGTCTGACCATCCATCTCCCTTCAAAAGCAAAGGCGGTATCTCACGAATCGCTGCTGCTATCGGTTATTCCTACAAAGGTTTAAAAGCCGCGGTGCGCTACGAAGCAGCGTTTCGTCAGGAATTGGTGCTTGCTGTCGTTCTCGCACCCTGCGCGTTCTGGCTCGGGCGCAATCCGGGCGAAGTGATTTTGCTCATCGGTGTTGTTCTGATGGTGCTGATCGTCGAACTTCTAAACTCAGCCATTGAGGCACTAGCCGATGCAGTTTCGTTAGAATCACATCCGTTACTCGGTCGCGCCAAGGACTTAGGTAGTGCGGCTGTATTCGTTGCCTTCACCACCGCATTTTTGGTGTGGGCAAGCCTGATTGTTATTCGAATAGTTCATTCATGACATTTACACAAAAACTGAACCAAGCCTGGCATTCACAGAATTCGCTACTCATGGTGGGCCTTGACCCTGATATGGACAAGCTGCCTCACCCAATCCGCAGCAGCCATGACGCCCTCTGGCAGTTTTGCAAAGGAATCGTAGACGCAACTGCTCCGTATGTGTGCGGCTTCAAGCCTCAGGTTGCCTATTTTGCATCGCTTGGAGCAGAAGACATCCTGAAACAAACCTGCGAGTACATTCGCACCGAATACCCAAATCTTGTACTGATGCTTGACGCCAAACGCGGTGATATTGGTAGCACGGCTGAACACTATGCACGCGAGGCATTCGATAGGTACCAGGCCGATGCCGTGACCATCAATCCCTACATGGGCATGGACTCGGCACAACCCTATCTTGATCGTAAGGACAAAGGCGTCATTGTCTTATGTCGCACATCGAATCCGGGTGGCTCAGACCTACAAGCACTGCAAGTTAATGGTCGCGCGCTTTATTTGCATGTCGCGACACTGGTTGCCACACAATGGAATCAAAACGGTCAGTGCGGCTTGGTCGTTGGAGCGACATTTCCCGACGAATTAAGGCAGGTCCGAGCCTGCGTGGGTGCAGATATGCCGCTGCTTGTGCCGGGAATCGGGGCTCAAGGCGGAGACATTCAAGCCACCTGCGATGCCGGCTGCAACCCGATGGGCACCGGCATGATGATTAATTCATCAAGGGCGATTTTATACGCCAGTCGCGATGAAGACTGGCAACACAAAGCGGCGCAGGCTGCTCGCCAAACTCGCGATGCCATCAACAGCTCGCGCGCGAAATAAAAGTTAGATCCGTTGATCAATCCACTGCAGCGCATGCATCAACGCGAAATTGACGGTTGCCTCACGTACTGCCTGTCGATTGCCCGGAAATACTTGATGGATTGAACTGACGACCACATCATCCTCGGTGCGCCGCGCCAGCCCAAACCAGACTAAGCCGACAGGCTTGTCCGGCGTACCGCCGCCAGGGCCTGCGATGCCCGTTACAGACAAAGCCAAAGTCGCTTCAGATGCCATTGCAAGAGCGCCAACCGCCATCTGCCTGGCCACAGGTTCACTGACGGCACCAAACTCCCTCAATGTCTCTTTCGATACGCCGAGCTGCTCATGCTTGGCCGTATTGGTGTAGGTGATCCAACCGCGGTCAAACCACTTACTGCTGCCAGCCACGGACGTCAAAGCACCGCCAATCAAACCACCCGTGCAAGACTCTGCAGTCACCACCCGTCCGTTGTTCTGAATCAAGTAGTCGCCCAGCGCTTTTGCTGCGAGATGCTCTCCCTCATTATTGACCTGCATGGCACCTCCTTAACCCAAAGCTCCAAAGTAGCCCCAAAACCACCAAATGGCCCATCCGAGTACAACTGCATAAAGAGCGGCTACCAGATCATCGAGCATCACACCCAAACCCCCGGCCACACTCGCGTCAAGCGTACGAATGGGCCAAGGCTTTGCCACGTCAAATACCCGAAACAACACAAATCCTACTAGCGCAATCCACAGCACTGGTGGCAGCGCCCAAAGCACAATCCAAACTGCCACAATCTCATCCCATACAATGCCCACATGATCAGGTACACCAAGCTCATCAACGGTACGCTGGCAAATCCAGATACCAGCCAGTGCAGCTAACAACACAAACAAGGCCAGCACGCTAGCGGACAGCACACTGTTCAGTGGCCACCACAGGCCCAAACCAAGAACGCTACCCCAGGTACCTGAGCCAGGTCTGATCAATCCGCTACCAAAGCCGAAAGCTAATGCGCGATGGGCTCGTGCGAACACCCATTTCAAACTTGGCCAATCCACTCGATGACGCTGGCTCACGGAGATCGGGTCGCTCATCGAGCACTCCGCGCAAAATGATCAAAACCTTTCGGTTTAAGCTCAGTTAATGATCCATCGGTTTGAGCAAACAGCCCTGGCTGCCTCCGGACCTTACCGATACGAAATAGCTCAAGCCCCAGGGACTCCCCCACAGCGATGACTCTCGGGCGATACTGAGCGGGTACGGTAAAACACAGCTCATACACATCACCACCATACAACACGGCATCGCGCACAACGCTTGGATCGAATACAGCCAACCGCTGGTCAACCGGCAGTTGCTCGAGATCAATGACCGCACCAACACCACTGGCTTGAAGCACGTGACCGAGATCCTGTGTCAACCCATCCGAAATATCGATGGCAGCATTTGCCACCCCCAATAGTTGTTGACCTAGCGCGACTCGCGGCTCAGGACGCTCTAAGCCCACACGCAGTCCCGGTAAGCGATTCTGCGGATCAGCTAGCGTGCCCAACAAAATCCGTAACGCAATGTCTGGCACACCCAACGGCCCGCTAACCCATATGTCATCCCCAACCTCGGCTGCGCTACGTAAAAGTCCGGGCTGCTTCTCGTGCAGCGTCCCCAGGGCAGTAACACTGATGAAGATACCCTGTTCGCTTGCAACCGTGTCACCGCCAATCAATGGGCACCGGTAACGATCAGCCAGGGCACCTAGCCCGGCTGCAAAGGACGCAAGCCACGTTTCATTGATAGTGGGCACACCCAACCCGAGCAAACAACCAATAGGCTTAGCACCCATGGCCGCCAAATCCGATAGATTCACTGCCAGCGATTTGTGACCGAGCGCGTCTGGCGCCACATCAGAAAAAAAATGTCGCCCTTCTACCAATACATCTTTGCAGACAACGAGCTTGTGACCGGGGCTAATGGGCAGTATGGCCGCATCATCACCGACCCCGACCATACCTGGCATGCTGGCAGGACTGGCTAGTCTTTTGAAGTAGCGGTCAATGAGCGAGAACTCACCTAGCGCCATGAGAGCAGCCGTTAACGCGGTTGTGCAGAGCGGGCAACTTCCGGGCCTCGGGCCTGCGCAGCAACTTTATCAAGCACACCATTGATGAATTTAAATCCATCTGTGCCTCCAAATGACTTGGCAAGTTCAACCGCCTCGTTGATTGCCACGCGATAAGGGACTTCGATTTGCTGAGTCAGCTCAAATGTACCGATAAGCAGAATCCCGTGCTCCACGGGAGATAACTCATTAAGCGGTCGATCGACAAACGGCTTGAATGTGGCGCGCAAATCATCCGCCTCGCGAGTCACACCTTGCCACAGCACGTTGAACCATTTCTGGTCAGCGCTCGCAAACTCGGCATCATCCCGAAGATGCGCCTCAATGGCACCAACTTCAGCTAGCTTGTTATCAGCGGTCTGGGACTGCAAAAGCCAAGCGTATATTGCTTGCAAGGCAAACTCACGAGCCCGTCGGCGAGGGCTGGTACCCGTGTTGGATTTTTTGACGTTAGCCGGTTGAGTCATTGTCTCGCTCATCAATCCTGCTCATCATCATCTTCGTCGGACTGCTCAGGTTCGAGTGCAACCATCAAATTGGCCATCTCGACCGCAGCCTGGGCACAATCACGCCCCTTGCCAGCGGCACGCTCATGCGCTTGAGCCTCGTCTTCAGTAGTCAGCACACCATTAATCACGGGGATTCCCAATTCGAGAGCAACCTGCGACATGGCCGAAGCACTCTCGTTGCTAACGACCTCAAAGTGATAAGTTTCACCTCGAATCACTGCACCTAAAGCAATCAGCGCATCGAATTCACCCGTTTGAGCCATCTGTGCCAATGTGAGACCAAGCTCAAGAGCGCCGGGTACGGAAACGACCATGATGTCACGTTCATCAAGCCCGAGTGCCTCAAGCTCACCCAAGCAAGCATCTAGCTCAGCCAACCCAATTTCCTCATTAAAGCGGGCACGAACAATGCCAATGTGCAAGCCTTCGCCATTCAGATCGGGGGAGATGGTATAGGGGCTCATTTGGTTTCCTGTGAGGTTTTTCTGTCAATCGGTTGTTCATCGTAACCGGTAACGGTTAATCCAAAACCTGCCATCATGCTCGGCATCTTTCGAGGGCGTGCAAGCAGGCGCATCTGCCCTACGCCAAGGTCGCGCAAGATTTGAGCGCCTAAGCCATAAGTTCGCAAATCCATGCTGCGATTGGGCCGAGACTTACTTTCAGTCGCATCTTCAGACTGACCGAGCTGCTGTGCCTGAGCAAGTACGTGCGCGGTGCTGGCATCCACGTTCAGCAAAACAACCACAGCATCGGATGCAGCAGCAATTGCCCGCATTGCTTCGTCAAACCCCCAAGAGTGGCCTGAGCCCTGCGCATTCAGTAAATCAATGACTGTGGTCGGCTCATGAACGCGCACCAATACCTCGCGCTCGGGCGTGATATCGCCTTTGGACAAGGCAACGTGGGCACGCCCCTGAACCGTATCCCGATACACCGTCATGGCAAAGGGCCCCCACGGCGTGGAGATATCCTTGCACGCCACTCGTTCGACCACAGATTCATGCTCGCTACGGTACTGAATCAGGTCAGCAATCGTGCCAATTTTCAGGCCATGGGTCTTGCAATAGTCGATCAAATCCGGCAGGCGAGCCATCGTTCCGTCGGGCTTTAAGATCTCGCAGATCACTGCCGCTGGCGTCAACCCAGCCAGAGCAGTCAGATCACAACCGGCCTCGGTATGCCCGGCGCGCACGAGCACCCCGCCTGGCACGGCACGAACGGGAAAGATGTGTCCAGGCTGCACCAGGTCGGCTGGCTTGGCATCTTTGGCAACCGCTGTCCGAATGGTGTGGGCTCGGTCGGCCACTGAAATACCGGTATGCACGCCTTCAGCAGCCTCAATCGAGACCGTGAAATTCGTGCCGTAGGCTGCGCCATTGCTGTCTGCCATCAGCGGCAGATTTAACTGCCGGCAACGATCTTCCGTGAGCGTCAGACAAACCAGGCCACGCGCGTGGGTAACCATAAAATTAATTGCCTCGGGGGTCACAAATTCAGCAGCCATGACGAGGTCACCCTCGTTTTCACGGTCTTCCTCATCGACCAAAACCACCATTTTGCCGGCACGGATATCGTCGATGATTTCACTAATGGGTGAAATGGCTGCGGATAACGGCTCTTGACCAGTGCTAGCCAAATGCAATGCGGGGGACATAAAAAGCCTTTTAACTTTGGTTCGGTATTACCAGTGCCCCATTATAGGTCGCTGGCACACCGGAAATCGTAGATCACACGATTGTGAACAAAAGATGACTAGTCATCATTTAGCGCGACGATTGTCAGTACACTCTTCACATTATCCTTGTAAGTGTATGTCCGAATGTCCGAGCAAGAGCTTAAACTCCATGTCCCACGTTCCTCACGCACTGGCGTTGAGAAAGCAATGCGTCGCGGAACCGTCTCGAGCGTGCGTTTGCGGGCTCAGTATTTCGATACACCGACATCAAATCTGGCCAAATCGGGCGTCGCTCTACGCCTAAGACTAGAGGGACGTCGCTGGGTACAGACCCTCAAAATGCCCGGTGCACATCGCCTTGAGAAGCTCGAGTTAAATCACCCTCGCCCAAACGCGAGTCTGGACTTGTCGGTTTATGCCAACACGCCAGCCGCTGGCATCATTGACAAGCACGGCAAGCAACTTGCAGTGGCCTATGAAACCGATGTCAAGCGACTCTACCGAAAAATCCGCACGACTGCCGGGGTGGTTGAAGTTGCATTGGATCAAGGCCACATCCAGGCTGGCGAACTGAGACTACCTGTATCTGAAGTAGAGTTTGAGCTTGTGTCTGGCCGCCCGCACGCGATGTTTCTGTTGGGTCTCAAATGGCTCACCGCCTACAACCTCATACTGGACCTACGCAGTAAGGCCGAGCGCGGCACCACCTTGGCCGCACTCGCGTCCAGGCTGGCGAACTTGGGCGAGATCGACGATGCGGCCACAACCGCAGCTCGCGCTAAAGTAGTAGCTTCATACTGGGCGCCACGTCCAATCCAGACAATCAAACTGAACAATCAGATGACGCCTGCTCAAGCGCTCGCAGCCGTCACCATTGAATGCCTGGATCAGATTGGGCGTAATGCAGCCGTGCTGGCTGAAATCGACACTGAGGGCTTTTACCGGGCCAGCACGCCCGAACACACGCATCAACTGCGCGTCGGTATCCGACGCTTGCGCTCGGCGTGGTCTTTGTTTCAAAAGCTAACCGATTTGCCGCCTCAACCATGGCGCGATGAACTCAAAATACATTTTTCAGCGCTCGGCACAGCTCGTGACGACGATGTGTTGCGTGAAACGGTCATGCCGGAATTAAGTGCTGCTGGCCAACCTCCACTTGATTTAAATGCCAGGCAAGAGGAAGAAGCGTCAACATCGATTACCGCCAAGCCCGAATTTCAGCGCTGGTTAGCTGAATTGCTGGCTTGGACTGTGGGCGCGCATCCGCTTCAGGCCGACTTGCAGCCATCGCCTGCACACGACCCACGTAAACACAAACCTGCCCATGTGCGAGATGCGCTGGGCAAACAATTGTTCAAATGGCATCAAAAGGTACTTGCCGATGGGCTGCGGTTCGACGCTTTGCCGATCGAATCAAAGCATGACCTCAGAAAACTTGCCAAGCGTCTCAGGTACGGTTTGCAATTTGCCGAGTCACTGCTGCCAGCCAAAAAACTCAAAAACTATCGCCAGCGTCTAAGCCGCATTCAAGACATTCTGGGTGAGATGAATGATCTTTACGTTGCTCGCGAGAAATTCGAAGGCATCCGCGAAGATCAACCCTCAGCATGGTTTGCCGTTGGCTGGATAGCCTCTCGCTTAAGCGTTCTGACCAAACAGGCCGAACTTGCATTCAAAAACCTAAAGCGCGCGGACCATTTTTGGGATTAGTGAGTGCCTAGCATGGCCTGAGCAAACTCTCGGGCCACAAATGGCTGCAGGTCCTCGAGTTGCTCGCCCACACCGATCCAGTAGACCGGAATCGGACGACAACCTTGAGCACCCGAGGCTAGCGCCGCCAGCACACCACCTTTGGCGGTGCCATCGAGCTTGGTCACAATCAGACCGGTCAGATTTAACGCAGTATCAAATGCCTTGACCTGCGCCAAGGCGTTTTGCCCAGTGTTGCCGTCAACCACAAGCAGTACTTCGTGTGGAGCCGTTTGATCAGCTTTGTGAATCACCCTTCGAATCTTCTTGAGCTCTTCCATTAAATGCAGCTGTGTTGGCAGTCTACCGGCAGTATCCACCATCACCACATCCATGTGACGAGCGTGACCGGCTGTAACCGCATCAAATGCCACTGCAGCAGGGTCGCCCCCCTCTTGCGCGATCACGGCCACATGGTTGCGGTTACCCCACTCTATCAATTGCTCTCGGGCGGCCGCCCTAAACGTATCCCCGGCTGCCAACAACACCCGCGCACCGCCTGCCTGCAAAGCGTGTGCAAGTTTGCCAATCGAGGTTGTCTTACCGGCACCGTTGACACCTGCAATCATGACCACCAAAGGCTTGATCGCACCCACTTCAAACGGCTTTTCCAATGCACGCAAATGCTCCGTGAGCACATCGGTCAGTGCCTCGCGCACCTCTTGCGCACTCTGAAGACGCTCTTTACGAACCGTTTGTCTAAGTGCCTCTATCAAGGTCGTGCTGGCCTGCACCCCTGCATCACTCATAATGAGTGCGGACTCTAGCTCGTCATACAGGCTTTCATCGACTTTGCTGCCTGTAAAAATCCCACCGATACTGGTTCTGGCCAACCCCTGGCGCAGACGACTCATCCATGATTGGCTGGCCGACTCTGGCACGGGCTGTGCTAACGCTTGGGGTGCGGGGGGAGCCTGTTGCGGCTCGATAGCAGGCAAACTAGGCGAATCAACGATAATGTCACTGACTGACTCTGTCTGAGCATCAGATGACTGTGGGCGGTCTTTTTTACGGAAGAATCTGAACATAATGGGAAAGTATATTCGGATCGTTGGTGGTCAGTATCGACGCACACCGATTTCTGTCGTGGATGTGCCCGGGCTTAGACCAACACCTGACCGGGTGCGCGAGACCCTCTTTAACTGGCTCAATCACTTGTGGCAGGGCGACTTTGGCAACAAGCAGGTACTTGACCTGTTCGCCGGCAGTGGTGCGCTCGGGTTTGAGGCCGCATCCAGAGGCGTGATGCACGTTCAGATGGTTGAATCAGACCCGAGCGCTGTCGCAGCACTACGAAAATTACGCGACAAACTTGCAGCCAAATCTGTCAGGATCCATGCCGGTGACGCTAAACACACCCTATCCCGACTTGAAAACACGCGATTTGATCTCATCTGCCTCGATCCACCTTTTGGTGCAAGCTGGTTTCCCGGTCTGCTGAACGACATATACCCCTTGCTAAGCAAGCAAGGTCTGGTCTACGCTGAGACAGAGCGAGCACTAACGCCGCCGGAAGGTTATATTGCACTGCGTCAAGGACGTGCAGGTGCCGTACACTATCAACTGTTTCAGCGCGACGAAATGCCATGATTACCGCTATTTACCCCGGAACATTCGACCCCTTAACGCGTGGCCATGAGGATCTCGTGCGGCGCGCGGCAGGGCTATTTGATGAGGTCGTGGTGGGCGTTGCTCACAGCCGCGCCAAAAAGCCCTTTTTCACCGTACAGGAACGAGTGGAAATCGCCAAGGAAGTACTAGGTCATTATCCCAACGTACGTGTTGAAAGCTTTGCCGGACTACTGAAAGATTTTGTCCGGGAGCAAGGTGGACGCGTGATTGTGCGGGGTTTGCGCGCAGTATCAGACTTTGAATACGAGTTTCAGATGGCTGGTATGAACCGACACTTGTTACCTGAGGTCGAGACACTGTTCATGACACCGTCGGACCAGTATCAATTCATTTCCGGCACAATCGTGCGGGAAATCGCTTTACTGGGTGGGGATGTGAGTAAATTCGTGTTTCCGTCGGTTGAGCGATGGTTGCAAGCCAAAGCCAAAGAGCGGCTTGAGCAGTCTTGGCCGCATGGACAAACTGCCGTCTGACCTTCCCAAAATATCATCATGGCACTACGCATCACTGAAGAATGTATCAATTGCGACGTCTGCGAGCCGGAATGCCCCAACGATGCTATATCGATGGGTGAAGACTTTTATGTGATTGATCCAATGTCATGCACCGAATGTGTGGGTCATTTTGATGAGCCGCAATGCAAGGTGGTGTGTCCAGTGGAATGTATTGAGTTGCATCCAGACTTCAAAGAAGGCCAAGAGACCTTGATGGCCAAATATCGAGCGCTAACGGCCAAGAAAACAACTGCCGCGTAAAAATCAGGTTTGAAATTGGGGTGTTGGTTCGTCAGGATGAACCTTTACCAGTCGGCAAGGGCAGCCAACCACATTGCTGAACCATACCGAAGCCAAATCACCCTCATCGACAACTTTAAGCATTTGTTCGTCAACACGAGCCTCGCGCCATACGCTGTCATCATCTTCGATCACGTCCATCGGTAGGTCCAGACGCAACATACCAGGTGCACGCAACACCATATTGCCAAAGCTAATGCTGATCTGCACGCCAGATAGTTTGTCAGCATAGCGCCCACGGTCCCATGCAAACTGCTCATCGACCAACAACCAGCGACGTTCAAAGCGCCGCCCATCCTCATTGGCTACTTTGGGACAACCCACAATTAGTTCATATTCAGACGACATTTTTTAGTGACTGATCTGTCAGATAAGTTACACCCACTGCCAAGTTTAACGGTTTGCACCTGGACGCGTTAACCACTGCACCCCTGGATCACTGATCGTACCGGTCAACTGAAATTGCATCCGGGATTGACGTACCGTTATTTCCAGCGCACGGCTTTTGAATTTCGGTGTATTGGTCAATAGCACTTGCATCGGGATCGCTATTTCACCCGTCCCGAGATTGACCGAGCCAGAAGCTGCTGTTAACTCACCCCATGCACCGTTAGCAGCCAAAGATCTCAACAACAGTACCTGATCAGGATTACGATCAGTTTTTGCTTGGGCAAACTCCCAATTGCTATCCATGGACATGACATCCCATGCCCCTTGGCTCACTAGGCCAAGCTGCTCAAGCAACGCCGGTGTGTGACCAAAGGCTTCGACGTCATTAACAAACAGCTGCCTAAAGCCCAGACTAGCCTGAGTGCCCGCCACCCGGGGCCAATGGACATCGGCCTTTAGTTCAAGCTGCCGCAGCGTCCCCAAAGGGGTGTCCCTTTCCCGGGCATCTGTTGCATAGGCCGCGATATTTTCAAAAAGCGCTTGCTTGACCAGTAAACGCCAGCGACTTGCTGCATTAGAGTCGGTAGTCCCCCAGTCACGTAAAAGGTTATCTCTGTTCAGCGCGGACGCCAGCCAAACATCATCAACGAACGATCCCCACGACTGGCCCGACTTGAAGACTTCCAGACCATCACCATACAGACTCTCCAATATGAGCTCGCGCTTAAATAAGGCAGCAATCGATACTTCAAACCGTAACTGCCCGATAGATAAGGCGGGATGTGAGCCAGTCTGACTCGGAATTGTCACATCGCGCAGGTCAATGCCGAACCTTGGTAGCACGGCAAATTGAATTTCACCATTGACTTGCAGGGCCGGATGCACCCAAGCACGCAAACGGTTCTCTACCAAGACGTTGGCCACGGACGTTTGCAGTAACAATAGCCCGGTCACCAGCAACAGCAACAATGAGGCTATCAGGATGAACGCTAGCCGCGTGAGAGTTTTAAACATCCGAAAACTGTACCGCAATCAAGGTACTGAAGCATAGAGGTCATCGTGTCCGATGAGGCATAGACTCGCCCGCCGATGGTAGGCGAGCCATGTATCCATGTCAGCCTCCCCAAGACTGCCAGTTTCAAGGACAGCATGCGCAATCCCGTCGATCAACATGTCGTGAAACGCCGAGGGCAGGTCTTCGATTTGCCAGGGACTTTTATCGATGGTCACTTCAAAAGCGCGCTGCTTTAGAGCATCACACAGATAGCGGCCGGAACTCGGGCCAAGCGCAGCCCCAAACCCTTTATCGGTCGCTTGGTGCATACAGAATGCCTGCCTGACAGTCTGGTCAAATGGGTGCTCAGGCTCCCACTGCATCTGACCATCAAAACTTAATACCGCGTACAGTGGTGTACGCAATGCGTCACAAAACCTATCGACCCACTGACGCGACACCAAATCGAACAAAGCCGAGGCACTGACCAGATCGGCTGGCCAAGCAAGTACCGTTTGAAGATCACCCGATAAATCAGCGCTGCGAAACGTTATTTCAATATCACGATCACCATACATAATCTGAAGGGAATCGGTAGTTTCCGAGACAACCACATGAGCCCAAGCCTTTAAAGCCAGGCGCGCCGCATCTAGCAATGCATCGTCATAATCAACCAAACACCAGCGCTGTTGCCCACCCAAGTGCGGTGCGATCGCACGCAGATTAGAACCGGATCCACAACCAAGGTCCAATATGCTTAAGCCTGATAATTGCTCCCCGTGACGCTTGCGCAGATCTGCCAATAAAACATCCCTGACTCGAGCGCTTCGTGCGGCATGATCCACGGGCTCTCTCAAGGCTAGCCACTGTGCAGAAAACTCACCCAAGCTGCCTCTCCTTTTCAGAAAACTGTGTGCGCACCATGTCTGCAAAGTGACCTTGCCTAGCCACTAGCTCCTCAAACGTGCCGATCTCACAAATGCGCCCATCCGCCATATAAACAATCTGATCTGCGTGCCGAATGGTCGATAGCCGGTGCGCAATGATCAGTGTCGTACGACCTTCACGCACCCGTTGCATAGCTTGTTGCACCAAACGTTCAGTTTGCGCATCAAGCGCGCTAGTTGCCTCATCAAACACAACGATAGCAGGATCCTTGAGCAACACCTGAGCAATCGCCAAGCGCTGACGCTGCCCCCCAGACAAAAACCGGCCTCGCTCACCCACTGGCGTGGCAAACTGCTGCGGTAAAGCTTCAATAAACTCCAGTGCACATGCATCAGCGGCAGCCCGGCGCAGCTCATCGACAGTTGCCTCTGGATTACCGATTCTCAAGTTGTCAGCAACGCTTCGATTAAAGAGCAAGTTCTCTTGAAACACCACGCCAATATTGCGGCGCAGGGCCTCTAACCGCCACTGTCGAATTTCGTGACCATCGATCAAGATTTCACCTGCCTGCGGGTCAAACAAACGACATAACAGCGCCAAGGCAGTTGATTTACCGGCACCCGATGGCCCAACAAGAGCAACCGTCTGGCCCGCTTTCACGCTCAAGTTAAAGTCACTAACTGCGCATGCATCGGCTTGCGGATAGGCATAGCGAACATGGCGAAACTCAATCGCACCTTGCACCTTGCCTGGATCAATCGCGTCATGTGCTTCTGTCACCTGGGGTGCCGTTTGCAACACATCGAAAAACTCTCGAAGCTTCGGTGCTTCAACCGACAATCGATTCGCAAAACTCACCGACTGTTCTAGTCGTCCAATAATCAAGCCAGCGAAACCAATAAACGTCACAATCTCGCCAATCGAAATACGCTGCTGTCCAAACAGCCATAAACCAAGCACCAGCATGGCCAGCACCGTCAGTGTCGTTGCTGAACGGGTAAGGACGTTAACCAACGCCCACCACGACAGTGCCGGGAACTGGGCACCGACCACCTGATGGCTCAGGTGTTTGAGCCGGTCAACTTCATGTCGCACTCTGGCAAAGCTTTGAATCAGGGCGACATTGCCCAAGCTATCTGAGACATGCTCGGCCATGTCCGAATAGTGACTCTCGACAGCTTGCTGCAGTTGGTCGGTTTTACGCAAGATGAATCGAGTTAAGAGAACGAATATCAGGCACAGCAGTAACAATAGAGTCGCCATCGCTGGATTCAAATAGAATGCGACAGGCATCAACACAACCACCGCCACAAAAGCTGCAAAATAATCCCGGAAAAAACCTAGCCACAATGCCCAAAGTGCGTCGGTGCCTTGCAGCATGATTTTCATGAGACGGCCCGAGTGTTGGGTGTGTCGATGGTGCGCCGGTAATTGCAACACATGCTCGAAATAATCACGTAAAACCACATGCCGCCGATGATGTGCAAGTCTGTCAGCATATAAGGCAATCAGCGCCGAGCAGACAATCGCAAACAAGCCAAGCAACACCCAAGTCAGTAGCAGCGGACTCACGACATGCCACATGTCGCTGTACGCGACACCGTCGTTTGCACTTAATTGGGTCAAGGCATCAATGACACGCCCAAACAAAATGGGCTCAGCCAATAACGCGCCGATTAGAAGGACATTAGCCAACATCAACCAGTAGGCTGTTACACGATCATGGCCGAGCAACTTGAAAACACGCCGGTACAAAGCCAGCAAGCCCATCAGTTACTGACCACTCTGAAGTGAGGTCACCGAGCCTAAAGTGGCGTCGCTAACTGGCAACGGCTGGCCATTCAGATGACTCAAAAAGCCATCTTTGACAAACTCTTGCGGCACGCTCGCTAAGTGCCATCGGCTTAACAAGTGCCCCGTGGCCGGCCACGATGTGATGACGGCCAGCGGTATGCATAACCACAAACCGGCCACGAAATAGGCAATCCACCAAGTCGCGGGCACATGCCAATCAATCCAAAGCCAACCCAACCCCAACCCCACCATCGTGTGCAAACTGAAAACCCGAATCGCACTATGCCAACTGATCTGATGTTGATCGCGATTTTGCGGTGCCCAACTAATACGCTTGCCAAACGGCAAACCTGCCAGCAACACCGTTTGAGAAACCCACAAAACGGGCGTGATAGCGGCAGAGAATATCGTCTCGACCACAAAGCCCGCAGCAAATCGCCACCCACCACCGAATGTGCGACGCTCACGTGTGCGCAACAGAATCGCCAAAGCGGCCGCAAGTTTCGGAAGTATGGTCATTAAGACCACGACCGTAAATACCGTTGTGATTAGCGGAACATCAAAAACTTGCTTAAGTGATGATTGATGCACTGACCATCCCAAGGAACCGAGTAAGAGGATCCAGGCTGGCGCCCCAACAAACATCAGCATGGCCAAGATTAGCTGCACACGACTGCTGAGCTTTAAGCCTGGAAGACACAACAGCCGCCAGTACTGCATGTTGCCCGCACACCAACGTAAGTCCCTGATTACAAAATCGATCAAGTTAGGAGGATTCTCCTCATAACTCTCGTCTTCAAAAGGGTAAACACGCACCTCATACCCCGCCCGACGCATCAAGACCGCTTCGACCTGGTCATGACTCAGAATGTGAGTCTGCTTTCCATGGCGATCAACAAATACCGGTAGCTGGCAATCACGGATAAATGGTTCTAGCCGCAACACCGCGTTATGACCCCAGTAGGGACCGCAATCGCCCTGCCACCACGCGCTGCCCAAGGTGTAGGAACGCATTCCAAGGCGCATGCCAAACTGAAACAACCGGGTGAATGCCCCAGTCGCGGGCAGGCCCACCACCAGTCCCTGCAAAATACCTAGTGTCGGATTGGCCTGCATGATAAGAACGAGACGCCGAACGGCTTGGGCACTCATCAGGCTGTCCGCATCCAGGACCACTGCAAACTCGTGGTCAGCCCCCCAGCGCTCACAAAAGTCCTGGATGTTGCCTGCCTTGTAGCCTCGGTTGTCGGTGCGGCGCCGATACGTCAACGCCAGATGAGACTGCCAGTCTTGAGCCAGTTGCTCAAAGGCCACCACCTCTTGTTCAGCGATCTGAGGATCAGTCGTATCGCTCAGAACGTAAACATGGAATTGTCCGGCATCATTGCCCGCTATGAGACCGCGCGCCAGGGCTTCCAGGTTGCGAACCAGACGAGCGGGCATTTCGTTTCGTATGCACAACAACAAGGCAGTTGAGGCATTGACCTGCGAATCAAGGTCTATGCCCGCTGCCATTGGGTTGGTGCTTTTGAGCGGGTCACGCGCAAAAATATCGAGCAAGAATCCAATGACGGCATTGCAAAACCCGACCGCCAGCCACGGCATCACGATCACAAATGAAACCAGTGCGACTGTGTCAAGTATTGACCATCCACCTTTGGCAAGGGCAAGCGCCATTAACCAGGTTGTCCCAATCACCGAGAGCGCAACCATCAACACAAACAAGACACGGCGTCGCGTCATGTGAGCTATTCCAGAAAAAAGCACGGAAAAAATGAGACGGGGTCTGATCGACAACTTTGCGTTTGCCGCACCCCGACAGCGCCAGTCCGTTAACGCTGGGGCTGCCCTACAATTCAGTTGCTTTGTAAAGTATAGGGCAACCGCCTTTGTTAGGATGCAGATTTCCTCGTTACCGACTGGAATATTTTTGTGGTTACACCCTCAGATCTAACAGCCAGCGCGCTGGCACTTTGGTACGTGGCGCCCAAAGTCGCCGAAATCAGGCCGGCGAACTTAAGCACACTAGCAGCCGACCATTGCCGAATTGACACTATTTTTAGTGCGGTGAGCCGAGGTACTGAATCGTTGATTTACAACGGTGAGGTTCCAGACAGTGAGTTCGATCGCATGGCAGCCCCGCTCATGGGTGGACAACTCCCATTCCCGGTTGCCTACGGTTACTGCAACGTTGGTCGGGTGACCGACGGCCCTAGCGATTGGCTACAAAAGACCGTGTTTAGCCTCGGGCCGCACCAGACCGTGTTTGATGCACCGGTGGCGATGCTGGCAGAGGTGCCAGCCAATGTGCCGGCTAGTCGGGCAGTGCTGGCTGCGAACATGGAAACTGCGCTCAACGCCGTCTGGACGGGTAAGCCTGGGCCTGCGGACAGAGTCGCCATCATCGGTGGCGGTGTGGTGGGACTGTTAGTGGCTTATCTTTGTAGCCGAATGCCGGGAGCCGAGGTCGCGCTGGTGGATCCTGTCAGGGAGCGGGAAATCATCTGTCGGGAATTGGGTATTCGCTATGCGGCCAATACGACTGACCTTGAGAACTGCGATGTCGTATTTCATGCAAGTGGTCATCAGTCCGGGCTACAAGACGCACTCTCGGTTGCTGGCAATGAAGCCTGTATCGTCGAACTGAGCTGGTATGGCAACCGTACCGTGACTATTGAATTGGGAGGTACATTCCACAGCCAGCAATTACGGCTGCAGTCTTGCCAGGTGGGACACATTGAGCAAACTCACCAACCTCGCTGGAGTTATAACCGTCGGTTACGGGCGGCACTAAATTTATTGGCTGACCCGCGCCTTGATAGATTGCTTGAGCCAGCCGTCAATTTCCACGAACTGCCGCAACAAATACCTAATATTCTCGGTCCAGGGCAAGCACGCCTGTGCCAAGTGATTGCCTACCCTTAAGGAGGTTTTATGTACGCTGTCGAAGTCCGCGATCACATCATGATCGCCCATTCATTTAAAGGCGAAGTATTTGGCCCCGCACAAAAATTACATGGCGCAACTTTCGTCGTTGATGCTGCCGTCTATGCCGAAACTCTCGATGAAAACGCCATCGTGATCGACATTGGCCGCGCACATGAAGTGCTTAAAAGCCTGCTTGCCCCCCTCAACTACAAGAATCTTGATGAGGAGCCGGCGTTCAAAGGCCAGAACACAACTACCGAGTTCCTAACCAAATATCTGTTTGATGGACTAGCCAAAGCCGCTCGCGCAGGCGAACTTGGACGCGACGGCAAACAGTTACATGCCATTCGTATTGAAATTGCTGAATCGCACGTTGCTCGCGCATCGTACGAGAGCAAGCTGTGGCCAGACAACTAACGTTAGCATTCCCGGGAGACCTAAACACCCTCACCGGGGGTTACCTATACGACAAGCGTATCCTGGCCGAGCTGCAAACGCTCGGTTGGGAAGTCACGCCATTAAGCCTTGACCCAAGGTTTCCGGCGGTTGATGCAAACATCAAACAGCAAACTGCCGATCTTCTGGCCCGAACAGATAGCAGTCATACGCTGGTTATTGACGGCCTGGCACTTGGTGCACTGGGACAATACGCCGAACTAATAAAAAATAAGCGACCGTTCGTTGCTCTGGTACACCACCCTCTAGCTTTAGAGTCTGGCATCGACCAACAAACTGCTCAAGAACTGAGGCGGGCCGAGCACGAAGCGCTGTCACACGCACAAAGTGTGATTGTCACAAGCCAGACGACCAAGCAAACACTGGTCGAGCGGTATGAGGTTGTACCCACCAAAATCACCGTGGTTGAGCCTGGCATTGATCGGCCCGACCAACCTGCTCGAGCGCCTGTCGAAGCTGCAAATCCAGAGCTGCCCGTCAAATTATTATCGGTGGGCGCAATAGTGCCGCGCAAGGGTTTTGATGTTTTGATTAAGGCACTTGGGCAATTGCAACATCTGAATTGGCAACTTGCGATCGTGGGCGATGAGCACCGTGCGCCAGACCATACCCATCAAATCAAAGAATTGATAAATCAGCTTTCTCTACAAAATCGGGTCACGCTGCTCGGAGCACTATCGACAGAACAACTCGCCCAGCAGTATCAGGCTGCAGATGTATTCGTGCTGACGTCACGCTATGAAGGCTATGGCATGGCATACACCGAAGCACTCGCTTGGGGACTGCCCGTCGTCGGGACTGATGGTGGCGCCTGCGCACAAACGTTGGCAACCATCGCTGCAAAAGTGGTGCCCGTAGACGACATCCAGGCCATCAAGACGACTCTGGAACTAGTGATTTCTGATCGCCAGACCAGGGCAATGATGCAAATGGCTGCCTGCGAACACGCCATGACATTACCGACGTGGGAAGAATCAGGCAAGCGTTTCGCCCAGGCGCTGGGCAATCACTAAAAAGCACACTCCATTAGCAGGTCATGACCCAAATCAAAGGCTTGAGCCTTAAAGCGCTTAGCCTCGGATAGCTGGGACAGACCAATTGTCCGGATGCCGGCAACCCCAGGACCAAGGATCAATGGTGAGGTGATCAAGTGTAGATAATCAAGGCAACTTTTATTCAAAAAAACAGCCAAGGTCGCTGCACCACCCTCTATCAGCACTCGCTGCCAACCTTGGCTAGCGAACCACTGGCGAAGCTGCTCTGGGTCAATCTTTTGTCCGGACTCTAACCCCCCGAAATGGATTTGTTGCACACCGGCTGGTAAATCCGTTCTGGTGTGACCAGGTGCAGTCAATATCACCCGCCGAACTGACTGATCCAATAGACAGGTGGCATCAGCCGGTGCGCGTCCGGATGGATCAATCACTACCCGGTCGGGACTTTGCCCATTGAGCAGGCGCACTGTCAGCCTCGGGTTGTCCGCAACCAACGTCCCCACGCCAATAACCACCACTTGAGCCCAGGCACGCAGCGCATGCAGGTGTGCCAACCCGCCATCACCGTTGATATATTTCGAATGACCTGTGGCCGTTGCTATCTGTCCATCCAATGACTGCCCCAACTGGCCGACCACAGTCAATCCATCAACGCCGGGTTTGAGCCGGCTGCAGTTCCAGGTTCTAGCTTGGGAAGTTTTCATTGCAACAAAACCACAACGCCACAAAAGGTTTAAGTTTGAACTACGCTGAATGTTTCGGGTCAGATACACTGTTACTAATTCGTGCTTGCATTACACCGCAACCGTAAATTTCTGTCTAACCTGTTTTTGCGGTATCCGCCAAATGAACTCACCCGTTGCCTATCTTGATCCCGTATTTGGGGTTACTAGCGCCCTATCCAAAGTCGATCGTGCTGCGCACGAGCTGCGACGGGGAGATGCGCTCATCATTCAGAGCACATCTGGCAACTTCGCCGTCATAGCAGCCGAAGCTGTTAGCGACCCACTATTGCTGAACCTGCAAGCACACGACGCAAACAACTGGCACCTTGTGGTAACTGGCCAACGCGCGGTGCGCATAGGGTTTGAGGTCGATGCGCAAGATTCAGTCTATCAACTGAAAGCCAAGCAGCCCGTAACCACAAAATCTGTTCAAGAGCTTGTGGATCCAACAATCTCACTAAATGCAGATACGGACTCGCAAGCCCATTCTTGGCACATCGATACCGGAGATCACATCGATGGCGCTGCGGTTTTATTGCTAAAGCATGCCGGATTACTACCAGCCTGCGTTGTCGTTCCGCTCAAGGATCGCATGTTGCAAGATAGCGTCTGTATCGCTGAGGCTGACATTCGTGCGGGCATTTCCGAGCAACGCGAAACGCTTCACATCGTTAGCCGTGCTCGAGTTCCACTTGAAGATGCTGAGAACGTTGAAATCGTTGCCTTCCGGCCAGAAGATGGCGGCACTGAGCATTTGGCTATCATCGTTGGCCAACCAGACCTGAATCAGCCAGTCATGATTCGCTTGCACTCGGAATGCTTCACCGGAGACTTGCTTGGGTCGCTTCGATGCGATTGCGGCAGTCAACTCAGGGGTGCGATTTCACTGATGGCAGCTACGGAAGGTGGCATCTTGCTCTATTTGGCTCAAGAGGGTCGCGGCATTGGATTAATCAATAAATTGCGCGCTTATCAACTTCAGGATTCCGGACTTGATACGGTTGATGCCAACTTCGATTTGGGATTTGAAGAGGACGAACGTGACTACATGCCTGCAGTTCAAATGCTCAAGCACCTGAATGTCCGACAGGTTCGTGTACTGACCAACAACCCCAGAAAGGTTAACGCGCTGAGCCGCCTTGGCGTAAATGTGGTCGAGCGGGTCGCCCATGTATTTCCGGCCAACCGCCATAATCGGGGTTATTTGATGACCAAAGGTACACGGGGCGGCCACTTGTTTGATCTAAGCAGCCTGAAGGAACATGGCTAGAGATCAGACTTCATGCTCGTAATCGAAGCGCTGATAATTACACCTGATAATGCCCTTACGATTTCCTCTCGAAATGATTGAGTCGTCTAAATCGATTCCAAAGTCCTGTTCTCGCGGGTCGTCTTTCAATCTATCATTCTGATCTAGTTAAAAGCCCTGCCGTGACGGGCAATTGCTCTGAAAGGCCAGACACGCACATTATTAGAGGTTTGGATTGGAATTGCCTGCGCATCACCGTTTCGTATCGGTTCTGGGAACGTTCGCTGTTGTTTACTTTGGCGGCTGGCTATTTGAAGTGTTGGGAACACCACTGCCATACTTGCTTGGTAGCCTGGCTGTGTCGGCGATACTCAGCCTGCGCAACGCTTGCTCCAAACTACCAACGCCTGGGTTGCGGTTTGGCCAAATCTCGATTGGTCTAACACTTGGACTTTACTTCACGGCCGAAGTACTAAACACAACAGTGTCCCTCTTGCCGTGGATTTTTTTTGCAGCGATCTTATCTAGCTTATTTAGCTTGTGTGGTGCCGTTTTCCTACAAAGATTTGTTGGGATTGATGCGGCGACCAGTTTCTTTTCGGCAGCCATTGGCGGCGCTAGTGACATGGCCAACCAAGCTGCCACGGCAGGTGCGCGTGCAGACATCGTGGCGATTGCTCACACAGTGCGCGTTTCGCTTGTGGTGGGTAGCGTTCCGTTTCTAGCTTCTTACCTATTTAGCTCAGGCAACCACACCAAAATTTTTGCATCCACACCGAACACACTAGAGCCTCTAATCATTGCGACTTTATTTATCGTGGCAGCCATCATCGCACCACTTGCAAGGCAAATAAGAATTCCAAACCCTTGGGTGTTAGGTTCTTTATTTGTCGGGGGAGTTTGTGCCTCGACGTTTGTAGAAGGCATCCCAAACACATGGGTGATCAACACTGGCCAGGTGCTATTAGGCTGGAATCTCGGGCAACGCTTTTCTCCAACACTTTTCCGGGAAGCGCCGCGGATTGTGATAGGGGTTGTGCTGATGACACTGATATATGCAGTGGGCGGTTTAGGTATTGCCACAGCATTACATTTTGGGGCGGGGCTTAGTTGGGGTAGCAGCTTTATAGCCACCACCCCAGGCGGTATCGCTGAGATGGCGATCACCGCAAAAGTCCTGGGGCTTGACCCGCCTACCGTTACTGCATTTCACGCAGTTCGCCTGATTGTGATGGTGGCAGGAGCGACCTCAATGATTGCCCTAGGCAAGCGCTTGGGTTGGTTGAGAGCCTGATCGGACTTAGACGTTAAATAAAAAGTTCATGACATCACCATCCTGCACCACATACTCTTTACCCTCAGCCCTGAGTTTGCCGGCCTCCTTGGCCGCTTGTTCGCTACCGCAACCAATGTAATCATCGAAAGCGATTGTCTGCGCCCGAATGAAACCACGCTCGAAATCAGTATGAATAACGCCTGCTGCCTGAGGTGCAGTCGCACCGATCGGGATCGTCCACGCCCGGACCTCTTTGACACCCGCGGTGAAATAAGTCTGCAAGCCGAGCAACTTGAATGCGGCACGAATCAGCCGATTCAACCCTGGCTCCTCCATACCCATATCCGCTAGAAACACGATCTTATCTTCATCAGACAAATCGGCAATCTCTGCCTCAATAGCAGCACAGATGGCCACCACCGGCGCCTGCCGCTCCTGAGCATAGGCTTGAAGCTTTTGTAGCAACGGATTGTTCTCGAAACCGTTATCGCTCACGTTGCCAACGTACATCGCGGGCTTAGCGGTAATAAAGCATAACGGTGCAATCAAAGCTCGGTCTTCTTTCGACAGCGGCAATGTACGGATCGGTTGCGTCTTGTTTAAGTGTTCGATCACCTGCTCAAGAATGGCGACAAGCTTTTGTGCTTCCTTATCACCAGAGCGGGCAGTTTTTTGATGGCGATGCAGAGCCTTCTCGGCCGTTTGCATATCAGCAAGGCAAAGCTCGGTTTCAATGACTTCGATATCAGCAATGGGGTCAACGCGACCTGCCACATGAATGACATTGTCATCTTCAAAACATCGTACGACATTGATGATGGCGTCTGTTTCACGAATGTGTGACAAAAACTGATTTCCCAAACCCTCGCCCTGGCTCGCACCTGCAACCAATCCGGCAATATCCACAAACTCGACTGTGGCTGGCAAAATCCGCTCGGGTTTAACAATCTGCGCCAGTTGATTCAGCCTGGGATCTGGTACTTCAACCACCCCAACATTAGGCTCGATCGTACAGAAAGGATAGTTTTCTGCTGCGATACCCGCTTTGGTTAGCGCATTAAAAAGGGTTGACTTACCAACATTGGGTAACCCGACGATGCCGCACTGCAATGCCATAACAATTCCAGTTCAATTCAAACGAAATGCAAGTGTAACCGCCCCGGCGAACTTGCTTGCACAATTGAAATTAGGCCAGACCCGCGCTTTGCAACCAGCGCATAGCCAGCCATGCTGCCATCAATGGTCCAAAGTTAAACAGGGCGTGCAACAAAATTGCTGCACCGATACCTCGCATCACTCGCATCCATCCGAGCACCAACCCCGTAAACCATTGGGGTAGCACCAAGGCGGGCAACATCCACCACTGAGCGGATGTGAAGGTAAAGTTAAACAGGTGCAGCGAGGCGAACGTTAGTACCGATACATGAAATATCAACCAAAACCAACGCCGATAGAGCCTCAACCACTGCCTGGCACGCACACCAGGCATGGGGTTGGCACTGGTGACACGATAAATCGCCAGTATGACCAAAGCAAATATCAGACTCTGACCAACACCTGGCTTTAGCCATAGAGCCAGCACCATCAGGGGCACTAGCCACAACGCAATCCCCGGGCGCCTGAGTCCATACCGGAACAGCATCTCCTCGACCAATGGTGCCCAGACCAACGCCAAAAGCCATGGCAGATTGGCGGGGTCCACTGCATGGGTAGCACCAGCCTGTTTGGAAATCCCAATGACAATGGGTCCAAACAGAAAAATATTGATGCCCCAGAGAATCGCTGCCCAACCTAACAGCCGTAAAAAACTGATCCCAGGCATCCAGTCCAACACCCAGGCAGTTCTCGGTGTGACTTGCCGGCAACGGCGGCTCAGTCTCGGTCGCCGAACGAACGCCCAAAAGTCATGCCATTCGTCTAACCACGTCATACGACGCGGGTAACTCGGCTCAGGCTGATTTGGTGGGGGGTTCATCATCACGATGCAATTGCGCCATGGCGCGACTCATGTTTGATTCAAGCAGCAGTGGCATGGCCTGATCGCATCGATCAAGCGCGCGATCAATGGCGTCTTGATCAACGAGAGACGGCGGATGCAACACAAAATCAGCCACTGCTTGCATCAAGCCCAAAGATCGCGGGTGACCAATCCCAATGCGCAGGCGCCAGAAGCCTGGCCCACCCATCACAGACTGAATGTCACGTAAACCATTGTGACCGGCATGTCCTCCACCAGACTTAAGTCGCACCTGACCAGGCAGCAAATCAAGTTCATCATGAGCCACCAGAATTGAAGACAGTGGAATCTTATAAAACCTAGCCAATGCGCCTACAGACTGACCGGATCGGTTCATAAATGTCGTGGGCTTTAGCAAAACAATCTGTCGTCCCTGCCATCTAGCTTTGGCGACTTCCCCAAAAAAAGACTTTTCGGCTACGAACTTGGCATTTAGTTTGTCGGCCCAGCGATCGACCAACCAGAACCCTGCGTTGTGCCGAGTCCGGTCGTACTGGTTACCGGGGTTGCCCAAGCCAACCACCAGAGAAATCGGTTCAGCAGTCATAAGTTGTATATAGCAAGTTGGCTAGCGCAAAGTAACGGCAAGAGAACGTCTACGACTGTCTCTGCACCCGCTTAGAAAACAAAACCCCGCCGACTTTAACATCGACGGGGCTCCGGAGGCTAAAAACCATCTTCTGCCGAACTATCCGGACCATCCGTAGGTTCCTCTAGCCAAGCTTTGGATTAACTCTCCGCTGACTCTTCTGTACCTTCTGCTTCACCAGCCTCGTCACTGCGCTTGGCAGCAGGTACGGTAGCTGACGCCACCACGGGGTTATCCTCACCACCATGCGGCAAATACTTCACACCGACTGGCAGCTTAATGTCATTGACATGGATTGACTGCCCCGCAACCACCGCAGACAAATCAACCTCAATGAACTGGGGAAGGTTTGCCGGCAAGCACTCAATCTCAAGCTCAGTAATAACGTGGGAAATGATGGCTGAGCTGAGTTTCACAGCAGGCGAGACCTCAGCGTTGATGAAGTGCAGCGGCACTTTGGTATGCAGAACTTTGGTGGCATCTACGCGCTGGAAATCAATGTGCAGTACAAGTTGCTTGTAGGGGTGCCACTGTACGGCACGTAGCAGTACCGAGTGCTTTTTACCGTCAAGTTTCATGTCGAGCACGGAGGCGTGAAACTGCTCCTTGCGCAACGAGTGATAGATCTCGTTGTGATCGACTTCGATGTTCAACGGCGGTTCCTGGCCGCCATACACGATGGCTGGCACACGACCCGCACGGCGCAGGCGGCGGCTCGCACTCGATCCCTGAACGCTGCGTGAGGTTGCATTAAATTCCATTTTTAACTCCAAAATAAGGCTCGCGCCTTGAACAAACCTGAACCGACCATCGGCTCAGGCACCGGTTACATGTCGCGACCAACAAGCAACCCGATTCCTTGATCAGCATTCACATGCTGACACTTCAAATCAATCCACAAACAACGAGCTAACCGATTCCGCGTGAGAAATTCTCAGAATCGTCTCACCAAGCAAAGCTGCGCAAGAGAGCTGACGAATCTTTCCGCAGGCAATTGCCGCATCCGACAAAGGGATCGAGTCAGTCACTACCAACTCGTCAAGCTCAGAGACGGCGATACGCTCAACAGCACCGCCCGATAGAACAGCGTGTGTACAGTATGCATAAACGGCACCGGCACCACGCTCCTTCAGAGCCTGCGCCGCCTTGCAAAGCGTGCCTGCAGTATCAACCATGTCATCCATGATCACGCAGGTACGTCCATCAACATCACCGATGATATTCATCACCTCGGACACATTGGCACGTGGACGACGCTTGTCAATGATGGCCAGGTCTGCCTCTAGTTGTTTGGCCAGAGCACGAGCCCTCACCACACCGCCTATATCGGGCGACACCACGACCAGATCAGACAAGTTACGCCGCCAAATATCGCCAAGCAAAATCGGACCAGCGTAGATGTTGTCAACCGGAATATCAAAAAATCCTTGGATCTGGTCAGCATGCAAGTCCATGGTCAACACACGATCCACGCCAACCACTTGCAGCATATTAGCGACCACTTTCGCGGAGATCGCTACCCGAGCCGAGCGCGGGCGACGATCCTGCCGGGCATAACCGAAATACGGGATAGCGGCGGTGATCCGACCAGCCGAGGCGCGCCTAAGGGCATCAACCATCACCATGACTTCCATCAAGTTGTCGTTGGTGGGTGCGCAAGTCGGTTGCAACACAAAAACGTCCTTACCGCGAACGTTCTCGTTGATCTCAACCATTACCTCACCGTCAGAGAAGCGGCCGACGGTCATTTTCCCGAGGGACATATCCAAATGATTCACCACGTCAACCGCCAAGCGTGTGTTGGCAGTGCCTGTGAAGATCATGAAACTTTCAGTGGTCATGGTGAAAGCATCGCTGGAATAAAAAAGCTGCTGAACCGCGCCGCTTGGACGGTGGCTTGTTCAACAGCTTCGTTGTTGGCTGGGGAGGAAGGATTCGAACCCTCGCATGCCGGAATCAAAATCCGGTGCCTTAACCAACTTGGCTACTCCCCAATTAATCTGTTAGCCAATGCATGAGAGGGTGCCAAGGCAACCCATCACAAGCAAAAACCTCTTCAATGACGGCAGCAACACCGTCACTAGTCTTTTCCATTTTAGCTGTCAAATCGGCTCGCGCCAATTGTGCATCCGCTGGACTATCAAGTTCCGCGAAAAAACAGCTACCCGAACCCGATAATCGAACCGAGAAGCCTTGTTCCCGCACCCATGACATCGCGTCAGACACCACTGGCAACAAGCGCTTAACGACTGGCTCTAGGTCATTTCGACCAAACCCAGACTCTACGTTCGTAGAACCAACGAATCTGTCAGCTCCGGAAAAGTCCGCTATTTTGACCCGATCCGTGTTGCGTGTCAAATCAGCCGCCTTAAAAATAGTGGGCGTTGACGCACTGGCAGCTGGCTTAAAAACCAAATAACTGGCGTCAGCGACCGCCACAGGTTCGAGCTTTTCACCGACACCTTGAACAAAGGCCGTTTGGCCAAACACGAAAAAAGGCACATCGGCTCCGAGCGACAGACCAAGATTGGCGAGCTCACTACGTGTAAGCCCAGTGCGCCAAAGGCGATTCAGACCCATCAAAACCGTTGCCGCATCGCTTGAACCGCCCCCTAAACCACCGCCAACGGGAATGCGTTTTGTGACGTGTAGATGCGCACCCAGCGGGGTACCCGTGCGCTGTTGTAGCAACCGGGCCGCCTTGACCACCAAGTCATCCTCAGGTCTGACTTGCATGCCGAGATTGCTTTCGAGGGATAGCTCACCATCGGACCTCAGATCAATCGAAATGCTGTCAGCCAAAGTAATGAGGCGAAACACTGATTCGAGCAGATGATATCCGTCTGAACGGCGACCAACAACATGCAGAAACAAATTCAGCTTGGCCGGCGCGGGCAGATCATAAAGCGTCATCTAGGGGTTACCTCGTCTAGCTCGGCTGCTGCGCGACCAACCTGAGCGTTACGCTGCGACCGAGCTGTTTGCCATGCGCCGTCACGCGCGCAGGACCCGAATCACCATACTGATCAAAATCTACCTGCCAACCAGACTGCCTAAACGAAACGATTCGACCCAGCTGATCGCGCTCGACGTCAGTCACTTTGTTATCCGCGATGACGCGCCCATCAGCCCAGTCCTGCAGGACATCAAGCGGCACGGTGGCACCAAGTACCCGGGCGAGCAGATCATCACCAGAATCAGCCCGTTGCAAGGGCGCATCGGGTTGCTCAAGCATGGCGCCGGTCGGCTCAACGGTTAGACGCGCCAGGGTTGCGCCCAGAGGGCTTTTTAAGTCGAGTTGCCAACCCGAGACCAGACGACGCCACACAAAACTACCCTGCACTGATTCACGCTCGTCGTTGGACGTCTCGGTCAAAACCGAAAACTTGCCTTCTCGCTCTTTGAGTACCAAACTTTGCTCAGGCTTTAAAACAGGCGCGGCACAGCTAGCAACAGAAAGCGCCAACGTTATGACAAGCAAACCGCGTGCGATGCTCACTGACTGACCCCAAAGCGATCTAGCGTCTGTTTTAGAGTGGGGTTGTTGCTGTCCAGTGCCATGCCTTCACGCCAAATCTCCCTGGCCTTGGCCTGATTCCCCATTACCCATAGCACCTCGCCTAGATGTGCTGCGATTTCAGCCTCAGGCTTTACCTCAAATGCCTGCCGAAGGTATTTCTCGGCTTGAGCGTTATCACCTTGCCTGAACTTGATCCAGCCCATGCTATCCAAGATATAAGGATCTTCCGGCAAAATCTGGTGCGCCCGGTAGATGAGGTCATAAGCCTCATCAAGACGTACATTGCGATCGGCCAAGGAATAACCGAGTGCGTTGTACGCATGCGCATAACCCGGATCAAGCTCAATCACCTGGCGCAGATACCTTTCCATGGCACTGTATTGTTTCTGGCGCTCAAGCAGCATGCCAAGCTCATATTTGATCTCAATCGAGTCAACAATCTCTTGATCTGCCTGCTGCAAGCGCTCTATCGCCTGCTCAATGCGCTGAGCATCGCGCAGAATCTGCGACATGGTCAATACACCGATCAATTGCTCATCCTGATCAATCGGATGGGCCGCATCGATCATGGCCACCGCCTCATCAACCCGCCCTTGCTGCGCCCGGATCGATGCCTGGCGCAATCTCGCCGAATATCGGGCCGAGGGTTCCTCAATTCGACCCAACCAAGCGATGGCTTGGTCAGGGTCGTTTTGATCCTGAGCGATACGCGCCAATAATTGATAGGCATCGGCCAATGCCGCCGCAGCATCCGAGGCACCTGATGCAATCGCATCCTGACGTTGCGCCTGCACATCGACATACTGCAGTAACAAGGCGCGTGATTCAGACAAGCGATTGTCCTGATAGGCCAACTGCGCCCGTACGAACAACAAATCAAAATCTTCCGGGTATTGAGCAGACATCAACTCAAGCTCATCGAGTGCGCCTTGCACATCACCAGTCTCGGCAAGCTGACCAGCCAGCATGAGACGCAGCTGCCGAGCCTTGGGATAAGCGCGTGCAAACTTGCGCGCCTGATCAATCACGGCAACCGCATCGACAGGCATCCCATAGTCCAGAACCCGCATAGCGGCATCTTCCGAGTCAGGCTTTAACCGCAACGCTTTTTGTGCCTCAGCCAATGCTCGCTCGTAATCTCCTGCCGATTGCGCCATGTCAGCCAGTGCCATGTATGACGCCAACGTGCCCTTGACCTTGGCAAGATCAATCGTTTCCTCAAGTAGCTCTAATGCGCGCTGCCTATCTTGCATGCGCCGCAGCACATTGATTACACGCGATAGGGCCTCAGTTTTATCGGCTGAGGCCTGCACCTGCCTCGCTAACGCCTGGGCCAGACCATCCGTTTTACCAGCGGCTGCGCTAAGGGCAAGCTTTGTGGATTGGGCGTTCTCATCGGCAGGCGCATTCAGGACCCAGACCTCAGCTGCTTGCAGAGCACCCTGAACATCGCCAATGGCAGCGTAAAGTTCGACTGCTCGCTTTGCCAGACGCGGGTCTGCCGTCTCACGAGCCAGTTCAAGCGTGGTGTTGGCCGCAGGAAGGATCGCGCCACGCTGCACCGCGATTTCTGAAGCCAGGAATTTATAGAGAATATCGGCTGACAAGGCCACATGGGGCAAATCACCTGCATTCAGGGTGATTCGGTCAGCCGTCGACGTCACCCGCCCCTGCGGCACAGCCTGGATTGGTGGATGGCCCTCAGACTGAGCAACCCTAGGCAATTCCTGAGCACAAGCAGTGCCCGATAGTGACGCTAACACTACCAGAACCAGCTGTCTGAACCGAAGCACCTTGCTCAACTTGATACCCCTACTAACTACCGGCAGCCATGGCACAATCGAACCACCTGCTCTAGTAACGCACCATCTTAGCACCGGACCATGCCAGAACTACCAGAAGTTGAAACAACCCGACGTGGCATTGAACAAACCGCTCTGGGCGCTCGGCTACTTGACATGCCGGTGCGCGAGCGCCGTCTGCGCTGGCCAATCGACACAGCATTGCCAAACTGCATCCTGAACTGCACCTTATCAGCTTGCCAGCGTCGCGGTAAGTATCTTTTGATGGAGTTTGACAATGCAGGCACGGCAATCGTTCACCTCGGGATGTCAGGCTCAATTCGGAACTGCGCTCCTAACAGTCTTTGGCAAACGCACGACCATCTGCAATGGGAATTCGATAATGGCAGTTGCCTGCGTTATCACGACCCAAGACGCTTCGGCTCAGTGCTGTGGCATCCGAAATCAGCCGGCCCGGTACTTGAGCATCCTCGCTTGGTTACCCTGGGGGTTGAACCTTTGAGCGAGCAATTCACGGTCGAACATTTACTGGCTGGCGTTCAGGGCAAGTCCCAAAGCATTAAACAGACACTGTTGGCGGGTCGTATCGTTGTGGGGGTGGGCAACATATACGCATCGGAGTCTCTCTTCAGAGCCAAAATACACCCAGAGTTGCCTGCGGGCCGGTTGACACGTCAACAGGCTAGCCGCCTGGTACCGGCGATTGTGCAAACACTGAACGACGCTTTGAATAGTGGTGGCAGCACCCTGCGCGATTATGTCAATGCCTCTGGAGAGGCTGGTGCCTATTTCACACTGCATGCATCTGTTTACGAAAGAGATGGTCAGACTTGCCGCGTTTGTGGCAGCAAAATCAAACGGATCGTGCAAGGACAGCGGGCGACCTACTTTTGTCCTCGTTGCCAGCGTCGCAGCCCAAGATCTTAAGATCCTGGGCTTAGACGTTGACTACCTTGCCTGGATTAAGCAGGCCCTTGGGATCTAGCGCCTGCTTGATCTGACGCATCAGTTTCAGTTCAAGTTCGGACTTGTAGCGCGGCAACTCATTCACCTTGAGCTGGCCAATGCCGTGTTCAGCGCTGATCGAACCATTAAACGAAGCCACGCTATCGTGCACCAATTGATAGATCTGTGACTGTAATGACAAAATTTCACCTTCAGTCTGTCCAGCACCCGGTGCGACGTTGTAGTGCAAATTGCCATCACCGAGGTGGCCAAACACAACATTATGAACACCAGGAAACTCGGCTTGCAAAGCCTTATTCGTCACAGCCACAAATTCAGCAATCTGTGAAATAGGGATCGAGACATCATGCTTCACACTTTTGCCAAGCTCAGCCTCGGCCAGAGGGATACTCTCACGCAAATGCCAAAACGCTTTGCTCTGGGCCACGGATTGCGCGATCGCGGCGTCAAGTAACAAGCCGTCCTCGATCGCCTGTCCCAATACATGTTCGAATCGTGCCTGTGCGTGCTCGGCACTTTCACTGTCAGACAGCTCGAGTAAGGCAAACCAGGGCGAATTAGCCGACTCGTTTTCAAACGGAATACGCTGGTCGGTAAATAACCGCACTACGGCTTGCAACACCGAACCAGCCATGACCTCAAAGCCGGTTAACGCTGCTCCGAATCCCTGTCGTGCTCGCGACAAAAACGTCACACTGTCTTCAAGACTGGCAAACGCCAACATAGCGGTTCGCTGAGCCACGGGCAGTGGATAAAGCTTGAGCGTGGCTGCCGTGATGATACCCAGCGTGCCCTCGCTTCCAACAAACAAGTCACGCAAGTCATAACCGGTGTTGTCCTTGCGCAAACCACGCAAACCATTCCAGATTTCCCCTTCAGCAGTCACTACCTCCAAGCCGAGGGTCAACTCGCGGGTATTGCCGTAACGCAAGACCTGCGTGCCCCCCGCGTTGGTGGCCAGGTTGCCCCCAATGGTGCAACTGCCCTCGGCTGCCAGACTGAGCGGGAACAGACGGCCAGCCTCACGTGCGGCATCTTGCACGCTTTGCAAGATGCATCCAGCTTCAACCGTGATCGTGTCGTTGTCAGTATCAATTGAACGGATTTTATTCAGACGCGCTGTGGACAACACCACAGCCCGCCCTGAATCATCAGGCGTCGCACCACCACATAAGCCTGTGTTGCCACCAACGGTCACGACCGGCACGTTATTGAGCACGCAATACCTGACCACAGCGGCAACTTCTTCGACGTTACCCGGGCGAACCACTGCTTGCGCCTTACCGCGATAGCGTCCGCGCCAATCGACGAGATACGGTTGGGCCGCGCTACCTGTCAACACATTGCTTTGTCCAACGATATTCGATAATCCTTCCAACATTACTTTTCCCCGCAGCTATCCGTTCTGTGTGGCTAATACTGATTAACGCTGTTTTAGCGCCGGTAACCAAGCTGTGCCTAGATATTTGCGATAATAGCCACAAAATGTCTTAGCCCCATGGATTGACCATGTCATCGTCTGCCCTGCCCAACCACGTATTTAAAGCCTACGATATTCGCGGTGAAGTACCTGCGGATCTCAACCCGGCGTTTGCACTGCTACTGGGCAGAAGCCTGGCGGCGCGCGCGAAGTCAGCTAATGTCAACAAAATCGTAATTGGCTATGACGGCCGCTTTAGCAGCCCTGATCTTGCCGAGGCCCTTGGCAGGGGTATTCGTGAGGGCGGCGTGGGTACGATAGAGCTTGGCATGGTGCCTACGCCCTTGGTTTACTTCGCGGCTCACCATCTTGGCACCGGCTCTGGAGTAGCGATCACAGGCAGTCATAACCCGCCACAGTACAACGGCTTTAAGATGATGCTCGCCGGCAGCACACTTTATGGCGACGATATCAGTAGCCTGCGCGAAGATATGGCCCGACCCAAAGCGGTCGCTTCAATACCAGGTCAGGCCGAGCCAATCGATATCAAACCGGTATATCTGGACCGTGTCACAAGCGACATCAAGCTGGCTCGCCCCATGAAAATAGCCATTGACTGTGGCAATGGGGTTGCTGGCGTGATCGCTGCAGACTTGTATCGAGCACTTGGATGTGAAGTGCAAGAACTGTTTTGCGACGTGGACGCCAGATTTCCCAATCACCACCCTGATCCCGCTGAGCCACACAACCTACAAGACCTGATTCAAGCCGTGCAAGCACAAGACTGCGAGCTAGGTTTGGCATTTGACGGTGACGGTGACCGCCTCGGGGTCGTTACCCGTAGCGGTGAAATCATTTGGCCAGATCGACAAATGATTTTGTTTGCCAGAGACATTCTGAGCCGCCTGCCCGCCAGCCAAATTCTGTTTGACGTCAAATGCAGTCGGCAGTTACCGCTTGCTATTAAACAAGCAGGTGGTGAACCACTGATGTGCCGTACCGGTCATTCCCTTGTTAAAGCCAAGCTTGCTGAAACTGGCGCGCCTTTGGCCGGCGAAATGAGTGGCCATATATTTTTTAAAGAACGCTGGTTTGGATTCGATGATGGGCTGTACACCGGTGCGCGCCTACTTGAAATACTGTCGCGCGAGGCTGATCCCTCTTCAGTACTCGAAGGGCTACCAACGGCATTTAGCACCCCGGAACTCAAACTGGAAATGAAAGAAGGCGAGCCCTTTGCTCTCATCGACGCACTCAAACTGAACGCAAAATTCAGTGGTGCTGAGGCAGTTTCGACCATCGATGGCATCCGGGTAGATTTTGCCGATGGTTTTGGTTTGGCAAGACCGTCAAACACCACGCCGGTAGTCGTTCTACGGTTTGAAGGGGAAACACCCACTGCGCTCGATCGCATCAAAAGTCAGTTTCGTGATCAACTGCAGGCCTTGGCGCCCAACGCGCGACTGCCATTCTGACTGGAAAACTCTTCATGGCCTTGCAGTCAAATCCAGCCTGGCAGGCGTTTTCCGATGCGGTGCAGGCAGCGCACGCTGATCCAGAACAACTACGCCTGATTGAAGCCGGGCAGCTGACTGTTGACTTAAGTGCCCAACGTGACAGCCAAACACTAAGAGACGCTGCCATCGAGCTCCTGAGTGTTGCGGGCTTTGAACAAGCCAGGCATGCCCTGTTTGAAGGTGGGATTGCCAATCTCTCAGAAAACCGTCCGGCCCTGCACACTGCGCTACGAAGCAGCCATGCCCCCGAGAGCGTGAGATCCTTGATCACCGCACAACTTGAGCGCATGAAGCGCTTTGTTGATGATGCCAATACATACAACCGCTACAGTAACGTTGTTCACCTTGGGATCGGCGGCAGTGACTGGGGTCCACGCATGGTGTGGCACAGCCTCAAAGGAGTCAGCAACCGACGCACTTTGAGATTTGCAGCCAATATTGATGCTCATGCCATCACCGCCGCGCTGGACGGCCTCGATCCGCGAGATACGCTGATCATCGTCGCCTCCAAATCCTTTACCACCACAGAAACAATGACCAACGCTCGCGAGGCGATCAAGTGGCTTGAGCACGGTGGAATCAAACACCCTTTGAACCAAGTTGTGGCGCTCACCGCAAACCCGGCAGCTGCAATCGAATTTGGCGTGGCACCCGAACGCATATTTGAATTCTGGGACTGGGTAGGCGGTCGATACTCCATTTGGTCCACGATCGGACTACCGGTGGCACTAGGTCTGGGTTGGACGACATTCGAAGAGCTACTTCAAGGCGCGCGCGACATGGATACGCATTTCCAGACTGCCGCCATCGCGCATAACGCTCCGGTGCAACTTGCCTTGAATATGGTAGCCAACACCAGCATACTGGGCTTCTCATCGGAGGTCATTTGCCCATACGACGCACGCTTGACCGATTTTGTGCCATGGCTGCAGCAGCTTCAAATGGAGTCGTTGGGTAAAGCCGTTGATCAACAAGGCAATCCCATTGATGTCTCGGTCAGCCCTGCCGTTTGGGGCATGCCCGGTACAGATAGTCAGCACACTTTTTTTCAGTGGCTGCATCAGAGTCAGCGTGGTGCGCCGGTAGATTTCATCTTTTGTATTGAGCCTGAGCACCATTTGCTGAGCCACCATCGGCAGCTCGTGGCTAACTGTCTGGCGCAACGCGCGGCATTATGGCGCGGCAAATCGGTAGAGGTATCGTTTCAGGAGCTTAAGCACAAGCACGATGAGTCGCATGCACAGTGGCTCGCTCAGCATTGCTTACATCCGGGCGGGCGCCCCTCAACGTTAATCGTTTTGCCAAAGCTAGATGCTCATCGACTCGGTGCACTGCTAGCTCTGTATGAGCACAAAGTGTTTGTGGCCGGCGTACTCTGGGGATTGAATCCCTTTGATCAGTGGGGGGTAGAGTTTGGCAAGCGCCTAGCGCTGGAACTCATGCAAAACGACCCTGAACAAACCAAAGATTTTGATGCATCCACGCGCCATTGGTTAGCCTCATTGATGCGCGTAACCAGCAAAAACCATTGAGACCAGACAAGTCGGACCCGTTCCGATGCTAAGGGAAACCAAGAGTCTGGCGCGAGCAGACAAAAAAAGACCCGAGACCTTGCGATATCGGGTCAAATCCACCAAAGGAGGAGGGTGGAGGAGACAACTTTGCCGAGTCGCTTTCGGGCTTGCGCAACTTGATCTACCGCTTCCCGCTTTTACGGGTTTCCCCGAAAATTTGCCTTCGGGAAACTACTGATAGAACTAGCTCAGCGACACACGACTCCATCATAGCAGAAAATTTGTGCGATGCAAGAGAGATTTTTGTAATGCCCTAGAAAAATAGGGGAAATTTCTTCTTGCTATGCCGCAATTGACCAATGTGACTGAGATTTAATTTCGTTTGACTAAACATAATAAACACTTTTAGTCATAACTTTAGACATAAATTTCATAACCGACGGGACAGGGAACGGTAGCTCCACACCCCCGTGTTTCTGCGCAGTACGACGGTGCTTGATCTCGTCATCGCGCATTTGAGTCACGATCTTGCGCGAACGCCCATCACCCTCAGGCAAAGACTTCAAATGACCATCAAGGTGGGCTTCCACCTGCCGCTCTGTCTCGGCCATAAACCCTAGGTTGTAGCGCTCACCCGCCCTACTTGCGGCTAAACCCAGCATAAAGGAGCCGGCATACCAAATCGGGTTCAAGAGACTTACCCGGCTATTTAACTCCTTTAACCTGTCTTGGCACCACACCAGATGATCCACCTCCTCGCGGGCAGCCTCGCGCAGCAGTTCTTTGGTCTGTTGGCGCTCGACGGCCAATGCTTGACCGCGGTAGAGAGCTTGGGCACAAATCTCGCCAACGTGGTTGATACGCATGAGACCCGCTGCATGGCGCCGCTCGGCCTGATTTAGCGACTCAGGCTCCTCGGGCAATCTTCTGCCCGCTGGATTAGGCCGAGAGGCCACAGCCGCACCGGAGAGAACCTGTAGCGCCACTGAGGCTTCTCCGATCAATTGATCAAACAGACCTTCTCGGCGACGCATAGCGCGGTGTTTTAATGTGGTCATTATCTGGGCTTCCTCTTTTGTGGTTTGGTTAAACCCCACAGCATTTCGTTTGATTTTAGCGACGTCGCATTTGTGACGACGCTTTAGCCACTGCATCGACTGTGCCTTAGAGGCTATCATTAGTAGCATTCATCACATCTTGAGGTAGCTCAATCATGCAGTGCACAGTTCAGTGGGGCGGTCCCGACGGCATGTTGTTCATCGGCAAGACTGGCACAGGCCATATTGCTGCCATGGACGGTGCTCCCGATGGTGGCGGCCACAACCTTGCACCACGCCCGATGGAGATGGTGCTGCTTGGTACCGGAGGGTGCACAGCGTACGATGTGGTGTTAATTCTGAAGCGGGGACGCCACGCCGTGACGGGCTGCGAGGTCGCTTTAACAGCAGAACGCGCAGACTCGGATCCCAAAGTTTTTACCAAAATTCACTTTGCATTTACCGTGACCGGTAAAAACCTGAGTCAACAAGTCGTTGAAAGGGCTGTGAAGCTCTCGCACGATAAATACTGCTCGGCCTCGGCCATGCTGGCAAATAGTGCGGAAATGACTTGGTCGGTTCAGATCATCGACCCCGATGCTGCCAACACAAGCGGAAATGAAGCATGAACCAGTATGAAACCTTCATGCGCCATGTTTATGAGAACGGCGTAGATAAATCTGACCGTACCGGTACCGGCACGAGGTCACTGTTTGGTTATCAGATGCGGTTTGATCTGTCCAAAGGGTTTCCTTTAGTCACGACCAAGAAGCTTCATACCCGCAGTATCTTTGTAGAACTACTGTGGTTTTTACGCGGCGATTCGAATGTCAAATGGCTGCAGGATCGTCATGTCACCATCTGGGACGAATGGGCTCGCCAAGATGGCGATCTCGGTCCAATCTATGGGGTGCAATGGCGATCATGGCCTGCGCCCGATGGCCACAAAATCGACCAGATTAGTCAGGTCATTGATCAAATCAAATCCAACCCCGATTCGCGCCGCCTAATAGTGTCTGCCTGGAATGTGGGGCAGATTCCAGACATGGCTTTGCCCCCTTGTCACGCGTTTTTCCAGTTTTATATAGCACAGGGCAAACTGTCATGCCAGCTTTATCAACGTAGCGCAGATATCTTTCTGGGCGTGCCCTTTAACATCGCAAGCTATGCATTATTGACTCACATGATTGCGCAGCAGACCAATCTTGAAGTCGGAGATTTTGTTTGGACCGGAGGTGACTGCCATCTCTACAACAACCACTTCGATCAGGTACAAGAGCAACTTGCACGCGACCCCTATCCCTACCCGACCTTGAAACTCGCCAGAAAGCCTGCCAGTATTTTTGAATACGAGCTTGAAGATTTCGTCATCGAGAACTATCAGTTTCATCCACACATCAAGGCACCGGTGGCGGTATGACCACAGTCTCACTGATCGTCGCCTACAGCCGTAACCGAGTGATTGGCAAGGACAATCAACTTCCCTGGAAACTTCCGGGTGACCTTGCTCACTTCAAGCGCCAAACCATGGGAAAGCCCATCATCATGGGCAGAAAGACCTGGCTTTCACTCGGGCGCCCCCTGCCTGGCCGCACCAATATTGTGGTCAGCCGCTCTGGCCAGGGTGACTTTACTGGAGCCGTATTAGTTCACTCGCTCGAGCAGGCCTTGGGTGCAGCGGGCCAGGTCGATGAAGTTTGCGTTATCGGTGGGGCACAACTCTACGCTGATGCATTACCTAAAGTCGATAAAGTCATTGCTACCGAGATTGACACCGACGTGGATGGCGATGCTTTTTTTCCGGTCCTCGACCCTAACGTCTGGGTTGAGACCGAAAGACAGCCTCAACCTGCAGACAATCACCTCGCCTATGACTTTGTCGAGTACCGCAGGCGCACCTGATCAAGTCGCTTGCGCGTAGTCACTCACCGGCGGGCAAGCACACACAAGATTACGATCACCCCATGCGTTATCAACGCGCGCTACCGGGGGCCAGTACTTGCTTTGTAATTGCGCGGGCATCGGAAAGCCTGCTTCATGACGACTGTAATCATGATGCCATTCTTGAGCCATTAGCATGTGTGCGGTATGCGGCGCGTTCTTCAAAACATTGTCATTAGCATCACGCTCGCCATTGGCCACCTGCTCAATCTCTTGACGAATCGCAATCATGGCATCGACAAAACGGTCAAGCTCTGCCAAACCTTCCGACTCTGTAGGCTCAACCATTAAAGTGCCTGCCACCGGAAACGACATGGTCGGCGCATGGAACCCATAGTCCATCAAGCGCTTGGCAATGTCCTCGGCTGAAATACCCGTCTTGTCCTTGATTGGGCGCATATCGAGGATACACTCATGCGCTACGCGTCCGCCCTTACCGGTATAGAGGATGGGATAGTGCGGTGCTAGTCGGGTAGCCACATAATTGGCATTCAGAATAGCTACTTCGGTGGCATCACGTAATCCTTGGGCACCCATCAACAAGATATAGGCCATAGAGATCGGTAAGATGCTCGCCGATCCGAACGGTGCTGCACTAACAGGGCCTACCGGTGCGTCTGCCGGGAGTTGGCCACTGGTGTGAACCACGCCAGGCAAGTACGGTGCCAAATGGGCACGGCATGCAACAGGGCCGACACCGGGACCACCGCCACCATGGGGAATACAGAAAGTCTTGTGCAGGTTCAGGTGTGAAACATCGGAACCAAACTTGCCCGGCTGAGCAACACCCACCATGGCATTCATGTTTGCACCGTCCATATAGACTTGGCCGCCAGCCGCATGCACCAGATCGCAAATTTCTGTGATCGCCTCTTCAAATACGCCGTGCGTCGATGGATAGGTCACCATCAAAGCGGCCAAGCGATCGCCTGCTTGGGCAATACATTCCTTAAGATGCTCAACATCAACGTTGCCAAGCGAGTCAGCACGTACCACCACCACATCCATACCCACCATATTGGCCGACGCTGGATTGGTGCCATGGGCTGACTCAGGAATCAGGCAGATGTTGCGCTGCAGATCACCACGTGATCGATGATAGGCACGAATGGCCAATAAACCCGCATACTCACCTTGCGCACCTGAATTAGGCTGCAGGCTAACGGCGTCGTACCCGGTGATCTCACAAAGGTAGGCCGACAAACGATCAATCAGGGTCTTGTATCCTTGGGTCTGATCGCTCGGCGCAAAGGGATGCATGTTGGCGAATTCGGGCCAGGTCACCGGAATCATTTCGACCGTGGCGTTTAGCTTCATGGTGCAAGAGCCCAGTGGAATCATGGTGCGATCAAGCGCCAAATCCTTGTCGCTTAGTTGACGCAAATAACGCAACATGTCTGTCTCAGACTGAATGCTCGAGAACACAGCATGCGTCAATATCTCTGAATGGCGTGCCACCGTCTGAGCCACACCGGGCAATTCGTTATCTTGCGGCCAACTCAGTTCTACCTGTTTACCGACGACATGGGCAAACACTGCTAGCAAAGCAGTAACGTCCTCAACGCGAACGGTTTCGTCAATTGACAACGCAAGCTCGCTGTCACTGACATGTCGCAAGTTCATACCGGCTTTCACAGCTGCATCGTGAATCGCAGCCGTATTCTCACCAGTCTTGACCAGCAAAGTATCAAAGTAACCCTCATTGGCAACCTTAAACCCTAGCTCCTGCAGTGCTGTGCGCACCGCTGCCGTGTGATGATGCACCCGACGGGCGATGGCTTTTAGACCAGCTGGCCCATGCCACAAGGCGTACATGCTGGCCATCACGGCAAGCAGGACTTGCGCTGTGCATATATTGGAGGTGGCTTTTTCTCGACGGATGTGTTGCTCGCGAGTTTGGAGAGCTAGCCTCAATGCTGGATTACCCATCGCATCTTTGGACACACCCACCAGGCGACCAGGCATGTGCCGCTTAAAGGCATCCTTGCAACTCATGAACGCTGCGTGTGGCCCACCAAACCCCATGGGTACACCAAAGCGCTGCGCCGAACCAATGGCGATATCCGCACCCAAGTTGCCAGGTGCCTCAAGCAAGGTCAAGGCCAATAGGTCGGTCGCACATGCCACCACCCCGTCATCGGCATGAATTTTTTCCGCGAGGCCGCGGTAATCGACCACGTCACCCAACGTTTGCGGGTATTGCAACAACACGCCGAAACAAGTCGGCACACCGGCCGCCTCATCGGCGACGACCAATTCAATTCCCAGGCCTTCGGCTCTAGTTTTAACCACTTCGATTGTTTGCGGATGGCAATTAGCTGACACAAAAAACGGCCGATCCTTATGCCGCGTCACTCGCCAGGCCAGGGTCATGGCTTCGGCAGCTGCCGTGCCCTCATCAAGTAACGACGCGTTGGCAATATCTAAACCCGTCAGATCTGCCACCATGGTCTGGAAATTCAGAATCGCCTCAAGGCGACCTTGCGAGATTTCTGGTTGATAAGGCGTATAAGCCGTGTACCAAGCTGGATTTTCCAGGATATTGCGCAAGATCACGTTTGGCGTGTGCGTGCCATAGTAGCCTTGCCCAATGTAGCTTCGCATCACCCGGTTTTGATTGGCGATGCTCTTAAGCTCAGCCAGAACCTCTGGCTCGTCTTTAGGCGATGGCAAGTCCAACAGACCGGACAGATGAATATTGCCCGGCACCACGGTTTGCATCAGCGTGTCTACGCTATCCACACCAATGGCAGCCAGCATCTGCTGGCGGTCAGCCTGGCCAGGGCCAATATGGCGCGCAATAAACGCGCCAGCCGTCTCGGTCGTTGGTCTTGTCATGATTTAGCTCGCGTCAACTACCGCCTGATACGCGGCCGCATCGAGCAATCCGTCGATGTCAGCCATATTTGCAGGCTTAAATTTATAAATCCATGTTCCATAAGGATCCCCATTGATGCTTTCGGGAGCATCATTCAGGGAATCGTTAAATCCCACCACTTCGCCATCGACTGGGGCGTAGATATCGGATGCTGCCTTGACCGACTCCACCACACCAGCAGTCTCGCCAGCCTTTAGCTTGGCGCCCACCCGCACGTCACCCACAAACACCAAATCTCCGAGCTGATCCTGGGCAGGATCGGTGATACCCACTAAGAGCATGTCACCTTCAGGCAAAATCCACTCATGCGAGGACACATACTTACGATCGTTCGGAATGCTCATTCAAATCTCCGCAAACACTGCTTGATTAAACACGTTAAGACTTCGGTTCCACGGCTTTGCCGTGACGCACAAACGGTAGCTGGCAAACCTTAGCTGGAACTGACTTTCCTCGAATATTTACGTGTACATCCTCGCCGACCAAGACACCATCGGGCAACCGAGCCATGGCGATCGATATGCCGAGGGTGGGGGACATGGTGCCGCTGGTGATCTCGCCATCGCCTGAGGCTGTTTGCACAGTCATATGTGCACGCATCACACCTTTTTCCTGAAGCTTCAGTCCCAGCATTTGCCCTGACGCTGGAAATTGTGTAATCGCAGCGCGCCCAACGAAATCACGTGCCTCATCGGCCAAGGCGACCGTCCAGCTCAAGCCGGCTTGGGCGGGTATGGTCAACGCATCCATATCCTGGCCGTACAGATTCATACCAGCTTCCAGACGTAGTGTGTCACGCGCCCCCAACCCGCAAGGGGCCACACCGGCAGCCAATAAATCATTCCAGAGGTCAACCACCTGATCGGCCGGGAGCATGATTTCAACACCGTCTTCACCGGTATAGCCCGTGCGGGCCACCACGACATCACCGAACGTGACCGCTGTGAAGGGTTTGACCTCAGCCACAGCGGCAGCCCACGGCGCACGCGTCTCACCGAGCACCTTCATTGCCTGTGGACCTTGCAATGCCAGCATGGCCAAATCAGGACGCTCAGCGATCACCACTTCAAAAGACTTTGCACTGGCCACACGCTTCATCCAGGCAATATCTGCCTGTGCACAGGCGGCGTTCACCACCAATCGCCACTGCTCCTCGGCAAAGTGGTACGCGATCAGATCGTCAATAATGCCGCCCTGCGGATTCAACATGCAGCTGTAGAGTGCACGGCCGGTTTGCTTCAGCTTGTTAACGTCATTGGCCAAAAGGTAGCGCAAAAAGGCTCGAGATTGCGGTCCTGATATGTCGACGCTGCGCATGTGCGAAACATCAAACATACCCACGTTTTGTCTTACGGCATGATGTTCTTCGATCTGCGAGCCGTAATGCAAGGGCATTTCCCAACCACCGAAATCCACCAGGCGAGCGTTGGCCGCTACGTGCGCATCATATAAGGGTGTTCTTTGCAAGGCAGACATATAAACTCTCCAGACAGGTGGCGTGGATCACGGTTCGTCACATCAATGACAACTTCATCCTACGATCCGCCCCTCTGTCCTTTTGCCTGAGAGTTTTCTGGTGGCTTCACCAGCTGCACCTTCGGCGCTTGCCAATCAAACAACGGCAAGTCTCTCCAGAGTCCTGTGCCGCCTCATAGACGAAACCCTGTGCAGTATGTGGTGCCTGAGCGATTCTGGGCGAATTGCGCCTTCGGCGGTGTCAGAACGACACGCTCTCCTGCATAGGGTATTCACAGACAGCCGTAGGTTACCCGGAAAACGCCCGTTAAAACAGTAAAAAGACACTAATGAGTCAGTTAATAAAAGCTAACGCTCACAGCTCGCTTGAGCTTGTTGCCTCAACACACTGAATTTATTGGCTTTGACGGCTAGGCGTTCAGTCGTCTGAAAGCGACACAGCCACCGATGTACAAAGTCATCAACCTAACCTCGAGCCCTTGCTGATAGCGCGCGTCCACAAGCCACCCCGCTTGCCCACGCCCACTGAAAGTTGTAACCGCCAAGCCAGCCCGTCACATCCACGGCTTCACCCAAAAAATACAGCCCGCGTATACCCTTCACACCTAACGTGCGCTGATCCAGCGCATCCGTATCTATGCCACCGGCCATGACTTCGGCTTTGCGCAGCCCCGCAGAACCAGAGGGCGTGACCTGCCAGTTTTGTATTTGCTCAATCAGTGCCCTCACTGCTTTGTCCGACCATTCGGCAAACTTGCGCTGACCCGCTTCGCCGAGCCACTGCTCGGCCAGACGTTTAGGCCAAAACTTAGCCATGACCGTAACGGCCTGTTGTTTGGCGCCAGACTTTAGCGCGATCAATTGCTCAGCCAAGCCCCGCATCGGCAACAAGTTAATAGCCAAAGACTGTCCAGCCCGCCAATAACTAGAGATCTGCAAAATCCCGGGACCAGACAAGCCTCGATGGGTAAACAACATATCTTCGACAAAGCGCTGCCGACCATTGGCCACCGCAATCTCGGCCTCGATTGCCACGCCCGCCAAGTTTGCAAACGGCTGCCAGACTTTGGGGTCAAACTGTAAAGGTACCAAGGCAGGCCTCGGATCGATCACGTCCACGCCAAATTGCTGGGCTATTCTCAATGCGAAATCTGTAGCCCCTACCTGCGGCACTGCTGTACCGCCGGTGGCAATGACCAAGTCGCGACAGCACAGCACACCAACGGATGTGTCGAGCTCAAAACCATCGGCGGTTTGCTTGACGCTTTGCACCGAGCACGGCATTCGCCACCTGACATTCGCCCTGTCACACTCGCGCTTGAGCATCGCAATGATTTGCTCACTGCTGTCGTCGCAGAACAACTGACCACGGTGCTTTTCATGCCAGGAAATGCCGTGGGAATTGACGAGCTTGATGAAGTCCTGCGGCGTGTAGCCAGCCAGCACAGTGCGGCAGAACTTGGGATTTGCCGAAATAAAATTCTCGGGGGTGACATTAACGTTGGTGAAATTGCAACGCCCGCCACCAGAAATTCGGATTTTTTCAGCCAGTTTGCTGGCATGGTCGATCAACATCACCTCTCGCCCGGCTAGGCCAGCCGTGGCTGCACACATCATGCCAGCCGCACCGGCACCGATGACGATGACATCAACCTTGGTCACGTCTTGTTAGCTCTGCTTGATGCAGTCCACATATAGACGCTTATTACCGCTGGCGTCCTCCTCTTCAGCCAGGCCATGAATATAAGTCTCAAACCCAGGGAAGCGGCTATTGAAATCTCGCGCAAACTGCAGATACTGAACAATTGTCTTGTTAAAGCGCTCGCCAGGAATCAGCAAAGGGATACCCGGTGGATAGGGTGTTAGCAGTACACCTGTCGCACGCCCTTCAAGCTCATCAATTGAGATACGCTCGACATCACCATGCGCCATATAGGCAAACGCATCTGATGGTTTGAATTCCGGCACCATGTCTGACAAATACATCTCGGTGGTCAAACGAGCAACGTCATACTCACGATAGGCTTCGTGGATCAACTGGCATAGATCGCGCAAACCCATGCGCTCATAACGGCGGTGATCCCGACAAAACTCAGGCAGAATGCGCCACATTGGCTGGTTGCGGTCATAGTCGTCTTTAAATTGCTGCAAGGCAGTCAGCAACGTATTCCAGCGCCCTTTGGTAATACCGATCGTAAACAAGATAAAAAATGAGTACAGACCGGTTTTCTCCACGACAACGCCGTGTTCGGTCAGGTACTTGGAGACCAACGCTGCCGGAATACCGGACTCCCCAAAACTGCCAGACATATCCAGACCAGGCGTGACAATCGTGGCCTTAATGGGGTCAAGCATATTGAAATCTTGAGCCAAATCACCAAAACCATGCCAATGATCATTGGCTTTAAGCACCCAATCGGATTGCCCACCAATGCCCTGAGTCGGCAACTCATCTGGACCCCACACACTGAACCACCAATCCGAGTCGCCATACTCAGCTTGTACTTTGCGCATCGCCCGCCGGAAATCCATCGCCTCGCGAATGCTTTCTTCAACCAAGGCTGTGCCGCCTGGCGGTTCCATCATGGCTGCAGCCACATCACATGATGCAATGATGGCGTACTGGGGTGACGTTGACGTGTGCATCAAGTACGCTTCGTTAAATACGTTGCGGTCTAACCGGCGGGTTTGGGATTCTTGCACCACAATCTGGGACGCCTGAGAAATGCCCGCCAATAATTTGTGTGTCGAGTGTGTGGCATAGACCATCGCACGCTCACTGCGGGGTCGGTTCGCACCGATCGCATGCATATCGCGATAGAAATCATGAAAAGGCGCATGCGGCAACCAGGCTTCATCAAAGTGCAAGGTATCAATCGTTGAGCCAAGCCTATCTTTGATCATTTCAACGTTGTAAATCACGCCATCGTAGGTACTTTGAGTCAGCGTCAAAATCCGGGCCTGATTCGATCGCGCCCGTCTTGCAAACGGATTGGCGTCAATTTTTTTCTGAATATTGTCCGGTTCGAACTCGCTTAGTGGAATCGGACCGATAATTCCAAGATGATTGCGCGTTGGCCTCAGAAAAACCGGAATGGCACCCGTCATGGTGATCGCATGCAGAATAGACTTGTGACAGTTGCGATCAACCACCACAATGTCGTCAGCAGCAACGTTGGCATGCCACACAACCTTGTTGGACGTAGAGGTGCCGTTGGTCACAAAAAAACAATGGTCCGCATGAAAAATTCGGGCGGCGTTTAACTCGGACTCTGCCACAGGGCCCGTGTGATCAAGCAGTTGCCCCAACTCGTCTACGGCATTACAGACATCAGCTCTTAACATGTTCTCACCAAAAAACTGGTGAAACATCTGACCTACCGGGCTCTTTAAAAACGCAACACCACCGGAGTGCCCAGGGCAATGCCATGAGTACGAACCATCTTGAGCGTAGTTAACCAATTCCCTAAAGAATGGCGGGGCAAGGCCGTCAATGTAGCTGCGCGCTTCGCGAATAATGTGACGCGCCACGAACTCTGGTGTGTCTTCGAACATGTGAATAAAGCCGTGCAGTTCCCGCAAAATATCGTTGGGGATGTGTTCAGAGGTGCGCGTCTCACCATACAGATAGATAGGGATGTCAGCGTTTCTGAAACGTAATTCACCAATAAATGAGCGTAAGTTTTGAATGGCACTCGAGTGGTCAACTGCGACATCAATATCGAACTCTTCATCGTCAATTGACAGGATGAAAGCGCTCGCCCGACTTTGCTGCTGAGCAAATGAACTCAAGTCACCATAGCTTGTGACACCGATAACCTCCATGCCCTCTGCTTCGATTGCAGCAGCCAGTGCGCGAACACCCAAGCCTGAGGCATTTTCCGAGCGGAAGTCCTCATCAATAATGTAAATCGGGAAACGAAACTTCATGGAGGAACTCCCTTGACTGCCTGACTGCGCAAAAATGTCTTATGACTAAGTACGTGGCAAAGTAACGCCCTGCTGGCCCTGATACTTACCACCCCGGTCCTTGTATGACGTCTCGCAAATTTCGTCGCTTTCAAAAAACAGCATCTGCGCGCAACCCTCGCCAGCATAAATTTTGGCGGGCAGCGGTGTGGTGTTTGAGAACTCGAGTGTCACATGCCCTTCCCATTCAGGTTCAAGTGGCGTGACATTGACGATAATGCCGCAACGGGCATAGGTACTTTTGCCAAGACACACGGTGAGCACACTTCGCGGAATACGGAAATACTCAACGGTGCGGGCTAATGCGAACGAATTGGGGGGAATGATGCAGATATCACCCACAAAATCCACAAATGACTTCTCATCAAACGCCTTGGGATCAACAATGGTCGAGTTGATGTTGGTGAAGATCTTGAATTCGTTGGCGCAGCGCACATCATAGCCATAGCTGCTAGTGCCATAGCTCACAATTCGCCCGTTGGCGTTTTCTCGTACCTGACCGGGCTCAAACGGCTCGATCATGCCTTGGGCGGCTGCACGCCGAATCCATAGGTCGCTTTTGATGCTCATGGCAGAACTTCCCCAACAGCGTAAAACCTTGAATTTTAACGCCGCATCGCGCGCCCTGCCGAAACAAATCAGTGACGCCGTTGCTCGACCACCACTGTGGGGAACTTGCTGGCCATGTCTTTGGGCAAACCCGAGAGCCTTGCAACCAATTTTTGCGCTATCTCACGGTATAGACCAGCCTCGGTACTATCGGGTGCTGCGACCACGGTTGGGTTGCCCGCATCCGCATTTTCTCGGATGGAAAGCGCCAGCGGTAATTTGCCTAAAAACGGCACTTGGAACTCATCGGCCATCCGCTGCGCACCACCCTCACCGAACAAATGCTCAACGTGGCCACAGTTAGAGCACACATGGACAGACATATTCTCGATAATCCCAAGCACGGGCACCGTGACTTTCTCAAACATACGCACCCCCTTGCGGGCATCGAGTAACGCGACATCTTGCGGTGTGCTGACAATCAGCGCACCACTGACAGGCACTTTTTGAGCCAGGGTCAAGGCAATATCGCCGGTACCCGGCGGCATGTCGATGATCAAATAATCGAGCTCGCCCCAATTAGTCTGGCGCAACAAATGTTCGAGCGCTTGCGTCACCATGGGGCCACGCCAGATAGCCGGCGTATCAGCATCCACCAAAAACCCGATCGAGTTGCATTTGATCCCGTGACCAATCATGGGCTCCATGGTTTTGTTATCTTTGCTGTCTGGCCGACCGTCAATGCCTAACAATAGGGGGACGCTCGGGCCGTAGATATCCGCGTCGAGCACGCCCACCGTAGCCCCTTCATCGGCGAACGCCAACGCAAGGTTGACCGCTGTGGTGCTTTTACCCACCCCGCCCTTGCCAGAAGCCACTGCGATGATGTTTTTGATGCCCTTGACCCGCTCTACACCGGCACGAATGGCGTGCGCTTCGATCTTGGGCTGAACCTCAATGTGCGCCTTGCCAAACCCAAGGGCCTCTAGCGCTGCTGTCAGAGGTCGCAGCAGGGATTCGCGGCTTCGCCCCACCGGATATCCAGGCCGAAACTTAAGACTGACCTCGCCGGACGACTCGACGCGGATATCCTGAACTAGATCACCATACGCCCGGTTGGTGTTGGGATCCATGGTGCGGGCCAAAAGAGCCTGAATGTCATTAGATGTAACTGTCATGGAATTTTTAAGGGTTTCTAAGGTCACAATAATTGGTGCGTTTGCACGGACACAACGTATACTAATTACATGATGGATTTCATAACTCGCATTCTTCGTATTATCGCTTTCGCTGTGGTTGCGCTCATCGGACTCGGCATGGCTTTGATTTTTACTTTCTCCACACTGATTGCTGTGGGTATCCTCTTTTTAGTCGCCAAATTGCGCGGACAACGGTTCTCAGTGCAAGAGTACTGGACTAGCCGTCAGGCACGGCGCAAACCCATCTTCGCGAAAGGGAGCTTTGGTCAACCAACCCGCCCGCGCGACAACGTGACCGATGTTGAGGCACGCGACGTGCGTTGACCGCCGTCTTGGTGTCGCTAGCGAACTGCCGCGACACAGTTAAAATCCAGTACCTGCCATCTAGACGGATACATCATGTCGCGCACTCTGTTTGTCACCACTGCCTTGCCTTATGCCAATGGGTCGTTCCACATCGGCCACATCATGGAGTACATCCAGGCAGACATCTGGGTGAGAACGATGCGCATGGCGGGTCATACCGTCCATTTTGTGTGCGCCGATGACACGCACGGTGCCCCTATCATGCTCAAAGCGCAAGCCGAGGGAATTACGCCGACCGAACTGGTGGGTCGATACGCCGCCGAACGACCGACGTATCTCAAAGGGTTTCACGTCGAGTTTGATCATTGGCATTCGACGGATTCAACAGAGAACACCGAATTATCCCAAGATATATATCGCAAACTGCGCGACGCTGGGCTGATCGAAACCAAGACCATCGAGCAGTTCTATGACCCCGTTCAGGGCATGTTCTTGCCAGATCGATACATCAAGGGTGAATGTCCAAAATGCCATGCAAAGGACCAGTATGGCGACGCCTGCGAGGTTTGCAGTGCGGTGTATGCGCCTACGGAACTGATTGAGCCCTACAGCACCATAACCGGCGCAAAGCCAGTTCTAAAGTCATCTGAGCATTTCTTTTTTAAGCTATCCGATCCGCGCTGCGTGGAATTCTTGAAAGCCTGGACCACTGGACAAAACAAGCATGGCGTGAACCATCTACAAAGCGAAGTCCTCGCAAAAACGCGGGAGTGGCTTGGTGATGAGAACACCGGCGCCAAGCTTGGTGACTGGGATATCTCGCGTGATGCGCCCTATTTCGGTATCGAAATCCCAGACGCACCTGGTAAATATTTCTACGTCTGGCTTGACGCACCTGTAGGCTACCTCGCGTCATTGAAAGCTTATTGCAAAAAAGCAGGACTTGATTACAACGCCATCGTTGATCCGGACGGTGATACCGAACAAGTGCACTTCATTGGTAAAGACATCGTCTACTTCCACACGCTGTTCTGGCCGGCGACGTTAAAATTTTCTGGGCGCAAGACACCAGACCAAATTAATGTGCATGGCTTTATCACCGTTAGCGGCGAAAAAATGTCGAAGAGTCGGGGTACTGGGATCTCGCCACTGCGCTATCTCGAGCTCGGCATGGATGCCGAATGGCTGCGCTATTACATTGCAGCCAAACTCAACAATAAAGTCGAAGATATCGACTTCAACCCTGAAGACTTTATTGCTCGAGTCAACAGCGATCTGATTGGCAAATACGTTAACATCGCTAGTCGCGCGGCAAGTTTTATCGGGCGTCACTTCAATGGCGAGCTGCGTTATACAGGTGACGAACACGTGCTGACCACCAAATGGTCTGAAGTTGCTGATGAAATCCAGGAATACCTACAAAAACGTGAATACGCACGGGCAATTCGGGAGATCATGGCGCAAGCTGATGTGATTAATCAGAACTTTGATGCAGCCCAACCCTGGATACTGGCCAAAGGTTTGGCTGATGCGTCTAACGACCAAAAAGACGAGTTACAAGATATTTGCTCCACTGCACTGGCTGGCTTTAAAGCGCTATCTGTGCTTTTGACGCCGATTTTGCCGGCACTCACTCATCGCGTTGCCACCGAGCTCTTTGGGATGGATCGCAGCTTTACTTGGGCCGATGCCAGTGTTTTGCCCAGGCGTATTGGATCCTTCAAACACCTGATGCAAAGAGTCACGCCGGAAATGCTCGACGATCTATTCCCTGAGATTGAGGAGCCCAAGATTTTGCCAGGTGGTGAAGAAATTGGCCCCGATATCAAGATCGACGACTTCGCCAAACTAGATTTGCGTGTGGCAAAAGTGGTTTCGTGCGAAGAAGTCGAGGGGTCACATAAGCTATTAAAACTGATGCTTGATGTTGGTGAAGGCAAGTTACGCCAAGTTTTCTCAGGCATTAAATCAGCGTACAAACCCGAAGAACTCACAGGCAAGCTTGTGGTAGTCGTCGCCAATCTAGCGCCACGCAAAATGAAGTTTGGTGTTTCAGAGGGAATGGTTTTATCGGCTAGTCATGCCGATGAAAATACTAATCCGGGTATTTTTGTGATCGAGCCTTCACAGGGTTCGGTACCAGGCATGAAAATCCGCTAGGCTGCACAAGCTACTCGTTCAAGTGTTTTTCGTTGAGTTTTGTGTCTAGCGTTTCGCGCTCGTCAAACACAAAGCAGCTGCCTTCAAAACCGTAACCATCGGTATCTTCAAAATATTGCAAGATACCGCCGTCTAGCTGGTAGATATTTTTGATACCCACTTCTTGCATGTAAATAGCCGCTTTCTCACAACGAATCCCGCCGGTACAAAAACTGATGATGGTCTTGCCCTCAAGCTCATCCATATGCTCTTGAACCGCCTCAGGAAATTGAGTGAAACGTTCGATGTGCCAGTTCAGCGCACCTTTGAAAGTACCCGCTTGAACCTCAAAGTCATTACGCGTGTCGAGCATCACCAACGGCCTGCCCTCATCATCTTGACCCATTTCAATCCAGCGTCGCGCTGTAACCGGATCAACTGCCGGCGCACGACCTTCGGCTGGATGAATTGCCGGATGATTCATGCGAATAATTTCATTTTTAATCTTGACTTTCAAACGCTTGAATGGAACCGCTTCTGATTCACTGTATTTGACTTTGATTGCGGCAAACGGCTCGCACGAGCGCAGCCAGTCAAGAAATGACTCGATGGCAACTTTGGGGCCTGCCAAAAACAGATTGATACCCTCGTGCGCCAAAAGCACTGTGCCTTTCAAGTCAAGCTCAGCGGTACGGTTCATTATGCGCTCACGCCAGACCGGTAAGTCGGTCAAGGCAGTGAAGTGATAAGCCGCGATATTGGTAACCAGTAAAGACATGTCTGAAAGCGATTAATTGGTTTGGGTTTGAACTGTACCGTCAGCGTCGATCGGCTTGGCAAAAAACAGGTCGGAGATCAAACTTTTATCCATAGACTCGCCCGAGATCGCTCTGGCGAGAAGCTCGGCACTCAGGAGCTCTGGAGAAAACACGACATCGGCATTGACTCTGCGGATCTTCTCTAGATTTTCGCTATTGTTCACCAGCACAATGGTTCGTGCTTTGCTGTTCGGAAACGACTTAACCGCCAGAACAATAAAGGCATTATCAGGATCATCGGCGCGCAATGCCATCACGTGGCTAGCTTCTTCAACGCCAGCTTCTTTTAGCGTTTCAGCTCCAAACGCATCCCCGAAAACAATGTCAGCCGTATCAGGATAATCATGCTTCGTTCCAGGACGCAACACCACTGTGACTAGCTCTCCACGCTCGGTGAGGCTGCGAAATAGGCTGATAGCAAGCGGCGTCGTGCCGCACAGAATGACATGATTTTTACGCATCGATTTTCTCGCTTTGTGCCGAAGCATCTGACGCAACTTCCCGCTAGCAATTGGACCAACAATGGCGCCTAGCGAGGTTGCAAATACAGTGATGCCCATTACGATAATTGACACCACAAACAATCTGGCCGGATGAGTGACCGGAACAATATCGCCAAACCCGACAGTCGACATCGCCACCACGGAAAAGTACATCGCATTGGGCATGTCCTTGATAGGGGGGGCAAACTCCTCGCCCAGGTACAAGGAGCCAAGCATCGAGTACCAAAGCAATGAAATAACGCTAGCAACAGCAAACAGGGTTCCAGCCGTCAGACTGCTGCGGTTAAAAACTGACCAGTACCAAATTAGCATCGCTACGACAACAAGGTCGTATACGATTTTGATACTGGTGATTCCCCAATCAGAGTAGATCGTTACCAGCAAAGCGGGCACAAACACTACCAGACTAAATGCCCAAGCCAGACGGGCCCGCATGGCTAGCCCCATCGACATCATGAGCAGGCACATGCCCACAAACACCCTGGGCAATTCGATCAAACCAATCATGTCGATGATTTCACGCCAGGATGCCTGGTCAAACCAGTTCAGATGCTCGCCTAACCAGACACGATGCACCAGGGGATAAATCATCGTCAAGCCACTGATAGCAACCATGATTGCCAACAAGATCGGCACGAGCGCAATAAAGCGTCGATTCAAATGATGCGCCATCTGGGCGATGGGTTGGTGATTGGTTTCAGGCATTTTCAAAGTGATGTAACGACATCCAATCAAGCGTTCGGATGGACTGGGTCAGTGTTGGAGCGGGTGATGGGAATCGAACCCACGCTTGAGGCTTGGGAAGCCGCCGTTCTACCATTGAACTACACCCGCCTGACCAATGAAGTTGCGCGTATTATAGCGGGCGCTCAAACTCGGCAAGTGACTACAATAGCAACATGAACATAATTTTGAATGGCGAACCCACCACGGTGGCTGACGGCAGCAAAGTGGCAGATCTCCTGCATGCCCTTGAGCTCGCAGACAAACGTGTGGCTGTCGAAATCAATGGCGATATCGTTCCTAGAAGCCTGCACGGGACTCATAAGCTCTCCGAAGATGACCGAATCGAGGTCGTGGTTGCGGTTGGAGGTGGCTGATGCAACCCACCAAAACAGAGACATCCCAACCGCATATCCGCAGCTTTGTGCATCGCCGTGGCCACATCACGCAAGGCCAGCGACAGGCGCTCGAAACTCTCGCGCCTAAATGGGTTATTCCGTATGAACGACAACCCCTTGACTATGACAATGCCTTTGGCCGCAGCGACGCTCCCACCATCCTTGAGATCGGCTTCGGTATGGGGGAGACAACCGCCCAAATCGCGCAAGCACGAGAAGGGGATAATTTTCTGGGGGTTGAAGTATTTAATGCCGGAGTCGGTGCGTTATTAAACCGCATCGACTGCATGGGGCTCACCAATATTCGCATCATTCAGCATGATGTCGTTGAAGTGCTTAGGGACATGATTGCAATCGAATCATTGGCTGGTGTGCATATCTATTTCCCTGACCCTTGGCCTAAAAAACGCCATCACAAGCGCCGCCTGATTCAGCCACCTTTTGTAGAACTGCTGACTAGCCGGCTCAGGCCGGGAGGCTACATCCATTGCGCGACCGATTGGGAACACTACGCTGAGCAAATGCTGGAGGTTTTGACCAATAACACTGGAATCGTCAATACGTGCGAAGGATTTTGCCCTCGCCCGGACTGGCGCCCGCGCACCAAATTTGAAGCCCGTGGTTTGAGGCTTGGTCATGGCGTGTGGGATTTGATATTTAAAAAACGCTAGCGTCCGAACCCACCAAAACGGCCAAGGTTTTTCATGCCGCCCATGGCGCGCATCATTTTGGCCATGCCACCTTTTTTCATTTTTTTCATCATGTCCTGCATCTGCTCGAATTGCTTGAGCAAGCGATTGACCTCTTGCACCGGCACGCCAGCACCCGCCGCGATCCGACGCTTGCGCGAGGCCTTCAGCAGCTCAGGCTTGGCTCGCTCAAGCGGGGTCATCGAGTTCAGTATGCCTTCGGTACGACGCAATTGCTTTTCAGCTTGCCCCCCTTGAAGCTGACTGGCGGCGGCTGCCATCTCACCTGGAAGTTTTTCCAAGAGGCTACCCATATCGCCCATTTTTTTGACCTGGGCAATCTGCTCGCGGAAATCATTCAGGTCAAACTTATCACCCGACTTCATCTTCGAGGCGAGTTTTTCAGCCTGCGCCATGTCGATGTTTTGCTGAGCTTGCTCAACAAGCGAAACAATATCGCCCATACCGAGCACGCGCTGCGCCATGCGATCAGGGTAAAACGGCTCGAGCCCGTCAAGCTTTTCTGACACCCCAACAAACTTTAATGGCTTACCGGTGACTTGCCGAACTGACAAAGCCGCACCACCGCGAGCATCACCATCGAGCTTGGTGAGCACAACACCCGTCAATGGCAATGCCTCGCCGAACGCCCGGGCGGTGTTGACTGCATCCTGCCCCTGCATGGCGTCCACCACAAACAACGTCTCGACCGGATTGAGTATCTGATGCAGCATCTGAATTTCCTGCATCATCACCTCATCAATACCGAGACGACCAGCCGTGTCAACAATCAGCACGTCAATGTGCTGACGCTTGGCATGCTCTAACGCAGCACGGGCAATATCGGCAGGCTTTTGATTACTCTCAGACGCTATCCAATCAACGTCTGCTTGCTTGGCTACCGTCTTTAACTGCTCAATGGCTGCGGGGCGATAGACGTCGGTACTGACCACGGCCACCTTTTTCTTGCCACTTTTACGACCTTGCTGAACGTGGTTACCTTGGGCCAACCAGCGCGCTAGCTTGCCAGTCGTGGTGGTTTTACCTGCACCCTGCAGACCGGCCATCAGAATGACCGCGGGCGGCTGCACCGCCAAAGACAATTCACCCGCCTCAGGACCTAGATCACCACCCATCAGGTCGGTCAGCTCTCGATTGACCACGCCCACGAGCGCCTGTCCCGGACTCAAGCTTGCAGCAACTTCCTGGCCCATTGCCTTTTGTTTGACTTGCTCAACGAATGTCTTAACCACCGGCAAGGCAACATCGGCCTCAAGCAATGCCAAGCGAACCTCTCGCATCATTTCCTGCGTGTTGGCCTCGGTCAAACGGGCTTGGCCGCGAATGGTTTTTACGACGCGCCCTAGGCGCTGGCTCAAATTCTCTAGCATTCGGTGTCTTCGCTTAAACTAGGAGGATGTCTACAGGCATTGTATTTCACGCCATCGCCGCGATCATTTATTTAGGCTTGTCAGCCGTCCTTTGGGGCATGTTGCAGGCCGGAAAGCCCATGGAGAAACCAGAGCTAGTTGCCCGCTGGGCGGTTTTAGTCGCTCTGGTGTCACAAGCGGTCGGCCTCGATGCGCTGGTTTTAGCGGGCGGCAATTTGCATTTGAGCTGGCTTCTCGCGCTATCGGTGGCTATTTGGTTGGGTTTGGTTGTCTTTTGGCTCGAAAGCCTGATTGTCAAAATGGACGGTCTACTGCTTTTGCTGCTGCCTGCGGCTGGCGTGACCTGCCTGCTGACGGCTTTGTTTCCTGGTTCACACCTGATTACCAGTGCCGCTGAAACTGCACTACGCGGACATCTTTTACTAGCGCTCGGTGCATATGGTCTGATCACGATTGCCGCTTTGCAAAGTATCTTGATGGCAGCACTTGACCATCATTTGCACCATCCGAGAGGGGTAGTTGATGACGCGAGTGCTCTGAAACGTGCGATTGGCCGAGTGCTCGATGCCCAACCACCGCTGCTGACGCAAGAGCGATTGCTGTTTCGGATCATTTGGATCGCGTTCGGTGCACTGACACTGGCAATCGTGTCTGGCGGCCTCATCTCTCTGGCTACCACGAGCAAGTGGCTGCCGTTTGACCATAAAACTGTTTTTACCGTCCTGTCATGGCTAACCTTTGGCATGTTATTGCTCGGGCGTCACTTGTGGGGATGGCGTGGCCGAATTGCCTTGCGCTACACGCTGGTTGGGTTTGTGTTTGTATTGCTTTCATACACCGGCAGCCGGTTTGTGATTGAAGTGCTCTTGAATCGAGGATAAGAATGGGCAAGATTCTGTTTTGGGCGGTGGTTATCATCGGAGTGCTGTTTATCACCCGACTACTGGCTCATCAAGCCGCAAAGCGCCACACCCAAACCGACAAGCCTAAGCCAGCCAAACCCGAATCGCTTGGCAAGGCTGAAGAGATGGTGCGTTGTGCCCACTGTGGCGTCTACATGCCCAGATCCGAAGCGGTCAAACAAAACGACAACTTTTGGTGTAGCACAGAGCATGCGAAAGCTGGTATCAAACAACGACACTGACCAGTGGTGCTGACCGATGGCACGCCACTCGACGCGCGAGCATGCACAGTCACATCCCCCCTTGCAACACAATGGGTGGCTCACATTGCCTGGCATCAAACACAGGCCATCACCTAACTTTGATGAGCGCCCAGAAGGCATCGATATCAGCCTCTTGGTGATTCACAACATCAGCTTGCCACCCGGTGAGTTTGGCACCGACTGCCCAGCTAGATTGTTTGTCAATGAGTTGGATTTCGATGAGCATCCCTGGTTTGAACAAATCCGGGGATTAAAAGTGTCATCGCACTTTTTAATAGAGCGAGAGGGTACGGTCACGCAATTTGTTTCTTGCAACGATCGTGCCTGGCATGCTGGCGTGTCTATGTTTAATCAGCGTAGCGCCTGCAACAACTTCTCGATTGGCATTGAACTCGAGGGCACGGATGACCTGCCCTACACCGATGCGCAGTATGAGCAATTAGGTAAGTTGACTGTGATCTTAAAAACACAGTACCCACTGACTGCCGTGAGAGGCCATTGCCACATCGCCCCTGCCCGTAAAACCGATCCTGGACGCGCGTTTGATTGGGATCGCTACGCCGAGCTAGGTAGCTGGCAGGCATGCCAGCTACCTAGCTCAACTTAAGAAACAGAATTACTGGGGTTACATCAGCCTTTGAGCAGCAGCTCATTCATGCGTTTGACGAACCCGACAGGATCGGACAGTTGCGAGCCGTCTGCAAGCAATGCTTGATCAAGCAGCAAGAATGCCCAATCATCAAATTGATCATCGGTTGCCTGTTCAATACGCTTAATCAACGAGTGATCCGGGTTGATCTCGAGAATGGGCTTGACCACTGGTGCCTGTTGACCAGCCGACTGCAACAAACGCTGCAAGTGCGGGCTCATCTCGTTTTCGTCGACCACCACGCATGCCGGCGAGTCCACCAAGCGAAGCGTGACCCGAACTTCCTTGACTTTATCGTCTAGCGACTTGGTTAAACGCTCAACGAGTGGCTTGAAGGTGTCTGCCACTTCAGACTGCTTCTTCTTTTCTTCTTCATCAGCCAAGGCCTCGAGATCAAGGCCACCCTTGGCCACTGACGCCAGCGACTTGCCGTCAAACTCGCGTAAGTGTGACAGCATCCACTCATCAACCCGATCCCACAGCAGCAGAACCTCAATGCCTTTTTTGCGGAAGATTTCAAGGTGGGGGCTGCTCTTGGCAGCGTTGTAACTCTCAGCAGTGACGTAGTAAATCTTGTCTTGCCCCTCTTTCATCCGACCAATGTAGTCTGTGAGTGAGACATCTTGCACATCGCTGTCGTTGTGTGTTGATGCGAAGCGCAACAGCTTGGCAATCCGTTCCTGATTGGCCATGTCTTCGCCCGTGCCCTCCTTGAGCACTTGACCAAAGGTTGCCCAGAACGTGGCGTAGTCTTCCTTACGGTTTTCGGCGAGGTCTTCGAGCAAGCTTAGGATACGCTTGGCTGAGCCTTCACGAATCGTGCGTACATCACGGCTTTCTTGCAAGATTTCACGCGAGACGTTCAAAGGCAAATCGGCCGAGTCAATCACACCGCGCACAAACCGCAGGTATGACGGCAGCAACTGCTCGGCATCATCCATGATGAATACGCGCTTGACATAGAGCTTGACGCCACGCTTGGCATCACGATCCCAGAGATCAAACGGCGCACGTTTGGGAACAAACAGCAGTTGGGTGTATTCGCTGCGGCCTTCGACGCGGTTGTGCGTCCAGGCCAACGGGTCTTCAAAGTCGTGGCTGACATGTTTGTAAAACTCTTTGTATTGTTCTTCTGTGATGTCAGATTTGCTACGAGTCCAAAGAGCACTCGCTTGGTTAACTGCCTCCCAGTCACCCGTGCGCTTCATCTCGGACTTTTCTTCATCCCACTCTTCCTTGGGCATCTCAACCGGCAAGCTGATGTGGTCAGAGTAGCGACGCAGGATTTCACGTAGCTTCCAGTTGCTCAATAGCTCCTCTTCGTCAGCGCGCAAGTGCAAGACGATTTCAGTGCCACGATCAGCTTTGTCGATATTGGCGATCGAGAATTCCCCTTGACCATCAGAGACCCACTCAATTGCCTCGGAACTAGGCAAGCCAGCGCGTCGACTGCGCACCGTGACTTTGTCGGCCACAATAAAAGAGGAGTAGAAGCCAACCCCAAACTGACCAATCAGCTGGGCATCTTTTTGCTTATCACCGGTCAGTTGCGAGAAAAATTCTCGGGTGCCTGAACGGGCAATGGTGCCCAAGTTCGAAACAGCATCTTCGCGTGACATGCCGATACCGTTATCAGATACCGTAATTGTCTTGGCCTCTTTAGCAAAATCTACCCGTACTCGCAGGTTGGGATCAGACTCAAACAACTCGGGTTTATCCAAAGCCTCAAAACGAAGCTTGTCGCAAGCGTCGGATGCATTCGAAACCAGTTCGCGCAAAAATATTTCTTTGTTGCTGTAGAGCGAATGGATCATCAGGTGCAAAAGTTGCTTAACCTCCGCCTGAAAACCCATGGTTTCCGAAGTTTGGGGCTCAGTCGCCTCTGTCATGGTGTCACCTATTCCTATGTTCTTGAAATATCTTTGGTTTTACTAACGCGCAGGCAGCCCAACGATGACCATAAGGTCAATCATGACCCTCGCGTCATGTCACGATGACTGATAAGTAGGGGCAGGCATCCCGATTTCAAGAGGACGCACGAAGGTTCGCTCAGTTTTTGAGTAGAAAATCGGTCACGATCCGGGCATACTCCTGAGGCACTTCAGAAAGAGGGATGTGTGCATAGGGCAGCCGGACAGCCTCAGCACCAGGAATCGAGGCTGCGATCGTCTCACCCATAACGGGCGGCGTTGATTGATCTTGCTCACCCAGAATCACCAGACTTGGCGCTTTGATGGCAGCCAGCCCATCCATCAGTTGCATATCCCGAATCGCCGCGCAACAGGCGATATATCCGCGCGGATCAACCTGCAGCAAGTTCTCCCGAGCACTATGAAAGACCGGTCCAGCCTCCGCGATGAAGGATGCCGTAAAAAATCGCCCCAAGATCGTGTCGGACATGGCAGCAAGACCCTCAGCCCGTACTTGTTCGATACGCGCCGCAAATACTTCGCGAGGGATCGCTGCCGATGTATTGGACAGCACTAGCCGATCGACACGATCGGGTGCATGGATACCAAGCCACATCGCCTGCATCCCCCCGATGGATACACCACAAACGTGGGCTCGCCGCCAACCTGCTGCATCCATGACTGACAGCACATCACGAGCCAAGTCTGCCATCGTGCAGCTATCAGCGAGGTTGGTTGAGCCCCCGTGACCACGCTTGTCCATACGCAAAACATGAAATGACTCAAGCAATCTGGGCATGAGTGGACCCCAAAGACCTTGCTCTGTGCCCAACGAGTTGAGCAAAATGAGCTTGGGCTTGCCAGGGTCACCGTCGGTGCGCCAATAAATCTGTCGCCCTTCTTTAGTTAGCAATGGCATGACGGCTCCCCTTGTGTCCGTTATCCCTTGGTTTTGGTGAGATGCAATAAACCATCCACAAATCTTACACACCTAACGACCAATGCCGAACCCATCAAAAACCAGTCCAATACGTTGCGTTCAAATTACACGTATAATCATGGACTTCATGAGATGAGCCTCATCGAATGTGCCCGGGTGGTGAAATTGGTAGACGCAGGGGACTCAAAATCCCCCGCCGCAAGGCGTGCCGGTTCGATTCCGGCCCCGGGCACCACGGTTTATAAGGCATTAATTGGCTCTACCCTATTAAGGGGGATGAGCATTGGCTCTACCCGAATATGGGGGTACGAGCAGCCATTACACTTCTACAATTGTCCAAGAAGCGTCGCCCGCTGACTGGTTCACAGACTTGTTGATCTCGACTGCTCGAATTTCTTAAGCCAACCTCATGAATAGCATCATTATCTTCGAATCTTGCGATCAGGCAGTACAGGTACGGCTTGAGGGTGAGACTGTCTGGCTCACGCAAACGCAAATGGCAGAGTTGTTTGGCACAACGGCTGACAACATTAGCTTGCACTTAAAAAATGTTTATGCCAGTGACGAATTAGAAGAAATAGCAACTACCGAGGATTTCTCGGTAGTTCGGCAGGAAGGCGCTCGCTCAGTCAAACGACAACTGAAACACTACAATCTGGATGCCATTATTTCCGTTGGTTACCGTGTAAATTCAACCGATGCAACCCGTTTTCGGCAGTGGGCTACGAACGTGCTGCGCCAGCACCTTGTAGACGGCTACTCGCTGAGTCAGCGACGATTGAAAGAGCGCGGAATCGAGTTTAAACAAGCTCTAGATTTGCTATCTCAGACCTTAGCCAACCAACAACTCGTCAGCACCGAGGGAGAGGCTGTTCTTGGGGTAATTGCCGACTATGCCCGCAGCTGGAGCTTATTGCAAGGTTATGACGAACAAAGCTTGACCGGACAAACGGGCACGCAATGGGGCATGCGTTCACTCAACCTGAGCGAAGTGTTAGTGGCCATCGCACAACTCAAAGCCGAACTGATTGCAAAAGGTGAAGCCACAGAGCTGTTCGGTCAATTGCGCGGCAACGGCCTAGCCTCTAGCATAGCCACTATCGAGCAAGGCTTTGGCGATGAGTTGTTTTATCCCAATGTAGCCAGCAGAGCTGCACACCTTCTGTACTTGGTAATCAAGAATCACCCACTAGCTGATGGTAATAAGCGAACAGGATCGTTCCTGTTTCTCTGGTACCTGCGACTGAATCAGCACCTGCTTTCCCGTCCGGTGGATCAACTGATCAACGACAATACGTTAGTCGCATTAGCACTTCTAGTCGCAGAGAGCAAACCCGATCAAAAGGAATTGATGGTTAAGCTAGTGCAGCATTTTGTGCTGCTGAACGAGAACGGATGAATGCGACCTGAAATGCCAGATTGTCCCTGTTGCGCCCTGCTGACACCGAAGTGAAATTTTGCATGGGGAAGAAAGTTTTTTCCCCAAACTCACGCAAACCCTTTATTCACGCGGTTTTTGTGTCCGGCCCCGGGCACCACGTATAAATTATTGATTTATAACGATTTTATGTCATGCGGTTGACCGGCTGATGACTTCTGGCTCTACCCGGCTCTACCCCATTAAGGGGGGATGAGTATCCACTACACCCGGTTAAAGTCGAGGAACCGCCGACAGATAATCTCCATCTGAGCACATAAGATTTTTCCCGTCCAATTTAAATACGGCGGCTCGAAAAGCTGAATATCCCGCAACTAGATTACGGCCAGGGATTGGAAAAGCGGTCATCGGTGAGAAACTGCTCATCTGTCAGGGCTTGAAGAAAAGCAATCAGATCATTCAGCTCACCATCGTCAATTGTGAAACCAATGATCAGTTCACTACGCAAAGGGTTGGGTTTGCCACGAGTCGTAGCCCCTCTGCCTTTAACAGCGTAATGCGATCGAATAACATCTTCGAGCGTGTCTACTGATCCATCATGCATATAGGGGCCTGTAACGGCCACGTTGCGTAAACTTGGGGTCCTAAATTTCCCCTGATCGCGAGGCTCACCGGTGAACTCAACAATGCCGGGATTTTCTGACGGGTAGGCCCCCTGTTCGTTCTCGTTATACAGTCCTGTGTTGTGAAAACCAAGTTCAGGAAATGGCATACGTTTGTGCACCACGCTATCGGTAAAATTCAGTCCCCCATGGCAGTGATAGCACTCCATCTTGTGACCGAAGAACAATGTCTCGCCGCGTTTAGCTGAATCGCTGATTGCTGTTGGGTCGTTGCCGTACTTGTAGCGGTCATACGGACTGTTAAACGACAGCAGTGTCCTCTGAAAGGCCGCAATGGCTTTGGTCAAAGTCGACAACGAATACAGCTGCTCTTCTCCCTGAGTCGCCTCTTCGGGGAATGCCGCCGTAAAAAGCCCTACGTAGGTCTGATCGGACTTCAACCGTGACCATAATTCGTTCTCACGACCGGCCATACCCATCTCAACCGGATGCTCGCCAAATAGCGGAATAAGTGCCTGTATCTCCAAGGACGTCAGTTGCGGGTTCATCCAAGTCAACACAGGCAAGTAGGCAACATTCCCGAGCGCCATCGCATTTCTGGTAGCCAGTTCTCCGGTAACGCCCGGAGACGTGGTTCGCCCATCTGTGAAGCCGAGCGCTTGAACATGGCATGTCGCGCATGACATGGAGCCATCGCTGGACAACCTGATGTCGTAGAAGAGATGACGACCCAATTCAACTTTTTCAGCGCTCATTGGGTTATCTGCAGGCACGACCGGCTCGGGCACCCAGTTCGGCAATTGCCAATCAAACGTTGCACCCGCTAGAGTGGCCTGGCTAAAAGCCAGGCCACTAACGAGCAGCACGTTGGCCACTACCTTAGTTAGCCATGTGCTGTTCATCATTTATTGTTTCCGGAAAAACTGCTGAACACCACCGGGCTGGCCATCATAGGGCAGACCGAATGCTTTCATGATCGGCGGGCAGTCGGGGTCGTTGGGGAAGCTCATGCACCCAACTGCAGTTTTAGGCGTATTGACATCGACATTCGCGTTTGCAAGTACTGCGCCAATATCAGCAATCACGACATCCTTTGCGGGGTCAAATGAATCAAAGCGCACAGTCACTCGATTCGGATTCTTGCAGCTACCGGGTGGTGTGGTTTTTGACGCCGATGCGCAAACGGTACTGCCTAGGTGGACGGAGAATCCGGAAGCATTACCACCACCTTGTTTATCGGCTGGCAAGGTCGTTTTTGATTGCCCGGTAGTTGCCATATCAAATTTGAGAAACTTATAGCCGCCCTGCCAGTTCCAGAACATAGCCGTGCTGCTCAAGGGAGCTGGGGCGATTGTAGGATCGCCGTGATTAAGCGCAAAAGGGACCCCCAGCGTGAATTCAATGCCTTTGTAATCCCCGTGCGGCACCGTGCCGCGAACACTCTGGTTCAATGGGGCAGTGCCATTTCGACAATGACTAGTGCCATTCTCAAAGTCGATGAGCGCGACGTTATCAATTTGCCATGTCTTGTCCTGCGTTAACTGTAACGGAATCGCATTGCCCTGGCCATCAATAAGACGAACATCGCTGATGAACATGCGGAAGTCGCTTGGCGTGATCATCGACTTGGACGTACCAACGTCGGCGTAGGACTTCCCACATTCAAATGGTTGACCGTTGACTTGTCCGACAAAGCGGATTTCAGTCTCGCCGTGTGCCATGGAGATTGCTGGACTGGCCAGTAATGCTAACGCCAATACCGTGGCGCTTAAGGTTTTGATTGATTTCATGATGAATATCCTTGAAATAGTTGTACGACGGTACATAACCGGTCAGTGACTGTGAGTTTTTTTGCCTAATCGAGGCGCTTGCACCCACACATTGACGGTTTGGTGTCCGCCATCGTCAAAATTCAATGTGAGATCGAAGGTGTCACCATTCTTGAGCGATTGCTGCAAGTCAGTGAGCAAGATCCGATAGCCCTGGTCATCGTTGTGACGAAACCGTTTCGATGTTTTGGGTTCGATCGTGATGGTCTGGATGGTTATCCATTGGGCGACGTGTTCAGGCGTATGTGTTTCGGTTTGCAGTGTTACTTGACCAGCAACATGGCTCTGAGCGCCTGTGATCCGATAGGTCTGTGAACCACGATTGGCTAACTCACGAAAGTAAACGCTTGCACCCAAAGGGTCTTGAGTGAGCACGGCATAGGGATGGTCGAGCGTCAGCTTGCCGTAGCTAGTCCCGTGTGACCAAGTTGTGGTGGGCGTTGAAATAAGCCAGACGACGAAACTTGCCAGCAATGCATACTTTCTGAGTCCAAAATGCATAGGGAACACCTTTGAGCATAGATAGATAGCGCAAATCATCCACGGCCAGCCGCAAGGCCGCGTGGAACGAGTGCGAAACAAACAAAAGGTCAGATATGCAGCGGTGGAGCTCGGGGATTGGCAGGATGCCAACCTAATGAGGGGTGAGGATGTGTACCCGAAATGGGTTGGCCAAACGTTTGTTTGCCCAGCCCCGGTAGCCGAAACCCTTGAAAGTCCGGCGCCAGATATGAAAAACCTGTTACACCGCAGTAATCACAGTGATGATCCTGGAGGGACGTTGGTTTGTCTTCGCCAGCAACAGGTGTGTCCGTGACATCGAGAGCGATGTATTTGATGCCCGACGTCGTGCAAACCGCCACCTGCAGAGAGTCATGTTGCAAAACAGGTACGATCGCTTGGCTGATACCAGGTAACATCAAACCGAACATCATTGCCAGCAAAGCAAGATATCCAGTTAGTTTCTTGTACAGACGTGTGCGAAACGTTTCAAGCATCGTTGAATTGTAGTAGTCGCGACTTGATCTGACAGATCCCCAGTTTGCGGTGCCTGTATGTCAGATCAAGTTCAGTGATTCAGTTGGTTGATTTTATCCTCCCACGCTGGTTTGCCAGCAATTAATGTTTCCATCGGTGTTCGACCACAGCACATCTTGCCTTGATGAGTTCGGTCATGGTTGTAGTAATGCAGCCACTCGTCCAGATCAGCCTGCAGCTCTTCGATGGACCGATAGATTTTTCGTCTGAAGGCGACCTGATAAAACTCCTGCAGAATCGTCTTGTGAAACCGTTCACAGATGCCATTGGTCTGAGGGTGCATGACCTTGGTCTTGGTGTGCTCGATGTCATTGAGCGCCAAGTACAGCTGGTAATCATGAGTTTCGGCCTTGCCGCAGAATTCTGTCCCACGGTCTGTCAGGATCCTCAGAACACCCATCTGCTGTTCTGCAAAGAACGGCAGCACACGGTCGTTCAATAGGTCTGCAGCGGTAATCGGTGTCTTGGTGCAGTACAGCTTCGCAGTCGCCCACTTGGAGTAGGTATCGACAAAGGTCTGCTGGTAGATACGACCCACGCCCTTGATGGTACCCACATAGAACGTATCTTGGCTGCCTAGGTAACCGGGGTGCTCAGTCTCAATCTCTCCGTGGGCGACGTCGTCTTCTTGCTTTTTCTCGAGTGCTGCGACCTGAGCTTCGGTCAAGACTTCGCCCGTGGCTGCTACATGTTTCTCTAACGAAATCAGGCGCTTCTTGAATGATTCGAGGTCATGACGTAACCAAACCGACCTCACGCCAGATGGCGAAACAAAGACACCTCGCTTACGCAGCTCGTTAGAGACACGGACTTGGCCAAAGGCGGGCTGCTCCAGGGCAAAGGCCACCACGGCAGATTCAATGCTTTGCTCAATACGATTTCGCAAGTTTGGCTTCTTGCGGTTGGCATCGAGCAAAGCTTCTACACCGCCTTCAGCAACGGCTGCTTGGTATCGGTAGAAGGTGTCTCGGGAAAAGCCCATCACCTTGCAGGCGCGAGATACGTTTCCAAGCTCGGCAGCCAAGTTCAACAGGCCGACCTTGTGTTTGATGACATTTTGGTTAACACTACTCATGGGGTTACTCCATTGCGCTTCGCGCTAGTTGATAAAAGTTCGCACCTCTATCAAACTGGGTAACCCCACCTCTTGGCAAGGCCTAATTGTCAGATCAAATCGAAACTACTTCAGTTGAATTCTATCAGGCAGAGCCGGAATATGTCGTGTTTCAACAACACAGCCGTGCCTAGCTTTTCCAGATTTCACCTGTTGCGCCCTGCTGACACCGAAGTGAAATTTTGCATGGGGAAGATTGTTGTTTCCCCAAATTGACGCGAACCCTTTAGTCATGCGGCTTTTGTGTCCGGCCCCGGGCGCCACGCCCAAGCAATTGATTCATAACGATTTTTATGCCCCGCCCACTGTGAGGCGAGGGTATTCGTTAAACCTATTAATCACTTAGACATGCGCGGGTTCGGCGTGTAGCTTGACACCAAGCGCTCGCACAACTTTTAAGATCGTGTCATACCGTGGCTTAGCGCCTTCACTGAGCGCTTTGTAGAGGCTTTCACGTCCAAGACCGGTATCTCGGGCCAGTTGAGTCATCCCGCGAGCGCGGGCAATATTTCTGACAGCCAATAGAAGCATTTATAGATTCGGATCTTCGAGTGCCATATTTAGATACTCGGCAATAGTCTCCTCATCTTCGAGAAACTCTGCGACATCGAACGTTTTGGTTTTAGTGATCATCATCATTTCCCTTTTGGCAAACCACGCGCCAGTGCATCCTAAAAAAAACCCCGGCAGCCACTAGACCAACTAGACTCGGTTATTCACTGCAAAAAACAGCAGTGCTGACCACCAAGATACGTACTTAACAGGTACAATTTGATTAACAAAACCCGCCAAGGCTATGCGCGAAAGTGCACCCTCAAACCGGCGGGTTACTTTTTTTAGCGCATTGAGCTCACAGAGAGCTAATAGCGTAGCGCGCAAATGACCAAACCACCATTCAGTAAACTTGCGACCACCCATGCACAACGAGTGGAGTTACTTCGTGAGCGCGGCATGGTGTTCGACGACTTCGGCACGGCCGAGTTTTACCTTGAACACCTCAATTATTATCGACTTAGCGCCTACTGGCTTCCCTTCGAGGCTGACCACAAAACGCACCGTTTCCAACCTAACACGAGGTTTGAATGGGTTCTAAACCTATACGTATTTGACCGTGAGCTACGCCTTTTAGTACTTGACGCCATTGAGCGAGTTGAAGTGTCCGTGCGCAGCCACTGGGCCTATCAAATGGCACATCGGCACGGCACGCATGCTCACCTCAATGCATCGATAGCTTTCAAGTATCACCTATGGCAACAGAACCTTGATAAGCTAGGGAGCGAAGTTCATCGCTCGGACGAGACCTTCATCAAGCATCTAAAAAATACCTATCAGGAGTCCTTGCCGCCTGTATGGGCCGTGTGCGAGGTCATGTCGTTGGGACTGCTCTCGCGCTGGTACAACAACTTGAAACCAATGCCTACTAGACGTGCCATCGCAAATGCCTACGGATTAGATGAGAAGGTGATAGAGTCATGGCTACGTCATCTTTCACTGGTACGGAACACCTGTGCGCATCACAGCCGACTGTGGAACCGTGAGTTCACTATCACTCCTTTATTGCCACGTAACAAACCGCAGTGCTTATCTAACCAATTTAATTCGGGCTCTCGCAAACTCTACAACACTCTCGTCTTGCTGCTGTATTGTATGGACTCAATCGCACCAGATCATCATTGGCGGATTCGGTTGAAGGAACTGATTGACAGGCACGAGATTCCTGTCACAGCCATGGGCTTTCTCGCCAATTGGAAAAGCTTGCAAATTTGGCAGGAGCCAGCAGCACACGGTGTTTAGGTCTACATAGGCTGATGCACAAGCATGGCACTGGTCATCACGCGAACTTGCGAATCTGAACTCAAGACGACAGACATGGCTTGGTGGTAGTTGTCCCAACTTTTGAGATCAGTCTGAGTGGTGGCGCAATCAACAGTGAAACTTCGCAACAAAATCGATCCGTTGTTAGAAATCACAAAAGTAGACTAGTCTGACCTGCTTTTCCAGATTGTCCCTATTGCGGCCTGCTGACACTGAAGTGAAATTTTGTGTGGGGAAGATTGTTTTTTCCCCAAATTAACGCAAAGCCTTTATTCATGCGGCTGTTGTGTCCGGCCCCGGGTACCACGGTTTATAACTGGCTCTACCAGACAACATAATTCCAACTCCAGAATTTCCTCAATCTCTTGGGTTAATGGCTAAAATAGCCATTGATAAACAGGAGGTTTCCTATGCGAGTCTCAGCCACTGAAGCAAAAAACCGATTCGGCAGCCTTTCTGCAATCGCCAAGCGCGAGCCTGTTTTTGTAGAAAAGGCCGGTCAGCTTGATACCGTCATCATGTCAGCCGAGCAGTACCTAGCACTACAAGCCAGCAACGACAAGGCCAATCGCGCTGCTCGCAAAAGGCAATTCGAAACCGAGTTCAGTGATTGGATTGCAGCGCAAAACGATAAGTTTGAACTAAGCGGCATTCCGGGTGCTGACCTACGTCCTTGGTAAATCATCGATGGCACAGTATGACGTTTTTACCAATCCGAGTAAAAGTGCTAGTGATGGCATTCCTTATGTAGTAGTTATTCAAAGTGATCTGCTCGATGCGCTCGCAACACGAATGGCCGTTCCTCTTGCGGTATACGATTCGCAAATCAAAGTACCTACCACCTTGTGCCCCGTTGTTACAGTAAAAGGAAAGCGCTTTCATGCGCTTGCCCACTACGCTGCGCCGTTGCCGGCAAAAACATTGAAACGCCCTTTAGCTAATCTCGGGCCACAGGCTGACGTGTTGGTGTCAGCAATCGATACTGTCATATCTGGCATTTGACGAAAACACTGACATTCGCGCGTAGCTTTGTCCTTCTAATTCGCACCAAGATTTGACGCCAACGGCACAAGTAGCTACCCGCAATAGCAACCAACATTGAAACACGTGCATACCAGACCAATCTGACTAGCGTTTCCCGATTGCAACTGTTGCGCCGAAGCTGACACCAAAGTGAAATTTTGTGTGGCGAACAAAACTTTATCCCTAACACGGGTAAAGAGAAGGAACCAGATAGTTTGGCAGGAGGGCAACTGTGAAGCGGAAGCCGGCCGTAACGTTGAACACCACCGTGTTGACGTAATCATTTCCGGATATCGGGCGCAATTCCAGCGCTGCACGCAGTTTCGCTAATGAGCCACACACGTAGCCCTGAAGCAGGCAATGTTAACGACCAGCGACTTAGGCAGGTGCCGCGATCCAGGGGGGGGATTTGCCTGGCAATGACTTTTGCATTTTGTTTCTCTGTAATTCGCAAGTCATATGCCGCTTGCAGAGCAAGCCATCCTTGAGCGTCGCTACCGAAGTAGCGCTCGAGTCTGAGGGCTGTATCTGCCGAAACTCCTCGCTTGCCGTCCACAATTTCACGCAAGCGCTAATAAGGAACATGCAAAGCAATCGACAAAGCGCAAACACTGACACCCATGGGCTTGATATAGTCCTCCAGCAGAACTTCGCCGGGGTATACGGGTCGCATCCTATTTCTAAACATAAGGCTGCTATCTGCAATAAGTTTCAATGTAAATCTTCAATCAGGACATCAAAAGGACCAGTAGGTCCCCACTTAAAAGTTAAGCGCCACTGATCATTGATCCTGACATGCCACGGTAATCCTCCCCTGTTGAATCGGGGAAGACGGTAAAACCTTGCGCCGTTGCTAAACCGAAATGATCGCCCCCTTACGTTCCACAATCATGCCGTATGCGTGAGGCTCTCTATGTTTCGAAAAATTAAACACCGAAGACTTGTAAGAGACTGTTAGGTCTAGGTCGCAACGAGCGATCGACAACTCATCAGATAGCGTGCTGCAAGCCGAAACAATTTCGCCAGAGGGCGCAACGATAATCGAATTGCCAATCTGATCCACGCCTTCTTCGCGACCTGCCTTGCCAACGCCAACCACCCACGTTCCGTTTTGATAGGCGCCGGCTTGCATGACCAACTCATTGTGAAAGTGCGACAAATTATCATGTTCTGGCGCCGGGGGATTATGCACGGGCGTGTTATAGCCGATAAGGATCATCTCAACACCCTGCAGACCCATCACGCGATAAGTCTCAGGCCAGCGGCGGTCATTGCAAATCGCCATGCCGACAATGCCGCCAAACGCTCGACATACTCCGAATCCTAGATTGCCCGTCTCAAAGTAACGCTTCTCTAGGTGCTGGAATCGTCTCCACGGCTCATGCTCTGCGTGGCCGGGCAAATGTATTTTTCTGTACTTGCTCACAATTTCAGCATTCTGGTCAACCAGAATCGATGTGTTGAAACGGCGAGTGCGACCTTTTTCCTCAGTAAGCTCAGCATACCCGAGATAAAAACCTACCTTAAGCCGCCTGGCCGCATCAAACAAAGCCTGTGTATCTGGACCGGGCATTGAACGCTCAAAAAAAGCATCGACTTGCTCTTGTTGTTCAAAATACCAGCGCGGAAAGAATGTGGTGAGCGCGAGCTCAGGAAACACCACTAAATCACAACCGTGAGCGGCGCCTTGCTCAAGCAATGCAATCAGGCGCTGAACTACGTCTTTACGAGGTTCATTCAAGGCAATCGGGCCAAGCTGTGCAGCACCCACTGTAACAATGCGAGACATGTTTCAATCTTCCTGATTCAATAGTTGGATCAATGTGTGCAGCAAAACATTGCAACCAGCTAACAGATCGGCGGGCTCGGTATGTTCTGCTGGATTGTGACTGATGCCGCCAATGCTAGGAACAAAGATCATGGCTGACGGGCAAATACGCGCCAGCATTTGGGCGTCGTGACCTGCGCCGGAAGTCATGCGCCGACATGACAAACCGAGCAGCTCCGCCTGTTGCTCAATAATCTCAACCACCGCTTGGTCAAATAAAACCGGCTCAAAGCGTGCCAAGCGACGGGTGCTGATTTCAACACCCTCACTCGCGGAAATTCCTTTCAGGAACTCAGCAAAGCGGGCCTCAGCCTCTTGCAACAGATCCTCGTCGGTGTTGCGCAAATCAACGGTCACCACGGCCCGAGCTGCGATGACGTTAATCAGGTTAGGCGTCAAATCGATCTTACCGACGGTACCTACTTGGTCGCCACCCATGCTTTTGGTTAGCTCCCGTACAAACGTTGCAATCGAAGCTGCTACATACCCCGCATCGTGGCGCATACGCATAGGTGTAGTACCAGCGTGATTCGATTGACCGACGATGGTCACCTCTTGCCACGAGATGCCCTGCAGATTTTGGACGGCGCCGATTACAGTACCTTCGATATCAAGAACAGGACCTTGTTCTATGTGCAGTTCCACAAAAGCATGTGGGCGATATAGGCCAAGCGCATCTGTGCCAGCATAGCCAATACGCTTGAGTTCATCGCCAAGTACCGCACCATCAATTGATTTGGTCTGCAATGCATCTTGCAAAGGCAAACCACCTGCGTACACCAATGAGCCGAGCATGTCTGGTGCAAACCTTGCGCCCTCTTCGTTGGTAAAAATTCCAACCACCAAGTCACGTTCGGTCTGCACGTTGGCCTGATTCAGTGCAGCAACCACCTCCAAACCACCAAGAACTCCTAGGTTGCCATCATAGGCCCCTCCTGTACGAACCGTATCGGTGTGTGATCCGGTCATTACCGGGGCTAAGGCCGAATTTTTGCCAGCTCGACGTCCGAACACGTTGCCAATTGGATCAATTGAAACGGACAAACCAGCATCCTTCATCCATTGCACAACCAAGTCACGGCCATCACGGTCTTCATCGGTTAGCGCCAAGCGGCAACACGAGCCATCAGGACGTGCGCCGACTTTAGCCAAGGCCTTCAAGTTTGACAGCAAACGGTCGCCATCAATACGCATGGCGGCTAGATCTCGAGGCACACTACCTGACTGCAGGGTTGCACTCATGTCACCACCTCTGACGCTTTACGTCCTACGACCTTTGCATAAATCTCTGGATCGGTATCGCCCTCGCTGCCTAATATCAAAACCCGAGCGTCAGGACCAAATCTAAGTGCTTGCCATACTGCAGGAGAGTGTTTTGCAGCCATCAAAAGACCCAAGCCGGTCGTGCCGGTTTCCCCCGATACGATGGCCGGATCACTGCCCACGGGGTTAGCAAAAACTTTCATTCCCTCTAGTGCGTAGTGATCAGCCAACATACAAAAATCGTTTGCCCCGCCTGCCAGGATTTCCCAAGCCACAGGCGAAACCTCACCACAAGCCAACCCAGCCATGACAGTATCAAGCTCGCCATGGACAGCCACTGGGTGACCGGCCTTGGCACTCTCGAATAAACAAGCTGCGTTTTCTGGTTCGACCACGACAAAGCGTGGTCTTTGCTCGCCCCAGTGCTGCCAGAACACGGCACAAACGGATGCGGCAAATGCACCCACACCGGCCTGAACAATGACATGCGTTGGGGGTACATCATCAAGCTGCTCGATCATCTCGCGAGACATCACGCCGTAGCCATGCATCACGTCGATCGGAATGTCCCGATAGCCTTCATAGGTCGTGTCTGACACGACCGTCCAGCCGTGTTTTTCTGCTTGCTCAGCCGCATGGCGCACAGACTCGTCGTAGTTGCCTGCCACCCGCTCGACCTTCGCACCAAATGCAGCAATTGCATCGGCACGACCTTGACTAACCATTGCGTGAACATAGATCACACACCCACAGCCAAAGGTCTGGGCCCCCCACGCCACCGACCGCCCATGATTGCCGTCGGTAGCACACGTAACGGTCAGTTTGGACACAATGTCTTTGTACTTACCGCTTAACACTTCCTCGGGTGACGGCATGTGACCGTTATGCTCCTTGGCAATGGCTTGCTGGATTAACCTAAACACAGCATAGGCACCGCCAAGTGCTTTGAAACTCTTGAGCGTAAAGCGTGTACTTTCGTCTTTGTAATAAAGCTCGCCTAAACCAAGTGTTTGAGCTAGTCCAGATAGGCAGTGCAACGCCGTAGGTAAATAGCCTGGCCATTGCGTAATTTCCTTTTGAGCGGCATCAAATCCTGAAACACTCAGAATTGATGACCGAACCTCTCCGTAGCGATCAGCCGGCGCTACTGCCATCGCGTTTGACAGAACCGCCACCCCTTCGCCCTTGATAATCTCTCTCATGTCTCCAACCTTTATAGCGAGCCGCAAAGCGGCTCGCTTCATATCGCATCTACGATTCAACTTAAACAGTTACTTCTGTGCCTGCTCAATATTTGCAGTCATGGCCTCGAGCATTTCCACGCCTTCGGGCCCAAATTTCTCAACAATCACTTGACGAACGGCCGGTTGAGCCGCAGCAGCGAGTTTTTTAAGTTCCGCTGGCGGGATAGCATTAATTTCCATGCGCTCACCGAGCTTTGGCAAACCTTTTTGGGCTGATGCTTCGATAATGCGTGAGATACCAACACCTGACTGCACAGCCACCTGAGCTGCCATATCTACAACTGCCTTCTCTGCTGGCGTCAAACTCTGGTAGAACTGTTCGTTCATAGTCCAGATGTACGGTGTGATGACGTGGTTGGTAATTGACAAGTACTTCTGCACCTCATCGAACTTGGCAAATGCGATGATTGGAATCGGGTTCATTTGTCCGTCAGCCACGCCAGTTTGCAAAGCCGTATAGACCTCAGCCCAAGGCAATGGGGTAGGTTGGCCACCGAGCGAAGCGATGGTTGCTTCGTGAGTGGGCAATGTCATGGTACGAATTCGCAGACCTTTCATGTCATCAAGCGTCTTGATAGGGCGCTTCGAATTGCTGATTGCGAAAAAGCCACCCGAATCAAGCAACCCTAAAACTTTCAGACCGGTTTTTTTCTGGATATCAGCGGCTAGTTTCTGACCGAATGGACTGTTGAGGTTAATAACTTCTTGGGCAACCGCAATGTTGGGAAACGCAAACGGTAGATCAAACACACCAACCAGAGGATAGTGAGATGCAATACCACCAGCTGATGAAATGGCAGACTGAATCAAGCCATCGCGTACTTGCTGGATGACTTCATCGTCTTTGCCAAGTTGGCCATTCGGGAATACCTCGACTTTGACACTGCCATTGGTGCCGGTTTCAACAAGGCTTTTAAATACCGCTGACATTGCACCCGAGTGACTATCAAACGGGCTGTCTGGGTTCAAGTGAGCAAGACGAATGACTTTGTCAGCAAAAGCCGGCGATGCAATTAGTGCCGTTGCAGTTAGCGCGCTCAACGCCAGTTTCTTGAATGAGATTTTCATGATTACTCCTGTGGGAACAACAGGTTAAAAAAACAGGCCGGCCTTAGCCACCCACCAGCCTGCACGACAGAACTATTTAGCCGCCAAGTCAAACCACCTTGGTATGACAAGCGTCAGGTCCGGCCAATAGGCCACCAAAAAGAGCACCGCAACCTCCGCCAATAAAAATGGCCAAAGTGATTTGGCGATGCGCTCAATTTTCTCGCCGGTCACTGATGCCAGCACGAACAAACACGCCCCTACTGGCGGAGTCATCAGCGATATATTCAGCGCCAACACAATCATTACCCCAGCATGAATCGGATCCATCCCGATGGCCACTGTCAAGGGCGCCAAGACGGGCGCCAAAATAATGAGCAACGCATTGATGTCCATGAACATGCCGATGCAGAGCAAGAGCGCCAGAATCAAGGCAATCACCACGGCAGGATTCTCTGAAATCGCCAGGAATCCCTTCGCTAAAGCTTGAGGAATCTGGTTAAAAGTCATCCACCAGCCGACAATCGACGCCGAAGCAATGATCAGAAAAATAATCCCCGTGATACGCGAAGTTCGCACCAGCATTTCATACAGATCGTGCATGCTGACTTTCCGGTAGACGAACACCCCCATGATGAGCGCGTAAAAGACGGCGATCGAGGCAGCCTCGGTCGGCGTAGCGATACCACCCAAAATCGCTCCAAGTATCATGACTGGCATCACCAAAGCGGCAAGGCTGTCCTTGAATGCCCGCAAGATGATGCGTAAGCTCGGTCGCTCGGTTCCCTTGGGCAACCTCAGTCTTCTTCCCAAGGCCGCAATCACTGCCATGCAAACCAGGCAAATCAGCAGTCCTGGCAAGATCCCGGCAGCAAATAATCCAGCGACAGATACACCCATAAGCGAGCCATAGATCACCATCAAGTTCGAGGGTGGAATGGTGGGGCCGATAATCGAACCGGCCGCTGTCACAGCACAAGCGAATGGGCGCGTATAGCCTTTTTTAACCATCGCTGGCACCAAAGTATTTCCAAATGCCGCTGCGTCAGCCGTTGCTGCACCAGACAACCCCGCGAACATCACGGAAGCCAACATGTTCGAATGAGCCATGCCACCGCGTAAGTACCCAACAAGCGCATCAGCCAAACCAATCAGCCGGTCAGTGATTCCCGAGCGATTCATGATTTCACCAGCCAAAATAAAAAATGGCATGGCCAAAAAGGTGAATAGATCCAACCCAGCAAAAAAACGGTCCGGTGCCATCGCCAAATATCGTCCGCCGCCGCCAATGGTGTACATCCCGACCATGCCAGCTAAGCCAAGCGTGTATCCAATCGGCATGCCTGCAACCAGCAAAAATAAAAAGGTCAGTCCGACGGCAATCATGGACACACCACCAAGTCGCGGTCATTGGATAGGCGTAACTGGTCGCGCCATGCCACCAGGGTTAACTGGATGGCAGCCAACGCAGCTGAGACGGGTACGGCGGCAAATGGCAGTTGCTTAGTAAGACCATAAATCATGGTCATCATGCGCCCGCCTCGCTCCACCATGCCAATGCCGTAGAAGAACAACAACAAAAAAAACACAATTCCTAGGGTGTCAAGCAACAGCAGCATCAACCGGCGCACTCGCGCGGGCAATAGTACAAACAACATTTGCATGCCGATATGTTCGCGGCGCGCAATACAACTAGACACCGCTAACAACGCAACCCATATCATGATGTAGCGGGCGGCTTCTTCCATAAACGTAATCGGCAAAGGCCATATGTACCGGGCAAATACGCCAAGCCACACATCGACCACTAATAAGGCCATCAGGCCGACACAAACTTTGTCCGTCAAAGTGCCTAAGCGCTGAGAGAGTATGGTCAACGTGCTCGACATACCAACTAAGTCCTGGCTAGCTGCCATTCCCGATCTCCATCTGTGTCCGGCTCGTTTTGGGGCGCTATGCACCAACTGACAGCATGGAACGCACCAAATTGATTATTTTGTTTTAACAATTTACTGTTTTGAAATTAATTTTTCAGTTATGGTTTACGCTTATCTCGTATCGCACTATTGACGATAGACTCTCGGACGCAAAATTCATGCCACGCTCACCGGCCGATACCAAGCCCCCGCAAAAAAAGACGCGACAGACTGCACCCACACTAGTGGCTCGAATTCAAAGTCATTGGGCGCAACTGCCAAGCAGCGAACAACGCATCGCTGAGTTCTTGCTGAACTCGCCCGGGACGCTGGTCAGTCACACTGCCGGTGAAATAGCCGACTTAGCCGAGACGTCCAAGGCAGCCGTGACACGGCTTATCCAGCGCCTCGGTTACGTTTCATTCACGGCTGCAAGGCAACAAGCTCGAGCCGCTCAAGACTGGGGCTCACCTCTGTATCTGGAAAACGAGCTGGAACCAACCGAGACATCACTGAAAGGAAGACTTGCGCAGCAATTTAGGCTAGAACAGACGAATCTTGAACAGACCTGGAACGCCCAGACTGAGGTCGCACTAAACGACAGCATCCATCTTCTTGCCCAAGCCAGTCGCGTAGCCCTCATTGGGTTTCGCAACAGCGCTTTTCTGGCGAATTACATGGCAGTGCAACTCGGGCTGCTTCGAAGCGGGGTCTCCACACCAACTCCATCAAACGACTCGATGACAGCAGAACTTTGCGAGCTCAGTACGGCGGATTTGGCCGTCGTCGTTGCATTTCGGCGACGGGTGGCATTGTTACCCAAAACGTTACAGATAATTCGCCAAAGAAAAATCCCTTTACTGTTGATCACCGATTCGAGTGGTCTAGCCTTAGCCGAACCATCAGACCTTGTAATCGTCTGCAAGTGTCAGAGTCGTGGACTCTTCGATAGTTACAGCGCACCCATGAGTGTCATTAACTTTTTATTGGGCCAAGTCGCCGCAACTCTTGGAGAGGGTTCGCGTGCCCGACTGCGTGACATTGAAACACTGCATGTCGAACTTCAAGACCTTGTTTAATCTTGGCATACCAGAAAGCACCTAGCTCCTTAAAAATCTTTGCGACGTCCTACCGGGAGATGCTCTGAAGCAGTTATAGTTGACGCGATCCTATTGCGTTGATTGCAGCCTAGCCACCAGCCTATCCATGACCGTCTCCTACGACACCACCACACTGTTACATACCCTCTATCTGATCGCCATCGTGGCCGAAGCCATGACTGCAGCGCTCGTTGCGGGTCAACGCCAAATGGATTGGCTCGGTGTGATGCTACTGGGCTGCGTCACAGCCCTCGGCGGTGGGTCAATGCGTGATGTCTTGTTGGGTAACTATCCGCTAACTTGGGTACAGAACCCCCACTACCTGCTGCTGACGGGCGGCGCAGCGCTGTTTACGATTGCCGTGGCCCGTTACATGCACAAACTCCGCAACATATTCCTGTTGCTTGACGCCATTGGATTGGTCGTATTCACGGTGATCGGCTGCAACATAGCCCTGGCATTGGAATTGCCATTTCTGATCGTCATTGGCTCGGGCATGATCACTGGATGTGTCGGTGGCGTCTTGCGGGACTTGTTGTGCAACAGCATCCCGCTGCTGTTTCGCGCCGAGCTCTACGCTACAGTATCCATTGTCACCGGCGTGCTGTACGTGGGCAGCGAAACCTTTGACATCAACCACGACCTCGGCATGGCAATCGCCATGACGATCGGGCTAACCTTGCGGCTTTTAGCGATTCGCTTTAAGTGGGGCATGCCCAAGTTCATCTACAGCGGCAACATGGACTAGTTTTCAGCGGCCCGTTCACTGCGGGTGGTTCTGGCGGTAAAACTCCCATTCATCAACTCGGGTGCCATTGGACAACACACATGTAGTGACGTCACCCTTTGGGCTTTCTTGAATATCAATCGAGCCACCACGCTCGATGCAATACACCGACGCAGGGTTAGGCAACTGCAATCCCATGATCGGATCGGGCCCAGACACGGTGCAACCAGTTGCCAGAGCGGCGAACACTAAAACCCCACACTTGTTCATACTTTTCTGTTCCTAAAAAGTTGCGCATATCTGCGCGTAGGATTTATCCGCAGTCGGTTGACGTGCAAGCGCACCCAACTCGACCCTCTTGACGCTCAATTGCGCCGGAGAACGTGCCAGTAGGATTCGACGGACTTCCCGATACGGTGTGTACCGGTTGATGTCCTTGTCCCCGAGTCTAGCCTCCTGGCTCGGGCGGCCAATCAACTGAGCTCAAAAACCCCGCAACTTGCCCAACAGTTCCTCTGGCACATCAATCTCAATACCCAGAATAGCCGCTGATAGTGCCTTGCCGTAATTATCTAGTGAAAGGCTGCGCGACACCCCACCACCCAAGGCACCATGCGCTACAAAATTCAGCGCTTGAATATTGTCAACTTCATACCGCTGCACGTCACCTTTGATGGCGCCGCGATAGTGTGCATTGAACCGCTCCGCAGTTAGCTGCTCTTTCAACAACTGGTAAAACTCAGGCTCGTACGCAAACACGGAAATATTCACGGTATTGCCCTTGTCACCTGAGCGTGCATGTGCGATGTGTTGCAACTGAACTGGCATCATCAACTCTCCAGATAAATGATTGCAGGCTCGATTTGCTCGCGAGGCACGAGCGACGACCATACACCGATGATTTCTCGCACACGATCTTGATGTGGTACTCGCTTGCCGGTATGCGACACACCTGATACCGCCATGCCATCGACCTCACGACCGACCTTTAACGCCTCGGCCCGAGAGGCTGTTCTGGCCGCCACCCTGACTGCCAACTCATATGGCTCTGGAACATCTTCCGGTGTAGCCTCGCCGTGAATCGCATTGACCCCCAAAAAATCAATCCGTATCTCCTCGGCCTGCAAATTCACAATCTTGAAACGCTCCTGAAGAATTTGCTTTGCAAGTTTGGCTCGCCGCAATGCGCCAGGACCTGCATAAAAAAACATGTCTTCGCCAATAAATCCCTCGACACAGCCAATCGATACTTTAAGTGTCGGGGTGCGTGGCTTGCCAGTCAACCCGCTGATTTTGACCTGATCTTGACCCATCTGCTCAAGCTTGGCCTGCGTGAAGTCCACCACCACATCTGGTGTGATGTAGTTTGCTGGATCGTGGACCTCATACAACATCTGCTCCTTAACGGTTTGCAAGGTAATCGCACCGCCGGTGCCCTCCACCTTGGACAGAACCGCACTTCCATCCGGTGACACTTGAGCAATCGGAAATCCAAAATTCCAAGGTTCGGGCACGTCTTTAAACCCAGGGTCGGCAAAGTACCCGCCCGTGACTTGCGCGCCACACTCAAGCAGATGCCCGATTGCACTGCCCGCCCCCACCTTTTCATGGTCAAGTGCATCCCAGCCAAACTCATACATCATCGGCGCCACAAATATCGACGGGTCTGCCACGCGACCAGTGAATACGATTTGCGCTCCTTCGCGCAAGGCTTGAACAATGGGCTCTGCGCCCATATAGACTTCTGCTGAGACCATGCTCGAGGCCAACGAGCTGGTGGGCAGCCCGTTCTCTAGTATGTTGTCAGTGAGTTCCAGTACGCGCTCAGTGATTAAGCTTCCGGTGACCGCAGCCACTTTCACACCATGGTGGCCCATTTCTGCGAGCAACTCTACCGTGCGCTTGGCTGCTCCCTCGGGATTGATCCATCCTTGATTGGAAACAATGCGCGTACCTCGCGCAATACAGTGTGGCAACACCGCGCGCATCCGATCCTCGAGATAGGTGTCATAGCCTGCAAACAATGGATCACGCCGCGCCCTGACCTGCGCAGCCGAGACCGTCGCTTCAGCCATGGTTTCGAAACACAAATAATCCAAGTCACCCTTTTCTGCGTTCAGTGCAGCAGGCTCTATCCGATCACCCCACCAGGCTGAACCAGCCCCAATTCGAATAGCCTCTTTGCGCGCTGGCCTGTTCATATGGCTGTCACCTCCTGCTGTGACGATTAATTGCAACCGCGTCAGTGTAGACACGGCGCGCGCCTATGTGCCAGCAATCTGTAGGGTGATTCGAAACGAAACGGATTTTTGTCTGGCGACAATTGCTTTGCATGGCGTATCAGACCCATCCATTCGTTCTTTTGAGCCAACAACTGACTAAAGACTCGTTTATTCATGCTACAAAAAATTGACGCATGTCATGCTCATGGGTGACACTCAGGCATGTTACGTGAACCAAGGCACACAAGGCCAAGGAGACAGCTGTAATGATCATCATGCCTTCGATTCTGTTTACCGTGTTTGGAGTCTGGATGGCAATGCGCGGCTCGCGCACGATTGCTATCGTTTCCTGGGGTTTAGCCATTCTGGCGATGCTCGGGGCGATGTCGTACCACATGGACGACACGCTAAACATCAGCTTATGAGGCACAAGCCATGGCAAATTCCTCACACGTCACCATTAGCGGCTATCCATCCCACGTTCTGAACTCATTGGCGTTAGCCGGGATCTGCGTTTCCCTGCTGGTTGCTTTTTACTACCAGTTGATTTTGGGGGAGATCCCCTGCCCGCTTTGCATGCTGCAACGCATTGGACTCATGCTGGTAGGGTTTGGGTTTTTCTTGAACGTGCGATTTGGCGCCTCAGCCATCCACTACGCCATGATCATCCTTTCGGCTATCGTCGGCGCTGGTGCCTCGTTACGGCAGATCCTGCTGCATATCACCCCGGGCGATCCTGGCTTTGGATCCGCTGTGTTTGGCTACCACATGTATACCTGGGGCTTTATCGCTTTCATGGCCACGATCATCTTTGCTGCCATCATGCTGGTGGTCGACCGTAACCGTTTGAGTGGCCAGTCACTGCACGGTGCCACCTGGCTGGCTTCCCTGCTTGGTAGCCTGCTGTTAATTCTCGGTATCGCAAACCTGGCTTCCAATATCCTGGTTTGTGGTTTCGCGGTGTGCTCAGGCGACCCTCAAGGATATATTTTCTTTAGATAAGGCCAAAGCATCTGCGGCCCAATTTAAATCTCCAAGCCAGAGGGGCTCACCGTGCGGTGAGCCCCTCTGGTCATGACCGCAGGGCTTTAAACCTCTAGGCCAGCGGCTCGAACTTGTACTGCGAGAGCGGCAAGCTGCGTGGCCGCTGACCGGTCAGTGTTGCAACCGCATTGGCGACCGCTGGCGGCACAGCAGGCAAACCTGGCTCGCCAATGCCACCCATCTCAGCTCCACTTTCGATAATCTGTACGTGCACATTAGGCATCTGGCTTGGCCGCAAAATCGCGTACCGATCAAAATTGAGCGCTTGGGGCTCGCCGTTTTCATAGACATACGATTCAACCAAGGTCTCAGACAACCCAAGTGCAACAGCCGATTGCACCTGTTGCTTGATCACCGCCGGGTTGACCACCTTGCCAGGATCAATGGCCACCCAGACATCGTGGACAACGACCGCACCCTGGTCGATGCTCACCTCTGCCATGGCAGCCACCTCGCTGCCAAAGGCCGACGCCATGGCAAGGCCTCGCGCACGACGCGTACCGTCTGACGCATCAAACGGGCCACGCTGCCAGCCGCCCGCCATATTCACAAGCTCGGTGAGCAGGTGCTTGTGGCGAGGCTTGTCTGCCAGCAACGCCAAACGTAACGCATACGGGTCTTGTTGACCAGCCTGCGCCACTTCATCCAGAAATGTTTCATAGAAGTACTCATTCATGGAATGGCCCACTGCTCGCCAGAAGCCAATGACCGGCGGCATGTCGACGGGCACATGCGAAACCCGAACATTCGGGATAGCGTACGGCCTATCGTTAAGCCCCTCAACCACTGAACGGTCAGCCGCATCGGGCTTGCGACCAAACACGCGACCCATCGGACCCTCACCCACGGCTTCGATATCCATGGCAACCACCTTGCCCGCCTCATCGATGGCCGCCTTGAAACGCGCAAGCGAGTAAGGACGCAATGCGTCGCGCAGAAACTCCTGTTCGCGACTCCAGATAACCTTAACCGGGCGCTTGAGTTCCTTGGCCAAGATGACGGCCTGAGGCAAGGGCAATGCCGCCTCATACAAAAACTGCCGACCAAAGAAACCACCAAGCGGTGGCGAGTGCACCATGACCTTCTCGGCGGGTAGGCCTGCAGCCTTGGCTGCAATATTTCTAAAGCCATCCGGAATCTGGTTCGGTGCCCACACATCCAATGTGCCATCGGCATTAAACCGGGCGATACTCGATGGCGGTTCAAGCTGCCCGTGGGCCAAGAACGGTGCCTCGTAAATAGCCTCCACCACCCGACCTGCCTGCAAGCCCTTGGCAACATCACCAACGGATTGCGCCACCATGCCAGGGCCGGCAGCATCACGTAACTGTCGAGCAAACGCCTGTGATGAGAAATCAGCCGGCATCCTGCGTGCTTTCGGTTCAGCCGGGGTTTGCCAAGTAACTTGCAAAGCCTGTGCTGCTTTGTTTGCACGCCACCACTGATCAGCCACCACCGCCACCGCACCAGGCAGCCGATTGATGCTGATGACACCTGGCATTTGGCGCACTGGCGACTCATTGGCGATATCTCCAGGCTCAAGCCCTAGTCGCGGTGCGTGTTGAACCGCAGCCAGCACCATGTCGGGCACTGTCAGATCAATCGTGTACTGGGCGCGACCCGTGCTCTTGTCACGCACATCAATTCTTGGCACCGGCTTACCAATCCAGCGAAACGACTGTTCGCTGCGCAGTGGTGCATCGGTGGGCAACGGCAGATCAAAGGCGGCTTGTGCGAGTTCTCCATAGGCTAGCTTGCGGTTGCTTGCCACATGCACCACCACACCCGGTTCGGTCGTCAAGGTGTCAACAGCAACCCCCCACTGCTTGGCAGCGGCCTGCATGAGCATCATTCGAGCGCTCGCACCCAACTGGCGCATGGCGTCGTAGCTCGAGCGAACCGATCGACTGCCACCAGTAAATCGTCTGCCACCAACCACCAAATAGTCTGGCCCTGGTGGCGCACACTGCACCGTGAACTGTGCTGGCGCCATATCAAGTTCTTCGCCAATGATTTGCGCCATGGCAGTGTTGACACCCTGGCCGCCTTCAACGAATGGACTCTGTAAAAACACGGTGTTGTCCGGACGTATCAGCAAATAGGCCTGCACGCGCGAGCCGGGCTTGACCGTCTCTTGTGCGCCAGCCTGCGCTAAAGCCGGGAAACTGGCGCCAAGGGCTAATGCGCCGGCAGAACCGGCCAGAAACTGGCGGCGAGTCAACTTAAAAATCGTTGCGCTCTGAACCTTTGATTGAGGATCTGAATGGTTTATCTGCATGATCACCTGCTCCTTAAGCCTTGGCTGCATCACGCACGGCAGCTGCCACAGCGTTGTAGGTGCCGCAACGGCACAGATTGATCATGGCCGCTTCAATCTGGTCATCGCTTGGGTTAGGGATTTGCTTTAGCAAAGCGGTCGCTGCCATGACTTGCCCTGACTGACAGTAGCCACACTGCGGCACCTGATGCGCCACCCAGGCATCAACCACTTTGCGGCCCACAGGATCGTTTTCAATGGCTTCGATGGTCGTGATTTCCCTGTCCTGCACGGCTGAGACCGGCGTGACACAAGATCGAATCGCCTGGCCATCCACCCAGACCGTGCATGCGCCGCACTGCGCCACTCCGCAGCCATATTTGGTGCCAACCATGTTCGCCCCCTCGCGTAGCGCCCATAGAAGCGGTGTATCCGCTTCAACACTTAGCTCAACTTGTTTACCGTTGATTTTCAGGTTCATGCTGTTTCTCCCCGCTGGTTTGTTCCGATGGTATAGACGATTTCAAACGCGTCTTTAAGAATAAACACAACATCTAACAGACAAATGCCTGATGCACCGCAACATAAATGTGCCTGCATATGAACTGTCATAAATGTGTAATATTGACTCGTAACTAAAACAAAACACAAAACCTGCTTAGATAAGGAGACATATTGTGAACACGAAGTCATGGGTTGCCGCCTTCGCTGTGGCACTGACCACTGGCGGGCTCGCCACTACACAAGCTTTGGCCAACGACTGCGCCAACCGGGGGGATCTAGACAACCTTTATTGCGACGCCAACGGCGACATGGTCGCCGACACGCCTACTGATCCAGCCAAGCTCAAAGATCCGTCAACGATTGTCTTTACTTACACCCCAGTGGAAGACCCCGCGGTCTACGAGGATCTGTTTGCACCCTTTACCAAATACCTAGCCGAGTGCACCAACAAGAAGGTCATGTTCTATCAGGTGCAAAGCAATGCCGCGGAGATCGAGGCCATGCGATCCGGACGACTCCATGTTGGCGGCTTCTCTACCGGGCCCACTGCATTTGCCGTCAATATTGCTGGTGCCGTTCCATTTGCCGTTAAGGGATATGCAGACGGCTTTCAGGGCTACAACCTGATCGTGATTGCCAAAAAGGACAAGCCCTATCAAAAGCTGACTGATCTGAAAGGCCAGAAAGTGGCACATACTTCGCCTTCATCGAACTCTGGCCACATGGCGCCCATGGCGTTGTTCCCCAGAGAGGGGCTGGTGCCCGATCAAGACTACAAGATCTTGTTCTCGGGTAAACACGATCAATCTGTGATGGGCGTCAATTCCGGCGACTATGATGCGGCCGCCGTTGCCTCAGACGTTTTCTATCGCATGGCAGACCGTGGACAAATCAACAAGGATGACTTCAAAATCATCTACACCAGTCCGAAGTTCCCGACCTCATCGTTTGCTTATGCTCACGATCTCGAACCCAAGTTTCGCGACAAGATGCTGGCCTGCTTCTTTGAATACCGCTTCCCCGACAATATGAAGCAAGCTTTTAACGGTGCAGATCGCTTCTATCCCATCACCTTTAAGGAAGACTGGGCAGTGGTGCGCGACGTCGCTGAAGCTGGCGGCAAAAAGTTCAACCGCTCAGCTTACGATGCCGAAGCCGCCAAGGCCAAGAAAAAGCAATAAGAAACAAGCAGGATGGATGAGTATGTCAGCGCAACTAATCATTGAAGAGCTAACCAAGTCTTATCAAACTGGCATACCCGTCCTAAAAGGCATCAATCTGGAGATTGCCGGTGAAGGCGTCACAGCCATCATCGGCCCCTCCGGCACCGGTAAAAGCACTTTGCTCAGATGCGTCAATCGACTAGTCGAACCTAGTTCTGGCCGAATTCTATTAAAAAGTGACACCAAGACAACAGACTTGGCGCGTGTCTCAGGTCGTGCGCTAAGACACGCACGTCGCCAAGTAGCCATGGTGTTCCAGGAATACAACTTGGTCGAACGGCTAACCGTCATGGAGAACCTGCTGACCGGTCGCCTTGGCTACACCCCAGCGTGGAAAGCATGGCTGAGATGGTTTGAGTCAACCGACATCGAGCGCGCCTATCAGTTGCTAGAAAAGGTCGGACTCAGCCATCTGGCTAACCAGAGGGCGGACGCCTTGTCCGGCGGTCAGCGCCAGCGTGTGGGCATTGCCAGAGCGCTCATGCAGAACCCCATGCTGCTGCTCGCTGATGAACCAACTTCGTCTCTAGACCCTAAAACATCGGTTGAAATCATGGAGCTGATGACCGAATTGGCTAATGCACAAAGCATACCGGTCGTGATCAATATGCATGATGTGGAGCTCGCCAAACGGTTTGCTCGCCGGATCGTCGGCATGTCCGGCGGCAATATTGTGTTTGATGGCAGTGGCGACGAACTTACCCAACAACATCTAAAGTCCATCTATGGTGGAGAGTCATGGCTAGTATGAGCAGCCAAACTTTGCCATCATCAGTACACAAGCCGTTTTCATTGACCTGGAAAGTAAGGCTCGGCTTTCTGGCGCTCCTTATTTATGTGATTTACGCTGCCGCTCAACTAGACTTCACCTATGCTCGATTTGTTAGCGGACTAGACAATGCTGCAACTTTTTTGCAGCGCATGTTTCCACCAAACTTCGACCGCTCCGCGATTTTGATTAAAGGCATGGTTGAGAGCCTGCAGATCGCTGTACTGGCATCAGTGCTGGGCATCGCGATTTCGCTTCCTATCGGACTTCTGGGTGCTCGCAACCTCATGCCTAGCTGGGCGACATGGCCAGCGCGTTCCCTGGTTGCGCTATGCCGCGCTTTGCATCCAGTCATCGTCGCCATCTTGTTCGTGAAAGCTGTTGGATTTGGTGCGTTGGCGGGAATTCTGGCATTGACTGTGGCCTCGATTGGTTTCATTGGCAAGCTGTTTACCGAGGCAGTCGAGGAAATTTCGATCAAGCAAGTCGAGGCAGTCAGGGCGACTGGCGCCTCTTTTTTCAATATCATTACGTTCTCTGTGCTGCCTCAGGTATTTGCCAGATTCGTTGGGTTTTCAACCTATCAGTTTGACTCCAATTTGCGTAACTCCACCATGGTGGGCATCGTTGGGGCCGGTGGCATCGGCGGAACGCTGTTCTCGGCGTTTCAGCGCTTTGACTATGATTTCGTGGCAGCTATTCTGATCACCATCATTACCGTCATCATGATTGGCGAAGTGCTCGCTGGCTTTTTACGCTCGGTCTTTCTGGACAACCTGCGACCCGCAGACCTCTGGAGAAAACGTCCACTCAAAGCCGGAGGCGCATCCAATGACTGACGGTGTGACACAACCGCCACGCACTTGGCAACGCTACACCCTCGACCAAAAACTCTTGCGGTTTGGGATCTATCTGGCCATGGTGTTAGCAGTGGTACAGTCGGTTCGTTACGTCAATATTATTCCCGAGTTCCTTGCTGATGCCCCAGAGCAGATGGTGGATCTGTTCAATCGTATGTGGCCTATCGACTGGGCCTACTATCCGCAAGACGTCAACAGTGCCTTGATAGAGACAATCCATATCGCCACGCTCGGCACGATCATCGCTGTCTTCCTTGCCATTCCCGTCGGTTTGTTGGCGGCAAACAACTACACGCCCAACCGATTTTTGAATTTCATTGCCAGACTGATTTTGGTGTCAAGCCGTTCGGTTAACTCACTGGTCTGGGCACTGTTGTTTATTGCGATTTTTGGGCCAGGCGCACTGGCCGGCACGCTCGCCATTGCTTTTCGTTCGATTGGTTTCGTAGGCAAACTAATCGGTGAAGCCATCGAAGAAACCAGCGTGGGATCGATTGAAGCGCTCAAGGCAAGCGGCGCATCCAAAGGTGCTCTACTTAATTATGGTTACTGGCCACAGATCAAACCAGCGTTTTGGTCACTCGTATTGCTGCGTTGGGATATCAATGTGCGCGAATCAGCCGTTTTGGGCCTCGTCGGCGCGGGCGGCATCGGCATGACGCTAGACACGGCCATGAATCTTTTTCAATGGGAACGCGTCGCTGTCATTCTCGTGGCCATCTTCGCCGTGGTTATTCTCGCTGAGATCGTCATCACGCAGGTACGCAAGCGCATCCTCTAGCTTCCCACACACAAAAAGCGCGGAACCAAGCTGTAGTCATGCTGTCAGACCTGCAAATGGCTGGGCAAACCCCGTTTGCTATCATTGAGTTGCGCTATACGCACTAATATTTGGTTCCATTCTGGCTACAAGAGTTAGTCCCATGAACAAACGTCTACTTGCCTCGCTCATCGCGGCCCCCCTGCTGTGCACGTCTGCTCAGGCAATCGCCAACACCGGAAGCGAGCCAGGTTGGATCGATACTGCCTGGACCCATGTCAAAGACACGTGGGAGACCGGTGACACTGAGCTCTATGTGCCCTTCTTGTCCTACCACATGCGGTTTGGCTACGACGCCGACAAAATCGACGATTTCAACGAGTATCCCGCCGGCCTCGGCCTGGGTAAAGGTCGATACAACAGCAGCGGCAACTGGGAAAGCCTATACGCCATGACCTTTCTGGACTCCCACAGCAAGCCTTCTTTCATGGCAGGGTATGCCTGGGTGCCGAGTTGGGATTTAGGCAATGATTTCAAAGCCGGGGTGGGCGTTACCGGGTTTTTAATGTCTCGCAGCAACTACTACAACTACATCCCATTTCCTGGGGTTTTGCCAATGGCATCGATTACATACAAGCAACTAGCCTTGCAAGCAGCCTATATTCCTGGTTTTTCGCGCAATGATGGCAATGTGCTGTTTGTCTGGGGTAAGTGGACCTTCAAGTGATTGTTGTCTTGAAATAGTTGTTAGATCCAACCTTTTAAGGTTTTAACCGTATCAGCTGACCATTGGGGCTGTCGGTCAGGATATAGAGAAAACCATCTGGCCCGAGGCGGACATCGCGCACGCGTTGTCTGAGCTCAGGCAATAGCACCTCCTGGTCTACAACGCGATCACCCTCGAGCGCTACCCGCACGAGGTTTCCAAACTTCAGTGACCCCAGCATCAGGTTGCCCTTCCAGGCTTGCCCATAACGATCGCTATCAACAAACGCCAGTCCCGACGGTGCGATCGATGGCGTCCAGTGCACCGCGGGTTGCTGCATGCCAGGTGCCTCGGTGATGCCATCACCTATTTGCCCACCGCCGTAGTTCTCGCCATACGTGATCACTGGCCAGCCGTAGTTCAGGCCAGGTTGAATTAAATTGAGCTCATCACCGCCTTGAGGTCCATGTTCGGTCATCCACAGCCGGCCCTCACTATCTAGCGTTGCGCCCTGGATATTGCGATGACCGTAACTCCACACTGCCGCAGATGCACCTGACTTACCCGCAAACGGATTGTCTGCGGGGATAGATCCATCCTGGTTGATACGCACGACCTTGCCAATTTCATTGGCAGTATTCTGTGCCTCTTGCATCAGCTGATAGCGGTCACCGAGCCCCATCCACAGCTTGCCATCAGGACCTTGCACAATCCTGCACCCGAAATGAAACCCACCTCGGTAGGACGGACTTTGTACAAACAGATCGCGGACATTCTCAAGCGCCTTGGCATCATCGCTCAACCGCGCTGCGGCCAACGCGGTTGAGTTAAAACCCGCTTGGGTTGGATCTGGTCGGCTATAGCAGAAATAAATGGTTCTGTTGCGCGCAAAATCTCGATCGGTCACGACATCTAGCAACCCGCCTTGGCGTTGGGCGGCGATCGCGGGTAGGCCCGTCAGAGGACCACTGATAGAGCCATTGGCATCGACAAGGCGTAAACGCCCTGCTCGTTCAGTCACGAGCATTTGGCCTTCACCCACAAATGCCACTGCCCAGGGATGCGCCAGACCGGTGGCCACCACTTCAATTTGGACAGCTAGGGCAGGAAACGACAGCACGGTGCTCGTCAAAGCGGCAACAGCAAAATGGTGAGCGCGTGACAACATGGATGTCCCCTTGAAAGTTCGGTTCATGACACGAACCGCGAAACAATTTGTCAGACAGTCTATGCGCTCCATCTTTAAGCCACTAGAATCGAGTGTCAAGCAAGCCCCTAAAGCAGGGTTCTCGAGACCACCACGATTGACCGTGCAACCATTCCAATTTGGCATTGACCTCGGCGGCACCAAGACAGAACTCATCGTCCTTGATCGGGTCGGGCGCACTCAATTCAAACAACGTGTGCCCACGCCTGCGAGTCACTATCAGGCTATCGTTCAAGCGATCGTCTCGCTGGTTCGCCAAGCCGAGACGAGCTTGGGTGTTACTGCTCAAGCCTTGGGCGTTGGTGCGCCGGGAACACCTTTTGGGTTAGATGGGCGTCTGAAAAACGCTAATACCACCTGCCTGATTGGCCAACCGCTGGCTACAGATCTGCAGAATCTGCTCGCGATTCCGGTGATCGTTGAAAACGATGCCAATTGCCTGGTGTTGTCAGAAGCAACCGATGGCGCCGCAAGTGGCGCTAACACTGTATTTGGGGTGATCCTGGGCACTGGCGTCGGTGGTGGCCTGGTGGTTAACAAACAATTGGTGAACGGGCCTAACCGGATCACCGGTGAATGGGGTCACAATCCACTGCCACGGTGGTTCAAGCAAAAAAACGCCATGACATCCCGAAGACAATGCTACTGCGGTCTAGAGGATTGCATAGAAACGTATTTGAGTGGCCAGGGATTAAGCCTAACCTACAAAGAACTGAACCGGGCATCTGATGAGACGCTAACTGCCAAAGACATTGTGCAGACAGCACAATCTGGCGATGAGGCTGCTCGGGTAGCGATAGAGCACTATTTCGATGCGTTAAGCCAGTCGCTTGCGACCGTCATCAACGTCATTGACCCTGACATCATTGTGTTCGGCGGGGGTCTAAGTCAATTGCCATCGTTGTGTGCCAGCGTACAAGCCAGATTGTCCGGCCATGTGTTTGGCGGTGACGTGCAAACCAGATTGGCGGTTGCAACTCATGGTGACTCTAGTGGCGTGCGCGGGGCAGCCTGGTTGACGCGTCCCTATCTTGGTCAGTCACTTGATCACCCACACGACCAGACATGATTACCCCTGGCAACGGTTCCCATACCACCTGAACATTTAGCGCAGCTCCGAATGTCTGTTTCAGCACTGGTACAGTCAACACATCACTGGTTTTGCCGTGCGCTACTACACGCTTATCTTTTAGGACAATCATTTGCTCACACCATTGAGCAGCGAGCGTGAGGTCATGCATGACCAACAACACCCCGATTGAGAACTGCGCCGCGTAGCGCTGACAGATAGCCATCATCATTTGTTGCTGCCAGGGGTCCTGGCTAGCGGTGGGCTCATCCAGCAATAACCAGACTTTACCGTGCTCCTTTTGCGCGGCGATAGCCTGCAGGAGTGTGCGCGCAAAGTGCACCCGCTGCTGTTGTCCCATCGACAACATGGTGATTGAAACATCTAGCCAATGTGCAATCTCGGTGGATTGCGCTACTTCGGCGACCAATGCAGTGCGGTCCGGACGTGACCAATGTAAAAACGCATGCAGGCCCAACTCCAATACCTGACCAACCGTTAAGTTAAACACTGCTGGCGTTTGTTGGGCCATGATGGCACGCCGACGTGCCAATCGATCGAACGCAAGTGTGTCTAGGGACTCACCGTTCAAGGTTAATTGACCTTGATCAATTTCCAAGTCGCCGGCCAGCGCTGCTAGCAAGGTAGATTTCCCGGCACCATTCGGACCGATCACGCCAATCAGTTGCCCGCTTGGCAGGGTCAGGCAAATATCCTCCAGCACAGCTTGCCCTTGCCGGCTGATATAGACGTGTTCGAGCTGATAAGTCATGAACCCAGTTTAGTCTTGAACTTGTACACGCTGGTGCGCCAGCCCTCTAAAATCAGAAAAAACTCTCATCAAATCAACAAAACACAGGGGATATTCATGACCACAGCTGCAGGCCCTAACATCCTGGTCGATACGCAAGGCGCTGTCACGATTCTCAAACTGAGCTACCCAGAAAAGCGCAATGCGCTGTCCATGCCCCTGCGAGAAAAACTGGGCGATGCCCTGCGCGAGTGCCTCAACGATGAGGCCTGTCGGGTGATTGTGCTGACTGGCGAAGGCGGTCATTTTTCTTCTGGTGGTGATATTACCGGGTTTGACGGGGTGAACTCGATCAATGGTCGCACGCGCATGCAAAAGACGCACGACATGGTGCGCATGATCATGAACAGTGAAAAACCTATCATCGCCGCCGTTGAAGGTCATGCGGCAGGCGCCGGTATGTGCGTGGCAGCAGACTGCGATATTGTGGTGGCATCGACTGAAGCCAAGTTCACGTGTTCTTTTAACAAAATCGGCCTACTGCCTGACCTCGGTGGTCTGTGGTCGATTCCGGCGCGCATGGGATTAGGACGCGCCAAGATGATGATGCTCACGGGTCGCACGCTCGATGCAACCAGCGCACAAGCGCAAGGCTTGGTTGAACAATTGTGTGAACCCGGTCAGGCCCTGCAAACCGCCATCGCCCTGGCTCAGGAAATCGCTCAGTTTGCCCCCTTGACCCATGGGCTGACCAAGGCAGCGCTTGCCAGAGGATCGATGAGCGTAGATGCCTTGCTGGCGCTTGAGGTAGACCTTCAGGGACTCATGTTTGGTACCGAGGACTTCCAAGAAGGACGAACGGCGTTTCTGGAAAAACGCAAACCGGCATTTAAGGGCAAGTAAGCCATCGGCTAGCAAGTGGCGCGCGCACGGGATAACCCCGATGGCTACGTGGTGGTAATTGGGTGCATGCTTTCAGGGAGCTATAACATCCCGATACACCACAGGGGATCACCATGCGAATCGCAGCTTGGCTGGTTTCTGTCTGCATGAGTTTTGTGGTTGGCAGTGCGCAGGCCGAACCGACTCAGTCAACCCGTAACGTCGACATAGAAAAGGTCATCGAGCAACAGATCGAGGCCTTTAAGGTCGATGACTTCAAAACAGCATTTGAATATGCCACGCCTGGCATTCAAAAGCGTTTCGGTTCACCAGAGCGGTTCGCCTTTACGGTGATTCATCGCTACCCGATGGTATGGCGTCCCTCTGCGGTGCAATACATCAGCGTGGAGCATTATCGTGATCATGCGTTGCAAACGGTCATGATCACGGACTACAACAAAACCCTGCATATCCTGGTCTACGAAATGGTGTCGGTAGACAAGTCATGGCGCATCGGCGGCGTGCAGATTGTGCGTCAACCCAAATCTGACACCTGAATCGATGGCGCACCGCACGGTGCGCCAGAGTGATACAACTCCCCACAAACAGCCGAAACCTTGTTGGGAGACAACCGATGGAAAAACCAGTCACTGAGCTGTGCACCCATACACCGACCAGTATGAATTACCGTGATCAGGATTTGGTCGACGATCTGCTCGGTAAACGCAGTTTCACGGAAGTCATGTTCATGCAGATCATGGGTCGCGAGCCACGACCTGTTGACATGCGCATGCTCGATGCGGTGCTCATCACACTCATGGAACATGGCTTTACACCGAGCGCTATTGCCACCCGCATGATCTACATGAGCGCCCCAGAAAACCTTCAGGGGGCCGTCTCAGCAGGCTTGATGGCCGTCGGAAGCCAGTTTGTGGGCACCATGGAGAACAATGCCAGATTGCTCGAGCAGATCATCGAGGCGCAAGACCAAGCTGCTAAAGCCAGAGAAATCGTGCTCGAGATCAAAGCCAACAAATCCCATTTGCCCGGATTCGGTCATCACATGCACAAGCCCGATGATCCGCGCAGCATCAAGCTGCTAGCGCTAGCGCAGGCCGAACCAGAGCTGCCAGGCACATATGTCAAGGCGTTGCGACTTCTATCGGCAACGATTGACGAGATTTATGGCAAGCACATTACGATCAACGCCACTGGCGCAACCGCAGCATTGTTAGGTGAAATTGGCATACCTTCGACGCTTATGCGCGGCTTTGCCGTGATCTCGCGCGCAGCTGGTCTGGTGGCTCACGTTGCTGAAGAGCAAAAATCACCGGCGGGCCGGTTCATCTGGGACAAGATCGATCATGAAATCCCATACGTGAAGACACCACTTAAATAAAAACACCACCCAAATGGCGATTGGCCATTTGGGTGGTATGTCTTATCGTCGATCCCACCACCAGATCGGGGTGCATTGCAATGTGCTGAGTTTAGGGTTGTCGGCCAGCAGCCATTCGCAAGGCTGTCTGCACCCACTTGTCGGCTAGCTCCTCAAATGCTTCGACAGAGCCAGCCTGACGACGGAATGATGCACCCGAGACGGTATAAAGTGCCTCACCGATCAGCTCACCTGACTGACTGTCATTGACTTTAGCTTCCACAACGAGCATGGCATTTTTTTCATCTAGGCCAGTGGCTTTACTGGCAACATTCAACACAGCACGCACGGGTATCAAGTCCGTTGGCCGGAAACCCTCGCCAAGTGTCTGCGCACCGGTAATGGCAATACTGACGTGAGCAACACCCGGACCAGGCTGCTCAACCACCTTGGTTCGCCTTGACACATCCTGGCGAATGTTTTGTGTGATTTGCTGGCGCACCCGATAAAGCGTCTCTTCGCTCAGACCATTGCCAGCCGCATCGGCGGTGGCGGTCTGATAAATCACGACCGGATCAATGATGACCGCATCGTATTTGCTGACATCAATCTTGGGGTTTTTATATCGATAGATTTCGACACCCTCTTCAGGACTGGCAACTGGTTGCAAGCGACCATAACCCTGCAGGTAGCCCGACTCAAGCTGTGGATTCAAACTCTTTTGAGTGGTCACACAACCTGCTAGCAAAAACGACATGGCAGCAATCAGCCCAAGCGTTTTAGTACGTGCCCGGATATTGCTGGAATCAACGGTTTTCAAAAAACTCTCCTTGGATGGCTGAGTCAACAGTCTTTCTGTTGACTCTACTTTGATCATGTTACCTTGGCTGCGCTTGTGATGGAGAATTGGCCAAACAAGTTTTTTGCCAAAGGCTATCGCGCCAAACCCAGATCATCGATGCCGCACAGGCAACCCCGGTTGCCGAGTAGAGCCCCCAGGTCCAGGCAAAACCGAACCAGTCAATCAGGGGGCCTGATAGCATCAATCCCAGCGGCAGCCCCAAAATAGCCAAGATACGCATACCCATCACACGGCCTCGGTACTGAGGTTCAGTTGCACGCAGCATGACTGCGGCCAATGGCGTGACACACAGGCTTTGCATAGCCCCCACCACGACCAACAACACCACACCGATGATGACCATATCGTTCACCGCAAAAACAACCCCACCAGCAAACCAGCCGATACCTGCCAGAATCATCAGCCTGCCCGCCCCCATCGCGATGCGGTTGCTGCTCATCAGAATGGAACCGAGCAATGACCCAAATGCATATGCCGCACCGAGCACGCCGAGCAGCGTTTCCTTAGCCTCAAACACGTTGTTCACGACATACGGCAATAGACCTAGTGCCAACGGGTAGGCAAACACATTGACCCAGAACGCCAGCATGAAGCAGCCTTTTAATGCCGGGTTATGCCAGACATATTGAATACCGAGCTTTAAGTCCTGCATGACCGATGTGGGGGCCTTCGCGGCAATCGAGGCAGCATCACGACCAGCCACCCCAAACGAAAGCGACAGGCTAATGACATACATCGTGAGAATCAGAATGTAGGTTCCAACCATGCCGAACAAGGTAAAAATCCCAACGCCCGCAATCGCGCCGGCCATGCGAGCAGAGTCGACCGTGAGCCTGGAAATACCAAGTGCCCCCACGAGCTGCTTGGGATCAAGCGTCTGGGCAATCAATGTAAAGCGGATCATGACATCCGAGGGCTTTAAGATGCCAGAGACAATCGATAACAGAATCACAACCACCGGATTGAGCAAATCGGCAATGGCCAATCCCAACAACACGATTGACAACAGCACAAACATGACCCGCATCGACACAAACAGTGACTTGTAGCCAAATCGGTCGCCAAGCACACCCACGTAAGGTGAGGCCAGTGCGCCAATGTACTGAAGCGCACCATACAAAACCAGCAGGAATACTGATTCTGATTCGACCAGTACGTACCAGCCCAGAATCAGCATTTCGATTTCAAATGCCCACGAAGCGGCCAAATCCGCTGGCCACTGGAAACGAAAGCTGCGAACCGAAAACGGCGCCAGAGCGCGGGGTTTGGCTTGAGTCATGAACTAGTCACAGAAGTATGCTGCCGTAATGTAGCGCCAAGTCCGTAGTGTCGGGGAACAAACCGCGCTTGGCGTTGCGTCAGACAACATGCCGACTCAAACAAAGCCTAATGACGCAAGCGAATTTGCCCGGTGACGGATATCTCTACCGTGGTTAACGAGGGCTCAAGCGTGAGCGATGGGCCTGCTTCGCCTAGCATGGGAGCTGCTGCGATGCGCTGCATCGCCGGTCGCGCACTGAAGTTAGCACCGCCGGTGAAATCCAGAGCCACGATCTCGAATCCCTTAAACCCGAAGGCCTCGGTGGCGAGCGCCGCCCGCTCACGCAGCTCCTTGGCCAAGTCCTTCATCAAGGCCTGTTCTTGCGCACGACGAGCCTCGCGTGACAAAGAAAATTGCACTGATGAAACCGCCAGAGATTTACCCAAATGCTCTATCACTGCCGAGACTGACTCGAGCTCCTTGCTCTGAACGACCAAACTGGCGCGTCCAGTCCAGCCGCGCGGTTTATTGTCTTTGCCGTAGTCCAAATAAACATTAAAACCGCCGCTTGAGAGTTCTACTGTCTGCGGCAGAGTCAAACCCTCGCGCGCCTGACTCAAGTTCTCTGATAATTTGCGATTAACCTGAGCAGGCGTACTTGCTGATGCTTGCGTACTGAACACCACCCGTACCTGATCTTGCAAGACTGATGCACTGGCTAAGACCTCCATCGTAGCCATCGCGTCCTTGTTATCATCCGACGCTTGCGCGTGAGGTGCCGAGGTGAACCAGATGGCGGTCAGCAGCGCCAACAACCCTGCCTGCAACCTGTTTCGATATAGCTCTGTGCGTGCGTTCATACTCGCCCCTAAAAAATCCCTCGGTTGATCACTGTAGCCATACCTGCAAATATGCGCAATCGGCCCTGCTTAAGGGACTCGTCTCTGTAGCCCAAACAAATGACTGCGACAGGGTCTTGACCACCACACGGTATGATTTGCCGCAACATGTCACTATAGACCTCGATCCAAGCCACAAGCCGGGACAAACGCAAGGACCAAACCATGGACACCCACGCTCAGAGTCGTAGCACCAGACCACAGATCAAGCGGTTGCATCATGCTGCCTATCGCTGCCAAAGCTCGGAAGATACCAGGGCTTTTTACGAAGACTTTTTAGAGTTGCCCTTGGCAGGCGCCCTGAAGATCACCCAGACCAAAACCGGTCGTCAGACCGAGGTGTTGCATACTTTCTATCAACTTGGAGACGGCTCTCATCTGGCATTTTTTGAGGCGCCGGACCAGCCTTTTGAATTCAAGTCACAGCATGACTTTGACTTGCACATCGCCCTTGAAGTTGACCCGACGCATCTGCAACATATGTTGCAAAAGGGCAAGGAGCAACAAATCGAAACGCGTGGCCCATCGGATCACGGCTTTATCGATTCAATTTATTTCCGCGACCCCAATGGGTATGTCGTTGAGTTATGCGCTAAAAAGCCTGGACACGATGAGCACTTAAAGCTCAACAACACCGACGCAAAAAAGCTCCTCGATCAATGGAATAAAGCATCAGTCAAATGAGGCTAGACCTTTTAGCGGCAGACAACGCTATCGCGCTACGTATTGACTGATTTCAATCAGGTTGTTATCTGGATCACGTACGTAGACAGACTCGATGGGGCCCGTGGCACCCGTACGCATCACCGGCCCTTCGATCATGGTCCAGTGCTTGGCTTTAAGTGCCTCAATCACTTGAGCAATCGGGCGATCAGCAATAAAACAAAGGTCCGCAGATCCTGGCGTAGGAAGGTGAGCTTTGGGCTCAAATTCTTTGCCAGCGATGTGAAGATTGATTTTTTGATTGCCGAACACAAATGCTTTGCGTTCGACCGGCGGTGTGCCGCCAGTAAATATCTCAAGCCGCATACCAAGAACGCGCGTGTAAAAATCAATACATGCCTGTTCGTTGGCTGTCGTCAGTACAAGATGATCGAGATGATCAATCATGGGGGGTGTCTCCCAGAATCAAGCGAGGCGTGAGCGGCTAGTCGCAGTGTCATTTTTTACAACGCCCATTCAATCTAAACGAAGAGCATCGTGGCACTAGGGCTTTCCCTAGCAATCGTTATTACTGAGCGTCAGTAGTTGTTGATCATGCTACAAAAAAACTGTACTAATTATTTGCAAGTAAGCTCGCTTTTGCTTGCCACAAACGCTGCCCGCTTATGTATGGTCCTTTAGTTTTAGGCGTTGTGCTAATCGGTATTTTTGCCGGTTCTGCGATCGCCTATGTGATCGGGACCGCAGCTATCTCCACCTTTGTACTTGCTGACAAAGCCGGCTTCATGGCGGTTTTGCCGCAACGGCTGTTTAGTCAGCTAGACAACTTCGCTTTTCTGGCCATGCCGCTTTTTATCTTGGCCGGTGACTTGATGAATCGTGGTGGCTTAGCCACGTCCCTGATTGATTTTTGTATGTCAATATTTGGCCGCCTCAAAGGTGGCCTAGGTCACGTCAACATCATGACGTCGGTATTTTTTGCGGGTGTGTCTGGCTCAGCCGTCTCTGATGCTGCAGCACTAGGTAATGCGCTAGTGCCCGAGATGAGGCGCAGAGGATATAGCCTAGACTATGCCGCGGCGATCACCGGCGCATCGTCAATCATCGGACCTATCATCCCGCCATCATCGATTCTTATTTTCTATGGCGCACTGATGGATACATCAGTGACCGCGCTGTTTGCGGCCGGGATTCTACCCGGTCTTTTGTTGGCTGCGGTCTTGATGCTCATGAACACGTACTACGCATACCGGGACAATCATCCCGGCGGTAAGGGCAGCGATCTGCCAAAGCTGATGCCATCATTCGTGCGTGCCTTACCAGCCATGGCTCTTCCGTTCATCATTTTGGGTGGAACACTCTTTGGTTTCATGACACCGGCCGAAGCTGCCGCTGTGGCAGTTGTAGCCGCCATGATCATCGGTTTTGCCAGACGAGAGCTTGACGTCAAGGGCCTGATGCAAAGCATCAACCGAACGGCTATTTTGCTTGGTGCGCTGTTCATCATTCTTTGCGCCATCTCTACCTTCAGTTACCTGGCTGCGTTGGAACAATGGCCACAAGCGATCGCTGGCGTCATCAGTGCTTGGGGGCTAGGGCCTCTGGAGTACCTGATGCTGGTGAATGTGATCTTTTTGGTGGCCGGGATGGTGATGGACGTCAAGGCTGCAGTCGCCCTGTTTGCCCCGATCTTTGTCCCCGTCGCTTTGGCCATGGGGATTGACCCGGTTCATTTGGGCATCGTGATCTGCTTCAACATCACCACTGGCCTGCTCTCGCCCCCGCTCGGTGGCGTGTTGCTTATTCTGGCCACCACCATCAAGATGGACTATTGGCGACTGATCCGTGCAACGTTGCCATTCTTTTTTGCAGAAGTAGGATTACTGATGGTGCTGACCTATTTCCCCGAGATTTCGTTGGCTTTGCCACGTGCTCTCGGTCTTATCTAACCGAAGAGGAGAAAAACCCATGAAATCCTGGAAACGTCTCGCATTAATTGCAGCCATGACCACTGCAAGTAGCATGGCACTGGCTGCCGAAGTCAAAGTGGCCATGAATGGCGCCAATGACCCTTCAAAAAATGCCGAAGCAGCGTTTGCGCAAGGGTTTGCTGATGCGCTGAAAGGAACAGACTTTGAGGTCAAGGTGTTCCCATCAGAGACGCTTGGCAAAGAAAAGGAGCGATTTGACCAGGTCGCACAAGGGTTACTCGAAGTCAATCTGGCTTCTGTACCCACGACCTACGGTATGAGCCCAGTGGTCAAGGGAGTTGCCTTGCCATTTTTGTGGGAAAGCAACGATCAATTCGACAAGGTCATCGCTCAAACCGATATGCTTGAACGCATGAATGCGCCGTTGCTTGATAATGGTATTCGTGTTGCTGGCTTTAACTACATCGGTGTTGGAATCGGCATTCACAACACCAAAAAACCAGTCGCCAAAATAGAAGATCTGCAAGGCTTGCGCTTCAGGGCACTGAATGCAGAGCAGTTGGCTTTTGCGGAAGCACTCGGCGCAACCGGCACCGTGATTGCCTGGTCTGAAGTTGCCAATGCCATTCAAACCGGGGTGGCCGATGGCTATCTAAACCCCCCGAACTCGGCAATCCGCACGGGGCACACCGCATTTCTCAAGCACTTTACGCCGGCAAATATTTCTCCCTCAACACGGATTGTGTTGATTTCAGAGGATTGGTATAGCGGCCTGGATGCCACCCAAAAGCAGCAAATTGATAAAGCCTTAGCCGCAGGCATTGCCGCTAACCGCGCCTGGGTAAAAAACTGGGAAGGCGAAGTGCGAAAGAAACACCAAGAAGCTGGTGTCACCATCACCGAATTGGCGCCCGGCGAACGTAACCGAATGGCCGAAGCCGGCAAAAAAGTCTGGGCACAGACGATGACACCGGAGCAGCTTCAGCTTTACCTGGATGCAATCAAGCAGGTTCAGTAATGACCACTCGGCCAGTCATACTTCAGTCACTCGGTCGGATGGCACAACGCCTATCGGCGTTTGTCGATCGGGTGGCTGATGTGACAGCTGGGGTTGCGATTGTGGTGCTCGTGGCTGCCGTGATGTTGCAGGTGGTTGCTCGCTACGTATTCCAGAGCCCACCCCCATGGACCGAGGAATTGGCTCGCTATGCCATGATCTGGGCCGGATTGATTGGCGCGACGATGTCATTCAAGCGTCGGTTTGATCCGGCACTGTTTTCTGCGGTTCCCCGCAACCCCTGGCTGGCCATCGTGGCTGGACTGATACAGTCATTGACTGTTTTGATCTACCTGATTCCCATTCTATGGTTCACCTTCTTTGGCCCGAACATGAATGTGAACCGAGGTTTCTTACTGCGGCATAGCCGAATCACATCTGAGACGCTAGACATCACGACGTTTTGGGTGGCGATCGCTGTGCCCATCATGATTATTTTTATTCTGATTCATCTGGTAGCTCGGTGGTTCGAACCACCAGCGCCTGAAGCACACGACATTGAGGCATGAGATGCAAGCTGACCTAATCATTCGGGGCGGGCAAATAATCGACGGCAATGGCACCCCAGCCGTCACAGGTGATGTGGCAGTGATTGATGACCAGATCGTTGCCATGGGCGATTTGACGAATTGGCAGTCAGGTCAGGTCATCGAGGCTCATGGCAAAGTGATCGCACCGGGTTTCATCGATCCGCATGTTCATCACGATGAGGCCGTCTTGACCGACCCTTTGCTGACTTGCATGACTAGCCAAGGTGTGACCACGGTTATCAATGGCAATTGCGGGTTCTCCATTGCACCATTGACCAAATCCGGTCCTCTGCCGGCACCGCTTGACCTTATTCTCGATGACACACGACCGCGGTTCTCATCGTACGCTCAATATAGAGCGGCTCTGCAAGCCGATCCGCCAGCGGTCAACGCGGCCTGCTTGATCGGACATGGTTCACTTCGTATTAACGAAGTAGCGGATTTGAACAAGCCAGCCGATGCCAGCGAACTGAAACGAATGCGGCAAGCGCTAGACCAAGCGCTGTCAGAAGGCGGCATTGGCTTATCAACCGGACCGTTTTATCCGCCTGCGCGTGCATCTACCACAGCGGAATTAACTGCCATGGCTGAAGTTGCACAAGCTCATGGAAAGCTATATGCAACCCACATGCGTGATGAAGGTGATCGCGTGGTTGATGCTTTAAACGAAACCTTTCGGGTAGGACGCGATGCTTGCTGTGGCGTACACGTCTCGCACCATAAATGCGCGGGACTCGCCAACCATGGCATGTCGGCAACGACGCTGCCGATGATAGAAAAAGCCATGCAAACGCAAGATGTTGGACTAGACACGACACCGTGGACTGCGAGCGCGACGATGCTGAACTCCGGCAGACATAAGCAAGCTACGCGAGTGATCGTGTCCGATTCCGTGCCCTATCCGGAAATGGCTGGGCGCGATCTCGCGGATATTGCGCAAGAATGGGGGGTCAGTCTGGACGAAGCAGTTGATCGTTTGATCCCGGCAGCTGGAATTTTTTTCATCATGGATGAAAAAGACGTTCAGAGAATTCTGTCGTTTGAGCACACCATTATTTGCTCGGATGGCATACACAAAGGATCACATCCACATCCACGGGTGTGGGGTACTTTTCCACGGGTGCTTGGGCACTACACACGAGAGGTCAAACTGTTCTCGCTTGAAGAAGCCGTCAAGCGCATGACCAGTATGCCAGCCGACCGATTTGGTCTTGGTCAACGGGGTCGCTTGGCAGTGGGTAACTTTGCTGACATTGTGGTCTTTGACCCAAACACGATTGCCGAGCGGGCCACATTTCAAAAGCCGATTCAAGCAGCAGCGGGTATCGAACATGTCTTTGTCAACGGACGTTTAGTCTGGGATGGTGACAAAGCCACGGGTGCCCGGCCTGGCATGCACTTGGATAGATCCGTGCCCACCAAGATGGTCTGACATTGCATAGATGAAATCTGACCGCAAACCCTGGCGTATCGCGCTAGCCGGATTCCATCTGGAGTCGGCTAGTTTTTTGCCGCAAATCAGCACTCTGGAGGACTTTGAGACTGGCACCACTCGCGGTGACGACATCTTGCAAGCCTATCGTGACACAAACACTGTCATGGGCGGTTTCATCCATGTTTGTGAGCAGTGCGAAGTAAAAATGGTGCCTCTGGTGTACTCTTTCCTTGGTGCACTTGGGCCGGCGAGCGATGAAGCTGTCCAAGCATTTGCCGATGAAATATCACTAGGGGTTGCCAAGCAAACAGTAGACGGCGTTCTGTTGCATTTACATGGTGCTTGCTGGGCACAAGGCTTTGAGGACGTTGAACGTTACTTTATCGAGCGCTTGCGCCAACAAGTAGGCACTGACCTGCCTGTGGTGGTTGCCTTTGATTATCACGGCAACTTGGACCACGCGTCGATTGCCCAACTTGACGCGGCTTATGCCTACAGGCTCTCGCCTCACACTGACATGGGACAAACGGGCGAGCGCGCAGCCCGAGGGCTGATGCGCATCCTGGAGACTGGCCAACGACCCGGGATGGCCATCGAGAAACCGGGGCTTATCGTGCCAAGCATTTTTAGCGCCACAGCACTAGAGCCACTTGCCAGCATCATCAAGGCCGCCAGAACAAAAGAAGTCGAACTCGACGCGACAGTCGATATCTCTATCATGGCTGGCTTCTCCTATGCGGATTCACACAACACAGGCTTTAGCGTCATTGTCGTGTCCGAGCACGGACAAGCACATGCTCAAAGCCTAGCCTCAGCCTTCAGCGATCTGATCAAAAAGCAGCGCGCTGAACTGTACGCCCCTGAACCGGTGCTCAAAGTAGATGAGGCAATCCCGATAGCACTTGAAATCTCACCCAAAACAGGCCATCCGGTCGTACTGCTGGAACATGCGGATCGGATTAACGATTCGAGCTATGTATTAAATGCGCTGCTTGATCATCAAGCGCCAAGTGCCTACGTGCCATTCCTGCTTGATCCGGCAGCCGCAAACCTCGCCAATGAGGCTGGTGTTGGGGCTGAAGTCGACATTGAACTTGGCGGCTGGAGTTCCGATCGCGCTGGCGCACGTCGCACGCACCGGGCAACGGTTCTTCAATGTGGGCCAAAGTCTTACAAGGTCTCTGGACAAATGATGCAAGGCCAGCATGTCGACCTTGGCATGACAGCGCTTGTACAAATTGGCCACGTATATGTCAGCGTCGTCAGTAAATATGCATTTACGGTTGATGAAGACGTCTACAAAGTATTTGGTTTAAGCATCAACGACTTTGATATGGTGGTGCTGCGCTCAAAAACGCACTTCAGACAGTTTTTTGAGAAGGTGGCTACGCGCATTATCATCGTCGATACGCCTGACTACGGACCAGCAGATCTGATGACTATTCCCTATGCGCGTCTGAATACGGCCAACGTCTACCCGCACAGTGAGGTCTGACTCATCAGACTTACCAACAGTTTGTTGTATTGACCAAATCTTATCCCTGTCGTTTGGCGTCAAGCGGGTTGCAGCAAATCTTGACTCACTCAACCCCTAAAATCCAGCCCTCAACCTTTGCCTGCTTGAGCAAGCTCGCTGACAACTTTGGCTGCAGCGCCGTCTTTAACCGCCCATCAGCATCAGCATCGCGTAACCAGCTGGCAATACCGAAGGCATCATGCTGGTCCGGTGTGGAGTCCTCAAGCACATAAGCATGTTTATAGAGGGCCGGGTAAGCCTCCAGGATGACTGAATGCCCCGTTGGCACTTCCCAGCCATCAAATGGCCAGAAATGGACTGAACCTAATCGTCGACGCAAATAATGTAGCCACGGAATACCTGCGTGGGTGGACTTCGCAACGGACCCTTGAACATCGAAATGAAACACTGACTTTGCCCGACATCGGATCTCACACTCACGGCGCCAGCGCGTTTGCCCTTGACGTAGAGACCCCTGACCGACTTCACCTTCTCGCACGAAATCCACGTAAACATAGGGATGATGTGTCGGCCAATGAGCCACAAAATCATCGAGAAAGGCATCCCACTTCAACGGCAAGCCGTATTGCTCAAAGTAGCGCAGGGGAAAGGAGAAACCGTGATCAATGCCAACCATCGTTGGAATGTCATCTGAAAGCCGCTCAGCTAACCACAGGGCTATACCCTCGCGTGTCCAATACTTGCGAGGGCTTGGTGGCGGCAGAACCTCATAGGCGGCCCCGCCACTGACAGCCTCATAGACTCGAAGACCTTTCAAGCCACGAGTTGGTGTTTGTGCGCCCGAGTAGTCGATTCCGATGTAGCGTGCGAACTGTGACATCCGATTTCCCCGTCGGTCGTGTCATGGAAATCCACGTTTTTAACCAGTTTACTGTTGTGGCAAGCTTACGGACTGACCCGAACTTTTTGTAATTACGCATTACCCACACTGAACACTGTCGTTCGTTGTGAATGGCAATATCGACCCGTTTTGAACGATCTGAGCAGCAAATAGCTTGAAACCGTAAGCGAGTAGGGTCACCTATTGCTCCCCGAAGAAGCTCAGTACGTCCTTATAGCCTTGTTGTGTCACTGCAGGATTTGATTGGTTCGTGTTTACACAACCCCTGCCTTTACAAGCCGCCCAAGTATTAAACGAATAAGTTCTTCCGTGATCCCAGCCGTGCGTGGCACCAGGGTAGAGCTTGATGGAAAAGGTCGAGCGGGCTTGTTCGCTTGGAATTTTCGTGATGAAGTTTTCGCAAGTAGTTGCATCTCGATCTTCGTAGTCATCAAACTCTGGTATGAACAAACGAATAGGCATTGGCTGCCAGTTTTTCATATCCGACGCTGTGAAATCCGAAAAAACCTTAGGCGGATTCCCTTCTATTGTTGCCGTGAATAGCCAGCAAACAGGGTACATAGATGCAATCGCTCTGAAGGTGGTATCTGATCGGTTGAACAACTCATTCGCGCTTTGCGTTTTAGCAAGCATCGCTAGCATCGCACCTGCTGACATTCCCATCGCATAGATACGATTCCGGTCAATTTCGGGTTGCTTTGATAAGTAACTCAACCCTGCATACAAGCTTGCCAAATCTTTTTTATTAGTTCTTGGTGCCTTGTCATCAAAATACAGTCTCGGCTCCAAAGTGGCATAGCCATTCGATGTAAACAAGTCAGCGTACTGTCGTGTGCGCTCAGTCGACCAACCACCGCCATCGTGCAGGACAATGACTGCTGGCACCTTGTTAGTAGCGGTCGCTGCCGCAGGTTTTCTGAAAACCGCTTCAGTCTTTAGGTCTTTCACACCATCAAACTCATACTGATAGCTGATCAGTTGCCCTTCTTTCGATCCGGGATCTTTGCCGCCATATGTGGCAAGGCAACCAGAAAGCATCAAGCTTGTTAGTAAAAGCGCAAAATAGTTTTTGGACATTTCGATTCCTTGGGGTCGTTACACCAAACAACCGTATCGAGCTTAGTTCTTGCTGTTTTGGACATTAATCTGTTGCTTTTCTCTCGGGTCTACCTAACTGATGCGTGTTAACTCGCCACGCTCCACACGCTGCTGTTTCGCTTCCAACATAGCATAGGCACAGTCAGTAGTTGCGTACCCATCAACAAGGGCTGGCAAGCTCAACGCTGTCATCAAGTATGGCCCAAACACTCGGGCCTTAGGCAAAGGGGGTAAGAATGCCATCGAGATTAACGATCTCACAGAATTGGCGACCGCACTCTCCGCTGCACGCACACGCAAAGGTTTCAAGGATGGCAACTCGTCCACAACATAGATTCTTACTAGGTTTTCTTGTATTCTAAAGTTAAGTTTAAAAATACGTAAGCTCAAACAAACTACTTGCACAAATAGCGGTATGGGAATGATTGAACCGCCTGTTTTTCCAAGCGAACTAGCTGGGATTGCCAACAGCTTGAGCACAATCGTAGAAGATCCAATTGCTCAATATTGAAGCTCTTAGGCACCCAAAATCAACGAATACGCCGTCGTAAATAAGCTGACGCCTTGCCAAACGCAAAGGATGAGACCGTGAACAAATTAGATATTGGTGTTGGTTTACAGCAAAGCTTCTTGATCAAGCACGGAGATCAAGTTGATGCCACACATGGCAAAGAGCGAGTGATTGGTGATTTCAATGGGGACGGTATTCACGACTTAGCCGTTGCTTTTGGTAACAGAATTCCATTTGAAGAAATTTCTCGCAATCCGCCACAAATCTTTTTAGGAACTCAAGCGGGTTTGGTTCATGACACATCTTTTGCGATAGCTAATTCGCCACAGATTCAATCAGTGTCTCGTGTGGAAGCGCCAGATATCAATGGCGATGGAATTTCCGACTTGTTTTTTGGCAGTGCCACCAGCGGTGAGCAACCACCAGCGTATCAAAACTTGCCAGGCATGTACGCCATCAGCGGCAGCAACGGATTTCAAGGTTATCAACTAGAGGGCGAAGACTTCTATCATCACATTCGTGTAGCAGACGTTAACGGTGACGGTTACCCCGATGTGTTATTTCCAGGTATTGGCGGTGAGAGCTACTTTGTCACGGGTGGCGCTACACCCAGTGTGACTGATGCCAACATTCCCAACAACTTGTTGAGGTTCCCTAACTGGGATGTGTTGGAAACTTACCCTAATGGTTGGATAAAAACAGCCTTGTGGCGACAGACACAGACAGTGAATTTTGTGGACGCCAATCGAGATGGCCACCCCGATTTGTTGTTACTACCCAAAGGCGACCCACACCACTTGTTGTTCTTGAATGATGGTACGGGGAACTTCTCCAAATCGGTTGAACTGCGAGTAGATGCCGCAGTGCCTGGATTTGAGCAGTGGGGCAGATACGCTGAGTTTGTGCCCAGCAGCGGTCCCAATCCCTACGAAATCGTAGGCAATCCAGTCCCAACCAAAGGTATCAACTACTACGGCTCCCTAACTTACGACATCAATGGTGATGGTTGGGAAGATCTCATCAATGCTGGCCCTTACATTGACACGTTTAGGGCGGGCAACGAGAACAACAATGAGCAGGCCATACAAATCCTAATCAACGACGGTGCCTTGTTTCAAAACGAGACCGCTGAGCGCATTTCACAGATCGAGTATGAAGTGATATTGAATCGCCATCAAGGTTATTTGATATACGAGTTAGTCGACATCAACGGTGATGGCCACATGGACTTGATGTTAAGCACATCCTTTAGCGGTTACTTTAGTCCCCGCAACACTGAAATGACAGATCCCAGCGGTCAAAAGGAGACCGTTTTCTTTCTCAACGATGGAACGGGACACTTCTCTGAAGTCACTGTGGCTGGTCTACCCAACGTCAACCTTGACATAATGCCTGTTGATGGCAAGCTGGCATTTGTTGCGTTACCGTCTGTGACCATGGAAATCCCTTACAACCCCGAGCTTGGTTCACCATGGGACAATTCAGCCAACACCACCCAATTTGATGTTTGGATTACCAACACACCATGGACACGCGGTGATGAGGGCAACAACTTTGTACATGGCACCACCATCAGCGAGACTATCGACGGCGGTCTTGGCACTGACACCTTGGTCGTATTGGGCAGAAGCAGTCAGTATGACGTTGATTTGGCTGGCGGCCGCCCAGTGTCCATCCATGGACTTGACGGTATGTCGGGCACCGACACGCTGGTGTCCGTTGAACGAATCAAGTTTTATGACACGACTGTGGCTTTTGACACCGACGGCGTGGCTGGTCAAGCCTATCGCATCTACAAAGCGGCCTTTGATCGTGCGCCAGATCTCACTGGCTTGGGTTATTGGATCAAGGCCATAGATGCGGGTGCAACACTCGATTCTGTAGCTGCTGGATTTGTCGGCAGCTCGGAGTTTCAAACAACTTACGGCAACAACATCAACAATACTGATTTCATCACGCTGCTCTATGCCAATGTGCTGGATAGAACGCCAGATGACAGCGGATTTGACTATTGGCTAACGAGAATGAGCGAGGGCATGACTCGTGAACAAGTGTTGGCCAATTTCAGCGAGTCCGGTGAAAACAAGGCCAATGTGGCAGAGCTAATTGCTGATGGCATTCAGTACACCGCGTTTATGGGGTGAGTAACTGATTAAACGGGTTGACACATTGCACAACGCTGAGGAAGAGACTGTGAAAATTGAATCATTGAACCGCAGCAAAATGGTCGACATTGATTTGCCATTTGATCAAGACGGTGTGACCATTGACGGCTTAAAAGTCACTGGATTTGATGCAGTCAAGCGCATGATCGATCGCACAGTAGACAAAGGCTTTGACACCATATCGTTCAACGTCAGCGTGCCTATCAACCGAGAAACTGGTGAACTGCAGACTATCATGCCTCCAGGCCACATGGACAAGCCTTTTCCAGCTGATATATGGCGCATGTACGAATACGTCGAGTCTTTGGGATTAAGGGCTCATCTTGAGTTGCTGATTCGTGATCCCATAACAGATCTGATGATCATGAAAGACACTGTAGGCCCAAACTTCAATTCTGATCGCATGTTCGAATCTGTGAAATCGTATGTGGTTCCCATCGCTGAACAGGCTCAAAAATTTGGAGTTGATGGCATACAGCTGAGCCGATACAACAGCGGATTTGATACTAGTGACTATCGTGACCAGTGGATAGATCTAATCAATGGGGTGAGAAACGTCTACACGGGATCTATTGGTTACGCAAACGACTTCCGCAGTAACAACGTAGTGTGGGATTTGGTTGACAATGTCTTTATTGGACTCGGTTTAGCGTTGTCAACAACCCCGCTCTACGATGCAGAGGAAATTGTTCCTTTATACGCTCAAGATAATGTTCTAGGACAAGTAGAGCAAGTGCTAGAAAGGTATCCAGAAAAAAGCGTTTATTTTGGAGGCCTAGCTTTTTCTCCTGGTCAACCAGGCCTTGGTTGGATTGAAAATCTAGGTAGTTATGTCTGGGGCGAAGACAGTGTCGCTGAAATACCAGGCCAAAGTTTTCATCGGGTTTTTCCCGAAGAACGTATCAACTTCCCTATGGCTGAGGCTTGGATTGAGGGATTTTTTGAATTTTTCGGTAATTATCTAAGCGATGATATGGCAGGCTTTCAAATTATGCAGTATGCCCCATGGGCGGAACTGGGTTGGATTAGAAACCCCAGCGGTAATCTTGTTGCAGAGTCCTACTCCTCGTTTGCTAGGGCTTCGTTTCTATTGAATTATCAACCCGAATCAGAAGCAGTCATTGAAGACTATTTAGACCGCGGTTGGGGATTTAAAACCTTGCACTATGGTACTCAAGGCAATGATGTTTTACTGGGCTCTGAAATTGACGATAAATTCTTTTTGAGTGCTGGGGATGATCAGTTAGTGGGTGCTGATGGTCTCGATATGCTAGTTGTCTCAGCCTCACGCGACCAATTTGTGCTGACTCAATTTGGTAACAAATGGCAGTTAGCAAATAATGGCCGCAGCGAGTTTACGGGAACTAAGACTCTTGAAGGCGTTGAAAGAATCGATTTCATGGACATCAATGTTGCACTAGACACCGAAGGCGTGGCTGGTCAAGCGTACCGCATCTACAAAGCAGCATTTGATCGTGCGCCAGATCTCACTGGCTTGGGTTATTGGATCAAGGCCATGGATGCGGGCGCAGCACTTGACTCTGTAGCTGCTGGATTTGTCAGTAGTTCGGAGTTTCAAACCACCTACGGCACTAACATCAGTAATACTGATTTCATCACGCTGCTCTATGCCAATGTGCTGGATAGAACGCCAGATGACAGCGGATTTGACTATTGGCTAACGAGAATGAGCGAGGGTATGACACGTGAGCAAGTGTTGGCCAATTTCAGCGAGTCCGTCGAAAATAAGGCCAATGTGGCTGAGCTCATTGCTGATGGCATTCAGTACACCGCGTTTATGGGTTGAGTAACTGATTGTCAGCAAACCGTACTTTTATGTAGCGGTCAGAGACTAGCAAGTAACTCACACTCAGCTATTAGGCTCAAGGTGTAAATACTGCACTTGGAGTCACGACATGCTGATACATGAGATAACCACCGCAACGGCCAAAGCACCGCATACGCCAGCACAAGCTAGGATTGCCGCTTTGCAACGCAGCGTTGACACCGCACAGCACGCATTGAAAAGTGAGCGCAAACGGCAAAAGGTACAAACCGCTCAACAGCGCTTACAGCAAGCGGTCAATGCCGATTGATCTGCTCGTCGACGTAAAAAGCGTTCTTCCGTTACTCGCAAATGCGATTTGAGAGTATGGGCAGTTACGGAAGACGAAGCTGCTAGTTTAGTTGTAGTAGTCGCGACTTGATCTGACAGATCCCCAGTTTGCGGTGCCTGTATGTCAGATCAAGTTCAGTGATTCAGTTGGTTGATTTTATCCTCCCACGCTGGTTTGCCAGCAATTAATGTTTCCATCGGTGTTCGACCACAGCACATCTTGCCTTGATGAGTTCGGTCATGGTTGTAGTAATGCAGCCACTCGTCCAGATCAGCCTGCAGCTCTTCGATGGACCGATAGATTTTTCGTCTGAAGGCGACCTGATAAAACTCCTGCAGAATCGTCTTGTGAAACCGTTCACAGATGCCATTGGTCTGAGGGTGCATGACCTTGGTCTTGGTGTGCTCGATGTCATTGAGCGCCAAGTACAGCTGGTAATCATGAGTTTCGGCCTTGCCGCAGAATTCTGTCCCACGGTCTGTCAGGATCCTCAGAACACCCATCTGCTGTTCTGCAAAGAACGGCAGCACACGGTCGTTCAATAGGTCTGCAGCGGTAATCGGTGTCTTGGTGCAGTACAGCTTCGCAGTCGCCCACTTGGAGTAGGTATCGACAAAGGTCTGCTGGTAGATACGACCCACGCCCTTGATGGTACCCACATAGAACGTATCTTGGCTGCCTAGGTAACCGGGGTGCTCAGTCTCAATCTCTCCGTGGGCGACGTCGTCTTCTTGCTTTTTCTCGAGTGCTGCGACCTGAGCTTCGGTCAAGACTTCGCCCGTGGCTGCTACATGTTTCTCTAACGAAATCAGGCGCTTCTTGAATGATTCGAGGTCATGACGTAACCAAACCGACCTCACGCCAGATGGCGAAACAAAGACACCTCGCTTACGCAGCTCGTTAGAGACACGGACTTGGCCAAAGGCGGGCTGCTCCAGGGCAAAGGCCACCACGGCAGATTCAATGCTTTGCTCAATACGATTTCGCAAGTTTGGCTTCTTGCGGTTGGCATCGAGCAAAGCTTCTACACCGCCTTCAGCAACGGCTGCTTGGTATCGGTAGAAGGTGTCTCGGGAAAAGCCCATCACCTTGCAGGCGCGAGATACGTTTCCAAGCTCGGCAGCCAAGTTCAACAGGCCGACCTTGTGTTTGATGACATTTTGGTTAACACTACTCATGGGGTTACTCCATTGCGCTTCGCGCTAGTTGATAAAAGTTCGCACCTCTATCAAACTGGGTAACCCCACCTCTTGGCAAGGCCTAATTGTCAGATCAAATCGAAACTACTTCAGTTTAGTTGCTTTAAAAATTGGGGGACGCTTGCTTTAAGGCTATGCCGTGTGCGAATTGGTGCTTACCAACTTCAGCCGTCAAAGTACTTCCTCTTGCGCCGTCTACTTTGCAGCATTTCGATATTCATCTCTCCACTGAGTGGCTTGGCGTAAAACCTATCAATCATCTCTACGCTTGTTCTCGCATTGCGTGCCAATGCGAGCGTGTTGATGCCATCACCAAATAGCAAGCGATACATAATGCACGTGTGACGTAAGGAATACAGTGTTCTATTTTCGCCATTGACGCCTTCGCCTAGGCCAGTCAATGCCAACACCACTTCGAACTGTCGTTGTAAATGCTGCAGAGCATAGTCGCGCTGCTTTTCTCTGTACTGTGGCATGAACACATAGTCATCACTGGGAATTTTTTCATCTTCGTACTTTTTCGCGTGTACTTCGCACAGCTTGAGATACGTATTGACTGCGTTACTCATTGTAGTAATAGGATCACTGTGTCCTTTGGTTGTGGGCAAACGCAATCGTAGATATGTGTAATCGCCCGTTACTACGTCTACATGCTTATGTTGCATGACCTTTATGTCTGTTGGTCTTATGTAACTGTTGACCATAAAAACAATCAAACGTCGCAAGTCCTCTGTCATATCAACGTAACGAATAAAGCGACCTTGCTTACCAGTCTTGGCTTTGGTGTCAATGTACTGCGTATGTTTTTCACCTTTGTCGTCTTGCCAAACGCGATGCTCAATTCGCTTTCCACGCAGTTTGCTAGCGGTCTTCCAAAGCTTGTCATATTCAGCAGTTGTAAACCAGCCGCGCGGCTTGTCCTTGACTTTGACATTGGGAAACTCGGGCACATGCGAAATGATTTTTCTTCGCGCTGCGTGGGTCAAGACTTTACTCACCAACTGCATGTAAGCACGGATGGTGTTGGCACTGATGCCTTGTCGACTCATATGCTGCAGATAATCTGTCAGTATGTAGCAGTCGATTTTGGTTATGTCTTTTTCACGAAAGTAAGGCAACACATGTTTATTCAGTCTGTACTCTGTGTTGGTATAAGTGATTAGTGTGATCTCACGACGATCAAGCTTGGCTCGCTCTTCCTTCAACATGGCGTCAGCCACTTTGCCAAAATCGTTGGTTGCACTGACGACGACACCACGTTGATAGTTGACAGTAACTGTGTCGTAAAACTGCTTCGCAAATTCAATAGCCTCGCGCTTGCTGCTTGTTTTTGTTGTCTTCCGCAGCACGCGACCTTCAATGAAATAACGCGCCCACCAATAAGGACTTGCCTCAAGTCTGTAGATGAACAGTTTGCTTGGATAACCTTTTATCTCGTGTTTTTCTGTGTAAGACGTGGCAGCGCGAGCTTGGGATTTTGGCTTGTCAGCGACGACTGCTCTTTTTGTTGATGAACGTGCTGTTTTTTTTGCTGTGTCAGCTTTGGCACGTTTGGTTGATGTGGTCACTTGCTTGCCCATGCGAGACTCCCATAGCCAAATGCTACAAGGGATGGGAAGTTTGGGCGACAAAAACCAAACAAAACGCTACGAAGATGCGAAAGAAAGTAGTACGGTCAGACTGTACTAGTTTTTGTTTGTTTCAGATTTTGTAAATATTTGATTTTATTGATTTTTCTGGTCGGGGCGAGAGGATCTCCGACCAAAATCATTTATCTATATGAAACTGCACGGTTTTTTTCTTGAATTTTTGCAATGTATCACACCAATGTATCACACCTAGTTGCACCACAAACACACTGTTCCTAAGTATTGCTTGACTGCGTCCATGGTCCTGATAGCATGAATTTCTGAACATATTTTATGAACATTCAAGCACCAATCAGGTAATCATCATGAAAAAAGTCGCCATCTACGCACGAGTCTCTACTGACAAACAGACGGTCACGAATCAACTGATACAACTGCGTGAAGTTGCTCGACGCTGTGGTTACGAAATCGTTCAAGAGTTCACTGATGAAGGCATCTCAGGGGCGAAAGGTCGTGCTGATCGTCCTGCACTCAATGACATGATGAAGTCTGCAACTCAACGCAAGTTTGACATGGTCATGGTGTGGTCAATTGATCGCCTCGGTCGGTCTCTGCAACACCTTGTTGAGATTCTGAATGAACTACAACAGAAGAACATTGATTTGTTCTTTCACCAACAAGCAATGGATACGAGTTCACCAAGTGGTCGCATGATGTTCTCTGTCTTCGGTGCTCTTGCTGAGTTTGAACGTTCATTGATTCGTGAACGTGTTCTTGCAGGTCAGCAACGTGCCAAAGCAAAGGGCAAGAAACTGGGTCGTCCATCAAAGATGAATGAGGGTCTCAAGACTGCAATTCAACTTCTGCGTCAGAAAGGCATGGGCATCAAGCAAATCGCCAAAGAATGCGGTGTCGGTGTTGGAACTGTGTATTCGGTAATTTGAATCGTTTTATCGTAATCCAACTCATCCTTTTGAATAAGACCCTCGCTTCTTTCCTTTATCACTGCGAGTCTTTCGTGAAGCACCTGCATATGGATCAGTTCCCGAGACTCTATCTATTTTTTTAACAAATCTGGACGTGGAAGTACCTCGACTACGTTTAGTTGGTTTGATGGCATACAACTTCGCAATCTCTTCCGCCCGTTTCTGACTTTGATTCTTGATAAAGGTTTCTTCGTAATCGCCCGGGAAAGATCCCTCTGACACATTACGAAGCAACTTCTCGGATAGTTGCCGATATCGCCTAACTAGTCGTGAGAGTGACTCATAGGATGCTTGACTATTAGTAAACGGGACCTGCCTTACCACGGTCGTTTTCCTTCTTAATTTCCCAAACACGTCTTTACTTCTTGCAACGTACTCGCCCGTTTTTGCTTTAGGGTTGCCACGCAGAACTGGCAAATAAACGTCTCGGACAAAGACCAAATAGTAATAGAACTGAGAAACCTGATAATCATCTCTGGAAAGACTATAGGTTCCTCCGTAGACTTTTCGCGTCTTCTTTTTACGCATCTGCCTCTGTGTTAGTTCTCTGTTGTACATCTCAGCAACTATCTTTCCGAGTGTTGAGGGGGCGTAAGTAAACGGAACTCGAACATAAAAAGCATCTTCCGTAACGACATCACCAACCTTAGGTACTGAGAGTGAAACCGGATCTTTGAATAGGCGTGAGTGACTCCTCCACCAAATGTCAAATCTCTGTGTTCTGTAGTCATCCCACGGAGCATAGAACTCCACTGTCTTCTTTAGATTTGTCTTAACGATTGGATCATGCGATTCGTGTGCAAGTCTAAGAAACTCGAACCAATATCGAATTTTCTCTTTAAGCGGGTTGTTCATAATCTAAACCGGATAGTTATTGATTGATTAATTCTATCTGAAGAAGCGGATAGTTATTGCATAGATAAATTAGTATCTCGACACAAAAATAGCATATAGCAAAATAGAAAATGTAATGACGGTTGACTGATTCACGTCGAATAACAGAATTGTCATTCAAACAAATAGGAGTTGAAAATGTGCAACAAAATCTCTAAAAGTCATGCGCCACAAAGTGACGCCAGGTTAATCACACAAGAGGATGATCTAGAGTCCTATAAGTGCCAATTATCTTGTTCACTATGCGACGCAGAAATTCATGATATACGAAGAGCACATAACGCATATCCGTTATCTGATGACCCTTGCTGCGAGAAATGCAATCGTGAAAAAGCAATTCCTGCCCGACTGAGCGGATTAATGCAAATCCGATCGTTCGATTAATGGACATTAAAAAATGAAGACGACAACCTTTATCACTATGACGTGATACTAGATCAGTCGTTCTTCAATTCCACCCTACAGACCGTCGACAAAATAGACGTGTCTGTAGACAATTTTTACATAAATACAGACACGCAGTCGGACTCTGGGAATTCTTGTGACTTGCGAAGTTCATTGAGTAAATAGACATCACTCAATAGAGACTTCTATTGTCCAGAGATTATTAGAGTCCTCCAGACAGTAATAGAGAGAAGACTATGCGACTCTGTAATTAACTGTGAGAACTGAATTATGAATGAAATGCTAGAACAATCCAGAATCAAATCAAAACAGTACTTGCTAAAAGCGCTAGAAACTGATTTTATTAGGAATAAGATCCAAAATGATTTTCTAACTCTTAAGAATCGTTATAACTTCCATCTTTTCCATTTGACCGTTACTTGGATTAAAACACCAATCCCCGGAGATGTTTCTTCCTTGAATAATGATTTCTTGAGATTTTATACAAGAAATCTAGTTCCGGGTCTAATCCAAGAAAGACGGATTAATTCCAAGAACAGAATTTGCCAACCAATTGCTGTTTCGTTTATTGAAGACGGTGACCCCCAGAACAAAAACCTGATGCATCCAGGTAATTGTTCTTCCCTGCATCATCATTGTCTTATTGCGGCAAGAGGTAAGTCTGATGCACGACTTCTCTCTCTTTCTGGAATCAACACACTGAAACCGTACTTTATGAGTAAGCAGAAGAATCCGTGCAATGCGTATCAGTTCATATGCACGACCGATCTGAAAGAGATTTCGAATCCTGATGTGCAGTTGAGATATGCAAGCAAGAATCTCTGGCAGTTTCGAGTAGAGACAATGCTGAAATTTAACTACCCGATTGACTATGAAAAATTGAATACCCACTGAATGTTGCCATCCCGGCAATCAATGAAATTGACCGAATGATTGCCTATTTTTACTACGGATTTATACAACTTGCGGCATATATATTAATGAGATTACTGAAATCTCACATCAAACACCCAAAGGAATATTGAAATGAAAAAGTGTATTTACAAAATTGAAATTGCTATTGATGAAGAACTTAGAGACGATGTGATAGAAGATTCTACAGATGAAGAGCATGTAATCTTGTCAGCAATTGAATCGTTACCGTTTGTTTTCTCTGCTCATTTAGATTATGCAATAACTGAGGATTTACTCATGAAATTAAAGTCTGATCCTACCTATGCGCACGAAAAAGACATTTAAGCGATTGTATCGAATGTTGCGTAATGCTAATTGTATCTTCAGCACTGCGCAGAATCGACACATCAAGATATCAGTGACCAACTTAGAGAATGCTCAGTCTACATTTCTCATCCTTGCGACATCGCCCTCAGATGTGAACTATGAAAAAGCATTTTTCAAACAGTCTGCACAAAATCTTCGTCAAATTGGAATTGAAATAGATGACTAATTCAAATAAACACATTATTAATGGAAATTAACATGAATATAAAATATAAAGACACAAAACCTGTACGAGTTGAGTTTCAACGCATCGTAACTGAATCGGTAAATCTTTTAGTCCCTGATTTACTTGACGAAAGCGAAGTCAAGGATCTTGTTCGAGATGCACTCGAGAATAAACTTGTAAGTGAAATCGACTGCACACCTGAATATGATGAAATCCCTCACTATTCAGTTTCTGTTGAGATTGAACAAAACACGACTCCGCCACAACACTTGTTTAGAAAGATCGTCTACATAGATCCCAACGATGAATTAATAGTCCGTGACATCCGCTTTGACGAAAACGGGATTGAAGTGTGTCGTCAACTCTAGTACCAAAGTCAGTCTTTCCTGAACCCTGATTCTGAAGAAACATGAACACGATTCCATGCGCTTCTCCAGACAGGGTTCCAGACAGACTTTCTGAACCCACCTAAATATCCAACAAACCAACAAAAAGGAGATTCTGTACCCTATGATCAAGAGAGAACGATTGACACAAGACTTGCACTTGAGAGTCTCAAAGTCATTTCAAGAACAACTGCATGAGACCGCACAGAGACATCACCTGAAACCGTCTACCCTTACCAGATACTTGCTGATGAAACACTTGCCTGACTATCAGAAGTCATTATTGCAGACTGATACATGAGACCGATAGATGTTCTACCGTGTCGTGGTAGTGACCAATTGCAGAAAAACTGATGGTATCTACATACATGAACGATGAACTAGAACTTGACGATATACCGATTCTTGAGAATGAGTTGATGTGGATTGCTCGTGTCGTCTCAGAATTGTCAGTAAATGATTCTGATGACGAAGAGTCCGAGTGATGTGATTGCATAAATACTTCTACATCGCAACGACACTGGAGACCACTAACCCATGCCAATCACCACAACACCAGACGAAAAACTCGATGAAGAGATTCGTCTCAGAGTCACAAAATCAGAGAAGACATACTATGAGAATCTTGCGAAATCGTATTCTCTGCGAACTGGCACTTTCGTTCGTTCAATTCTGAGACGCACGATGCCTGACTATGACAGAAACAGGTTCTTCGCATGACGATTCAGCAAAAAGATCTTGAACGACTGAAGAAAGATGCCGTGTTATCTCTTGAGTTGAGTGCTAACACCAAGACGAATGTGACGAATGCTGAGATTACAACATTCACTCAGAAACTCAAGACACTTGCATCGAAGAAAGAACTGATTGTTATTGTGACAGAAACGGGCAAGCGGTAAATCGAGTTTCCATTTCTCATTTTAATGGTATTTGGTTTCTTGAGGAATGGCAAGCGAACTATGATGAACGGATTTGTTAATTGAAATAACCCATTTTAATGCTACTTGGATTATTGATGAATGGCAAGCGATTCATCACACAAAATTGAGGCGTCTAGCGAAGTTGTTGTACCTGTACTATCGAATTGACTCCGTCAACCTTCATGTAATTAGACCCATTTTTTTGAAAAATAATAACATTGGGCATAAAACCGTAAGAATACTCGTACTCATAAGAAACCTGCTGCCAAATCTGTCCATTCATCAGTTTGTAGATTGTATCTCCTTCCCAACCCTCAAAATCGCCATCAATCTGTGACTCTATAACTGCTCCAAAACCTGACGCTGCGTACCCATTTGTTAGCGGTATGATTGAGAGGGTAGTATCGTCAATGATCATCATGCCCTCGTTGGGACAAATTACGATGTCTGGATAGTACACATAAAGATACTCGTATTCATATTTTACTTGCCAAAGACTACCATCAGAAATTTTAAATATTTCGTCATTATTTCCCATAAACGGAACGGGTGATGTAATTGTATCGCTGAAGCACTGTGCCTGCACAAGTCCCGACAATGTAATGTTGATCATGAGTACAAAGATAAATTTTCTAGTTACCATTTTATCTATAACTTTCTAAGTTTGTAAACTTGAAAAGTTCATCCTTACAGTTTCTGTTACTTATCGCTCAGATTAGAGATTCGCTACTCCTGTCAATATTTTAACAACGACATTAACCCTCAAAAATTCCTATCAAGCACAAGATCGTACCGAGAACAATTCCAAGATGACTTCGAAACGCAATTAATGCCGATTCACCTTTGACACTGAAAGCGACTGTATTAATTAGCATCCACAAAACTAATGATACTAAAATACCTGCAAGCGGAACCCACCATTGATATAGAAAAAAACCAGTGACAAACAATACTAAAAACAATAAACCCCCGAAAAATTTGAAACCCTGTAAAACTGGCGTATTATCCAAGGCGCCCAAACTGGCGTTGAATGTAACGGTACCGCCAAATAACAGTGCGAGACCAGCAAAGTATGCGTACAATTTAAGCACCTCCACAATTTGTAATAAATTTAATACTTCGATTTATATCGTTAATTTTTTATTGCTCTTATAATCCCGATCACCAATCAATGTCAGTTCGTTTGAGTTGTTTGCCAGTTTTCTCGTTATATTCAAGTATGAACTCTGCCTTGTTGTTCAGCATCACCGACAGATAAGAGTAACCCTGATCTACAACCGAATAACTGTGTCCCTTTTTATATTCGAGGATAACGAAAGAGTTGCTCTGTACATCATACGCTAAGGAGTCTATGCGAAACTCAGAGATTGCAAACTCGGAACTAACAAACTCCAAATCAAACAATGTATCCATATTCGTTTCGATTAGAGACTGCATATCTTTCTCTAACTTGAAAGAGTCCCTTTCGAGTGACACCAAGCGATTACTACTTATTTGAAATAGTTGCATTACATTCCCGGAAAGATACTATTCTTCTTACACCATGTGCATTGTGATTTCGAACGAGATTAGCAAGAAACTCTTGATCATTATGGAATAATATATTTTTAAGGTAATTTATCGTTCCATTCAATTAGAACGAAATAGTGTCGGGTGAGAAGTCGGCATAGTAGACTCCCGGTTGAAGTAAACTAAGGCGTACGAAATTTCGCCCATATTTCTCAAGGTTTTGTCTGGTTATTAGTTGTGTCGAGTCCTTTGTGTCAGTAACCCTCTGTTTTCCAATTCTGTCTCGGATATATTCACCCAGAATGCTTTTGTTTGGAACAGAAGAGATCTGTTTAGGATAAGATCGCCCGTCAATCGGTTGTGATCCTTCAAATAGTGCTGGCATTACAACTCCATCATCCCATATCAGTTCGACCTTTTCATATTCATTTCTGCTTCTATGACCTGCTTCTGGATTGAAAAATATTGGTTGGAACAGGTTCGGACATTGCTTTATGTGCTTGACCCTTATTGGAATGTAAGCGTCGTTTGGCGCAACATGCGCATCTGCGAATCCCCAATTTAATCCCGAACTTTCCTGTACTTCACCTGTACGGGGATCGTATAAGACCATATCGCAATGTTCTGTTTGTGAAATAGATTGAGTTGGTCGTTGGTCTAACTGTACCTCAGTGCAAATCATCGATCGTTCGAGAAGCAAGTTTAGGTACCCTAAAACGGAGTGAAGGTCTGGGCGCTCGACTTCTATTAAAGTTTCCCTAAAGTCGTTTCTTAACCCATTTGTGCTGAAATTCGCCGAACCCACCAAACCTCGTATTGGGCGATCGCCCTCCATCCAGAGATAACACTTTGCGTGTGATGGTATTTCCGGATAGTAGACACTCACTTTTCCAGTGGTCTCTTTGACTAGTTGTGCATGTAGTACAGAATTGGGAGTTTCCCGCTGAAGACCATAAACTATCTGACTAGGGAATGGTAACTCATGCAATTTTTTGATTGGATCAGGACCCAAGTATCCCGAAACAGCAATGAACTTGGTTGCATTATTTGGATATCGGTCAAAGAAATGTTCAAACAGATTCCTATAATACAACTGTCCCATACGTCACCGCCTTAGATTAAGTAGGTTAATCAGCGAAAGAGCGAGCGATCTTGCAAATTTTGGTGGCACTGCATTTCCGATCATTTTATATTGATCGCCCATACTACCTAGAAACTCGAAATCATCGTCGAAAGTTTGTAAACGCGCTGCCTCACGCACTGTGATACTTCGCGCCTGATTAAAGTCCCAATGAATATGTCTCAACCCGTCCTTGTACAAGTGTGCAGGGATCGTGTTGCTTGGCGCGTTGGGTCTTATGACAAAATACTTATGTACGGACGATTCTTTACCCGTTTTTTCCGTATACAGACGCTTGAGGGCAGTTGTACTTTGGTATTTCATATCACCACTCGCGATATCCTCCGCAAGTAATTTGAATATTTCTATATCGCGGGGGTTATGGTAACGAGGTGAATGATTCAGAAATCTTGATGCACTCGGTTCATGAGAAAACTTTTTACCTAATAAATCAACTATTGGTTTTGGATAAAATTTAGTCAATCCCTTCAGTGCATCTTTTGCCGATTTTATTTTTTCGACGTGATGTTCATTTGAAAATTCTTGATAAAAATTTTTTAATACAACTTGTAAATTATGACCTTTGAATGCTTCTTTTCGGAGTCCAATAATAATTACACGACTTCGTTTTTGAGGAATACCGAACTGTTCCAGGTCAAACTTTGCATCACGGAAGTCATCTAAAGTTAAATATCCGGCATCGTTGAAAGATTTTTTTATGCGGTCCACAATCATAGTGCCGCCAGGTTTTGCGCTCAATATTCCAACTACATTCTCAAAGACGAATACATCCGGTTGCACCCGCGATACGATTGCAAGATAACTTTCAAATAAATAATTTCTGTAGTCGTCTCGCATTCCATTCTTATCTCGAATCCTCCCTGCAAGAGAATATGCCTGACATGGCGGACCACCGATTATTACATCCACCCCTCTGTCGCGATCGATGAGACTATTCAACCCAAGATGTTGACCAAATCGATTATCTCTCCAACCGGAGAAGAGTTCTTCAGTCCGCTGTATATCAAACACCATAACCCGCTTGTCCGCGTCCTTCACATTCCACCTGGTTTTCAAGCGTTTTCTTAATGTCTCAGCGGCAGGTTTTTCCCATTCAATATGCGCTACTCCCGAGTATTTCTGAGTTTGTTCAAAACCATCACTTAGTCCACCACATCCCGCAAAGAGATCAATATATTGAAAGAGTTTTTTTTGATTAGTCATGCCAATGTATGGATTAAAAGTACGCTAATGAGTTATTTTATGTATCTCATTAATTTTGTCGCGATTGCCTGGGCAAGCAGGGGTGGTACGGCATTACCCACCTGACGATTTTGTTGTGTGCGTGTACCCATGAAGATGAAATCGTCAGGAAATGATTGCAAACGTGCATTCTCTCTCACAGTGGGAACTCGATCATATTTGTAATGAAAGTGGTTCCGATGTCCGGTATCGATTGTTCTCGACGGTCGTTTGCTGTGGTACCTCGTCCACGCCTCATTAAATCGTCTTGACGTGCCAACCCCCGGTGGCAAATCTTTGTAATTACCACCTTCTGGAACCTGCCGAATTACTTCCTTAACAAGATCTGTGTGACGTGTTGATACGTGGTTATACAGTTGTGTTGCTTTATTGCGCATGTATTTCTGATAGTCTGTTCGTGGTGCTGTATCGTATGCATCTACTTCCATTCCATATTCTTTCTCGCGAGATGGTAAGTCTGCCAGAGCATCGAAACAAGTTACGTAACTATCGGGGCAATGTGTTGCTACAGGGTATTCATACTCACCAAGGTCTTCACGTAGTCCGACAAAAAAGAGTCTTTCTCTAATTTGGGGTACACCGTAGTCTGCCGAACACAATATACGTGGTTCAGGCAATCTGTACCCGAGTGCAGTGAATCGCCTGACTATTTCTTCCTTTACCGACCCGCCATATAAGGTTTTCATTCCTTTGACGTTTTCGATTACAAACGCTTTTGGAGACAAAGATTTGACTGCGTGAAAGACAGACAAATACAAGGTGTTGCGTTTGTCGTCGAATTTTCGGGTGCCGGTAAGCGAGAATCCTTGACAAGGTGGTCCTGCAACAATCACGTCGACGACTTGCGTATTAATCGACTGTTTTATTGTCTCTGTGAATTTGGGATCAAAGAGATCTATATCTAAACCCTTTGCACCATTGATGTTTCGACGATATGTCTCTAACGATGCTTTATCGTTATCGATACCTAACAACACCTTATACCCTGCATCCATAAACCCTTTGGATATGCCTCCGCACCCGCAGAAAAGATCTATGACCGTTGGCATTTTCAACTTCGTTCACTCCGATCTACGACTTTGTTTTATCTATTAATGTCAGAAACTTGGGTTGACCCTGTTGAGCACAGATTGTTTGAAGCATGTGCTCCGAACTTGCTCCTCTGGTCGTCTTTGATGTCCCGACGCGTCCCCTACTGTACCTGAAATTTGGTTCGGAACTATTGCGCTAATACGTCTTAAAGGGTCTGCCTACAGTGGTGAGGAGCGGAGATTTTTTTGCCAGAGGTCTCTGCTTGTCGGCAAGTCGCCACATTCCACTTACCGATCATTCGTGTGTAGCATCTGGTGAGACACACTAACCAAGTTTTAGAACTACTTTAGAACACTTTTAGATGTCTTGGACGCAGTCTTGCGTGTCACTTTTTTCTTTGTGTTCTGAGGTTCGATAGGTTTAGAGATTGGAGTTGTTTTCTTGGGGGCGAGATTGTTGAAAACATGAAACTTCCATCCCCTGATTTCCTTGGTATCAAATGCATCAGAGAAATCAATCTGGTCAAAGTACTTGAAGTACGACTCGTGTGATTGTCTTTTCGTGTACACGGTCTGAGTCACGCCACCGACAGGAGTCTGCCCCAAACCAATTGCAATCTTATTTGGGTCTACGCCCTTGTCGTTGACCAAGTGCGTGATTACAGTGTGTCTCAATGAGTGAAAGGACGTGTTGGGTGTTGTTATCCCACATTCGTTTCTGTAGGTACGGTTGAACCATCGCTGAAGTTTGTCACCGTACCGATTGTTATTGCTGACATAGGGAAGGTCGGGAAATAACCGTTTCTGTTTTGTCGTCTTGAGTGACCTGTGATAGTCAAGAATTCCAAGTTCTATCAACCGTTTGTGTATTGGCACTATTCTTGCATGATACGGTTGTTTCAATGATTTTTTTGAGTGTTGTTCATCGTTTGCATTGACATCAAAGACCCAACGTTTTGTGACGGGGTCTTGATGGATGTCGTCAGTAGTCATCTGACAAATTTCGTTCAATCGTGCACCAGTGAAGATGCCAATTAATGGCACCCAGAAATGTGATGCCTTCTTATGTCTGCCTTGTCTGTAGACATCGCTGTTGAAAAGTTTTCGCAGATCGGACTTGGTATAGATGTTTCGTCTATCGTTTGCCTGTTTCTTCCCTAGTTTCACGTTCCCTAAAGGCAATGCCAAATCAATGTTGGTGTAATCGTTGGTTTTCAACCATTTCAAAAACATCCCAATTCTTGATAGATACTTTTCTTGAGACGTTGCACTTAGTTTGTGTGCGTCTGGAATCTTCATCTCTGGAAAATCCAAGACGGACTTGTCTTTGTATGTGGCAATCTTTGTCTTGTTTGCTGGCAGTGATAGAACCACGGCAATGAATTCATTGATGTGTTTTTTTGTGATCTCCGTTGTTAAAGTTTTGCCAACCACTGCCTTGAAGATTGGGTAGTAAGAAGTCCTGTAGGAAATCTCGGCGGTGCTGTCAGTTCGCCAACCTGCGACCTTCTGTTTAATGAATTCGTCAAACGCACTATCAACTTCCACTGCATGCAATCCTGACGCAGTCGCAACAGGGACTGCAGGATTCGCAATGTGCGTCTCTATAAGTCTTTTCAGTTCATCTATCTGTTTTTCGTACGGGTTGTCTCCCTGTTGCACCTTGATAGATGCGTGGTAATTCACCGCCCTTTGTAACAAGTCAGTTTCGTTACCTGTGGTGTCGTCTAGATTGTCAAAAAAATGTTGAGACAGTGATTCAAAGTCAGAATAAGTGGATGCCGCCTTCAGATATTCCTGAAAGAGTTTCATTGCCGCATGAAATGATTCTTCGCTCTTGAAGTACTGCTGTGCTCGCATGTCCCACATGACGGTGAGTAACCTCGCAAGTTTGACTGCTCTTCGTTTTTCTTTAGTCCACAGTGACAATCTAACGAATTTTGTGACAGTCGGAAACTGCTCTGTCAGTGACAGAGGTGTTCTGCGATAGAAGTAGTAGATGCCAAGTCTGTTCCGACTCAAGTGTAGAGATTTTGCCGACACGCTGTAACACACCCATGTATCACACCGTGCAATTTCTCAAGATAATTTATAAAGTCTAAGTTATTGATTTATAACGACTTTTTTTGACATTTTGGTCGGGGCGAGAGGATTCGAACCTCCGACTCCTGCGTCCCGAACGCAGTACTCTACCAGGCTGAGCTACGCCCCGATGTCGGATTTGCAGACGGCTGTGACCATCTCGGGATTCCGGCAATCGCCGGAAAGACTGAAATTCTAGCAGGTTTCACTACTTGGCTATCGTACTAGTTATCTCTCGCAATCGATAAGCCAGCAACCTTGGTTAGCACTATGCGGATTTCATTGTCAGGCAAGTCAGCAAGGGCCTCGATGGCCAGTTCGATTTCTGCCTCAGCAGCTTTTCTGGTGTGAGCCAGTGCATCCGTGCCATGAATAGCGTTAGCCACGGCTACAAAATCGCCATCGCCAGTCTCAATCGCATGCCGGATTAGTTGCTTTTGTTCGTCAGTGCCAACTTCGAGCACGCGCAACAATGGCAGAGTCGGCTTGCCTTCGCGCAGATCGTCGCCAACCGTTTTACCAAGCGTTTCCGCATTGCCGGAATAGTCAAGCAAGTCATCAATTAACTGAAACGCGGTACCCAAGTGACGACCGTAAGCAGCAGCAGCGGTTTGCTGCTCAGGTTTGGCGTTGGCCAGAATCGCACCCGCCAACGCAGCTGCCTCAAATAATTTGGCTGTTTTATATCGCACAACCTGTAGATAGCGCTCCTCAGTTACGTCAGGATCATTCACGTTAAGTAACTGCAGCACTTCTCCCTCAGAAATCACCGTGGTCGCCTCAGCCATCACTCGCATGATGTCCATGCTGTTGACCTCGACCATCATCTCAAAAGCGCGCGAATAAAGATAATCACCCACCAACACACTGGCTGGGTTGCCAAACACCGCGTTCGCTGTGCTTTTACCGCGGCGCAGATCGGAATCATCGACCACATCGTCATGCAACAGGGTGGCTGTGTGGATGAACTCCACCACAGCAGCCATCACAGCCTGTTTGTCACCTTGATAGCCCAAATTTTTTGCCATCAAGAGCACAAGCGCAGGCCGCAGGCGCTTGCCGCCAGCACCAATGATGTAGTCACCGATGGTACGAATCAAGACGACTTCAGAGTTAAGACGATCGCGTATAACGGCATTGACTGCCGCCATATCATCAGCAATGGGGGACAACAACTCGGCAATAGAGGTTGACACAGCAGATTCTTTTTGACTTTCAAGGAGTTATAGGCTATATTCACGGGTTCGGCTAAGTGCCGAATCGTTTTTTACCCTTAAACCAAGAGGTTAACCCATGTACGCGGTCATAAAAACCGGTGGTAAGCAGTATCGCATTGCCGCTGGCCAAAAACTGAAAATAGAACAGATACCGGCAGACATTGGGCAAGAAATCACGCTAGACCAGGTGCTGTCGGTCGGTGAAGGTGAGCAAATCAAGGTTGGTGCTCCCGTTGTCGCCGGTGCCGTGGTCAAGGCAACAGTTCTTGCGCAAGGACGCCATGACAAGGTCAAGATCTTCAAGATGCGTCGTCGCAAGCACTACCAGAAGCGTCAAGGCCATCGCCAAAACTATACGGAAATCCGTATTGAGTCGATTTCGGCTTAATCGGGTAAAGATCAGGAGTACTTAAATGGCACAGAAAAAAGGCGGCGGCTCAACCCGCAACGGCCGCGACTCAGAATCGAAACGCCTAGGCGTTAAAGCCTACGGCGGTCAGCTGATCCCGGCTGGTTCAATCATTGTTCGTCAGCGTGGCACCAAGTTCCACCCCGGCGTAAACGTCGGCATTGGTAAAGATCACACTTTGTTTGCTTTGAAAGATGGCAAAGTGAAATTCGAAACCAAAGGTCACCTGAACAAGTCGACCGTGTCGATCATCGCGGAATAACTCCCGCCTGCGCGACAGACAAAGCCCTGTCGTTGGCGGCAGGGCTTTTTGTTTTTTTGGAATGAAATATGAAATTCGTTGACGAGGCGACCATTGAAGTCATCGCCGGCAAAGGCGGCAATGGTGCCTCAAGCTTCAGGCGCGAGAAGTTCATCCCCAAGGGTGGACCAGATGGTGGCGACGGTGGCCGAGGCGGCAGCGTCATCGCGGTGGCTGACCGCAATATCAACACACTGGTTGATTACCGGTTTGCTCGCAAACACGTCGCGCGCAATGGCGAGAACGGTCGTGGCTCAGACCAGTACGGTGCTGGTGCAGATGATGTCACCTTGCGCATGCCAGTGGGCACCGTGATCTACGACGCTGACACCAACGAACAGTTGTTTGATTTGGATAAGCACGGCGAAACGGTAGTGCTAGCCAAAGGCGGCGACGGTGGTTTGGGTAACCTGCATTTCAAATCCAGCGTAAACCGCGCACCACGTCAATTCACTTACGGCAAAGAAGGCGAGCAACGGCGCTTACGCCTCGAACTCAAAGTTTTGGCTGATGTCGGTTTGTTGGGCATGCCTAACGCCGGCAAATCAACACTCATCAGCAAGATCTCCAATGCTCGGCCCAAGGTGGCTGACTATCCCTTCACCACCTTGCATCCAAATCTCGGCGTCGTCCGAACATCGCCGTCAAAGAGTTTTGTGGTGGCAGACATTCCAGGGCTAATTGAAGGCGCGGCAGAAGGCGCAGGCCTTGGGCACTTGTTCTTGCGGCACTTGTCACGCACCAGAGTGCTATTGCATCTGGTTGATCTCTCTACAATGAATCCAGATGAAGACCGCATTGATGTTGCCGTTAACGAAATGCAAGCAATCGAGAACGAGCTTCGGAAATACGATGCTGAACTTTACGCCAAGCCACGGTGGCTCGTGCTTAACAAGTTCGACATGATTCAGGATGCCGAGCAGGCCCGAGATGATTTCATCGCCCGCAGTCAATGGCAAGGGCCCGTCTATTGCATTTCAGCACTGACTGGCGAAGGCACCCAACAACTGATCTATGATCTGCAAGAAATGCTTGATCGAACCAAAGCTGCCGAACAGCGAGAACAGGATATCGCAGACGGTACAGCCGAGTTTGACGATCCTAGATTTGATCCGAACAGAAACGGTTGATGAGAAACTCAGCATGGCGCCCGAAACACCGTCACCCATAAAGGCTGGCACCAGATTAGTTGTCAAGGTTGGTTCTAGCCTTGTCACCAACGATGGTCGTGGATTGGACTTGCAGGCTGTCGGTCAGTGGTGCGAACAAATCGCAGCCTTAAGGAAAGCCGGCAAAGAAGTCGTACTGGTTTCTAGCGGGGCGATTGCCGAAGGGATGGCACGTCTTGGCTGGAAGCGACGCCCGGTCGAAATGCACGAACTACAGGCGGCAGCCGCGGTCGGTCAAATGGGTTTGGCGCAAGCCTACGAAGGCGCATTTGCTGCGCATGGTTTAAGAACTGCGCAAATCCTGCTAACCCACGAAGACATGGCAGATCGGTTGCGTTACCTCAATGCCCGCTCAACACTTTTGGCGCTCTTTAAATTCGGCATTGTCCCGATCGTCAACGAGAACGATACGGTAGCCACCGACGAAATCAAGGTGGGTGACAACGACACGCTTGGCGCTCTGGTCGCCAACCTGGTGGAAGCCGATGCGCTGATCATTCTGACCGACCAAACTGGGCTTTATGACCAGGATCCCCGACAAAACCCCAACGCTCGCTTGATCACTCGGGCGCAAGCCGATGATCAGAGCCTAGTGGCCATGGCCGGCGGTGCTGGCAGCCACATCGGAAAGGGTGGGATGTTGACCAAAGTGCTGGCGGCCCAACGCGCCGCTAAAAGTGGCGCATCGACCGTTATTGCTTCTGGACGTGAACCCAACGTATTGACCCGCTTGGCTGACGGTGAGCCAATTGGCTCGGCACTGCTCGCGAGCGAACCGATCTGGTCAGCGCGCAAACAATGGATGGCGGATCACTTGCGGCTCAGGGGCCGCCTGCTGCTTGATGCCGGTGCGGTCAAAGCACTCACGCTAGACGGTAAAAGCCTGCTGCCTGTTGGCGTGCGTAGCGTGGAAGGCGTGTTCGAAACCGGTGACCTCGTTGCCTGCATCGACCCTAACGGCAAAGAGTGCGCGCGCGGACTAATTAATTACTCTTCGTCTGATACCCGCCGCATCATGGGCAAGCCTAGCAACCAAATTGCCGACATCCTCGGTGAGATGACGGAGTCCGAACTCATCCACCGCGACAACCTCGTGGTGTTGAACTAAAAAACTTGGACTGGCTCACTTTGACTTCGGGCTAAGCAAGTCTGACAAGATAAATGCAGCATGGCGATCTGACGTCGCCATGGCAAACATCCCTTTGTCGATTGGGCCATCAATCAAAGCTGCTCCAAGCAAACGATCGTCCACCACCAACACCAACTGTTTACCGACCATTTGCGGCGTGGCTTGAGCAAGCTTGCGAGAGCCGCTGTCATTTAGCTGTATTCCCACAAAAAAGTAGCCGGCAGCGTCTTTCATGGGGACAGCCATTTTGATGTCAGCGCCTTCGATGATGGGCGTTTGCTGCGCGTACACCTTGGGCTCACCACCCCGGGCTGCCCGCATCACGAGCCCCTGTTCATACTCGTCTTGGGCGAAGTAAAACGCCACATTTTGTCGATCGTCTGGTGGTGGCGGCACGATGGCATCATAGATGGCCCCACAGCCTGTTAGCCCAACTGCGAACACAAATAACGTCAATGCTCGGCCAACAGTGGTACCAAACGAGCTGCCCAACTCATTCTTAAAAAGTAACGTTAGGGCCTTAATAACCTGCCTCCTTCTGATGCCTGATCGCGAGCAGCGTGGTTAACTCATGTTCGGTGCGGTACAGCGCCACATAGCCACTGCCGCCGAAATCGATGAACCACTCCCGAAACTGCTCCTGCATGCCTTCGACTCGCCTACCAATGGCTGGATGCCCCTCAAGGAACCGAACGCCAGCCCGAATCGCTGCGATTGCCTTTTTTGCCGCGTCTGGATTTTTCTGTTTCAAGAAAGCATGCAAACAAACCAAGTCCTGCGTTGCGGCAGGTGTCCAAATCAAGCGGATCATGGATGCCGGAATATGGTTAAACGTGGGGCTTCGGTGGTGCGACGTCGTGTCCCTGCTCAAGTTGCGCCAGCCACTCGTCGGACTCTCGGGCGCTGATATGCAGGCCAGTTTCCTGATAGTCACCCCATGCCTTGAGAGCATCTCTACGAAGGGCTTCATGTTGCTCTTCGCGATAAACAAACTGTGCAACCGCTTCCTTAAGTAGCCAGTGAGTGGTGCGCTGGCGCGACTGCGCGAGCGCCTGTAACCGGTTTTTCATGTCGGCATCAAGTTTCACAGCCACGGGTGCGATTTGCCTAGCGGTTGCGTAGGGCTTGGACATGTTTTCACTTCGCAATAAAAGGTATTACCTCGTAGTATACATACATACTTCAACACCTGTCGTTCTGCAGATACCTCATTCGACGAGGCGACAGGCGCCACATCCAGCACAAAAATCACGACAAACTGCGACATAGCAACGCGATCAGCCTATACTAATCACGCAACGCAGGGGTACTGGGATCAACGTCCCGGTTGAGAGAGTCCCTTCGAACCAGTCCGGATAATGCCGACGCTGGAAGCGTGTTCCATCGACAGTGATGGGCTTCTTCCGACTCGGCTCCAACCACTTTTTGGAGCTACACATGAATGCCAATCCCAAGTTTCTTGCCGCCACGGCAGAAGTTGATGCTGCTGCAGTCGCGCCCCTACCGAAGTCACGCAAGGTTTACGAAACTGGTTCACGCCCAGACATCCGAGTGCCATTTCGCGAGATCGAACAATCCGACACACCAACGTCCTTCGGCGGAGAAAAAAATCCACCACTCACAGTCTATGACACCAGCGGTTTGTACACCGATCCCGATGCATCGATCGATATTCGTAAAGGTCTGCCAGCATTGCGTGCCAACTGGATCGAAGAGCGTGGTGATACTGAAGTGCTGTCTGGCCCAAGCAGTCAGTACGGCCAGAAGCGCTTGGCTGACCCAGCATTGCAGGCCATGCGGTTTGAATTAAAGCGTCAGCCTCGGCGCGCCAAATCAGGCAAGAATGTCAGCCAAATGCACTACGCCCGCCAAGGCATCATCACGCCGGAAATGGAATACGTGGCGATTCGCGAGAACCTGCGCCTCGAACAATACATTGAATCCGTGCGTCAAAGCGGACCTGATGGTGACAAGCTAATCAAACGCCTGTTGCGTCAGCACCCGGGTCAGTCATTTGGAGCCGCACTACCCGGAAAGATCACACCGGAATTCGTGCGTGACGAGATCGCACGCGGGCGCGCCATCATCCCGGCTAACATTAACCACCCGGAAATCGAGCCGATGGCCATCGGCCGCAATTTTCTGGTGAAGATCAACGCCAATATTGGCAATTCAGCCGTCAGTTCCGGTATCGGTGAAGAAGTAGAAAAAATGACATGGGCCATCCGCTGGGGTGGTGATACGGTGATGGATTTGTCAACGGGTAAACATATTCATGAAACCCGCGAATGGATCATCCGCAATTCGCCCGTGCCAATCGGCACCGTACCGATCTACCAGGCTCTAGAGAAGGTCGACGGCAAAGCCGAGGAACTGACCTGGGAGATCTTTAAAGACACCCTGATCGAACAAGCCGAACAAGGCGTGGACTATTTCACCATTCATGCCGGTGTTCGCTTGCCTTTCATCCCGATGACGGCCGACCGCATGACCGGCATCGTCTCACGCGGCGGTTCGATCATGGCCAAGTGGTGTCTGGCCCATCACAAAGAAAGCTTTCTGTACGAGCACTTCGAAGAGATTTGCGAGATCATGAAAGCGTATGACGTCAGCTTCTCACTCGGTGATGGCTTGCGTCCAGGTTCGACCTACGACGCCAACGACGAAGCCCAATTTGCTGAGCTCAAGACCCTCGGGGAGCTGACCCAGATCGCCTGGAAACATGATGTGCAAGTCATGATTGAAGGCCCCGGTCATGTGCCGATGCATATGATCAAAGAGAACATGGAGTTGCAACTTGAGCATTGCCATGAAGCGCCGTTTTATACGCTCGGGCCGCTGACGACCGACATTGCGCCTGGCTACGATCACATCACATCGGGCATCGGTGCTGCACTCATCGGTTGGTACGGCACGGCCATGCTTTGTTATGTCACACCCAAAGAACACCTCGGGTTGCCCAACAAAAAAGACGTGAAGGACGGGATCATCACCTATAAGATTGCAGCCCATGCGGCGGATCTCGCCAAAGGACATCCAGGCGCAGCCATTCGTGATAACGCCTTGTCAAAGGCTCGCTTTGAATTCCGTTGGGAGGATCAGTTCAATCTAGGCCTTGATCCAGATACGGCCAAAGATTTTCATGACGAGACCCTGCCTAAAGACTCAATGAAAGTCGCTCACTTTTGTTCGATGTGCGGACCACACTTTTGCAGCATGAAGATCACGCAAGATGTGCGTGAGTACGCTCAAAAGCAAGGCTTGTCAGAAGCCTCTGCACTTGAAAAAGGCATGCAGGAAAAGGCCGTGGAGTTCGTCAAGAAAGGGGCGCAGATTTATCACCAGACTTGAGCGATTCACTGATGCCTCGGCCACTCTGGCTGAGGCATCACTGTGACTTAGAAGTTTTCCTGACACGCTGTGAACCTAACTGCTGTGCAGTAAACTCGGCGTAGACACTTGCTCTTGATTTTTAGGCTAACGGCTCTGCGATTAATACCTGCGCCGGAATCCCTAAACAGCGGTGAAGATTGCGGATCATTCGCAAAGTGAGTGGTCTCTTGCGGTTGAGCACCTCATAGACGCGATTTGATTGTCCGATGTAAGGCTCAAGATCCTTGGTTGACAGGCCGGATTGTTCCATCCGGAACTTGATCGCTTCAATGGGGTCTGGCGCTTCAATAAAAAAGTGCTTTCGCTCGTACGCTTCCACCAGCGTTGCCAGCACTTCAAGTCGCTCGCCCTCCTCGGAACGTGGTGATGGATCTAGATCAACTAAGGCAGATACCTCTCGCAAGGCCGCACGGTAGTCTTTCTTGGTACGAATTGGATGAATCTCCATAAGGCTCTCCTCCCCTACGATGACTGATCAATGGTTGTGACGTCTATCTTGTCATACTCTGCGTGTGTTCCGATGAACTTTATGTACGCAGTCTGTATCCGATATGCAAATGCGACAACTAAACGATATTTGTTTCCAGAAATATTGAAGACCACACGATTTTTCCCGACGACGCTAGCGTTTTTAAATTGCACTTTGATTTCGTTTGGGGACTGCCAGCTCGCTCGACATGCTTCGGCGTACCACGCTTTCAAAGGTTGCTCTGCGTCTTTACGTCCCGGCTTTTGCCAGAAACTTTTCAGTGTTGAAACAGAAACAATTCGCATAGGGGAATTCTAGTCCCAATTTGGGATTATTTCAAGTTTTTGAACAACTTTCAGCGGGCTTTCCAGTCATGACTAGAGCAGGCAATTGAAATGTCTCACTCATGAGCCATACACTTTTGCAGCATGAAGATCACGTAGGATGTGTATGAGCATGCTCAACAAAAATTATGCAAGAAAAAGCCGTGGAGTTCGCAAAAATCGCCGGGGTAACCCGGCGATCTTATGATCTGTTCAACAAAGGTTAAACCAGAACTAAGAACTAAAAGCTACACAATCGCTCCATATGCAATCACGATGTCATTGAAATCGAGATCACCCGAAACGGGCATATCTTCAAAGGCAATCACATCATTGGCGAATGGAATAGCAGCAGACACTGTCTGGCCCTGAGCACTGGTGTTAGCCTTATCAAAACTAAATAGAACCAGTGGCGTATCGGCCTGAAGGTTATCTGCCAGTGCATCTCGTGCGGCTTGAACGGTTTGATACCCCGGCGTGATGAAACTGGCATAGTAGGTACCTTCAATAAAGCCATCGACTTGATAGGTCTGCAAAGAGCCATAGCCTTGATCCAAGGTCACAGCCAATCCTTCTTCAAGGCTACGATCTAGTGCGGCCACCACGTAACCCGCTTGATCAGGCGCAATCCCATCAATCGTCCCAAACAAATCATCCACGCGGACAAATCCCACTGCAGAGGCCAACCCACCCAATTTGGCAATCTGGATATCGCCCCCATTGTGCTGGGCAGCGAATAACCCTCCGTAGCCGACATCGATCACAAAGCTTTCTTGCGTCTGATCTGAAATCAACGACACCTGATTTCCAGTCAGGTTAGCAATCGACACCGTTGACGCCGTTATCGTGCCATCGGGAGACCTCAGTGCCATCCCGAATAGTGGAGGTATCGGCGCTTCTGGATCATCAAAAACCAGCGGTATCGATGTCACTGCACTGTCACCAAAGTACACTTCTTCGGTTGCCAAAAAGCCCGACAAATCATCTTGACCAAATAGCCGGCTCAAGATCTCTACATCAAGCCCTTGCAGATCGCTCGAGCGTCCCGAAACGATTGGACTATCCGATGATATCCGTGCCGCTGGTACCGCGACCTGCAAATAATCCGGATCAGTTGGCAAATAGGAAGACCCATCGGGCAACTCGATCAAACCGCTGGTATCGTCCACCTCAAACAGGAACAGCTCAGTGTTTTGTGCAAGCGTTGCGGGCAATGCCGTCTTCACGACAAAGGGCAATTTTTGAAACTCAACACCATCGCCGTAACCAAACTGTGCCTGAAACACTTTTCTGTCGGTCAGCTGACTGTCGTATTCATAGAGCACTGGCGTGGCGCCGTTAGGCATCAGATCAATGCTGGACTGAACCGTCTGAATGACTTGGTCATTGCCATCCAACAAGTTAACGGTGTATGGCAATGAAATTGGTGGCAATTCTGATGCACTGGCTCGAGTCTGGAAATTTCCAAGGCGCATATCAGCAAATTCATGAAACGTTAGTCGCTCAATGATTTGAGTGCCTGATCGATCCAACAAGTCGAAGGCTTTAGGCGAGTCCCCAGGGTCGAGATAAAAGGTCACCGAATCCAGATGACTTCGCCACAAATCTGCATCATCGATGACGAACTCAACGGTGGCCATTCCGTTGTCGTCAAAGGCCTGCGGGCCAAGCTCAATCACGAAGCCACCTTGTACCGGATTACCTCGTTTGTCTAAATTTTCCGATAGCGCTTGTTGCACAATCGTCTGACTGACATGCAAACTTTCTGCCGATGTCGGCGTGGCACCAATGTCACCTGTGCGGCTAAACAGCAATGACCCGTTTCCAAGCATGGAGGCGATCATTAAATCGTCTTGGGCGTTATATTCAATACCCGTTACCGCGCTGCCTAGTTGGACACCTTCAGCCAACCCATCTATATTCATCGCACTGAAAGTGCCGGGCATTCCTTGCTGATCGAGCTCAGCAGCGAATAAGCCATGCTCGCCACCAATCACCAAAAGCGCTGGCGCCGACTCATTGGCAGGAAAAATTTCGATCGCAGTAGGACCATAGGTATCTGCCGCTTGAACGAGCTGATTTAATCCCGACGTAGTCGCATACGGCAGGCGGGTCAGTTCACCGTCACGGTAAATGACTAGTGCGGCCCCTTCGTTTGCGCCATCAGGATAGAGCGTCTTGCTTGAAGCTGCTTGATAAAGCAATGGACGACTTACCTCAACCCAATAGGCTGCCTGTAACTGACCTTGGCTATCTGTTTGATAAGCCACATCACCAATGGGGTATTCAGTGGTGGCCAATTGTTTCAGCTCAATCGCTTCTAAAAAGGCCTTGTCGACCTCACCTAGCGTCGCTGGGGCATCGGGCACGACCACTGGATCTCTGTACCAAATGGCGCTGCGGGAAGTGGTCAGATCCCAACTGGCGGCCATCAAACTATCCCAGAAATGAGGCTTCGATTGACCTAACTGGTTAATCAAGGCTGTAGAACTGCCGATGTTGACTGCAGTAAAAATCGTATTGGCATCTGAAAACGGTAAGACTGGCACCAGTTCAAGCGTGCCGTAGCCGTCAGCAGTTACCCGATCAGACCAATTAGGAACAAACGTCTCATACAACGTTGATTGACCCGCCAACACCACATCACCCTGGCGATAGGGGTTTGTTGCAGCAGGGCTTTTGAAGACGGCTTTGTCATCAATCTGATCCAACGGCACCTCAGGATTCGCCTCAATGATGGCAAGCACCTCTACCCACTGAACCGGCTGCACTGAATTGCCTTGCCAGTTCGTGACCATTTGAAGCTGCTGAGCCTGGTCGACATTGCCTTGCCCATCGAGCGCAAATGCTCCGACCGAGCCAGAAAACATGTACCTCTGCGACTGTAAGTACACCCAACTAAGGGCATTTTGAGCATCGATTGGTGCATCATCCATTAATGCAAGGTTGCCATCGCCCGCCCAAACGTTGTGCATGTAATCGCGACCCAACTGCCCAATCGACGTTGCATTATCTTGGAAAGCTGATGCAAAGCTGTTGCTGCGGGCATCCCACCCACTAGCCACGGTCTCAAGTGAGTTCAGGCCAGTTGTGTTTAATGAAGTCCAATGCAAGATAGATGGCGCATCAGGATTTTCTGATAATTGCCAAACACCCCCATCATCACCTTGAATGATGACCTCGCCATTGGGAGTCATTAAGGTCACTATCAATCTGCTATCGGCATGCGGCGCCCCAATCAAAAGACTTTCGGGAATCAACGCTTGCGACTCATCTTGATAAGGCCCAAAAATTGGCTCTACAGCGCCAGACGTAAAATTCGCTCGTATTAACCCGCCTGTGCTCGCATACGGTTGCGCGTCAACCGGGTGCGCGGACAAATACTGATTGCCACCAACCAATACCGAATCTAACGATTCATCTTGGGGATCGAAAGCCAACGTATAGTTACCATAAAAGTCTATTACATTGGCTTGACCACTTCCCGCTAATCCCGCGAGATCAATGGAATCAACTGCGCTCACGACACCGTCTGCCGTCATGGTCAAACGGTCTACATGCGCAATGTTGCCTTTCTGTATATTGAACCAACCTGCCAACATAACGTAGCCATCGGGCTGCTGTGGATCTGATTGCATCACCAGTCGCCCTAGAAACTCGGAATTTCCAAGTCGAGTTTGAACAACTTGTTGCCAAGCCTCACCGCTGACCGGCGTATTCACCGAATTATCTGGATTGGCGCGGAAGAGATTTCCAGTCAACGTACCAAAAAAAACCGGGTCAGCGTTCCCTGCGGTAGCTGTCAAGATCGGAGAGTTTGTGGTTCCGAGCCTCTCATAACTCAAAGTCGCACCAGAACCATCAACGACAAATCGACCAATTTCGCCGTAGTTGGTGGCGTCATTGTAGAAACTGGCATAAAGCGCATCGTCTTGCCACAACAAAGATCTGACGTTGTAAGTACTGCCCTGTCCTGAAAGAGCCGTTTGACTAACGACGGGCAACCAATCGACTGAGCCATCCGCTTGTATCTGTCCAATTTGCAGCGAGGGACCGCTTGGCGTATAGGCCTTGAAGTTACTGGAGTTGCCGCGCCCGGCGGCAATCAGAGATCCATCGGGCGACAAAGCAAGGCTTGCCACACCTTGTGCACCGTTATATCCAGCCGATGTGGAACCTGATGGTCTACTTAACCAAGTCCACGAATCCGACCAACGGTCAGACTGGTAGTCATAGGATCGAACATATAGACCACCGTTGGTCGTACCGATATAAAGCAGCGCATCACCCTCATTGACCGAACCGTCGATTGGGTTTTGTTTTAAAGCCAGGCTATTGGTCGCCCCCGATACATAGGTGGTGCCGAACTGTTCCTGAAACCCAAGCCTGCCACTAACCGCATCCCGAATCACGCTTGGTTCGATTGCGGTCCATTTCAAAGGTGTGATCGCCATGACATATCCTTAAATATAACGACATGGTTGTAACTGCAAATGTATTAGGATGCAAGGATGCGCCTGCGCTTACAGCAAAGTCCTTGACGGGAGTTAACCAACTCGCTAGCGCCTAGAGAACGACTCGAATAGGGGTGAGTTGAAGTTAGTTTCAGTGACCAAGTTCAGGCAAGAGTCTCGCGCCGTCAAATCCTAGACAGGATTTTTTATCGACCGCAGAGGCTTATACAGGTCTTGCACCTTAGGATCGTGAGCTATACCAGTGTTTTTGGTGAATCTCATTCAGATTTACCCAATGACAGGTGCGAGGCTCCTTCTCACATCCGCTTCGGTCCGACCACTACGGGCCACATAGTCACGCAACTGATCCTCACCAATCAACCCGACGTTGAAGTACTGTGATTGAGGATGACTGAAATAAAAACCGCTGACGCTCGCTGCCGGATCCATCGCAAAACTATCCGTTAACGCCATGCCGATGTCATCAGCCTGCAAGACATCGAACATGTCACGTTTGACCACATGCTCAGGGCACGCAGGATAACCGGGCGCCGGACGAATGCCAACGTATTTCTCGGCAATCAGTTCATCGTTTGAAAGCGACTCTTCAGACGCGTAGCCCCAGAGGTCGGTGCGCACGCGAGCATGCAGCGCTTCGGCAAATGCTTCAGCCAGGCGATCCGCCAAGGACTTAAACATGATCGCGCTGTAATCATCTTGCGCCTTCATGAACTCGTCCTCTTTCTTGCCAACACCCACGCCAGCGGTGACCGCAAACAAACCGATGTAGTCCTTCACGCCAGAAGACTTCGGTGCAATGAAATCCGAGAGACATTTATTGTCCACACCCTCACGCTTAACACCCTGCTGGCGCAAGCCTCGCCAAGTGAACAACACCTCGTCGCGCTGGTCATCGCGATAGACCTCGATGTCATCATCATTGACCGTGTTGGCCGGGTAGAACGCCACAGCTCCGTTAGCGGTCAACCAGCGACCATCAATCAGTCGCTTTAACATCGCCTGGCCATCGGCAAACACCTTCTTGGCCTGCTCGCCGACGATATCATCGTCGAGGATCTTGGGATATGAACCAAACAAGCTCCATGTCTGAAAGAATGGCGTCCAGTCGATGTACTTGGCGAGTTCTGCCAAATCGAAGTTTTTAAATAGTCGACGCCCAATAAACTTGGGCTTGGGCGGCTGGTAAGTCGCCCAGTCAAACTGTGGCTTACCAGCACGTGCATCTGCAATCGAGATCAATGGTGTTGCCTGGCGCTGCGCATGACGCTGACGCACTGTCTCGTATTCTTCTGCCAAGCCATCGATGTAGGCTTGCGCGTTGTCTGAAACCAGGTTCTGTGCCACGCCGACCGAGCGGCTGGCGTCGGGCACATAAATAACAGGGCCTTCATAGTGCGGCGCAATCTTGACGGCCGTGTGTACCCGACTCGTCGTCGCACCGCCAATCAAGAGCGGAATCTTACGGCTACGGAAGTATTCGTCGCGCTGCATTTCAGAGGCCACCACTGCCATCTCTTCCAGGCTTGGCGTGATTAACCCCGACAGCCCAATGATGTCAGCATTCTCTTGTTTGGCGCACTCCAATATCTTGGCAGCAGGCACCATCACACCCATGTTCACTACTTCAAAGTTATTGCACTGAAGCACCACTGTCACGATGTTCTTGCCAATATCGTGCACGTCACCCTTGACCGTGGCAATCACGATTTTGCCTTTGGCGCGCACATCGCCACCCGCTTCGGCGATCTGTCTTTTTTCCTCTTCAATGAAAGGCACCAGATGCGCCACAGCCTGCTTCATCACGCGGGCGGACTTCACCACCTGCGGCAGGAACATCTTGCCCTCGCCAAACAAATCGCCCACCACGTTCATGCCATCCATGAGCGGGCCCTCGATGACCTCAATCGGGCGACCACCTCGGTCAGCGACTTGCTGGCGAATTTCTTCGGTGTCTTCAGTAATGAATGTTGTGATGCCATGCACTAACGCATGCGTCAGACGTTTTTCTACTGGCTCTGAACGCCAGGCCAGATCTTCCTCTCTCTTTGCCCCCGACCCTTTGATCGTGTCAGCAAATGTGACCAAACGCTCGGTGTTGGTGCGCTCGTCGCTCGGGTCTGTCTTGCCAACAGAATTATCCTGTCGATCAAGCACCACATCTTCGACCAGATCACGCAAGGTTTTGTCGAGCTCAGCATAGACACCCAACTGCCCGGCATTCACAATGCCCATCGACAAGCCTTCTTTGATGGCGTAGTACAGAAAAACCGTATGAATCGCCTCTCGCATGGGCTCATTGCCCCGAAACGAGAAGCTGACATTGGAGATGCCGCCTGAGATTCTGGCATGTGGCAGGTTCTGGCGAATCCAGCGCGTGGCTTCGATGAAATCGACCGCGTAGTGGTCATGCTCTTCAATGCCTGTGGCAATCGCAAACACGTTCGGATCAAAAATGATGTCTTCTGGCGGGAAGCCCACCTCGTTCACCAAAAGATCGTAGGCGCGCTGACAAATCTCCTTCCGGCGTGCAAGCGTATCAGCCTGGCCTTGCTCATCAAACGCCATCACGACCACCGCGGCACCATATCGCCGGCACAGTTTGGCTTGATGTAGAAACGGCTCTTCACCCTCTTTCAGTGAAATCGAGTTCACAACCGGCTTGCCTTGCACACACTTCAAACCCGCCTCAATCACTGTCCACTTGGAGCTGTCGATCATGACGGGTACACGCGAGATATCCGGTTCGGAAGCCACCAGATTCAAGAACCGGCGCATGCACGCCTCAGAATCCAGCATGGCTTCATCCATGTTGATATCAATAATCTGAGCACCGTTTTCAACCTGCTGGCGGGCAACGGATAAGGCTTCGTCGTAGTTTTCTTCACGAATCAGGCGCGCAAACATCTTGCTGCCCGTCACGTTGGTGCGTTCACCCACATTAATAAATAAAGATTCGGCATCGAAGTTCAATGCCTCAAGCCCAGAGAGCCTGGTGCGCAACGGTATATCTGGCACGAGGCGTGGCGCCAAATTAGACAACTTCTGCCCAATGGCTGCGATATGCTCCGGTGTGGTGCCACAGCAACCACCCGCCATATTGACCAACCCGGATTGAGCAAACTCTTCCAACAGGCTAGACGTGTCTTCTGGCGTCTCGTCAAACCCCGTCTCGCTCATCGGGTTGGGCAACCCCGCGTTGGGATATACACACACGTAGGTGTCGCAGATCTTGGCAAGTTCAGCGACATAAGGACGCATCAACGCCGCCCCCAAAGCACAATTCAGACCAATCGTGATGGGTCGGGCATGGCGCACTGAATTCCAGAATGCTTCGACCGTCTGGCCAGACAAAATGCGACCGGATGCATCGGTCACCGTGCCAGAGATCATCAAGGGCAACCGCTCGCCACGAGCTTCAAACACCTCTTCAATCGCAAATATCGCCGCCTTTGCATTCAGCGTATCGAAGATGGTTTCAAGCAGTAGCAGATCCACTCCACCATCAAGCAAACCATTAACCTGCTCGGCATACGCAACCCGCAACTCGTCAAACGTTACATTACGCGCACCCGGGTCGTTGACATCCGGGGAGATGGATGCGGTCTTGGGCTGTGGACCCAAAGCTCCCGCGACAAACCGTGGGCGGTCTGAACTGGCGTATGCATCCCGGGCCTCACAGGCCAACTTGGCCGACACCAGGTTCATCTCATAGGCTAGCTCGGGCAGCTCATAATCACCCTGCGCTACGCTGGTGGCACCAAAGGTGTTGGTTTCGATCACATCGGCGCCAGCCGCCAAATACTGCTCATGGATCTCGCGAATGATGTCTGGACGCAGTATCGAGAGAATCTCGTTGTTGCCCTTGAGATCCTTACCGTGGTCGGCAAACCGCTCGCCACGGAAATCCTCCTCGGTCAGCTTGTAACGCTGAATCATGGTGCCCATGGCACCATCAAGAATCAGGATTCGTTTGCTCAATGCGCGAACAAACGCTTGGCCGCGGGTGTAGGACTCGATGGGATGAGGCAGATTTGGGTAGGACATGCTGATACTGCGGAATTACTCACAGTTTGCTTAAAAGTTAACCGCTAATCGTAACAAATTCAGGGAAGTTGCAGCTCAGTAGCGCTAGATCAAGGAAGGGCTTTATCGGCATGCTACAGTCACTACGCTTTGGTGCTTTCGATGCGACGCCGCGAATCTCTTGGAATTGCAGTCGTACGGCGAAAGTTAAACGGGAAACAGGAAGCGGAGATTCGCCCGCCAGCCTGTGCTGCCCCCGCAACGGTCAGCATCAGACAAATGTGTCAGCGATGCCAGCCCGATACCGGCCATAGCGGGTGGAGACGCGCGTCAGACAAGCGCTCGGATCCTGTGATTGACCGGACATGCGGGGACGCACGTCCACATCAAGAGAAACGTATGTATTTTTCCATCGCCACGCGCACGACCGCCACGGTCGCCTGCGTCATTAGTACTTGCGCGTTCGCGCAAAACAGCCTTACCTCACCGATCGAACTAGACCCGATTATCGTGACGGCAACCCGCAGTCCGGAGCCCGTTCAAGCGACCATCGGCGACAACTCTGTCATTACGCGCGAGGTTCTGAATCAAACCCCCGACACATCGTTCGCTGAAGTCCTGTCGCGCCAACATGGGATCACCTACATAAACCGAGGCGGCCCACAAACGGTCTCAGCCATCAACGTGCGCGGCACCAACAGCAAGCAAAGTCTGGTATTGGTTGACGGTATGCGGGTGAACTCGCCAACCAACGGCTTGCCGATTCTGAATGCCATCCCGCTCAATGCCATTGAACGCATTGAGATCATGCGAGGTGCCGCCAGCAGTATCTACGGCGCCGATGCGATCGGTGGCGTCATTAACGTCATTACCCGCCAAGCGGGTGACCGTCCCCTACAGTTCGAGGCCAATGCCGGCGTGGGGACCTACGCGACCAGCAAATATAGTGCCTCGTTGTCTGGAAGCCAGAACGGCTGGACGTACAGCCTGTATGGCGGTTACGGTCAAAGTCATGGTTTTGATGCGACCAATGGGGATTATCCATTTGCGGTGACACCAGACAGCGATTCTTATTACGAGTCAGATATTGGCGGGCAACTCGGCTACACCTGGGCCGAAGGTCAAACACTTTCAATTCAAACTTTACAGTCACGAGTCAATGGCGGATTCGACACCCTTGATCGAGACTTTAATGATCGCGGCATCCAGACGCTAGGTAGCACCATTGTTACCTCGCGCAACCAAATCAATGAGCGTTGGCTAAGCACACTCTCGGCTAGTTTCATGAGCGAAAAAAACGAGACCCAGAACAATCCCATGGGAGCAGGCGACGGCTATTTCCGCTCAAAGCAACAACAATATCAATGGCTAAACCGATTCGAATTAACGGACACGCAATATCTGACGATCGGCGCAGAGCGGCTAGAACAATCGGTAGACGCCTATTCATACGGGGCACCCGTGACGTTTGACAACGATAGCCTCTTTACCAATTCACTCATGGCCATCTACACCGGCCAGTGGGGTATTCACCAGGTTCAAGCCAGCGTACGTAATGACTACAACAGCCAGTATGGCAACTTCACCACCGGCAGCTTGGGCTATGCCATCGACATCACGAGAGCTTGGCGAGCCAATATATCGGCGAACACGGCGTTTCGAGCACCGACCTTTAACGAACTCTACTATCCCGGCTTTAGCAATCCGAACCTCGAACCTGAACGCTCACGCAATATCGAGTTCGGCCTGACCTACCGCCACAGCAGTGGCGAGCTTGGCTTAACAGGGTATTACAACCAGATCAAGGATCTCATTGTCTCGCAAGCGCCTTCCTACATCCCAGATAATGTCGACACCGCTGTGATCAAGGGCTTGACGCTAACGGCCACCCAGGTAATTGGGCGTAACACCGTCATTAACGCGAGCTACGATCTGCTAAGCCCCTACAACACGACCAATGACGAACTATTACCCTTTAACGCCCAGCGCGTTTTGCGGGTGGGTGGAACACACCAGATGGGTGAGTTCGAGGTCAATGCAGACTGGTACTTGACCAGCAGCCGTCAGGATGGCGCCTACACGCTCGGTGGTTATGGTCTGTTTAACCTCGGCGCCAGTTACGCCGTGGATAAACACTTACAACTCCAAGTCCAGTGGAACAACGTGTTCGGCAAGAACTACACTTTAGTCAGAGGATTCAACACCCCGGGCTCCAATGTATTTTTTAATGTCAAGGCCACGTATTAACCGAACAATCTCTGGCGCACTATGCCTTTGGGCCTGGTGCGCCCTTGCGGTGGCTGCGCCATCCCGCATCATCACGTTAACGCCCCATGCCACCGAATTGGTATTTGCGGCCGGTGCAGGTGCTCAAATCGTGGGCACAGTGCAGTCAAGCGACTATCCTGAGCGTGCGTTGACAATCACTCGAGTCGGCGATGGGTTAAGCACCAGCCTCGAACAAGTCATTGCGCTTGAACCTGACTGGGTAATTGGATGGCCATCAGCACTGCTTTCACAGCTAGGTACATTGGGGATTAGAACTATGACGAGTAGCCCTGAATCCCTTGAAGACATTGGACGATCGGTCATAACGCTTGGCAAGATGTTCGGAACTGACACTCAGGCGCAGGCCTGGTATACAAGATTTAGCCAAGACATAGAGAGGCTCGATGATTTTGTGGCGACCGATCAATCACAAATTGTGAATATCGTGGTCCTGGCCAGCAACGATGGTCAATTTGTGATCGGCCGCCATGCGCTGATTAACGATACGCTCAAGCGCTGTGGCGCCACCAATCCATTTGCGCAAACGCAAGCCCCAGCGCCCCTAGTAAGTCCAGAGAGCTTGATCGCAGCCAAGCCCGATGTCATTATTAGTGGCAGGCCGCTGGAAAATCCCCTACCCACGATGCTGACAGTTCCTTTGGCTGTGATTGATGCCGATTCGCTGTATCGTCCGGGTCCAAGGTTTATAAATGCAGCTAGACAGATTTGCATGCTCGCAGATCAGGTCCGACACAAGCGTTCCCAACAAAGGACAATCCAATGAGTTCGAACGACCAACTGGTCATCGCCAACAAACCCTACCCCTCCAGACTGCTGGTCGGAACGGGCAAATATAAAGATTTCGCGCAAACCCGCGCGGCGATTGACGCCAGTGGCGCCAAGATTGTGACGGTGGCGATTCGCCGCACCAACATCGGTCAAAACGCCGACCAAGAGAGCCTGCTGGACTACCTGCCGCCAAGCGAATTCACGCTTTTACCCAATACGGCTGGATGCTATAGCGCCGACGATGCAGTCCGTACCCTGCGTCTGGCACGCGAGCTGCTAGATGACCATCGATTAGTCAAGCTTGAAGTGCTTGGCGACCCGCACACACTCTTTCCCAATATGCCCGAGACATTGGCTGCCGCTAAAACGCTGGTGGCCGAAGGGTTCGATGTCATGGTGTATTGCACAGACGACCCGATCCAATGCCGCATGCTTGAAGATATCGGCTGCGTGGCTGTGATGCCGCTGGCTTCTCTGATTGGTTCGGGGATGGGCATCTTGAACCCCTGGAATCTCAAGCTCATCATCGACCAAGCCAAAGTACCGGTGCTCGTCGATGCCGGCGTTGGCACTGCCTCAGACGCAGCCATTGCGATGGAGCTTGGTTGTGATGGCGTTTTGATGAATACGGCCATTGCGGCTGCCGGGGATCCGGTCTTGATGGCAAACGCCATGCGCAAAGCCGTAGAAGCCGGTCGCGAGGCCTTTTTGGCTGGCCGCATGCCCCGTAAAACCTATGAAGGCAGCCCAAGCTCCCCAACCAGTGGGATGATTGGTTCCGTATCAGCTAAAACCTAACACATCGCGCATAGACACATCATGATCCCTAATGTATTGACGATTGCCGGTGTCGACCCGTCAGGTGGCGCGGGTATTTTGGCTGACATCAAAGCCATGAGTGCGCTTGGCGGCTACGGTTGCGCAGTGGTGGCAGCACTGACTGCTCAGAACACCCAAGCCGTCACCCATATCCATCCCGTACCCGTTGAGTTCGTGGGCGCCCAAATCGACACGCTGTTTGACGATGTCACCATTCATGGCTGCAAGATCGGGATGCTCGGTCAAGCACCCGTCATCCGGGTGGTATCGGACAAACTGGCCAAACGGTGCCCGGCGCACGTGGTGCTAGATCCCGTCATGGTCGCCAAAAGCGGGGATATGTTGCTAGAGACCCGTGCGGTCGGCGAGCTGCGTGAGGCCCTGCTGCCCTTAGCAACCATGCTCACGCCTAACCTGCCTGAAGCCGGGGTTTTACTGCAGGGCCGCGCAGCCGAGCACATCAAAGAGATGCGCCAACAAGCCGAACGGCTACGCAGCCTCATGAATCACGACGGGCAGCGCTGGGTGTTTTTAAAAGGCGGTCATCTGCCTGGTCATGAAACAACCGACCTATTACACGACGGCGACGTCATGATTGAGTTGCCAGGCCAACGAATCAACACCCGCAACACGCACGGCACGGGCTGCACGTTGTCAGCCGCACTTGCTACGCTTTTGGCCAAGGGGCTCGATGCCCCAGAGGCCGCGTCCGAGGCGAAAGCCTATCTGGTCAAGGCAATTGCCGAGTCTGGCCAACTATCGGTAGGTCATGGTCATGGGCCGGTGCACCATTTCCACGCAGTATGGTGAACCACTAGTACAATGAATCAACACTAGCAACCAATAGTTACCATGAACGCTTCCAGCCTGCCTGAAATTGAACGTGCTCGATTCAACATGGTCGAGCAACAGATTCGCCCGTGGGATGTCAATGACGAGAATGTCCTGCGCGCGATTGCCGAAGTTCGGCGTGAACTTTTTGTGCCCGAACAGTACCGGGGTTTGGCTTTCTGTGATCTTGAAGTGCCTCTGGTCGTACATGGCGAAGATACTCATCAAACGATGCTGGCTCCAAAACTTGAAGCGCGCTTGGCGCAGGCATTGACACTCAAGCCTGCCGATTGCGTTCTTGAAATTGGCACAGGCTCTGGCCATCAGGCTGCTTTGTTGGCCAGCCTATCGCGCCAGGTGACCACGGTCGAGATTGATTCCAGACTCGCAACAATCGCGCAACGAAATCTGCAAAATGCAGGCATTGACAATGTCACCGTTGAAACCGGCGATGGCAGCGAAGGCTGGGGCACCACGGAATACGATGCCATTTTGGTATCTGGCTCGCTGCCTTGCGTGCCTGACAGTCTGAAATATCAATTGCGTGTTGGTGGTCGTTTGGTGGCTGTCGTGGGCCAGACGCCGGTGATGTCTGCCATTCGCATTACCCGGATGACCGCCGCTAGCTTCGAGACCGAATCACTGTTTGAAACAGTCATCAAACCATTGATAGGCCCACGCGTCTCAAGGTTCAAATTCTAAGGGGTGCCCGATGGCATGCGCTCGACGCTTGGCAGGATTGTTAGTTGCGCTTGGCCTATCAGCCTTCACGTCAAACGCTGCCAGCATGGATTTGTCGCAAGTGTGGCAACTGGCATTGACCAACGACCCAACCTACCAAGCTGCGCGCGCCAATTATCGGGCAGCTGCCCAGAAACTACCCATTGCGAGAGCAAATCTGCTGCCATCCATTAGCGGTGGACTAACAGGCGCTTATCAGGACAACCGGGCCACAGGCAATTTTGACCAGGTGTTTCAGGGCACTCGTTCGGCATGGGCCTTGAACTTGACGCAACCGGTTTTTAATTGGTCCGCGATCCAGACGTTTGAGCAGTCAAAGCTACAAGTGGCAAGTGCGGAAGTTCAGCTGCAACTAGCCTATCAAGACTTGATGCTTCGCTCTAGCGAAGCATATTTCCGTATTTTGGCGCTACAAGACGAACTTGAGGCCCTAAAAGCCGAGCAGCGCTCGATTCAAGAGCAACTCGCTGCGGCCAAGCGGCGATTTGAATTGGGTGATGCAACTGTCACCGACGCCTTAGAGGCACAAGCACGATTCGATCTGACTTCTGCAAATATCATCGGCCTGGAAAACGAACTCAGTAACGCTGAAGACGAGCTCGCCCGTATCATTGGTCGCCAGCCCTTGCCTCAGACCTTATACCCATTGCCATACAACATCCCGTTGCCGGCCCCGCAGCCTAACAAATTGAGCGCCTGGTCCGATCAGGCAAAATCGGCCAATTTGAATGTAGTGCGCGCACAGATTCAGACACGGATTGCGAAGTACGATATCGAAATCGCCAAGTCTGGCCATTACCCATCGGTCAATCTGACAGCATCATCCACAAGCAACCTGGTTGGCAACTCCCAGATTCAACCTTTTTATGATGGCCGGACCATCGACAACACGGTCGGTTTGACGCTGTCTGTGCCGATTTATTCGGGCGGCGGTGTCAGTGCCAATGTCGTAGAAAAGGCAGAGCTACAACAGAAATCTGTTTATGACCTTGAAGCCGAGCGCCGCCGTTCGTTGCAGCTTTCGCGCCAGTTCTTTAACGGTGTTCAAGCGGGGTTGGCCCGCATCAAGGGGCTTGAAGCAGCGGAGAAATCCAGCTTGTCCGCGCTTAAAGCCAACCTCACGGGCTATGAAATTGGCGTGCGAATCAACCTCGATGTGCTTGATGCACAGCGCCAACTATTCATTACCAAACGCGATCTTGCCGCTGCTCGCTACAACACCCTGCTGACCAGCCTGCGCCTAAGAGCCAATAGCGGCGTATTGTCAGAGTCAGATTTGTTTGCGATCAACCAGCTGTTAAAGCCACCAGGCTCACCCGGCACGGGCATCATGCACGACCTCAGAAAACAGCGTTAGGCCCCGCTAGTCTGATTGGCGAATCTTGTTAACCAAAGCTGTTGTTGAGCGCTCAAATTCAAACGGAATCGCCAAGGCCCTACCGCCCCAGGATTCGATCAGCTTGGTTTCGGCTAGCTTGGACATGTCGTAGTCACCACCTTTGACCAAGACATCGGGCCGCAACAGATCGATCAATTCGTAGGGTGTATCCTCATCAAACCAGGTCACCACATCAACACATGACAATGCCGCCAGCATGGCAGCACGATCTTGCTCGTTATTCAGTGGCCGTTCGGGGCCCTTTCCAAGCCGCTTGGCTGATGCGTCGGTATTGATCGCCACAATCAAACAGCCACCGATGGTGGCTGCACGATCAAGATACGTGACATGCCCACGATGCAACAAGTCAAACACACCATTAGTAAAAACGACCGGTCCGACACATTGATCCGAACGCCGCCATTGCAGGCATTGTTGGGGCGACAAAATCTTGGATTCAAACCGCGCGACCATTACGATCGGCTCGCTCAGGCGACCGCTTGCACGGACTCTGCCGGCCTGTCCAGACCCTTGCGGAATCGGTTTAATTCCTGAACAGACTTAAAGGGCTGTCCAAACAACACAGACAGGTTATGCAAGATCCGGTCAGCCACTTTGGTTTCCCAGACGCTATCAAATCGAATCTGCTCATCCAGCCAGTGTTCAAGCCACCCGGGCTCGGGCAGCTTGGACTGCACCGTGTCATTGGGGAACATGTCACGGTTAACGTGAAGATTGGTTGGGTGCAATGCCTGCGACGTGCGTTTGGCTGAGGCCATCAACACACCGATCTTGCAAAACGCGCGCTTGGCTTCGGCCGACGTGTCATCGCCCAAATCGTTCAATGCGCGGCGCATGTAGCGCAAGTAAGCACCTGCATGGCGTGCTTCATCCTGTGCGATCGTCTCGTAGATAAACTGAATCACTGGCTCGGTATGCCACTGTGCTGCACACCGATACCAGTGGTTTAGACGAATCTCACCGCAGAAGTGCAGCATCAAGGTCTCAAGCGCAGGCGCTGGGTCAAACTCAAACCGCACTTTGTGCAGCTCCTCTTCGGTTGGCACCAGATCCGGCCGAAAACGACGCAAATACTCGATCAGCACCAAAGAATGCTTCTGCTCTTCAAAAAACCAGACCGACATGAAGGCACTGAAATCGCTATCACCACGGTTGTCCCTTAGAAACATCTCGGTAGCCGGCAGCGCTGCCCACTCCGTGATGGCATTCATTTTGATGGTTTGGGCTTGTTCGTCACTTAACAAAGAAGCATCAAAACTGTCCCACGGGATATCGGCATCCATATTCCAACGGACTGCTTCGAGTGACTTGAACAATTCAGGATATAGCATGCGCTCTCGTGCCTCTAAAAGATATTGCCTTCAAAATATCAAATGTCCGTTATTAATAACCGATATAACCTACATATACATGACAAACCACATACGAGCCTCGGCTACATTTGGTTACCAAAAATGATAGAGTGCGACACCCAAGGCGATCGATGCCAGCACAAGCAAAGCTGCGCTTAGTCGATTGCCACGCTCGCGCTCTTGGCGCAGCAGTCTCAATTCTCGCCAGACATCCTCACTGTAGTCAGGCTTTGACAGCGCGGCATGCATCAGTCGCGGAAACTCCGGTAACCATTGGGCCCATTGCCCAGCCTCTAGTTCAACTTTGCGCCGCAAGCCAGTCAAGCCTACCCGATCATGCATCCACTTCTCGAGGTAAGGCTTGGCGGTCTCCCATAAATCGAGCTGTGGGTAGAGTTCGCGTCCAAGCCCTTCGATATTCAGCAAGGTCTTTTGCAATAAAACCAACTGCGGCTGAATCTCAACATGAAACCGGCGTGAGGTTTGAAACAATCGCATCAGCACTTGGCCCAGCGAAATCTCGGCTAGTGGTCGATCGAAGTATGGCTCACAAACAGCACGAATAGCACCTTCAAGCTCTTCTTCGCGAGTATTGGGTGGCACCCAACCCGATTCGATATGCAAGCGCGCCACCCGTCGATAGTCGCGCTGAAAAAATGCCAGAAAGTTCTGAGCCAGATAATTTTTATCAAATTCAGAAAGCGAGCCAACAATGCCGAAATCCAGCGCAACGTAACGCCCAAAACTCTCGGGTTGGTTTGAAACGTAAATGTTGCCCGGATGCATATCCGCATGAAAGAACCCGTCGGTAAACACTTGGGTGAAAAAAATCTCCACCCCTTTGCGCGACAGATCCTGCAAATCAACACCGGCAGCTTTTAATCGTTCGATTTGACCAACCGGGATGCCGTACATGCGCTGCATGGTGAACACATTGGTCGCGCAGTAATCCCAATAGACCTCTGGCACCATCAACAGATCACCCCGATCTGTACCGGGTGAGAAGTTGCGGCGCAGCTGGCTGCAGTTCGATGCTTCGCGAAGCAAGTCAAGCTCGTCGTGAAGATATTTGTCGAATTCAGCCACGACCTCCCGAGGTTTTAAACGTTTGCCATCCGGTGAAAGACGCTCCACCAATCGGGCAATCTGGCGCATGAGCGCCAAATCATGATCGATCACTTCAAGCATGCCAGGGCGCAACACCTTAACAGCCACCTCTTGACCATCATGCAGCGTAGCGAAATGCACTTGCGCAATCGAGGCTGAGGCCACTGGATCCACCTCAAAATGCGCAAATAGCTCGGACGGTGGCGCACCGAGGGCCTGTTCAATAATCTGTGCAGCCTGTGCCGAGGGGAATGGCGCCACATGATCCTGCAGCAATGCCAGCTCATCGGCCACATCCGGCGGAATCAGGTCACGTCGGGTTGACAACACCTGCCCGAACTTTACAAAGATGGGGCCAAGCGACTCTAACGCCAGCCTTAGCCTTTGACCGCGGGGCATTTTAGGGGCCGCGCCCATACGTACCAGACGCAACAATCGAACCGCCCAAGGGTGATCAAAACTCGAAAGCACGAGCTCATCGAGCCGATATCGTAAGCTCACCACAATAATACGAGCCAGACGCAACGCACTCATGAGTTGCCTCCCGCCTCTTCTGCCAATCGCTGCGTGCGAGCGTCAAGCGCCTCCACCTGGTTGTGCAGATCATCTAGGCGCCGCTTTAACGCTGCTAACTCGCTTGTATGCTCGCGCAATGGGGCATCTGGCAACACCAGCTGCGCCTCATACGCAGCGTATTCCGCTATGTTCTGGCTGGTGCGCTTGGCAAATTCAGAAGCCAAACCCGCTAGACGCTTGGTCACACTGATCAGTTGTACCGACGCAAAATCACCCACGTAGTGCGACAACAAATCCTCAATATCTGGCCGCCATGACTTGGCAAGCGTTGACAGTGTCTGTGCCATCGCGGCGTCACCACTGACATGCACCAGCCCGGCACGCTCGGAAAACGGCTGTCCCGGTCGCCAGCCCTCGGCCCACAAACGTCCCGTGTCAATCGTCAGCATAACGTCTGGCACCAAGGCTGGATCGGCAGGTGCAAGCTTGCCATCATGCCCAATCTTAATGGCAGCATCGATTGGTGCTGCCACCAAATGAAAGCTACTGCCCGCATGCTGCGCAAGCAGTTCCAGGACGGCAGGCTGTTGCTGAAACAGGCGGTTTAACACAACGCAAACCGCCTGCTTTGGCGGTTGCTGCCAAAGCAGGGGCAATGTCTGCACGGTAGGATTTGCAGTGAAAATGGCCAGGACCTCAATGAAAGCTCTAGACAGAGTTTAACTGCAAGCGTCCTGGCCTTTATGTCATTCTTAATTCGACGACAATTGTTGTATGCCCGCGAGTAACCAGCCCTTACCATCAGGCTTGTAGAGGTTCCAGACTTCCTCAAACGCGGTCGCCTCAGCATGATTGTCCTCGCGAATCATGCCCGAAAATCTCACGCTGGCTAAATGACCGTCCGTGAGTTTCTCAATGCCCATCAGGTCTGCATTGAGCAACACCACCTCGGTGTGATTCTTGCCACCATGGGCAGCCATCTTGCCCGCATATTCAGCATATAGCTCCTCGGTCAGCCGGGACTGTAGCCCATCAAAATCAACGGTATCCCACGCCTTCTGAATCGCGATGAACTGTTTTTTTGCTTCCTCAATAAACGACTGCTGATCAAAGTCGGCTGGAATAAACCAATCGCCTACCACCGGCTTGGATGGCTCGACATGCATCGGGCCGGGCCCAAGTAGACCTGACATTGGCGAGCGCTGCGGCTCACCTTGTTCGTATTGACGACGCTGCATGGCGGTCACGTTAGCCGCTTGCGCGGCCGGACTTAAGCCAACGCTGAGCGCACGCAAAATAAACCGGATCCCAAAGAAAGCAATACCAGCAATCAGCGCTAGCACCAGAAGGTCAGCCAGGGCGCCGCCAAGCCCAAAATGGGACAACAACGCAGCCAGACCCAGGCCTGCAGCGATACCGGCCAGAGGTCCAAGCCAGCGCGATCCCGATGCGGCGGTCGCTGCACCTGCTGTACCAGCTGCCTTGGGTGCAGTGGCTGCCGGCGGCGTTACCGCTTGACGCTGCTGCATGACATTGACCGATTGGCGACCACTGCTAAAGCCGCCCCCGAAGCGTTTGGCCTGTGCATCAAACGCTACAGCCATCATCGCAAAACCACTGCCGGCTACCAGCAACATGGCCAGCCACCTTCCACACAGGGTTTTAATCATTGCCTTCTCCCCAAAACAATATTCACAACTTTGATCAAAGCAAGTGCTACGCAGCCCAACTGTATACTGAAACTTACGTTTCACCAACTAAATCCACTTAGTTAGAGGGATTTGGCCCCAAGTTACATTCTGTTACCAGACTGTTAGAGCATTTTGATGCCTTCGTGTACCGCCACAATGCCTGCGGTCAGATTGAAATACTGCACCCGCGACAGGCCAGCCGCTTGCATCATGCCCTTAAGGGTCTCCTGGTCAGGATGCATGCGGATTGACTCCGCCAAATAGCGATAACTGTCCTCATCGTTGGCGACTTTGCGCCCCAACCACGGCAGGACATTAAATGAATACCAATCATAGGCCGGCGCAAGGGCCTCGCTCACCCGAGAAAACTCAAGCACCATCAACTTGCCCCCGGGCTTGAGCACCCGGGTCATTTGCGCCAGTGCCTGGTCCTTATGCGTCATGTTGCGCAGCCCAAAGGCGACGGTCACGCGGTCGAAATATCCGTCCTCAAACGGCAGCGCCTCTGCATCACACACCGCCGTTGGCAACACCAAACCGGCATCAAGCATTCGATCACGGCCTACTTTAAGCATCGACAAGTTGATATCCGTCAGCCAAACCTCGCCTTTGGGGCCCACGTCCTTTGCCAAAGACTTGGCCAGGTCACCCGTGCCCCCGGCGATGTCTAACACCCGCATACCGGGCCTAGCCGCCACCCGCGACAGGGCAAAGCGCTTCCAGAGGCGATGCAAGCCACCAGACATCAGGTCATTCATCAGATCGTAGCGGCTAGCCACACTATCAAAGACACCCGCTACTTTGCTGGCTTTTTCGGACTCGGGCACCTGGGTAAACCCAAAGTCTATGTTTTTGTCGGTCATGTCGTCATTTGATTGAACTCAGCCCTCACGGGCATGGACGCCGTGTCACCAAGCAAAGGCTCTATCGACGGGGCGCATTACCGTTATGGTAGCTCAATGACGATTCGTGTAGATTGTCACAGACCTGACATATTAGGGACTTAGGATATCGAATTATGAATTGTCATGTTGCCTGTCTTAACAAAGCGAGTCTCTATGTCGAGCACCATTCTAGTTGTTGAAGATGAGCCAGCGATCCAGGAATTGATTGCGGTGAATCTGTCTTTTGCAGGTCACAAGGTGTTGCGTGCGTTTGACAGTGAGCAGGCTCAAATACTGATCGATGCTGAGCTGCCCGACCTGATTTTGCTGGACTGGATGTTACCGGGACAATCCGGGCTGGCACTGGCGCGCAAACTGCGCAATCACGAACGTACGCGCCAGGTACCTATCATCATGCTCACGGCCAAAGGCGCTGAGCAGGACAAGATTGACGGCTTGGAAGCGGGCGCCGATGACTACATCACCAAGCCTTTCTCCCCGAAAGAGCTCATGGCTCGCATCAAAGCCGTGTTACGCCGACGCGCTCCACAGCTAACCGATGACCTGACCGAAGTCGCCGGCCTAAAGCTCGACCCGGCGGCGCATCGCTTAACCGGCAATGGTCTGACGCTTGCCATCGGACCGACCGAATTTAGATTGCTGCATTTCTTTATGACGCACCCTGAGCGGGTGTTCTCGCGCTCACAGCTACTGGACCAGGTCTGGGGCGACCATGTGTTTGTTGAAGAACGAACCGTGGACGTTCACATCCGGCGCTTGCGCAAAGCGCTAGAGCCTAGCGGACATGACAAGCACATTGAGACGGTGCGCGGCACTGGGTATCGCTTTACCCGTCAAGCCATTCAGAGCTGATGGACAGTAGTGTGGCCCGCACGGCGGACTGGCCGCGTGCGACAATTCGCCTTATGCAATGGCGTAAAACCCTTTGGTGGTTCGTGTTCAGTTTGATTGCCGCCACGGCAATCTATCTGGTCTGGGGCAGCAACCTGGGCTGGATTGTTATGGGCATAGGGTTCGGAGGCTTGACCACTTGGCGGCGTTATCAGGCGGCACGGGTAGCCACCTGGCTTAAGTCGGCCCGTGATCAAACGCCCCCTGAAGATGTCGGCCCTTGGACTGATGTGGTTCGACAACTCGAACACAACCTGCATCTGCAGAACGAACTACTGGCACAAGCGCAGGAGACCAGTGATGCCGTCATGGCAGCTGCCCAAGCCTTGCCGGTCGGGGTGATCGCCCTGGATCAGTCTTTGTCGATCATATGGTTCAACAAATCGGCACGCCAACAGTTAAACCTAAACGAACAAGCCGACCTTGGCAGCAACCTGTTGCACTTGATCCGACAGCCAGAATTTCTGCGCTACGCACGGCAGCGTGCGTGGCCGGATCCCATCATCATCAAGACCCACCAGGGCAATCAGGACAAGCTCATGATGATGCAGTTCGTGGTTTACGCCCGTGAGCAACGACTGCTGATCACCCGCGACCTGACACAGATTGACAAGCTAGAGACCACCCGGCGTGATTTTGTAGCTAATGTTTCGCACGAGTTGCGCACCCCACTGACGGTTTTGGCGGGGTTCGTGGAGACAATTAGTGAAGCCCCTGCCGGTGCATTGACAGAAGAACAGACTCAGCATTACTTCGGGCTTATGCGCGAGCAAGCCAAGCGTATGCAGTCCATCGTCTCAGATCTATTGACACTCTCAAACCTGGAGACCTCGCCAGAGGCCGAACAAGTCACTGTCAATGTCACCGAGATGCTCAATGGCTTGCGCCAGCAGGTCGAGGCGCTGTCTGCGGGCCGACACCAGTTCGAGTGGGACATCGAGTCGGGCTTAAATCTCTTGGGTGCTCCCTCGGAGCTCACCTCGGCATTTGCCAACCTGCTGACCAATGCAGTGCGTTACACCCCCGACAAAGGCACCATTTATGTCAAATGGATGTCTGAGTCGGATGGCGCCCGCTTTAGCGTGCAGGACACCGGTATCGGCATAGCGGCTGAACACATTCCACGCCTTAGCGAACGATTCTATCGAGTGGACCGTAGCCGTTCGCGTGCGGCCGGTGGCACTGGCTTGGGCTTGGCGATCACTAAGCATATCGCGATGCGCCATGACGCCGAGTTGCAGATCCAGAGTCGCCTGCAGCAAGGCAGTACCTTTAGTTTAGTGTTTGCGCAAAGCCGCCTAACCCGCGCAACCTGATATTCTTTCGGTTTCAGGTTTCAGTTGCACCCTGGCGGTTTGATGTAGGGCGCATAGCCATTACAAAAGACCCTTTTTTCCTTAAACCATTCACTTCCTTCCCGGAGGCGCTGTAATCATGGCTGACACTCACATGCCACCGTTTCATTTGGCTTTCCCCGTGCGCGATCTGACCGAAGCACGCAAGTTCTACGGCGAGCTGCTTGGTTGCTCAGAAGGTCGTAGCTCAGAAGATTGGGTTGACTTTAATTTCTACGGTCACCAGATCGTGGCACACCTGTCACCTGATGAATGCACCAGTGCAGCCACCAGTGCCGTTGACAACCATCAAGTGCCCGTGCGCCACTTTGGCGCCGTGCTGTCGATCCCCGCTTGGGAACAACTTGCTGACAAACTCAAAGCGGCTGGCACCAAGTTCATCATCGAGCCCTACGTGCGTTTTAAAGGCGAGGTCGGCGAACAGGCCACCATGTTTTTCCAAGACCCGTCGGGCAACGCCATTGAAATCAAGGCATTCAAGAACATGGATTCGTTGTTCGCCAAGTAAACCAGCAAGTCCAAGCCAATGGCATCTGAGCTTATCAAAGGGATTCGTGCGCAAGGCGACCGCTGCCTGATGATCGATCTGGGTGATCAGATCGATCAGGCGGTCGGTTTGCGGTGTCTCACGTTAGCCGATAGCTTGCGACAAGCGAGTTTGCCGGGCGTACTCGATATCGTGCCCTCGTTTACCGCCGTAGCGATCTACTTCGAGCCAAGCACAGTGATAGGCGATGATCCAGTCGCGTATCTAACCGGTGTCGTCCAGGACATCATTGGCCAGATTGCCGAAGGCGCTCAGCTGACGGCTCGACGTATTCAGATTCCAGTTTGCTATGGTGACAAACACGGGCCAGACCTTGAGGACGTCGCTAAGCGAATGGGACTGAGCCCTGAAGAGGTAGTGCAAGCTCACCACGGCAGCATTTGCCGGGTCTATATGATCGGCTTTGCGCCAGGCCATCCTTACATCGGCATTCATGACGAGCGGTTTGCCCTGCCACGGCGCGAAGTCCCTCGTACAGCTCTGCCGGCTGGATCGTTAGGCATTGCCAACCGTCAAAGCACCATCTACCCCAACGTCCTGCCTGGTGGTTGGCACATCATTGGAGCGACCCCACTGAGGCTGTTTAACGCCAAGGCTGCACAACCCACACTGCTGATGCCAGGCGATGAGATCGAGTTCGTTCCGATCGATGATCACCAGTTTGATGAAATCAAAGCCCAGCAGGAGCAACCGGCATGAGCATGATCGTCAAACGGCCCGGCTTGCTATCTTCGTTTCAAGACAGTGGCCGCTGGGGCTACCAGCACCTCGGCGTTTCAGTCACCGGCGCAATGGACATTCAGTCGCATCAGATGGCCAACTTGATTGCCGGAAATACTGAAGATTGCGCCACACTTGAAATCACCCTGCTTGGGCCAACACTGGTGTTTAGCAAGGCTTGTTGCATCTGCTTGGCAGGTGCGCAGATGAATGCCCGGGTTAACGGCAGGCCAGTGCCACGCTATCGCCCCCTGATCGTTCGTGCCTCAGACACCTTGACTTTCGATACCGCCACGGAAGGTACAAGAGCTTATCTGGCGGTTCATGGCGGCTTTGACCTGCCAAGTGTGATGGGCAGCGAAAGCACCTACTTGCGCGCTGGCTTTGGCGGTTGGCAGGGAAGAGCCCTTCAAAAAGATGACGAAATTGCGCTGCGCGCCCCACTGAAGGACGACAAAGAAGCATTAACTGCCCTCAGTGAGCGAATATGGGATCAGGTGCTTTATTTGCCCAGCATGCTGGGCCAGCACACCGGTCGCAAGTCACTGGTACGTTTGATCCGCAGCGATCAATGGCATGAGTTCACCGCCGCTAGCCAAGCAGCCATGATCTCTGGCACGTGGCGCATCTCCACTGATTCGGAGCGGATGGGCTATCGACTTCAAGGCCCGGAAATTGCGCTGGCTTCGCCAAGAGAAATGATTTCTGAAGCAACGTCGTTTGGTTCGATCCAAGTGCCACGTGGCGGGCAACCCATTGTGCTGATGGCAGACCGCCAGACATCTGGCGGTTACCCCAAAATAGCCACGGTTGCCAGCGTGGATTTACCCATCCTCGCACAAAAGAAACCTGGCGATGAAATTCGTTTTACCCTTGTCGATGTTGAACATGCACGCGAGCTCGACCGGGCCAAAGCTCAGGCGCTCGATGAACTTTCAGTATCGGTCGCAAGCATCAGGCAATGGTTACTTGATGACCGCGCAAGCATTCACTAGGAGACTTCAATGAGCCTAAAACTAGACTTGAACTGTGACATGGGCGAGAGCTTTGGCGCTTGGACCATGGGACACGACACTGAAATCATGCCCTACATATCGTCAGCCAACATTGCGTGTGGTTACCATGGCGGTGACCCGGGTGTGATGCGCGAGACGGTGGCTTGTGCCCGTGAGCATGGCGTGGCAATTGGCGCACACCCTGGGCTGCCGGACTTGCAAGGATTTGGGCGGCGTGCAATGCAAATCACCGAGCAAGAGGCCTACGACATGGTGGTGGCACAGATCGGCACGCTAGCTGGGGTAGCTGCTTCTCAAGGTACCCGACTAAATCATGTCAAAGCCCACGGCATGCTCTACAACATGGCAGTCAAAGACCGGGCGCTAGCGCGCGGTATCGCCAAGGCTGTACATGATGTCGACAAGTCACTGGTGTTTTTTGGGTTGGCCGGCAGTCACATGCTCGAGGAGGCTCGTGCCCTCGGACTGACTGCAGCGGGCGAGGTGTTCGGTGATCGGTCCTATCAACCAGATGGCAGTTTGACACCCCGCAATAAACCCGGTGCCATGATTACCGATGTGAATCAGTCGATCGAACAAGTGCTGCGCATGGTCAAAGAAAGCAAAGTCATTGCTCAAGACGGCACAAGCGTCGCGGTCAAAGCCGACACACTCTGCCTGCACGGTGATCAGCCTGATGCTGTCGAGTTTGCTATCGCTATACGCGCCGCACTTAAAGAGCACGGCATCGCCGTCAAGGCAGTATCAAACGGCTAGGCATCCACCCTAGACCAATACGCGCTCAATGCCACCCTGGTTGGCAACTTTGACATAGTCTTCCAGCCAGGTTTGGCCCAGGACATGGCGCGCCATTTCCACCACGATATAGTCAGCTTGCGCACCGGTATCGTCCTGATAACGTGACAAACCTTGCAGGCATGAAGGACATGAGGTCAGCATTTTGACTTGACCATCAAAACCGTCGCTGCGCAAACTTGCCATGTTCTTGTCAAGTTCAATTTCCTTGCGGAAACGAACTTGAGTCGATATATCAGGACGCGTGACCGCCAAAGTGCCAGACTCACCACAACAACGATCAGTTTTAATCGTGCCCTCACCGACCAGAGACTTCACGGTTTTTAAGGGGTCCTGCAGTTTCATGGGGGTATGGCAAGGGTCGTGATACATATAACGCACGCCTTGAATACCATCGAGCTTGACGTTCTTCTCAAGCAAAAACTCATGAATATCGATCAGGCGGCAGCCAGGAAAGATCTTGTCGAACTCATAACCTGCGAGTTGGTCGTAGCAAGTGCCACAGCTAACCACGACCGTTTTGATGTCCAGATAATTAAGCGTGTTGGCCACCCGGTGAAACAACACACGATTGTCAGTGATGATTTTCTCGGCCTTGTCATTCATGCCATTGCCGCGCTGCGGATAGCCACAGCACAGGTAGCCAGGTGGCAGTACCGTTTGCACACCGACATGCCACAGCATGGCTTGTGTAGCCAACCCTACCTGGGAAAATAACCGCTCGGAGCCACAGCCCGGGAAATAAAACACAGCCTCGCTGTCGCTGGTGGTACGTGCAGGGTCTCGTATGATGGGCACATAGTTGGCATCTTCAATGTCGAGCAACTTGCGTGCGCTTTGCTTGGGCAGGCCGCCAGGCATTTTTTTATTAATGAAATGCACAACCTGCTCGCGCATAGGCGGCTTACCCACTGTAGCTGGTGGTTTTTGGGTTTGCTGGCGAGCAAACTTAGACAGCAAATCGTGGGCAAACCGCTGTGCTTTGTAGCCCACATCGACCATCAACTTGCGCGTCAGATTGATGGTGCGCGGATCCTTGGCATTTAGAAAAAACATCGCAGCCGTTGTGCCAGGATTAAATGACTTACGTCCCATGCGACGCAAAAGCGCACGCATGTTCATGGACACATCCCCAAAATCAATGTCCACTGGGCAAGGGTTGTAGCACTTGTGACAGACCGTGCAGTGATCGGCCACATCTTCAAACTCTTGCCAATGTTTCAGGCTGATCCCTCGTCTAGTCTGCTCTTCATAAAGAAAAGCCTCAATCAAGAGCGAGGTTGCCAGAATCTTGTTGCGCGGTGAATAGAGTAGGTTGGCACGCGGCACATGTGTGGCACAAACTGGCTTGCACTTACCACAGCGCAAGCAGTCTTTAATTGACTCACTGATCTCACCAATATCGCTTTGCTGCATGATGAGCGACTCGTGACCCATCAACCCAAAACTCGGCGTCCAGGCATTGCGCAGATCCGCACCCGGCATTAACTTCCCAGCATTGAACCGGCCTTGCGGATCAACTTCCTGCTTGTAGGCCTGGAAAGGTGCAAGTTCTTCTTCAGTCAGAAACTCATACTTGGTCAGCCCAATCCCATGCTCACCGGAAATAACCCCATCGAGATCACGTGCAATCTGCATAATGCGCGCCACCGTCTCGTTGGCCTCCTGCAGCATCAAATAGTCGTCTGAGTTAACCGGAATATTGGTGTGCACATTGCCGTCACCGGCATGCATGTGCAACGCTACGAACACGCGGCTTTTAAGAACACGAGCATGTACTGCTTTCAATTCGGCCAAGACAGGTGCCCAGTGCGATCCGCCAAACATATCCTCAAAGTGCTTGAGCAACTCAACCTTCCAGGAAATGCGCAACGTGCGATCTTGCACTACATCAAACAACCTGGCATCGGGCTGGTTGGCCAGACGTTGTTCGACAGCAGGCAGCAATGCCTTAAGGCCATGTTCAACAAGCTTGTCGCGAGCATCTTTGAGCGGCTCGTCCAGATGCGTCAAAGTCCAATCCCAACGCCCCCGCACACGGCTAATCAACTCGAGCGCTTGGCTCGTACGCTCGGCCAGCCATTCATCTCTGGACACATCATCGGCATCGAGCTTTGCTAACGGCAATGGCTCGTTTAACCTGGCCTCAAGCGCATCGAGAAGGCGCAGCTTGTTGCGCGTGGACAGTTCGATATTGATGCGCTCGATCGCATCGGTGTACTCACCCATACGATCCAGCGGGATAACGACGTCTTCGTTGATCTTGAACGCGTTGGTATGACGCGCAATCGCCGCTGTTCGGGCGCGATCGAGCCAGAATTTCTTGCGTGCTTCAGGGCTGACTGCCACGAATCCTTCGCCATGGCGACTGTTGGCCATGCGCACCACTTCACTGCACGCGGCTGCCACCACATTGTCATCGTCGCCTACGATATCGCCAATCAACACCATTTTGGGGAAGCCACCTCGCTTGCTCTTGGTGGCGTAACCCACCGCACGCAAGTAACGCTCGTCCAAATGCTCCAGGCCAGCCAAGATCGCGCCTTGTGCTTTGCCCGGGCCATCCAGGTAATTCTTGATTTCGACGATCGAAGGTATGGCGTCACGGGCCTGACCAAAGAATTCCAGGCACACGGTGCGGGTATGTGCCGGCATGCGATGCACCACCCAGCGAGCGGCGGTAATCAGGCCATCACAGCCTTCCTTTTGCACACCAGGCAAGCCCGCCAAAAATTTATCGGTGACGTCCTTGCCCAAGCCAACCTTGCGAAACTGTTGCCCCTTGATTTCAAGGGTTTTGGTTTTGATCACACGATGCCCGGCCGCATACCGGCCGTCAGACCAAGACAGCTCGAAGGTCGCCACATCGACATCGTGGATTTTGCCTAGATTGTGGCCAACTCTCGTGACATCTAGCCAATTGCCGTCTGGATCAACCATGCGCCACCATGCGAGGTTGTCTAGCGCCGTGCCCCACAACACGGCTTTTTTCCCGCCGGCATTCATGGCGACATTGCCACCAACACAGGATGCGTCAGCCGAGGTCGGATCCACCGCGAATACAAATCCAGCTTGCTCAGCTGTGTCAGCCACACGCCGGGTCACAACGCCGGCCCCTGCGCGGATGGTGGGCACTAAAGCCTCCAATCCGGGTAACTCTGTCATTTCGACCGGACTTAAGGTCTCCAGTTTTTCTGTATTGATGACAACGGATCGCCATGTCAAAGGCAGAGCGCCACCCGTGTAACCGGTGCCGCCACCACGCGGCACAATGGTCAGACCTAATTCGATACAGCCTCGCACCAGCCCGGCAATCTCCTCTTCCGTATCTGGCATCAACACCACGAACGGATACTCGACTCGCCAATCGGTGGCATCCGTAACATGCGAGACTCGGGATAGACCGTCGAACTTGATATTGTCCTTGGCGGTTAACTTGCCAAGCACCTTGGCCACGCGCTTGCGCAACTCAGCCGTCTCGTTAAAAGTCCGCTCAAACTCATCAACCGCGCGCCTAGCGCGCGCAAGCAATGCAGCGACTTTCTCATCGCGCTGCAGATTGTCTGACTGGCGGCGCTCATCGATCTCACCCAAGCGATGACGCAAAGCTTCAATCAGTAAACGGCGACGCTTGGGATTGTCTAGCAGGTCATCTTGCAAGTAGGGGTTACGCTTGACCACCCAGATGTCGCCGAGCACTTCGTACAGCATACGTGCCGAGCGACCCGTGCGTCGCTCAGCACGCAGCTCACTCAAAAGCAACCATGCCTCATCACCGAGCAACCGCAGCACTACCTCCCGATCAGAAAACGAGGTGTAGTTGTAGGGAATTTCGCGCAACCGGGATTCAGATTGAGCGGGTAAATTGGCGAGCAGATGACTGGCAGCGGGGGAGTTCATTGAAAAAAACCAGGCGGTTACAGAGTGCACGCCCAAATCTGGGGGCGCGTGGCTCTTTAGGCTTCAAAAACAGCATTTTAGGTGCAAAGTGTGGCCTTGGCGACCCAATCCCCTATGAAAGCAGCGATTAGGCTCAACCTTGAATTGCGAGCACGGCACCCGCCAAAACCAGGTATCGGGCAAACTTGCCCACGGCAATAGCCGCCACGCAGGCCCAGAACTTCAAGCGCAAAGCGCCGGCAACCAGGCACAGCGGGTCGCCCACAATCGGGATCCAGGACAGCAGCAGCGCCCACGGCCCCCAGCGATCAAGCCAGACACGGGCTTTTTGGTGGCTTTGTTTGTCTTGGTCGACTTCGTGACGCCACCGGGCCCACAAATATCGTCCACCGCGCCCCATGGCGTAGGTCACCAAGCCACCCAGGGTATTTCCAAGACCAACGGCAAGCACCGCCATTGCAGCCGTTGGCCAAATCGCGACAGGCGCCTGCTGCATCAAATACGCCACCAGCAGTGGCTCTGAGCCACCGGGCAATAACGTTGACGATACGAGCCCAGCCACAAACAACGCCGTCAAGCCAATGTTCATCCAAAACGCTCCTCGTCATGGGGTTCGGCAACATGACTTGTTAACGGCGGCGCATGGGATAATGGGGTTTTTTTGTGCATCTGGGTTATGTCGACTGATTACCTGAAACGCATTCTGACGTCCAAAGTGTATGACGTCGCCAGCGAAACGCCCCTTGAGAAAGCGCCCACACTGTCTGCCCGCCTTGGCAACACCGTGTTGCTAAAACGTGAAGATTACCAGCCGGTGTTTAGCTTTAAGCTTCGTGGCGCCTACAACAAGATGGCCCACTTAAGTAAAGAGGCGTTGGCTCGTGGGGTGATTGCATCATCGGCTGGCAACCATGCCCAAGGTGTCGCCCTGTCCGCAAGTCGGCTTGGTTGCCGAGCTGTGATTGTCATGCCCACGACGACACCACCGGTCAAGATCGAGGCAGTCAAACGTCTTGGCGCAGAAGTCATCCTGCATGGCGACAGTTACAGCGATGCTTTTGAAAAAGCCGCCGAGCTTGAAGCCACAGAAAAACTGACATTTGTGCACCCTTTTGATGATCCGGACGTTATTGCTGGTCAAGGCACCATTGCGATGGAGATTTTGCGGCAGCATCCGGACAACATCGATGCGGTGTTTGTGGCCATTGGCGGTGGCGGGCTCATCAGTGGCGTAGCGGCTTACATCAAGCAGCTACGACCCTCCATCAAAGTCATCGGTGTACAGACCGAAGACTCCGATGCGATGGTGCGTAGCGTCAAAGCGGGCAAACGCGTGCGCTTGCACGATGTAGGACTGTTTTCTGATGGCACGGCCGTCAAGCAGGTTGGTGTCGAAACATTTCGACTGGTCAAAGAGTACGTTGATGACTTTGTGATTGTCGACACCGATGCCATCTGTGCGGCCATCAAAGATGTTTTCCAGGATACCCGCAGCGTGCTCGAACCTGCTGGCGCCCTTGCAATTGCCGGCGCCAAACAGTACGCCCAACAACACCGATGGAAAGACAAAACCGTGGTCGCCATTGCGTGTGGCGCGAACATGAATTTTGATCGTTTGCGATTTGTGGCTGAACGTGCTGAAGTTGGTGAATCACGTGAGGCATTGTTTGCCATTACCTTGCCTGAGGAGCGCGGCAGCTTCAGACACCTGTGCACCCTCGTGGGACCGCGCAGTGTCACCGAATTTAACTATCGCATCTCTGACTCAGAAAAAGCCCATGTATTCGTTGGCATCCAGGTCGAACGCGCGGCGGACTCCTCCAAACTGGCCGCCGAGTTCAAGCGCAATGGCTTTCCAACTGTGGACCTGACCCACGATGAAATGGCCAAAACGCACCTGCGCCACATGGTCGGTGGACACTCAAAACTCGCCAAAAACGAATTGCTTTACCGATTTGAGTTTCCTGAACGCCCCGGGGCACTGATGCGCTTTCTGAACACCATGCGGCCTGACTGGAATATCAGTTTGTTTCACTACCGCAATCAAGGTGCTGACTACGGTCAGATTCTGGTGGGAATTCAAGTGCCACCTGGACAAAAAACAGCATTCAAAACCTTTTTAGCCGAGATTGGCTATCCTTTCTGGAACGAAACAGAAAACCCTGCCTACAAGCTTTTCCTCGAAGGTTAATCAGCAGCTTTCACACTAACTGCCTTAGAAACCGCGCGAGCACGCTCGCGCGCTTGCTCGATTGAATCGGCGCTTGCGAGTCCCACGCCCAAACGCCGTTTCACGAAGGACTCGGGCTTGCCAAATAGTCTCAGGTCAGTACCTGGCTCAGCCAGCGCATCGGCCATGCCATCAAACACCACCGCCCCTGCATCAACGCCCCCGTAGATCACACGGCTCGCGGCCGGACCACGCATGGCGACACTGACCGGCAGACCAAGCAAAGCCCGAGCGTGAATATCAAACTCACTTTGCACTTGCGAAGCCAATGTGACCAAGCCAGTATCATGTGGGCGAGGACTGACCTCCGAGAACCAAACCATATCGCCCCGCACAAAAAGCTCCACCCCAAAAATCCCCAACCCACCAAGGTCGGAAGTGACGGCTAGCGCAATTTCCTGCGCGCGAGCCAGTGCCGCGGGGCTCATTGGCTGCGGCTGCCAGCTCTCGACATAGTCACCATCGACTTGCAAATGGCCAATCGGCGCACAAAAATCTGTCACTACACTACCCTGCGAGTTCTGGTAGCGAACGGTCAACAAAGTGATCTCGTAGTCAAACTCAACCCAGCCCTCGACAATCACCCTACCCGCACCCACGCGCCCACCTGTCTGGGCATAATCCCAGGCCGTTTGGACATCGCCAGCCTGGCGAATCACACTCTGTCCCTTGCCTGATGAGGACATGACTGGTTTGACCACACAAGGCAAGCCGATCTCTTGCACTGCCTGCTCGAGCTGCGCAAACGTATCAGCAAATCGATAAGGCGATGTTGGAAGGCCAAGCGTTTCAGCCGCCAAGCGTCGAATACCTTCGCGATTCATGGTTAGCCTCGCAGCCCGGGCTGTTGGTGTGACCCGCAAGCCATTCTGACCCTCCATATCCACCAGTAAATCGGTGGCAATCGCCTCAATTTCCGGCACGATGACATCTGGCTTGTACCGATCAATCACAGCCTTCAGTGCTTGCCGGTCTGTCATATTGACGACTTCGGCGTGGTGCGCGACCTGTTGCGCCGGCGCATGTGCATACCGATCTACAGCAATGACTTCCACGCCAAGCCTTTGCAGTGCAATCACCACTTCCTTGCCAAGCTCGCCTGCGCCAAGCAGCATGACGCGCCGGGCGAGCGGGCTAAGTGGAGTTCCCCAAGTAGCTAAAACAGACTTTGAATTGGACATTTTTAACCTCGGACAGACGGATTCAGTGCGTACAGAGCAATTGTTTGCACTTTTAGCACGCGCACCTAGGTAAAATCGCCAGATGAGTGAAACCAACCAACTGGCGGCGGAAATTCTTGCCAGTGGCGAACAAACACTGGCCACGGAAGCGCAAGCACTGCATGATCTGAAGCAACGGCTCGATGAGACATTCGTGCAAGCCGTCGGTATGCTGTTGGCCTGCCGTGGCCGAGTGATCGTGTGTGGATTGGGTAAGACAGGCCACATCGCCAGAAAAATCGCAGCCACCCTGGCCTCCACCGGAACGCCGGCGATGTTTATGCATGCTGCTGAAGCCTTGCATGGGGATCTCGGTATGCTCACGGCGCAGGATATGTTGCTCGCGCTCTCTCACTCGGGTAGTGGCGATGAGCTACTGACTGTCGTGGCGGCTGCCCATCGGCTCAATGTGCCGGTGGTTGCGCTGACTGGCAACCCCAAATCCGATCTGGCTCAACTGTCCCGTGTTCATCTCGATGTCAGCGTGACTAACGAAGCCTGCCCGATGAACTTGGCACCGACGGCGAGCACCACCGTAGCGCTAGCCATGGGTGACGCGCTCGCGGTCGCGTGTCTGAATGCACGCGGCTTCACGCCAGAGGATTTTGCGCGCTCCCACCCTGCGGGTGCCTTGGGGCGTCGGCTACTGACTCGCGTGCGCGATGTGATGCGCCAAGGCCAGGCCATTCCTCAGGTTGGCCCATCCGCAAGCATCACGCAAGCACTCGATGAGATGTCTCGCAAGGGGATGGGCATGACCGCCGTAGTCAATGAGCAGGGGATTGCCATTGGCATCTTCACAGACGGTGACTTACGGCGATTGATAGAGTCTGCCGGTGACATTCGTGGATTAAACGTCACCAATGGCATGTCACACCATCCTCAACACATCAGCCCGGAGATGCTTGCAGTCGATGCAGCGAGCACGATGGATGAGCGTCGAATCAGCCAAATTCTGGTTGCTGACGATGCCGGTAAACTCATTGGTGCATTGCACATGCACGACCTCATGACAGCGAAGGTATTATGAAACCCCTGCCAGCCCACCCCGCCGAAGCACTGGTGCTAGCCAAGCTACCGGATACCGTTATTGATCGGGCGCGACAGATCCGTTTGATGATATTCGATGTCGATGGCGTGCTGACCGATGGCGGGCTTTGGTACGGGGAGCAGGGTGAAGCCCTCAAACGCTTTCACGTGCTCGATGGCCACGGTTTAAAAATGCTTGACGCGAGCGGCATTGATGTGGCGATTATCACCGCGCGCGACGGGCCAATCGTGGCATGGCGATGCGCTGAACTGGGAATACGCCACGTTCGGCAAGGCGTGCGAGACAAAGCGCAAGCGCTTAATGAGCTGGCACAGGAGCTTGGCATACCAAAACAAGCGGTGGGCTACATGGGTGACGATGTGATTGATTTGCCTGCCATGCAGCAAGCTGGCTTGGCCGTGACCGTGCCCAACGCCCCGGCCTATATGGCCCAAAGCGCCCATTGGACCACCAGCCAAACCGGCGGCAACGGTGCTGTGCGCGAGTGCTGTGACGTGATTCTGGCGGCTCAACACAAACTCGCACCCTTCCTGATGGGTAGTACAGTTGGCGCCGGCGTGATTCAATAAGCACAGATGAGAGACCGCTTTCCCACCATCGCTTCTGTTGTGATCCTGGCTGGCCTGGTCATTGGCACCTGGTTTGCGGCTGAGCACACTCAACGAGCAGTGACGCTTGATGCACCGGCCAAGCAGACCCATGAGCCCGATAGCTGGGGCAAGGTCATGCTGATGCTGCGCACCGATGAGAATGGCGTGCCAATTAGTCGTATTGAGGGCGACTATATGGAACACTTTCCCGATGATGATTCCTATGACATCCGGTATCCGCGCGCCATGAGCATCAAGCCTGGGCAACCCACTTTGGTGGGGACCTCCAAACTGGCCACCGTGCTTGATGACGGCAACCGTATCATCATGAAACAAGATGCCCTGGTGATGCGCCTGGCCAGTGATACGACAGAACCACTTAACGTCAGTAGCAACGAAATTACGCTGCTGATCAATGAGGACGTCGCCTACACGGATCTGCCGGCGACTGCAGTGCGCAATCGCTCCACGTTAAAAGGAGTAGGCATGCGCTATGACAACAAAACCGGCGAACTCAAAGTATTTGATTCGACCGATGTGGAGATCGCACCTCGCGCCAGACAGGCGCAGCCGCCTGCCACGGAGAAAAAACCTTGAGCACCCTTCGCCTGCTTGGCACTTTCTTGCTTGCCATTCTATTGACGCAGCCAGCCACTGCCTGGTCGCAAAACGCTTTGCTCTCGGCCAGCAGCCAAGACAAAGAGGAGCCTGCCACCCAAATTCTCTCCAATGAACTGACCTATGACGAAAAGACAAAAACCAGTGTCTTTAGCGGTGAGGTCATCATGACACGCGGGTTATTAAAGCTGCTCGCAGATGAGCTACGCCTAACCGAAGACGCCGAAGGCTATCAGTACGGCACTGCTTCGATGGATGAACGCAAGCGCGTATACATTCGCCAGGATCGTCCAGAGAGCTTCGAGGTGCTCGAGGGCATTGGGGAGAGGGCTGAATACGATGGCCGGGCTGAGACCTTTGATTTAATTGGCAAAGCACGGTTAACGCGTTTTATTTGTGGCAAGCCGTTTGATTCGATCTCTGGCGAGCGCGTGCGTTACTACCAAAAAACAGATCGATACCAGGCGTTTTCTGGGCCTAACTCTGACAACCCCGATGGTCGTGTACGTTCGATTGCGCAGCCACGCGCCAAAGTAGACGCGGCCATCGAAGCCTGTCGCAAATTGCAAGCAAGTGGTGCAGACATACCTACACCGCCCGCCCCTAAACCCTGATCACATCCATGATGACAGTCAATAGCAGCACGCTTACTGAAGGCTTGAACGCCGGTCGCTTGAGCGCCATTGGTTTGCGTAAATCCTACAGCGGTCGCATGGTGGTACAGGACGTGAGTCTGCATGTGGACGGCGGCGAGGTGGTGGGTCTGCTCGGACCCAATGGCGCTGGCAAGACAACAAGCTTCTACATGATTGTGGGGTTAATCCAGGCGGATGCCGGACGCATTGAGATTGATGGCGCATCGATTACCGCAATGCCGATTCATCAGCGGGCTCGCCGCGGACTTTCCTACCTGCCTCAAGATGCATCGGTGTTTCGCCGATTGACTGTCGAACAAAACATCCGTGCCGTACTCGAATTGCAGACCAACCCGGATGGCAAGCGAGCGACGCCTTCTGAAATCAAACAACGGCTTGAGTCTTTGCTGCAAGAGCTGCAAATCGAACATCTGCGCAACAACGGCGCACTCTCACTATCGGGCGGTGAGCGTCGCCGAGTTGAAATTGCTCGAGCACTGGCTACCAACCCGAGATTTGTATTGCTCGATGAGCCATTTGCTGGCGTGGATCCGATTGCCGTGATCGAAATTCAGCGCATTGTGCGTTTCTTAAAAAGCCGTGGGATTGGCGTTTTGATTACAGATCACAACGTTCGCGAAACCCTGGGCATTTGTGACCGGGCCTATATCATCAGTGAAGGGTCCGTGCTGACCAGTGGCGATCCGGAAAAAATCATTGATGATCCGGCAGTGCGTCGCGTCTATCTTGGCGAACATTTCAAGATGTAACTGGCTGTAACTGCCGGTTAGTTCAGCTTGATTTCCCTGAACAACCCATTACACTAAAAGCACGGGATTGCCCTTTGGCAATCAGTCCGTTTGCCTTGTTAGAGGAGAAACAGCATGAACGTTCAAATCACTGGACATCACCTCGAAGTCACCCCCGCCATTCGCGACTATATTTCGACCAAGCTAGAGCGGGTCACGCGACATTTCGACCACGTGATTGATACCAAAGTCATGCTGTCGGTTGAACCGCTGAAGCATCGGGCTGAAATGACTGTTCACGTGCGCGGCAAAGACATTCACTGTGAGGCAGCGCAGGAGAACCTGTATGCTGCCATCGACTTGCTGATCGATAAGGTCGACCGTCAGGTTGTTGAACACAAGAAAAAAACCCAGGATCATGGCCATACGCCTGGCAAACGCCAGATCGTCGCAGAAAGCTAACCTATCTTTCTCTAAAAGCTGTTATGTGTAGCTATTTTTAGCTAAGGGGGTCTTTGTTGTGTTTTATATTGCAATGCCGCAAAACCCCCTATAATTCCGTTATGAAGCTACTTTCTCAAATATTGCCGCCTGAAAACGTTTTGTTGGACGTTGCTGTAACCAGCAAAAAGCGCGCACTCGAACAAGTCGCGTTGCTGTTCGAGAATAACCAAGGTCTTGAGCGCGCCAACGTGTTCGACAATTTATTTGCTCGCGAACGTCTGGGCTCAACCGGATTGGGGCACGGCGTTGCAGTGCCTCATGGACGTATCAAAAGCATTCACAGACCATGGGCAGCGTTTGTGCGTTTGGAAAAGCCCATTGCGTTTGACGCCCCCGATGGCCAACCTGTCGATATACTGTTAGTCATCGTGGTACCGGAAGAGGCCACGCAGCAACATCTTGATATCCTGGCTGAAGTTGCCCAGCGACTTTCGGATGAGTCGGTCGTGCAGGCACTCAGATCGGAGACGGATGTTTTGCGGGTCCATGAGTTGCTGACTGCTCGGAGTACATCGGCGGCAGCTTGATCCGGCGTTGAACAACAACAGCCTTAGGAAACGTCATGCTAGTGGTCAGGGAATTAGTAGACGACAACGCCGATGACGTCGCGTTCGAATGGCTGGCCGGTCATGCCGGTGAGAATAGGCCCCTGCCTGCCGATGGCAGGGCTGCTGCAGACCTTATCGGACACCTGAATCTTATTCATCCAGCTCGCATACAGGTGTTTGGTCATGAAGAACTGGCCTACTACAAACGCTTTGATCCCAAGCGGCGGATTCATCACATTGAGGAGCTCGCAAGCGGCGGCGTGCCAGCCATTATTCTGGCTCATGGCCTGGAGACACCTGAGGACCTGGTAGAGGTTTGTGAGCGCACCAGTGTGCCCCTGCTTAAAACCGGGGTGTCGGCAGCTGAAACCATAGACCGGCTTCGCATTTACTTATCCAAACGCTTTGCCCCAAAAATCACAGTCCACGGGGTACTGATGGACGTGTTGGGTTTGGGCGTTCTGATCACGGGGGAGTCTGGTCTGGGTAAAAGTGAATTGGCGCTTGAGCTTATCTCGCGCGGTCACGGTCTGGTTGCTGATGATGCGGTCGAACTCTCTCGCACTGCACCACATGTCATCGATGGTCATTGCCCAGCCCTCCTACAAAACATGCTTGAAGTGCGTGGTCTGGGGCTATTGAACATCCGGACCATCTTTGGCGAAACCTCGGTGCGCCGAAAAATGAAACTCAAGCTGATCGTTCACCTTGTACGCGCCTCAGCCCAGGAAAAGTTCGAGCGCCTCCCCTTACAGGAAACGACCCAAGAGATCTTGGGTGAACCAATTTCCAAGGTCACGCTGCAAGTGGCTGCCGGCCGAAACCTCGCGGTGCTGGTAGAGGCGGCTGTTCGCAACACCATCTTGAAACTACGTGGGATCGACACACTGCAAGAGTTCATGGAAAAGCAAGCGCAAGCCATCGCCCAGGACCACAAAAATGCCGGATAGTCTTCAAACTGACGGCCTGCAAAGCGTTGTCCTGATCACTGGCATGTCTGGGTCTGGCAAATCCGTCGCGTTAAAGTGGCTCGAGGATGCGGGCTATGCCTGTGTAGACAACCTGCCCGTGCACTTATTAAAAGATCTGATTGACAACGCCCAACGCGGGCATAACCGCAGGCTGGCCGTTGCGATTGACGCTCGCTCGCAAGGGGACTTGCGCGAACTGCCGGAAATGCTTGACAGCCTTCGCAGCCAAGGCACCTTGATTCGTGTTGTGTTTCTTGATGCTGATGACGCAACACTGGTACAACGGTATTCCGAGTCGCGGCGGCGCCATCCACTGGCTGACCGTATGGTCGGAAACAATCAACCAGTCTCTTTGCAGGCATGTATCAGTCACGAACGCGAGTTGCTCGATCGACTGCGTAACCGCGAACATGTAATTGACACCTCGGGCCTCAAACCAGTGCAACTGCGTGACTGGATGCGTGACCTGATCAAGACCGATCGGCCCGGTATCATCATGACGCTAGAGTCGTTTGCATACAAGCAAGGCGCCCCTCGCGACGCTGACCTGGTGTTTGATGCACGATGTCTGCCTAATCCACACTATGACCCAGCGCTAAAGCCGCTCACTGGCTTGGATCCACCAGTGGTGACGTGGCTGGAGCAGCAGCCAACAGTGGGCGACATGATCGATGATATCGAAGCATTCGTTCGCAAATGGCTGCCGCGCTACACAGCCGACACCCGCAACTATCTGACGATCGCGATTGGTTGTACCGGTGGACAGCATCGATCGGTATATATCGTTGAAACGCTGGCCCGGCGTTTTAAAGACGTTGCCGGATTACTGAAGCGCCACCGCCAACAACCACAGTTCAGTGAGCAACGTGAATCCATGGATATTCCGGCATGAGGCGTTTTTTATGTCGTGCGAGTCTTTTGGTGATGGCCACCATAGTGGCGGCCTGTTCTTCGGGTGGCGGCTCAAGCGGCAGTTGGCTAAGTAGCAGTGGCGGCTATTACAAAGACGACGGACCACCGGCACAAGTACCTGCCGACATTGACAACATACCCGATGCCGTGCCGCGCATCGAACCCTTAGCGCGCGGTCCAAATCGTCCTTACACGGTGATGGGCAAACGCTATGTGCCTGACACCACTGAACGCCCCTATCGTAAGCGCGGCATTGCTTCATGGTATGGCCGCAAATTTCATGGACGCAAGACCTCCAATGGTGAAACCTATGACATGTTCGCCATGACGGCCGCCCATACAACGCTGCCCATCCCAAGCTACGTGCGCGTGACCAGAGTCTCAAACGGACAGAGTGTCATCGTTCGGGTGAATGACCGCGGTCCATTCCTGCATAACCGTGTGATTGACTTGTCCTATGCCGCAGCCCATCGGCTTGGTATGGTCGGACCAGGTAGCGCCGAGGTTGTGGTCGAGCGTATTACGCCCGAGCAAATCAGAGCCGGGACCTGGGCAACTGAATCATTTGCCAGTACCGCGCCAACGGCCATGCCGCCTGAGCCTGCCGCCGCCAACCCATCACCGGTTGTGGCGACCGCGGATCTAGCCAATGAGCCCGTCTTCTTGCAGATTGGTGCCTTTAGCAGCGAGTCCAACGCCCGGGCGTTGGCTGCAAGGGCCGCTGCAAACATGCCAGGCAATCTTCCAGTTGAAGTCGACAGCACCGCTGGCCAGCTTTATCGAGTCAGGATTGGACCATTTGCCAATCGTGTTCAGGCCTTAAGCTCCATGGATGCCGTGGTGCAATCACTCGGTGTCAGACCTAGCATCTCGTTGCCCTGAGTGCGCGAGCAACCGGGCGTAGCAGACGTCTTTGGCCACCCCTAACGCCTTGGCCATGATCTTGGCGGCATCGCGCGTTGACAACCCGGCTAACAAGGCCGACATCCATGCTTGGCGCTCAGGACTTTGCCAAAGGAGATCGTCTTCACTCTCGTCTGAATTAGTAGCGCCTGCAGGCGGTGCATGCAAGAGTACGACATACTCACCCTGCTCACGATGGCGGTTGGCTGTTATCCAGTTGCCAGCATCTGCCAGTGGCACTGTCACTGTCTCTTCAAATCGTTTGGTCAATTCGCGCGCAAGGCTCACCGTTCGCGCTGCACCAAATACGTCGCTTAAATCCCGCAACAAATCACCGATCCGATGTGGCGCCTCATACATGAGAAGCGACGTATCCGAGCCAAGCCAGCGCTTGAGCGCCCGCTCTCGGGCAGCCTGCCTGGCCGGTAAAAATCCCAGAAACGCAAATGTTGGCTGTGCATCGGTTGTGACACCCGTGGCCATCAAGGCCGTAATCACCGCACTGGCACCGGGAATGGCAACCACATCAAACCCCGCCTCGCGGACATCACGCACAAGCTGACCGCCTGGGTCGCTAACCGCGGGCGCACCTGCATCTGAAATCAAGGCAATCCGCTCACCCGCCGCTAGCCGCTGCAAGATAGCCGCCGTGGCGGCACGTTCGTTATGGCGGTGCGCAGACATCAGCGGTGTATCGATATGCCATGCCTGCAACAGCGCCTGACTGGTGCGGGTATCTTCGGCAGCAATCACATCGGCTAACCTTAAGGTATACCAGGCTCTCAAGCTCAAGTCTGTCAAGTTGCCAATTGGCGTAGCCACAACAAATAGTGCCGGCTTGGGCCAGTGCTGCTGAGCCAGACGATCCAGCAAATCTTGCCACGGCGGCATCAGTCCGTCAGATGGGTGGGTTTCAGACATTTAAGCAAACCAGGTTCAAACAGTATCCGTTACACCGCTCAGTGTAATGCGGTCGGGAGTTAGGTGAGCAGGGAGCCAGTACATGGCATACTTTTGTTGATGGCATTCTCGCCTTCATTACTTTGCCACACCACCCAAGCTTGAATTCTGGATGCCTGCATTGAGCACCACTTCACCTGTGACCATACTACTGGATGATCAAACCGCGCCAGCCAACGAGCGGCGGTCAAGGCTTTATCTGGATTTACGCGAGCAACTGCTGATCGACAGCCCAACGGATCTAGCAGCTGCACTTGGGCGCATGCAATCAGCCCTGGATCAAGGCCTTCACGCCGTGTTGCTGCTCGATTATGAGCTCGGTGTCGCGATGCAGGGCTTACCTGCTCACACACAGGCTGACAAGCCAACCAGCCAGATCCTGTTGTTTGAGTCAGTCAAATGTCTCACAGCCGATGAAGTCGATGCGTGGCTGCAGGGCCAAGACGAGAACTCGTCAGCCACGCTGACTGGCCTTGGTAACAACATGACCGAGACTGAGTTTGCAGCAGCCGTTGACAGGATCCGCCAGCATATTGCCAACGGCGATACCTATCAGGTCAATTTGTGCTTTGCCATACACGTCGCACTCTACGGCAGCCCAGTGGCGTTATACCGAGAACTGCGCCAACAGCAGGTTGTGCCATACGGAGCACTGATTGGACTATCTGATGGGCGCTGGATCTTGTCACGCTCGCCGGAGCTCTTTGTACGCCATCATGATGGCTGGATCGAGTCTGAGCCCATGAAAGGCACCACTGCGGTTGACAGTAGCCTCGATTTGGCCAGCGACCCAAAAAACCGCGCAGAAAATGTCATGATCGTTGATCTGTTGCGCAACGATCTCGGTCGCGTTGCCGATCGAGGTAGCGTGACCGTACCCGAGCGCTTTATCGTCAAGCAGTATGGCAACGTCTTGCAGATGACATCCACCGTGCGCGCACGACTGCGCACGGATGTAAGCTGGCTGGAATTACTCGAAGCGATCTTTCCCTGTGGCTCAATCACCGGAGCGCCCAAACGCAGCACCATGCAAATCATCAACCAGATTGAGCCATCAGCGCGCGGGATATACACCGGCGCGATTGGCTGGGTCGCACCAGAGCGCCCCGGCACCTTGGGCAGCTTTTGTTTGTCGGTGCCCATACGAACGCTCACACTGTCAGCTCCAGACCACCAGGGCAGACGCACGGGCGTGTTTGGCGTGGGTGCTGGCATCACGTGGGGCAGTGACAGCTTGTCAGAGTGGGCTGAGTGCGCCCTTAAATCAAGCTTTCTGACCCGCCAGACTACGCCACTCACACTGTTTGAAACCATGCGGGCAAACCGAGCGCTTGGCGTGGCCCATCTCGAACGTCATCTGGCGCGCTTGCAAGCATCTGCCAAATCGTTAGGGTTTGCTTTTGATGCGCAGGCCATGAAGGGAGCTCTGCAAACAACCTGTGATGACTTGCCGACCGCGGGTGACTACAGAATCAGACTTGATCTGGCCAGCGATGGCAGCCTGTCGATCAAGACCGGGCGTCTTGATCCCTTACCCACTCCCGTCAAAGTGATGCTGGCGCCTGAACCAACCCATTCCAACGATATTTTTTTAAGACATAAAACCTCCAATCGCGCTCGCTATGACGATGCCTGGCGTCAGGCTGAAGCACATGGTGCCTTTGACATGCTTTTTTTTAATGAGCGCGACGAGCTCACCGAAGGCGGTCGCTCGAATGTTTTCATCAAAATTGACGGCCGCTGGTATACACCGCCCCTGGCTGCCGGTGTATTACCTGGCGTTATGCGCAGCATTTTGCTGGCTGACCCGGCGCTAGCTGCCTGCGAACGAATTATCACGCGCGGGGAACTTCAGCGCGCCGAAGGAGTCCTTGTGTGTAATGCCCTGCGCGGCGCACTGACGGCCGAGTTAGTGGAACAACCGGTGTTGGCAAGCCCCAACGTGAGATAATAGGCCATTGACTTTAGCGTAACGCTGCCATGCAACTAACCGAGCATCTGAAGCAACATTTCGACGATCATCTTCGCACCACCGAACGGACGGTGGCCAAGATACTGCCAGACCTTGAGAAAGCGATACAGCTTTGCCATGAAACCGTGACACAACGCAGACGCATTCTGGTTTGCGGTAATGGCGGCTCGGCATCAGATGCCCAACATTTTGTGGCTGAGCTAGTGGGCCGCTTCGAACGCGAACGCGAACCACTGGCTGCTGTGGCATTATCAACCGACACGTCCATACTCACCGCCGTGGGTAACGACTACGGGTTTGACCACGTGTTCTCCCGGCAGGTCGCAGCCCTCGGACAAACAGGTGATGTACTGATCGGCATATCTACTAGCGGCAATTCGCCCAACGTTTTGCGCGCCATGCAGCAAGCGCATGATAACGACATGCGCGTGATTGCACTGACCGGACGCGACGGCGGCCAAATGGCTCAAGGGCTATCTGGCCAAGATGTTTTGTTGTGTGTACCGGATCAGCGCACCATGAGGATCCAGGAAATGCATATTCTGTTGCTGCACCTGATCTGTGAAGGTATTGATGCCCAATTACTCGGAGAGCCCAAATGACGCATTCTTTTTCTACGCGCGGCAAATTATTGGCGCTAGCCGCTGTCATCGGCGTATCAGGCACCTTGACAGCTTGCGCACCCGTCTTGGTGGGCGGGGTTGCCGCCACGACTGCCATGGTTGCCACAGATCGTCGCACCGTGGGTCAACAAGTCACCGACAAGGAAATTAACCTCAAGGTTGACAATGACCTGCAGGTCAAGTTTGGAAAGACTGCTCGCATTAACGCCTCTTCGTACGATGGCGTGGTCTTGCTGACTGGCGATGCCTTCAGTGAAAAAATTCGTGGTGAGGCCGCCGCGATTGCGGCCAGTGTGCCACAAGTCAAATCCGTGATTAATCGGCTCTATGTCGGTCCACTGGCATCGTTTAGTCAGATTACGTCAGACACGTGGCTAGCCTCCAAGGTCAAGACCACACTGCTGACAACCGAGGGCATTCCTTATGGCGCCATCGTGGTCAGCGTCGAGCGCGATGACGTATACCTGCAAGGTCTGGTTACCCAAGCCGAGGCCGACAAAATAGCCGAAGTGGTTGCCAGCGTCGGCGGCGTCAAGAAGGTGTTTACGCTGTTTGACATCATGACCCCTGAACAGGCGGCAGCCCTGAACGCTTCAAAGCAGCCCCAGTCTGGTCTGCCCTCCAGCAACCCAACACCAACCGGTGTAACTGACAGGGCTGGTGGCACGAACATCAACGCGCCCGCAGGTGCAGCACCAGGTGCTGCGACAACCGTGGAGCCGGTGCAGGCGCCATCATCGCCACAAGCCAGACCGCTTTAATTTGCAACCTGAATTGCCAGAGGTACTGACATGCGTAAATTTGTCACCATCATCGCCATCGCTGCACTGGTCGGTGCAGGCGCCTGGTTTGCGTTCACGCCTAAACCCGATGCGCCGGCTGTTACCTTCCAGACACTGGATGGCAACAACATTGCCATGGAGTCACTCAAAGGCAAGGCTGTACTTGTCAAATTCTGGGCAACAAGCTGCGTGACGTGCGTGCAACAAATGCCTGACACTGAAAGCTATTACGAGACTTATCACCCCCAGGGGCTTGAGGTGATCGCCGTGGCGATGTCCTACGATCCGATCGAGTATGTCAAACAGTTCACCACCAGTCGCGCGCTACCTTTTACCGTGGCCACCGATTCCGATGGCTCGGTTGCCAAGGGATTTGGTGATGTCAAACTCACACCAATCGCATTTGTGATTGATCGTGACGGCAAGATTCTCAAGCGCTATCTCGGCAACTATGACAAGCTCGACATGAAAAAAACCATCGAGTCAGCGCTCGCGAGCTGATACAGTTCTGTCATTCAAGCTAACCAACATCCTGTACACGCCATGACCGACTCTACTGCCACTGCCTTGGAACCGGCAATCATCGCCCGGGTATTGTCTGAATCCCTACCTTACATCCGGCAGTTTCACGGTAAAACCATCGTCATCAAATATGGTGGCAACGCCATGACCGAGGAGCGGTTGCAACGCAGCTTCGCGCATGATGTTGTTTTGTTAAAGCTCATCGGCTTGAATCCAGTCGTGGTCCATGGCGGTGGGCCGCAAATCGACGAGGCGCTGAATCGTATCGGCAAGAAAGGCGAGTTTATTCAAGGGATGCGAGTAACCGACAACGAAACCATGGAAGTGGTGGAGTGGGTGCTTGGCGGACAGGTGCAGCAAGATATCGTCATGATGATCAATGAGGCAGGTGGCAAAGCCGTGGGCCTGACTGGCAAGGATGGCGGCCTGATCCGAGCCAGAAAGAAACTCATGCCGAACAAGGAAGATCCCGACAAACCTTTAGATATCGGGTTCGTGGGTGATATCACCCAGGTGGATCCATCGGTCGTCAAAGCATTGCAGGATGACCAATTCATTCCTGTCATTTCCCCCATCGGGTTCGGTGAAGATGGCATGGCCTACAACATCAATGCTGATGTCGTGGCTGGCAAGATGGCCGAGGTATTAAGCGCCGAGAAGTTACTGATGATGACCAACACGCCTGGCGTACTGGACAAAGACGGCAATCTTCTACGTGAGCTATCGGCGCGCACCATTGATGCGATGTTCGAAGATGGCACGATCTCTGGTGGCATGTTGCCTAAGATCGGTTCCGCTCTGGATGCAGCCCGAAACGGCGTGCGCTCAGTGCACGTGGTCGATGGGCGGGTTCCACATTGCCTGCTGTTGGAAGTGCTGACCGATCAAGGGGTTGGCACCATGATTTCCTCGCGCTAAATCACACCCGGGATGCGCAGACTCTCAACGCCAGCCGTCAAAGCCAAACGTGCGCGTGTTCATGGTGAATTTGCCAGCAATAGCCAGCAAATCTGGTTATTTGATCTTGACAACACGCTGCACGACACATCCCACAAAATCTTTCCTTACATCAGCGAAGGCATGACCCGTGCGGTCATGACTTGCCTGAACGTTGATGAACATGAGGCTCAGTACCTGCGCGCCAAATACTGGCGGCGCTATGGCGCAACCATGATCGGACTGGTCAAGCACCATGATGTTGACGCTCATGAGTTTTTGTGGCGCAGCCACGATTTTGATGTGCGGCCACTTGTGAAAGCTGAGCGAGGGCTGCATCACAAGCTAGGCCGACTGCCTGGACGCAAAGTACTCGTCACCAATGCCCCTTTGCACTACGCCAGAAGTGTTCTGAAGCATCTTGGGATTTTGCGGCACTTTCATAGCCTGTGGTCAATTGAACATATGAAACTGCACGGTCAATACAAACCTAAACCGTCTAGCGCCATCTTGCGTCACATCCTGGCCTGCGAGGGGGTATCGCCTCATCGTGCTGTTCTAGTAGAAGATACGCTTGCAAATCTTCGTGGTGCCCGTAGTGCAGGCCTGCGCACCGTACATGTGTTTCACCCATCCACGCCATTTGCTCACCAGCGCCGTGGGCGACCACATTACGTGGACTTGCGAGTCAACAACGTCTGCGACCTGTTGCTTGGCAAGCGTCCGGTTCGCAGTTGCTAGGGTCGATCGCAGCACACCGCACAAGCGGGATCGCGCGGCACACGCACTTCATGCCAATGTGCCGAACGGCCATCAAACATCACCAGGCGTCCTTTCAAGGGCTTGCCGATGTTGGCCAGCACTTTAATCGCTTCAGCAGCCTGCAAACTACCGATAACCCCAACCAGTGGGGCAAACACGCCCATGGTTGCACAATTGACCGGGCTGACGTCATCGGCCTCAGGAAACAAGCAGTGATAGCACGGACTGAGGTGATCACGCGTGTCATACACACATACCTGCCCATCAAACCGGATAGCCGCACCAGAGACCAGGGGCTTGCCAGCCTGAACGCATGCCCGGTTAACGGCATGACGCGTTTGAAAATTGTCACAGCAATCAAGCACAAGATCCACCGCCGTGACCTGCTCAAGCAAGTCCTCGCCCTCTAGTCGAATAGCCAGCGGCACGACACGGGTGTTTGGGTTGATTTGATTGATGGCAACTTGCGCTGATTCGACCTTCAGGCTACCGAGCCGATCACTGCTGTGCATGATTTGGCGCTGCAGATTGCTAAGCTCCACCGTGTCATTGTCGGCCACGCGAATCTCACCAACCCCAGCCGAAGCCAGGTAGAGACAAACCGGGGAGCCCAGACCACCCGCACCGATGATCAGCACCTTGCTGGCAAGCAAAGCTTGCTGGCCTTCGATACCGATCTCATCAAGCAGAATGTGCCGCCCATAGCGAAGCAGCTCGTCATCGCGCATCTTTAGAGCAATCCGCTTACTTCTTCTGAGCCGTCTTCAGGTTGTCGACCGGGCCATTGTCAACCGGCTTACCACGCAAGAAGTTAATGGCCTGTTGCAACTGGAAGTCGCCATCCTCACCAAACCTGAACGGCTTGGGCTGCTCTTTGTTGGCATCTTCACTGCTGGCCTCAGGCGTTTGCGTGTCTGACTGATCCTCTTTGGATTTCTTGGCTTGCCCGTTCTCCAGATGTTTGTTCAGGTCAGCTTCACGCATAACCGAGAACAAGTTACCAACTGGTGTATCCGTCACGATAATGTCGGGCTCTATGCCTTCGGCCTGGATAGATCGACCATTAGGCGTGTAGTAGCGCGATGTCGTGAGTTTGATGGCGGTCTCATGCGAGATCGGCAAAATAACCTGAACAGAACCCTTGCCAAACGTCTGGTTGCCCATGATGGTTGCACGCTTATAGTCCTGCAGCGCACCAGCCACGATTTCAGAGGCTGAGGCTGAACCCGCATTGACCAACACCACCATGGGTACCGTCTTCACCCAATCCGGCAACCCGGCCAGGTAATCAGCCTCGCCACGGGCGTAATCAACCGGATTGGCCAAGTATTTGCGACGCGCATCAGCTGCCCGTCCATCGGTTGACACCACCAGTTTGTCTGCCGGTAAAAACGCAGCCGACACACCAATCGCACCAGTTAACAAGCCACCTGGGTCATTGCGCAGATCCAGAATCAAAGCTTTGGGCACACCCTTGTCATCGAGTTGGCTCAGGTGCTTGGCCAAATCACTACCAGTTCGCTCCTGGAACTGTGAAATACGGACGTAACCAATGTCATCGTCGACGGTTTTACTACGCACACTACGCACTTTGATGATGTCGCGCACCAAGTCGACTACTACCGGCTTGTCCTGCCCCTGGCGCACCACCGTTAACGTCACGGGCGTCTTGACCGGTCCGCGCATCAACTTCACCGCATCGGTCAGGCTCATCCCCTTGGTTGACGTGTCATCGACTTTGATGATCAGATCACCGGCTTGCATTCCGGCGCGCTCAGCCGGCGTGTCTTCAATTGGTGAAATGACTTTGACAAACCCATCTTCGGAGCCGATTTCAATACCCAAACCACCAAACTGACCTTGTGTTGAGGTACGCATTTCTTTGAACGCCTCAGCATCAAGGTAAGCCGAGTGCGGATCGAGATCGGTCAACATGCCAGAAATGGCGCCGCTGATGAGCTTGTCATCGGTGACCTCTTCGACATAGTTCTCCTTGATGGCTGCAAAGACGTTGGAGAACTGGCGCAACTCGTCTAAGGGCAAAGGAGTGCTGGCGCGTTGGGCGACCGCTGAAATGCCAATGCTTAGCAACAGCCCTGCTACCAAGCCGGTACATAACAAGCCGATTGTGCGTAGTTTGCGACTGCTCATGTCTTTGTCCTGTTTTTTAGCGGTCTGACTGCTAGCTCTTTACTTTAAATTGTCAGCGCTTGAAATACAGCATGGGATCCAATGGCTTACCCCTATGCCGGACTTCAAAGTATAGGGCTGAATCAAGCTGCCCCCCCGTATTACCCGCGTTGGCAATCACATCACCTGCCTTGACGGTATCGCCCACCTCTTTAAGCAAGCTCTGGTTATAGGCATACACCGTTAAAAATTCGTCTGCGTGGTCCACAATAATCAAGTTCCCGAAACCACGCAACCAGGTCGCATACACAACAGTACCTGCTGCCACGGCCTTCACAGGCGTGCCTGGCTTGGCATCGATCAAAACCCCACGCCAATCGCCCCCGTCGGGCCGGCTGCTGCCATAGCGGGCCAAGATTGCCCCTTTGATTGGCATGGAAATTCCACGCTTTAAGCCCTCACCTTGCGGCAAAGCCTCTAGGATCTCCTGACGGATGGCGTTGGCGTGCTGCGCATCGGCTTGGAATTTGGCAATTTGCTGACCCAACCCTTCGATCAGTGCCGTTAACTGTTTCTCATCTTGAACCAGTTTGTCCCGCTCGGCCCGCTCAACCGCAATTGACCCTTCAAGCTTGGCCAGCAAATCCGCTCTTGCTTGGCGCTCTCTGCGCAAAACCGTTTGTTCAGCTTGAACTTCTTGCTGCTGCTTGGCAAGCAATTGTTGCTGTTCAGTTTGAGTGGCCTGCAATGCAGAAAGTTCCGCAACGCCCTTGTTTAAGCGCTCAATGGTTTTAACTCGGGCATCAGCGACAAACGAGAGGTAACCGAGCTCTTTGCCAAGCGACTGAGGGTCTTTGCCAGCCAACAAGGCACTCCATGGCGACAAGTTGCTGCTGTGCTGAGCACGCAGCTGGCTAGCGAGCGCTGACCGATCACGGTCGAGGTCAGCGTTTGTCTGCGCGATTTTCTTGGTCAATGTCTCTAGCGCTTGCTCACCACGCGCAATGGCTGCCTGCAAATCCTTCAGGCGCCTGGTGGCATCAGAAATAGCCAATTCAGACTGTCGCAGCTGATCTGAGGCGCGCCGAAACTCTTTGTTCCTGCGCTCGAGTTGCTCTTGCACCGATTTGATGCGCGCCTGTAGGTCCTGCTTGGCCTGCAGCGCCGCAGCTTGGTCTTGCTCCAACGACTCAATGGCCGGTTGACCCAAGGCAGGCCCCAATGACGCTGCCACGATGGCTAGCGCCAGCGCGACTCGGTGCGCTGGCCCCGTCATGTCAGTCCTTCTTGGCTTTACCCTGAGCAGCCACGGCAGCCATGGCGGCTTCGATGACGGCTGGGTCAGCCAGGTAGTAATGCTTAACCGGTTTCAGATTCTCATCGAGCTCATAAACCAAGGGCTGCCCCGTAGGAATATTGAGCGCGATGATATCTTCGTCTGACACATTATCCAGATGTTTGATCAAGGCGCGCAGACTATTGCCATGCGCTGAAATCAACACTCGCCGTCCAGAGCGTATCGCCGGCGCGATTGAATCATCCCAAAACGGCAGTACCCGATCAACCGTATCTTTGAGGCATTCGGTCGCCGGCAATTGCTCAGGGGTCAACTTGGCATAGCGCGGGTCAAAGCGGGGATGGCGCGGATCCTGCAAATCGAGGGGGTCTGGCGCAATAGCGTACGCGCGGCGCCAGATCAACACCTGCTCATCACCAAACTTAGCGGCTGTCTCTGCCTTGTTCAAGCCTTGCAAATTACCGTAATGACGCTCGTTAAGCCGCCAATTGTTATGCACCGGAAGGTACATCTGGTCGAGCGCATCCAGCGTTAACCACAAGGTCCGAATAGCGCGCTTTAGTACCGAGGTATAGGCTAGATCAAAGGTATAGCCTTTTTCTTTGAGCAACTGCCCCGCCTCCCAGGCCTGTTGGCGCCCTGTTTCGGTGAGGTCTACATCGGTCCATCCGGTAAACCGGTTCTCTAAATTCCACTGGCTCTCGCCATGGCGCATCAGGACAAGCTTATACATAGTGTCAGTTGTTTCATGGATCATGGAACAGTCATTTTATAATCAGCAGCATTGTCCTGCCGGGACGCTCAACCTGCAAAGCGAAAAAACCGTGGATTTCTTCTTAAAAACAGACAATTTGATGCTCTTGGGCATTGCCCTGTCCTCTGGACTGATGCTGTTGTGGCCTGTCATTCAGCGTGGCCGGGCCGGCGGCAGTGTCAGCACGACACAAGCCGTACAACTAATTAATCATGAGGATGCTGTCGTGGTCGATGTGCGTCCGTTGGCGAGCTTTCAGAACGGTCACATTCCCCATTCACGCAACATCCCGCTAGCCGAGATTGCGGACAAGGCCGCCAAGCTACCCAAAGACAAGCCGATTTTAGTGACCTGCGACCGTGGTCAGATAGCCGTCGGTGGCGCAGCCCGTCTACGCAAAGCCGGGCTTGAACGCGTGATGGTGATCGAAGGCGGTCTAAATGCCTGGTTGCAAGCCGGTCTGCCAACTTCCACTAAAAAGAAGTGAATCCACGACGCTCATTAACCCACACATCCATCGGAGGCAACGCGTGAAAAAAGTCGTGATGTACAGCACAGGATTTTGCCCATACTGCACACGTGCGGAAGCCCTGTTGGGTCAACGCGGCGTCACAGAAATAGAAAAAATCCGCATCGACACCGACCCCGCACAGCGCGAGGCCATGATGTCGCGCACCAACCGTCGCACTGTCCCACAGATCTTCATCGGTGACACCCACGTGGGCGGTTATGATGACCTTGCAGCACTTGACCGCGCCGGCGGACTGCTACCGCTGCTAGAAGGCAGCGACTGATTGCGCTGCCCAAACCTGATGACACACAACTGGAATTTTTATGGCTGACGAGAATACTGCGACAAACAACGATAACCCTACCTTTAACCTACAACGTGCCTACCTGAAAGATTTGTCGCTTGAGGTGCCCAACGCACCTCACGTATTTCTTGAGCAGCAAGCCCCAAATGTCGAAGTCAACATCGGCATCGGTGCTCAGCGCTTGGCTGAAACCATGTTTGAATCGACAGTCACAGTAACTGTCACCACCAAAATAGAAGACAAAGTGGTCTATCTGGTAGAAGCCACCCAAGGTGGTGTATTTGAACTGGCCAACATTCCAGATGAGCAAATTGATGCGCTCTTGGGTATTGTTTGCCCAACCATGCTTTACCCATATCTGCGCGCAAACGTGGCTGATGCGATCACCCGTACGACACTGCCACCATTGCACCTGACTGACGTGAACTTCCAGGCGCTGTATCAGCAACGCCAGGCCGAAGGCGCACAACAAGGCGAAGGCAACCTGCCCAATGGCAAAGCTGAGGATAGCTCGGGCATCATCTTGCCCGCTGGTGCCACACGCCAATAAACGCTAATTAGCCCTAAACCCCATGCATACACCTTTGCGCCCGCACGTCACTGTACTGGGTGCTGGTGCATGGGGAACCGCCATTGCGGCGGCTGCCTGCCGCCACGCCGAAGTCATTCTTTGGGGGCGTCGGCCAAGCGTCATCACCGCCATGGCACAAACTCGAATCAACAGCGAGCACTTGCCTGGCATTGAGTTGCCAAGTGCATTGCAGTACTCGAGTGACTTTCACCAAGCGCTCGAACACGTCTCACAACATCAGGGGCCTGGCTTGCTAGTGCTAGGCACTCCCATGGTGGGGTTACCTGAGATCTGCGAGCTGATTCAACAGCGCCTAAGCGCAGGGCTCAATATCACCGACATTGTCTGGTTATGCAAAGGGCTAACGGCTGACTCAGGCAAGCTGCCACACGAGCTAGTTGCTGCATCCATGAACACTCGCGAGCTAGCCACCGGGGTACTCTCGGGTCCTTCATTTGCAAAGGAAGTTGCGCTCGGGCTACCGGTTGCATTAACTGTCGCAAGCGATAGCCCAAGCTTGCGCGCACTGGTTACCTCTGTGTTTCATTCGGAGCACATGCGCATCTACAGTTCGTCAGACCTGATGGGGGTCGAAGTCGGTGGCGCCCTTAAAAATGTCATGGCAATTGCCTGTGGCATTTCAGACGGACTTGGGCTTGGCAATAACGCCAGAGCGGCGCTCATTACCCGCGGCTTGGCGGAAATGACCCGGTTTGGGGTAGCGCTTGGCGCTTTGCCTGGGACGTTTTCTGGGTTGACTGGCCTAGGTGATCTGGTGCTGACTGCCACAGGTGACTTATCGCGCAACCGGCAAGTTGGACTTCGCGTTGGCCAGGGCGAATCATTGGTTGATATTCTGGCTGGCGGCATGACAGCAGAAGGCGCGCGATGCGCCCAAGCGGTACTGGCGCGCGCCCGAGCAATGAACGTCCCCATGCCTATCACCGAAGCCGTTTGCGATACGCTTTTCGGGGGCGTTACAGCAGCTCATGCCGTGCATCGATTGATGGCGCGTTCAGCAACCGAAGAATGATCTGATGGCGGCTACTGCCCGCCTGTATAGCCCTGCTGGCGCCAAGCCTCATACACCACCACGGCTACTGTGTTGGAAAGATTCAAGCTGCGCTGGCCGTCACGCATGGGTAGCCGAATCCACTGCTCAGGCGCGAACAGTTGGCGCTGCGCCTCGGACAACCCGGCCGTCTCGCGGCCAAATACAAACACATCACCGGGCTCAAACGTGATTTCACCAATCAATCGCTTGCCGCGCGTTGTCATGGCGAATTGCCGGTCACTCGGTGTACCGGTCGCAGCCAACGCGTGCGCCAATGTGTCATGTATCTTCAGGGGCTGCCACTCATGGTAATCAAGCCCTGCACGCCGCAACCGACGATCATCAATCTCAAAGCCCAAAGGGCGTACTAAATGCAGCTGTGCGCCCACATTGGCACATAGCCTGATCGCATTACCCGTATTAGGCGGGATTTCAGGTTCGACAAGAATGACATGAAACATGCGCGAGATTGTGCCAGATTCAAGCCCGCTGTGGTGTGCGCGCAGCAGCCAACACCACCACTTGTCTGGCACCAGCTGCTTTGGCTACACGCGCGACTTCAACTGCTGTGCTGGTGGTGGTGACTACATCATCGATCACACCAATAGGCCGACCGGCCACAGCCGGATGAGCCACGTATCGACCCCGCACTGACAGGGACCGTTCTCTGCGATTGAGCGTCTTTTGCGCAGGACCATCATGACGCTGGGTGAGCCAGTCCAGACGACAAGGTATGTTTGTCGCTGAGGCCACCAGACGCGCCAGCTGTTGCGCTGGGCTAAATCCTGTGTGTTTCAAGCGTGCCGCACTAGCTGGTATGGGCACCCAGGCATCGAGTTGGTAGGTCTGAAGCAATGGCTGCGCCGCTCGAACCATCAAGTCGCTTAAAAGTCGGGCCAGTGTGAGTTGTTTGCCCTCTTTATACAGCTGGATCAACAACTGCCCACTGAACTGGTAGTCAATCGCACACACGACGGCGTCGAGCACGCTACCATGTTCACAGTTGCTGCAAAGCCCGGATTGCGTCGCGCAAACGCCGCATGTTCGGCACAGCGAGCGTCGTTGGCGCGCACCAAACGTGTCTGCCTCGCATCCCGCGCACAACAAACCGCCGTGGGCTGCCATCTGGCACAAAGGGCAACGGCTAGGCAGGCGCCTGAGCAAACGAGAAACAAATGAAGATTTCATACAACCAACATTTTGCAACGACTAGCCATGGTTAAATTTGCAGCATGACAAACTCATCACACCTAGAGCGCCTTGCCATTGAGCCTAGACATGTCAAGCAACAGTTTGACCGTCGCGGTGATCTTGAGTGCGCCGAGTTTTTATACGGTGAAATTGCCGCTCGCATGCTTGATCGCCTAGCGCTGATCCGGCTTGAACCAACAGTGATTCTGGATGCTGGCTGTGGTGCAGGCAGACGGTTCGCGGCACTTCGGCAACGCTACCCGCAGGCAACCATCCTTGGACTAGATCACAACCAAAGACTACTAACGCTGGCCAGACAAGCCCTCAAAGAATCGATTTGGCAAAGGTTTCTGGGCTCTATGGGACGTAAGCCGGCCATTGAGCTGATTAACGCTGAGCTAGACCGCACTCAACTGGCCCCTGAATCGATCGACTTGATCTGGTCAAACCTTGCCATGCACTGGCATCCGGAACCACACCACGTGCTGCGTGAATGGTCTCGTTTGTTGCGACCGAATGGTTTGGCATTTTTTACGGTTTGGGGGCCTGCCACAGGAAAGGAATTACGCGAAGCCATCACAGCGGCTGGACTACAAACCGCAACCCTGCCGCTCGTTGACATGCACGACCTCGGGGACCTGATGGTAGAGCACGGGTTTGCAGATCCAGTCATGGATCAGGAAACCATCACGCTGACCTATGACCATGCAGGTGCCTTGCTAGCGGATGCATATGCCCTCGGTGGCAATCCGAACCCGCAGCGCAAAGCCAGCTTGGCTTCGCGAGTTTGGCGAGAACACTTAATCGATGCGCTTGAGTCCAAACGTCAGGCTAACAAACTCACCCTGACCTTGGAAATCGCCTACGGACATGCGTGGCGCAATAGCATTCGTCGCCAGGGCAATGAGACTCGAATCAGCGTGCAAGCGATCGGTCGCAAATCAGATTAAGCGATCCGGGCGCGCGCCGCCTCATACTCACGTTTCAGACGGTCCACGATCTCGCCCACCGACACGATGTCATCAACCTGCCCGACTCCTTGACCGGCACCCCAGATGTCTTTCCAGCTTTTGGGTTTGGAGGTGCCCGACGAGAAGTTCATGTCCTGCTTGTCTGTAGGCAAGTTATCTGGATCAAGACCCGCTTTTTCTATGCTCTCGCGGATGTAGTTACCACGCACACCGGTAAAGAGATCGGTATAAATGATGTCAGAGGCACTCGCACGAACAATCGCATCTTTGTAGTCCTGAACAGCATTGGCCTCGGTACTGGCAATAAATCGGGTGCCGATGTAGGCCAGGTCTGCACCCATGGCTTGGGCAGCCAGCACGGCTGCACCGGTGCTGATGGCGCCCGACAGAATCACGGGTCCCTGATAGTGGCGTCGTAACTCCCCAACCAAGGCAAATGGCGACTGCGTGCCGGCATGACCACCCGCGCCAGCTGCCACGACGATAAGACCGTCTACGCCAGCATCAAGCGCCTTGGCTGCATGCCTCATATTGATCACGTCGTGCAAGACAATGCCCCCGTAGGCATGCACCGCATCAATAATCTCCGGCACTGGCGCACGCAACGAAGTAATCAAAATGGGAACCTCGTGCTTGACACAGGTCTGGACATCTTGCGCCAGGCGCACATTGGAGTCATGCACAATCTGGTTCACCGCAATTGGGCCAACCGGCTTATTGGGATTGTCGGCTTTGAACTGCGCGAGCTCGGCCTTCATGTCGGTAAGCCACTGATCCAGCACTTGCGCCGGTCGAGCATTTAAGGCAGGAAATGAGCCGACAATGCCGGCTTTGCACTGTGCCAGCACCAGCTCGGGGTAACTAATCGTAAACATGGGTGATGCGATCACCGGCAAGGACAGGTTTTGCAGGACGGGCGGTAAGTGCGAGTCATCCATGTTGATTGCCTCGTTAATTTAGTGTTTGTCGTGATGCAGGGTTTGCATGATTTGTAGCATGGCGGCTGCGTCACCATCCGTGTCAACGCCCGCCAGATAACTTTGCACACCTGCCCGATCTGCCGCGTTGCGGTTCTGACTAAGCTTGAACTTGGCGGTGACCGATTCAATCTGAATTTCAATGGCCACGATGGCTTTCAAACTTGCGTCCAAGTAGTCCTCTGGCGCATCAGACACCGACCACGGGTGAGGCTGATCTTGCTCAGCAAATTGCGTCAACTCATTGACCACCGCATGCTTGATAGCAGGTTCGTCACGCGCCACGAGCTGTCCCCGCACCTGCACCGTGGCATAGTTATAGGTCGGCACCACACGATGATGTTCAGCCTTACCAGGATAGGCGTTGGGCGTGATGTAAACCTGCGGGCCAGTAAAGATGGCAAGCGCAGCACCGGCGTGCCGCCACAGTGGATTGGCTCGTGCCACATGTCCTACCAAGCAAGATCCAGTCTGCAGACAGCCACGCAACAGCAGTGGAACTGGATTGCAAATCAACTGCCCATCGGTATCGGCAACCACAACCTGAGCCAATGGATAGTCTCTGACCAGGGACTCGATCGCCTCTTGCGATGGCGCAGCAAAATGCTTGGGCAAATACATGGTTAAACGACCCAGAAAAACGATAAAAGGACTGTTCAATTGAGTTGCGACACACTACGCTTATAGCATCGTAAAACAGTTACCAGAGCATATGGACCAACCGAATAACGGCAGCCAGATATCGCCAGTCATCATTCAAATGCACCCTGCGGACAATGTCGCGGTTGTGGCCAACGACGGTGGCTTAGCTAGCGGCACCAAGTTGTCTGACGGGCTTGTCTTGCAAGAAAGAATCCCCCAAGGCCACAAGGTGGCACTGGCGAACCTGGCGGCGGGCCAGCCAGTGCGGCGCTATAACGTCATCATTGGTTACGCCAAAGATGACATTGCCGCTGGCAGCTGGATTCACGAAAACCGTCTCAGACTGCCTGAGCCACCATCTTTAGATGATTTGCCGATAGCGACTGCCACGCCTGCCTGTGCGCCACCACTTGAGGGCTATACCTTCGAAGGGTTTCGTAATCCCGACGGCAGCGTTGGTACGCGCAACATCTTGGCCATCAGTTCAACAGTGCAATGCGTAGCCGGTGTCATCGAGTTTGCGGTCAAACGGATCAAGGACAAATTGTTACCCAACTTCCCGAATGTGGATGATGTCATTTCGCTTGAACACACCTACGGCTGTGGCGTGGCCATTGATGCCCCGGGTTCGGAGGTGCCGATTCGCACATTACGGCATCTGGCCCAGAATCCGAATTTTGGGGGGGAGGTGATGCTCGTGAGCTTGGGCTGCGAGAAGCTCCAACCCGAGCGGCTGATGCCCGCGGGCAGCATTGAGATCCATCGCGAGCAACTAGGCACCATCAACGATACCCGTTGGGGTGACCTTGATGTGGTTTGCCTACAAGACAAGGAACACATCGGGTTTGACAGCATGATTGAACACATCATGCTGCAAGCCGAGCAACACCTGCGACGGCTCAATGCCAGAAAGCGAGAGACCGTGCCTGCCAGTGAACTCGTGGTTGGCATGCAATGTGGCGGCAGTGATGCGTTTTCCGGGATCACTGCCAACCCGGTGCTCGGGTTTGCGAGTGACTTACTGGTGCGTGCTGGTGCCACGGTTATGTTCTCCGAAGTCACCGAGGTGCGCGACGGGATTGCCCAGTTAACGTCGCGCGCAACCACACCACGGGTAGCGCAAAAACTGATCGAGCACATGCAATGGTTTGATGAATACCTCGCTCGTGGCGGGGTAGATCGCAGCGCCAATACGTCGCCTGGCAATAAACGCGGGGGGCTGTCGAATATCGTGGAAAAAGCCATGGGCTCGATCAGCAAAAGCGGCACTGCACCAATTGCCGGCGTGCTTGGGCCTGGCGACAGGCTCAATGGTCAGCGCGGGCTTATCTTTAACGCATCACCAGCCAGTGACTTTATCTGTGGCACATTGCAGCTTGCGGCTGGTATGAACCTGCACATCTTTACAACTGGACGCGGCACGCCCTACGGACTAGCCCAATGCCCCGTCATTAAAGTCGCCACTCGCAGCGACCTGGCCAGACGCTGGCACGATCTTATGGACGTAAACGCCGGGTTGGTAGCCGATGGCCAGCAGACCATTGAGTCATTGGGTTGGGAACTGTTTCACCTGATTCTGGAGGTGGCAAGCGGCAAACAAACCTGGGCAGAGCACTGGAAGCTTCACAACAGCCTCGCGCTCTTTAATCCAGCACCGGTGACATGACCGATGTCATTTGAACGCCAAATTCAAATTCCAGCCTCGTTTCTGGCGCTCTACACACCGAGCGGCCATGCACGCCCCACACCGCCTAGGCAATGGCTGGAAGACCGTCATGACCTGTGTGAGGACCTGTCACAGCTATTGGCCGAGAAGGTCAAAGATAAGGTCTGGCAACTGGGTATCACCGAGTCTGACGCCCTGCTGCGTATTGAGCGAGGCTTGCCGAGCTTGAATCTTGAGATGAACGATGCTGAACGGCAATGGGTCATGATCCGTGTACAAGAAATTCTTGGGCAATAAACAATACGTAGAATCATAGGAGTTAGGGGTTTTGCCGGTAAACTGCCCCATGAATTCATATGGCAGTTTTTTGAAGGAGAATCACCATGACAACTTCCTGGCATAAGCGCTGGATTGCTGGCGCACTAGCGGCCTGCATGATGATGGGGCCAGCTGTCTCGCAAGCCTGCACCAGTTTTCTGCTGCCTGGGTCTGATGGTGGCTTTGTCTACGGCCGCACACTTGAATTTGGCATTGACATTGACTCTCGTGGTATTGCAATCGCCCCCAACATCGCCTTTGAAGGCACCGGCGTCGATGGCAAGCCAGGCACTGGCCTGAAGTGGACCAGCAAGTATGCAGCCATCGGATCGGCAGCACTTGGGTTGCCCATTCTGGTTGATGGTCTGAATGAAAAAGGTCTGGCTGGTGGCATGTTGTATGCGCCTGGCATTACCGAGTATCAGGAAGTTGATCCTTCTGAATCAGGGCAATCGATTGCCTCCTATGAGATGCTGGTCTACGCCTTGACCAACTTTGCCACGGTAGACGAGGCACGCGAAGGCTTCAGAAAAATCAAAGTCAATCGCTCCCCCCAGAAGCTCTTTAAAGGCGTGGTCGATCTACATCTAACCCTGCATGACGCCAGTGGCAAAAGTATCGTCATTGAATACATCGGTGGCGAGTTACAGATTTCTGACAACCCAACCTCAGTACTTACCAATGCCCCGCATTTCAACTGGCATTTGAATAATCTGGGCAATTACACCAAACTCTCGCCCAAAGAGCCTGGCTCAATCAAGCTCGGCACCACGGTGCTTGGTCCATGGAGCACGGGCTATGGCATGACCGGGCTGCCGGGTGATATGTCTTCACCGTCAAGGTTTGTTCGGGCATTTTTCATGAAACAAAACGCCCCCACCAATCTCACCACGGACAAGCAAGTTGCCACAGCATTTCATTTTCTGAACAACTTTGACCTGCCACCGGGCATGATCGCACTTGGCGACGGTGGGTTTGGCGGTGGTGGTGGTGGCTATGAAATCACCTATTGGTCAGCTGTATCAGACCTAAAAAACAAAATCTTTTACCTCCGCACCCATGGCAACCCCTCGATTCAGACTATCGAGATGTCCAAGATCGACATGAATGCCAAAGAAGTGGTGTATTTTGATTTCTCGACTTCATGGGGTCTGACCCGGTTGAACTAAACCCAACCCACTGCCTCAAAAATCAATCACTCGGCCCCGGTTCAAAATTTGTCCGGGGTCGAGTGCCTTTTTAATGACCTTCATCACTTCAATTTCAGCAGGCGAACGCGAATAACCAAGCCATGGTTTCTTGCGCGTTCCAATACCATGCTCGGCTGAGACTGACCCATGATATTGCTTGACCAGTTCATAGACTGCCGCATCGATGGCGTCTTTAGGAAATGTCTGGCGTGGGCCGGGCACGTGCACGACGATATGCAGGTTACTGTCACCAATGTGCCCAAAGAACAATGATTGGGCACAAGCCATATCTTTGGCCAATTGGGACTTCAGCGTTGTGACAAATTCACAAACACTTTGTATCGGTAGACTCACATCAAAACTTGCATACGGCGCAAAAAGCAACGGAAACTCCGACACCGAATCTCTGATACGCCAGAAAGCATCTGCCTGCTTGCCAGATTGTGCAATCGCTGCATCAGTCAGCTCGCCAGCGTCAAGCGCACTCTCAAGCAAACCCTCTAACACATCATTTGCCAGGCCAGCATCACCGGTTGCAACCTCGAGCAATACAGCCATGACGTCAGATCGCTCAAATGGCGATACATTACCTGGAACGCGCTCGGTCATAAATGAAAAGAAATCGGGCCACATGACTTCAAAGGCTAACAATGACGGGCCAGCCATACTGCGCACTCGCCGTAAAAAGCTGACCATCGCATCTTGATGCGCCAGGGCACATAAAACCGTGGTGGTCTCAGTTGGCATCGCATGCAAGCGCAACACTGCACGGGTGATCACGCCTAGCGTACCCTCGGATCCAATGAACAATTGCTTGACGTCATAACCCGCATTGTTCTTGAGCATTTTGTTTAAGCTCGTGACGATGGTGCCATCGGCTAGAACTACTTCTAAACCGAGCACCTGCTCACGCATCATGCCGTAGCGAATGACCCGATTGCCACCAGCGTTGGTTGCAATGTTGCCACCAACCTGACAAGACCCGCGTGCGCCTAGATCAACTGCAAAATACAAGCCAGCGGCTTGCGCTGCTTCTTGGACTAACTGTAACGGTGTGCCAGCCCAAACTGTCATACAACTGGCTGTGGCATCAATTTCCTGGACCCCATTTAAAAACTCCAGCGACATCACCACATCGCCGTCATTAGCCTGGCTAGCGCCAACCAATCCCGTCATCCCGCCCTGTACGGTCACTGGGTGCCCATGGGCATGGCACACCTTTAAAGCGGCTGACACTGCCTCAGTCGATCGTGGACGCACCACCGCGACAGGCTCGCAAACGCTGGCCTTGGACCAGTCAGTCTTGTAACGCGGCTCAATCTGCTCGTGCACGAGCAATTGATCGTCGCCTAGTGCCTGCCTCAAATCATGAATGAATGAATCTGACATGCTCATCCTTTGCGACGCTAAACCACTTAACCAAACACTTCTGGGTTCACTACGTTGTCTGGGCGTTGGCCCGCCATCAACGCTAGTAACGTGTCAACTGCCCATTGGCTCATGTGCGATAGGGCTGTTGACGTATTGCCTGCCAAATGGGGAGTCAACAACACGTTGGGACACTCAAAAATTGGTTCACGCCCGGTCAATGGCCCGTTCTCATGGACATCTAGCGCAGCGCCAGCCAATCGACCTTCAAGCAAGGCATCAACCAATGCAGGCGTATCAACCACAGGCCCTCGGGCGACATTGATCAGTAGCGCAGATGCTTTGGCCTGTGAAAGTACTTGGGCATTCATCAAGTGGTGCGTTTGTTCGGTATGGGGACAAGCCAGGACGATGACATCTGAAACCCGCATCAATTCCGTCAGATCAACTGCCACAGCTGGTGATGCCACCATCTGAGGCCTGCGCGTGTGCGCCACAACTCTCATGCCCAGGGCATGCGCGATGCTGCCCAAGCGCTGCCCGATCGATCCATAACCTACCACCCCGAGCACGCCGCCAGCGAGCTCAATACAGTCGTTCGATAAAGGCTTGGCAGTCTCCCAGCCTTCACCGCGCAAAACATCATTGATACCCACTAAATTGCGGCGCAGGGCAAACATGGCAGCCAACACGTACTCAACCACTGCCTGCGTATTGCTACCAGGCAAATTAGCCACGGCGATACCTTTTGCGGTAGCTGCAGTCACGGGTACCATATCGAGGCCAACCCCATGGCGCACCACGTATTTCATGCGGGTAGTGTTTTCAAAGACATCAGCAGGCAGGTGGCTGCGCACAATCATCGCGTCACAATCGACGGCTAACGACCTAAAGGTCTGCGCTTGCGCATCGGGTGCTATGACTAGCTCTACCAATTCACCGAGTCGCGCCTGGGCGACTCGGTGAATTGGATTGGTTAACAGGACTCGGAAATCAGGCATGGTTGGCTCACGCAAGCGAATAACCGACCCAATTTAAAACAATGGCGGGCCTCACAACGCGTCAGGCAGATCCTGTTGCAATTGGGGCACCCTCGCGCGAACACCATTCGCTCCAAGAACCCACATATAGAGGCGCCGTACCTAGTCCGATCATATGCAAGGCCAGTAGGTTATGGCAGGCCGACACACCTGAGCCACATTGCATGATCAGATACTCAGCTCTACGAGCACCAATTTGAGCCTGAAACTCTACGGTCAATTGCTCAGGCGTTTTGAAGGTCCCGTCTGCGTTTAAGTTGTGTTTGTAAAAACGATTAATGGCACCAGGTATGTGTCCACCAACAGGGTCAAGCGTCTCATTCTGGCCAGCAAATCGATCCTCCGAACGAGCATCCATCACGAGCTTTTCCTGGCTAGAGATGTTGTCTAGTACGTCCTCGTAGGAAACGACGGTCATGCCCTCACCACGATCACTAAAATTGCCTGCCGTCACTGTCGGAGACACGCCAGACTCGAGCGCACCGCCCGAGTCTTTCCAGGCCTTCAGGCCACCGTTCAATACAGCGACGTTGCGATGACCTAACCAATTCAATGTCCACCAAACCCGGCTGGCATGAACGCTTTCGCATTGGTCATAGACCACAACCTGATCACCATCGCTGACACCAAGGCGTTGCATCACGGCGACCACGTCTTGCCGCTCTGGCAGTGGATGTCTTCCGTTACGACCGGTTTTTTTACCACCCACATCGCTATCTAACGACACAAACCGTGCGCCCGGTAGATGCCCTGCCTCGTACTGACGTCGCCCCAAATTGGGATCAAACAGGTCGTGGCTCGCGTCAAGTAACACGAGGCTGTTTGGATTGTCACGCAACAACAGGCCCAACTCAGCAACAGAAATAAGAGTTTGATAACTCATCGTAGCCTCCAAAGCGAGAGCTGCAGATTAACGGGTAGCGGTCGTTCTGGCAAATTGGCTTTGAGCGGCAGTCATCCGAACATCGCTGTTTCCCCTCGATCATTTGAAAGGCGAAACATTTAGATGGCCATTTCGTCCCACTAAGTCCTGCTTGCCAACAGTTATGAATTTTTCCCATTTTTATTGATTTATGCCATCATGTATGCAATGCAAACATCGCTAATGTATCTGGCATGCAGACACCCGTTGCTTCATACAAGACCCAGTGGAAAGTCGGGGACCAACTGCTTGTTGATTCCACACTGAATGACCGTTACCCCGAGAATGATTTGTTCTCTGTGCGATATCCGTTACCTGCGCACATCGGCCAGGGCGAATTTACGAGCATCAAGCTCGCAAGCGGTATCAGCCTGCATCACTCCATGTTTAGATTCAACGTCGAGGCCAGTACCAATCCCGTCAGTGTTTACCTCGAACTAAAAATGAAGGAAGAATCGCTCTTAATGAGCAGCGTTCTTTCTGGTGGTATGGTTCGCCACGACCACATCAAGCCGATCATTAGTCGCATCGAGCCTGGACGGACACTGTTACAGTGGCAAGAGATGTCCGCTGCAGAGGTTATCTTCGATCGTGTGCCGGTGATTGAGATACTCTACTTGCATGCCAGTAAATCCTCTTTGTTCAGGCTTATTGGACAGGAGCTCACTGACGACTTACAGGCTCAATGCAGATCGCCCAATCGGGTTTATGCGCTACCATCAAACGTCATTGCGCCACTGAAATACTGTTTCGACTACAGACTCGACTCGTCACTGCAAAAACTGCATGCTCAGAACAAGGCCCTCGAGTTCCTTGAGGGCTTGATAGGTCATCTAAGCCGTCTCAAGACGCCTAAACAAATCGGAAAGTCATTCGACACGCAGGCGCTATTCGATTACCTATCAACCAACATCACTGAACCCCATACCGTTGTTGGCTTAGCTAAATTGTTCGGTGTGTCACCAAAATCCATGAACATGGCGTTCGTGCGCAAGTACGGGATGAGCGTCGCTCAATTCATCCGCGAACAGAGACTGGCCCTGGCTCATGAACAAATTACACAAAGCAAATTACAGATCTCCGAAATAGCCGCCAAACTGGGTTACCCCCACATAAGCAATTTCAGCTCGCTCTTCAAGTCGTTTTACGGCTATTCACCAATTACGCTCAGAAATCAGGCAATGTCTGCGAGACTTGCGAGCCGGTTCAAGTAACTGACGCGCTGGACTTAACAGAGTTTGATGAATGCTCATTCCCTTAGTGGGATAGAGCCGGGGCGTCGGGCGTGTTCCCGAGTGAGGATTGGTGCCGGTGAAAGGAGTTGAACCCTCGACCTTCGCATTACAAGTGCGCTGCTCTACCAACTGAGCTACACCGGCATTTGATCGCTTTTCAAAACAAAGCGGACGTATTGTAAAAGATTATTCGAATTTGACTAAATCACACCCTAGATTTACTTCACGATGCGCAAACTCGGGCGCTTTGACTTCTCATCAGTGCCAATTTGCTCGGGGGAGTCAGCATCCTGAACACTCGCTTGAAGATTGCCATCGGTCTCTAGGACAGTCTCGGATGTAGTGGTTTCATCCACCTCAAACCCCATGCCTGTGCCTGTCTCACGGGCATAAATGGCTGTCACTGCCGCCACGGGTACCGAGATATGCTCTGCCTTACCACCAAAGCGAGCCTGAAACTCGATGAGTTCGTTACCAATCACCAGGCCTCCTGTAGCCAGATGACCGATGTTCAGTGTGATTTGACCATCCTGTACAAATGCCGCAGGCACACGGCAAGCGTTATTGACCTGCACGACAATATGGGGCGTATAACCATTGTCAGTCGCCCACTCGTATAACGCGCGCAGGAAATAAGGCTTTGTCGATGTTTCAGGCATTGACGACATCCCAGTCTATCGACGCATCACTTTTTCAGAGGGAGTCAGTGCCTCAATGTACGCCGGGCGGGAAAAAATTCTTTCCCCATATTTTTGGATCGGCGCCGCAGTTTTTGGAAGCTCGATGCCGTAGTGATCCAAGCGCCAAAGCAACGGTGCCATCGCCACATCAAGCATGGTGAATTCGTCACCCAACATGTACTTGTTCTTGATCAACAAGGGCGCAAGTTGTGACAAACGATCACGGATAGCAGCCCGAGCAGCGTCAAGACGCTTGGTATCTGCACGCGCGGTCCTGTCCTCCAAGAGCGCCACGTGCACGAACAGTTCTTTTTCAAAGTTGAACAAGAACAAGCGAGTACGCGCACGCATCACTGGATCGGCTGGCATCAGTTGTGGATGCGGAAACCGTTCATCGATGTACTCATTGATGATATTGGACTCGTACAGGATCAAGTCACGTTCAACCAGAATTGGCACCTGGCCGTAGGGGTTCATGACACTGATGTCTTCAGGCTTGTTGTACAGGTCAATATCCTGCACCTCAAAGTCCATATCTTTTTCATAGAGGGCAAAGCGGCAGCGATGCGAAAACGGGCAGGTCGTGCCGGAGTAAAGGACCATCATGGTGAGGTACCGTCCTGAATCAGAAAATTAATAACGAATCAAATCAAATGACAAAAGCCAGCACCAGCCTTAAGGCAGGTGCTGGCCCGAAGTAGTGGATTTTAACGGACGTGTTTCCAGTATGTCGCGTTAAGGCGCCATGCCACTACAAAAAACAGACCCAAGAAAATTAACACCCAAACACCAATCTTCTTGCGCTCAAGCTGAACAGGTTCAGCCATCCAAGTCATAAATGCAGCCAAGTCACCCATGTCCTTGTCGTACTGGGCAGCTTTTTTGGGGTCAAGTGCCTTGAACGTATGGGTTTCGCCACCGGGGCCCGAGTAATTATCGAGAGTTTCAGCCTTGGCCGTCCAGTACCCCTGAGCGTCATACTGCTTGGTGAGTTTCTCCCAGACCATCTTGCCGTCTTTAGGCACTTGATGGATCAAGGTCGATGTCAACTCACGAGGACCCTGTTGATCCCATAGGACATGAGGCATACCGGCGTTGGGAAAGGCAAGGTTGTTCCAGCCCGTTGCGTTAGTCGTATCGCGATAGAACGTACGCATGTAGGTGTAGATGTAGTCACCACCCGGGGGGCCTGCATTAATTGACTTGGCACGAGCGATCACTGACAAGTCGGGAGGTGCAGCACCGAACCATCGCGCCCCATCTTGCACAGTCATCGCGATGGTCATCATGTCACCTACTTTCTCACCGGTGAACAACAGACTTTCCTTGATCTGCTGATCGGTCAAGCCGATGTCGCGCAATTTGTTGTAGCGCAGCGACTTGGCACTGTGGCAATTCAAGCAGTGATTCACAAAGATCTTGGCGCCATTTTGCAAGGCGGCTTGATCGTTCAGTTTGGGTGGTGCTTTGTCCAAAGGATAAGAACTGCCTGCCGCCATGGCAACTGAACAGGTCAAGGATACAACGATAGCACCAAGGAGCTTATTCATTAATTTCATCACGTCTCTCTCTGGCTCAATGGGCATGGTAAACAACACGGTCAGGCACTGGCTTGAACGTGCCCATACGACTCCACACCGGCATCAGGAAGAAGAATGCCAGGTAGATAACCGTACCAATTTGTGACATCAGGTTAAACACGTCTGTTGGCGCCTGCGTGCCCAGATAGCCCAAGATGAGAAAGTTCACAAAGAAGATCCCATAAACCCACTTGTGCCAGTCTGGACGATAACGGATTGAACGGACCGGGCTGTAGTCGAGCCATGGCAAGAAGAACAACAGCACAACCGCACCGCCCATCACCACCACACCCCAGAACTTGGCATCGATGATGCGGAACGAAACAGCCAATGCAATCAAAATTACCGGAACAATCAGTTTGGCAGCGCCTTTACACTTTAAGAACAAAACCAGCGCGGCAACAACTGCACCTGCTGCCATCACCCAAGTGAACTGATCAGTCGTGGCGCGCAACATTGAGTAGAAAGGCGTGAAATACCAGACCGGTGCAATGTGCGGCGGTGTCTTTAGCGGATCAGCTGGCAAGAAGTTGTTGAACTCCAGGAAGTAACCGCCCATTTCTGGCGCAAAGAATACGATGGCCATAAAGACGATTAGGAAGCCCGCCACACCAAGAATGTCATGCACGGTGTAATAGGGATGGAAGGGGATACCATCCAGCGGACGCCCGTACTTGTCTTTCTTTTCCTTGATGTCGATACCATCGGGATTGTTTGAACCCACCTCGTGCAAGGCAATGATGTGAGCCACCACTAGGCCCAGCAAAACCAATGGGATAGCGATCACATGTAAGGAGAAGAATCGGTTCAGCGTCGCATCAGACACCACATAGTCGCCGCGGATCCAAATGGCCAAGTCGGGTCCAATCAATGGCACAGCAGCAAATAGGTTAACAATCACCTGCGCACCCCAGTAAGACATCTGACCCCAGGGCAATAGGTAACCCATGAACGCTTCAGCCATCAGTGCCAAGAAGATGCCCACACCAAAGATCCACACCAACTCGCGTGGTTTGCGGTAAGAGCCATATATCAAGGCGCGCGTCATGTGCAGATACACCACGACAAAGAACATCGAGGCGCCTGTAGAGTGCATGTAGCGGATGAACCAGCCTCCCGGCACCTCGCGCATAATGTATTCGACCGAATCAAATGCTAATTGCGCATCCGGCTTGTAATGCATCACCAAAAAAATTCCAGTCACAATCTGGATTACCAACACCAGCATCGCTAGCGAACCAAAGAAATACCAGAAGTTGAAATTTTTGGGCGCATAGTACTCAGACAAATGCTCCTTTACCATCGACGTCAGCGGGAATCGGCGGTCAATCCACCCTAGCAAACCCGTTGTTTCGACGTTCTTCTCGCCAGCCATAAACGGCTCCTTTCAGTCTTTCAATCCAATGTCAACAAACAGCACTAGCTTAGGCAATTTAGGCCGGGTTATCTTCATCAACCCCAATCACAATCTTGGAATCACTGATGTATTGATATGGCGGCACTTCCAAGTTGTCAGGTGCAGGTTTGTTCTTGTAGACACGGCCGGCCATGTCAAACCACGAGCCATGACAAGGGCAAAGACTGCCGCCCTGCCAATCATCGGGCAGACTAGGCTGAGCACCCGGCTCAAATCGCGGTGTTGGCGAACAGCCTAGGTGTGTGCAAATGCCAACGCCCACCCACAATTCAGGTTTGCGTGAGCGCCACTCGTTCTTGGCGTAGGGTGGCGTGTATCCGGGACGATCAGAATTGGGATCAGCCAAGTCACCATTCACTTTGGAGAGCCCTTCGAGCATTTCCGGCGTGCGATGAATCACCCAGACTGGTTTGCCACGCCACTCGTAAGTGCGCATTTGACCAGGCGGGATGGTGCTGATGTCGACTTCGACGGGCGCACCCGCTGCACGCGCTTTTTCAGAAGGAGCGAAGCTGCCCACAAATGGCACCGCTACGGCGGCACCCGCAACACCACCGGCCGCACAGGTTGCGCCAATCCAGAAGCGGCGCTGTGGATCGCTAGGTAGTTCCAGTGGTGCGGAACCCTCAGCGTCTTGGTTAACCGTTGAATCCTGACTCATCACATAATCCTTGGTTGTGATTTCCTAAAACCGGAATCTAATGACACAAATTTATGATCGTCCAATATTATACCGCCGTGTTGAACCACCAATTGACCACTATCAAGGAGAACAAACGTGGCTTCAGTCAAAGGAATATTGTCAGAGTTCAAATCTTTTGCCATGCGTGGCAATGTCATCGACTTAGCCGTTGGTATTATCATCGGCGCTGCTTTCTCCAAAATCGTTGATTCGATGGTGAAAGACATTGTGATGCCGATCATTAACTTTCTGGTCGGCGGCTCAGCAGATTTTTCCAATAAATTCATTGTGTTATCCAAACCAGCTGGCTACGCTGGCCCAGAAACCTATGCTGAATTAAGTGCCGCGGGCGCAACGCTTTTCGCCTGGGGTAACTTTTTGACCATCCTATTGAATTTTGTCCTGTTAGCCTTTGTCATCTTCTGGATGGTCAAGGCCGTCAGCACGGCCCGGGCACGTTTTGAGAAGGAGCAAGAAGCAACGGCTGCGCCCACCGCGCAAGAGGTGGTTCTCTTGACTGAAATCAGAGATCTCTTGAAAAAACAGCAAAGCTGACTCGATTAGGCCGGATTGTCGATGTCAAAAAACAACACTTCGACATCGAATTCGGCCGCAATCGCTTCACCGAGCGCTTTTACCCCGTAGCGTTCGGTTGCATGATGTCCTGCCGCAATGAAGCCCACACCGCTTTCACGCGCCAGGTGAGCATTGGGCTCAGATATCTCGCCAGTAATGTAGACATCCACCCCGGCGTCGATTGCTGCCTCAAACATGCCTTGTGCACCACCCGTGCACCAGGCAACACGCTTGCAGGGTCGATCAGCATCACCGATAAACACCGCGGGTCGGTTCAAAGCGTGATTGGTGTTAGCAACAAACTGCCCCAACGTGACGGGGGTTTGCGGTGCACCAAACCAAATGAGTCCCTTTGCCCCGCCAGTCACCGGGTTAGCCTGAGCGTCGAGCTCAACTTGTAGTCCAAGGACCTTGGCCAGTTGGGCGTTGTTACCCAATGTCGGGTGCGCATCCAGCGGCAAGTGATAGGCAAATACATTCAGATCACTCGCCAAAGCCGTGGCAATACGTTGTTTGCGAGTGCCACGAATGGTCGGATCCTCACCGCGCCAGAACCAGCCATGATGCACCAGGATGGCATCAGCCTGTAGCGCCACTGCGCGGTCAAGCAACGCTTGACTCGCAGTCACTCCAGTCACCAACTTGTTGATTTCGGTCCTACCCTCGACCTGTAGCCCATTGGGGCAGTAGTCCGAGAACCGGGTGGATTCCAGCGTTGTATCTAACCAGCGTTGCAGTTCGGCGCGTTGCATCTAATGATTCCTGGCAATGACGCCATACACGCTTCTCAGACGAGTCGATCAGGCAAAGCCACTGACCGAGTTCTGTCCGGTTGCTTCAGCATGCGCGAGCAGGTCACGACGTGCGTCAGGCGACAAGTTAAAGAAAATCTCTTGCAAGCGAGCCATGTCGTCATCCTGCGTGTAAAACCAACTAACTGGCATGTTCAGGATTTCGGCGACTTTGCACATCAGACGGTAATCCGGTGAGTGCTTGCCACGCTCGTACTGGTTCATGCGCGCGCTTGCAGATGTTGGGTCAATACCCGCTAGCTTACCAAGCTTTTCTTGTGATAAACCCACACGTAAGCGCGCTACTTTAAGTCTTTCGCTGATCATCATTCCCCCCGGGACTTTAAGGTTACCGTTCGAGACGAAACCGAATAACCCGATTTGCTATCTCATTGTTGTATGTGAATACTAAAAATTTCAATACTAGTATGTCTACTAATTATTTCTAATCCTAGGTATCAAAATAATTGATATAGTTTTGTTGATCAACCCCCAAAGTCGAGATTAATCATGGATCTGCGACAAATCCAGTATTTCCTTTGCCTCTACGAAGAAAAGTCGGTCACGAAAGCGGCCAAGCGATTAAATATCGTCCAGCCCGCGCTGAGCATGCAGATCTCACGTCTGGAGAGCGAGATCGGCCGCGAGCTTTTCACACGAACACCACGAGGCATGCATTCGACACCGGCTGCTGACGAAATGTACAGTCTGTTTGTACCTGTCGTATCGGCATTTGCGTCAGCCAAAGCGAAGGTCACCCACGACGGTAAAAGCCTCTCCGGTCATGTCAGGATTGGTCTGATCTCAAGCATTGGCCATAGCGTCTTGCCGTCTGTTCTAACCCAGTTCACCGAAAGCTACCCCAACATCACACTCTCGATCACTGAGGGCCTGACTGATCCGCTTTGCGAAGACGTCAACCATGGCCGAATCGATCTGGCATTTGTCAATCGCCCCAGAGGACATAGCAGCCTGGCTCAGGAGCTCGTGCTGCGTGAAGAAATCGTGTTGATGTCTTCAGCACGTAGCGGTGAAAAGCTACCCGCAAAAATGCAACTCAAGGAAGTCGTCAAGCATCGCCTGATTTTGCCAACACGTGATCATGGTCTGCGTCATGTCCTTGAAGACTACGCCAAAAAACTGGGTATTACCTTAGCGCCTGTTTTCGAGCTCGACTCGCTCTTGGCCAAGTCCTTGCTCATTAGCCAAGGACCATACGTGGGATTTTTACCGGAAAGCGTCATACAAAATCTGCGCAACCGCACAGCCGTCCACTTTCGCACTCACCGACTTGAATCGCCATCCCTGTACAGGGACCTGGTTTACGTGTTTAACCCCCAGCGCGCTCCATCGGCGGCAGCTCAAGCATTCGCTCAAGCGCTAGGCAATCGCATGCGGCTGACTCACGAACAATCCCTAGGCTCAGTCATCGAGCTGCGTCGCGCCCAAGGCAAACCTGAAGATCCGATTCAGTCGGTTTTAGAGGTAGACGAAGACTCGCTAGCCTGATCACCGTCATCTTCATCAGGCTTTCTTGGCTTGATATTGCGGGCAAGCAGTAAACCCACTTCGTACAGAATCCAGAGCGGGACAGCCAACATAAACTGACTGATCACATCGGGCGGGGTCACGATGGCGGCAATCACAAACGCCACGACAATGACGTAACCGCGGATCTCCCGCAGTTTCTCGACACTCATGATGCCCATGCGCACAAGCAAGACCACCGCAATGGGTACCTCAAAAGTCACACCAAACGCGATGAACATCGTGATCACGAAACTGAGGTACGCCTCAATGTCCGGGGCTGGCGTAATTGACTGAGGCGCAAACGACGTGATGAAAGCAAACACCGTGTTGAATACGATGAAATAACAAAACGCCATACCAGCCAGGAATAACAACGAGCTTGAGACAATCAGCGGCAACGCCAATTTTTGTTCATGGCGGTATAGGCCAGGTGCCACAAAGGCCCACGCCTGATAAAGCACATACGGCAGCGCCAAAATAAATGCCGCCAGTAATGTCACCTTGACTGGCACCATGAATGGCGTAATCACCCCGGTTGCGATCATGCGGGTACCCTGCGGCAGGGACGCTAGCATCGGTTGGGCCAGAAAGTCATAAATGACAGAGGCGCCGGGGTACATAAAAAGCACAACAAACACACCCATCACCGCAATGACCGCCTTGATCAGCCGGTTACGCAACTCAACGAGGTGGGACATGAACCCTTCTTGGGGTGCGGTATCTGCCTGGCTCATGGTTTGGCCTCCGGCGCATCAGACTTCACCGATGGCTCGGCAACCGGCGCAGGGCTCGTCTGGGCGGCGGGCGGTGCCTCTGATAGCTGTGCTTGATTGCTGACTTGCTTGTCAATCGAGCTCATCTGCGGCTCAAAATCACTCTTGAACTCATCAACTTCGCTTTTGATATCGTCAACCGGGCTTTGCAATTCTTTGCGCAGGCTCGACTCGGTTTGCTGCATCGACGTCTGCATCGATCTAGCCGCCGTCTCCATCTCTTCTTTCATCTTGCGCAGTTCATCGAGTTCGACCTCGCGCTGGATGTCACCCTTGACATCACTGACGTAACGTTGTGCCCGCCCAAGAAGGTGGCCGACTGTTTTTGCGACCTTGGGCAGTCGCTCCGGGCCAATAACGACCAACGCAACCACTCCAATGAGCATCAACTCAGTAAAGCTGATATCAAACACAAAGCGCCTATTTTTTACGAAGTCGAAAAGGCTTGGGCTGAACTGATCAGCCCAAGCCAAGCCGCACTAATTAATTTCAAGAAGACTGGGAGCCAGACTTTTCCTTGGCTTGCACGTCAATGGTCTCGCCCGAGGCGACGCGCTGGGTCTGCGCAGCAGTTGCATCTTCATCGGCCTTATCGTTGGCCTCTTTCATGCCCTCTTTAAAACCCTTGACCGCACCGCCCAAATCTGAACCGATGTTGCGCAACTTCTTGGTGCCAAAAATCAAGGCCACCACCAACAAAACAATCAACCAGTGCCAAATGCTAAAGGTGCCCATTCAAACTCTCCACTTAGGCGTTAGGTGCTGCCCGACCCGACCAGGGCCTTGGACCACCCATAATATGAAAATGAAGATGACCGACTTCCTGGCCACCGTGTGCACCCGAATTAGCCACTAGACGGAACCCTCCGCTTGGACCCGGAGCGCAACCATTTTCCAGGGCTATTTTCGGTACCAATGACATCATTCTACCTAACCATTCGCTATCAGAGGGGATAATGTCCTGTAGGGAAACTACGTGGTGTTTCGGCACAAGCAAAAGATGTATCGGCGCAGCCGGGTTAATGTCTTTGAAAACGATAAACTCGTCATCTTCATAGACCACGTCAGCCGGTATCTCTTTTTTGATAATTCTGCAAAAAAGGCAGTTCTCACTCATCGCCTATCGACCCCCCTTTAAACCCATCTAACCCTGGTCAGCTGCGCGGCTGGCTTTTTCAGCCAGGCCCGAGACGCCTTCTCGGCGTTCGAGCTCCTTGAGCACGTCGCCAGGCTCAAGCCCGTGATGCGTCAATAGCACCAGACAATGGAACCAAAGATCCGCCATCTCGGATACCACACGCTGAGGCTGACCATCTTTGCTAGCCATGACAAGCTCAGTGGACTCTTCACCCACTTTCTTCAGAATCGCATCCTGACCCTTCAGAAGCAACTTCGCGACGTAAGAGCCCTCAGGATCTGCGCCCTGGGCTGGGTGGCGGCTTTGAAGCACACGCGCCAAACGACTCAAAATCATCTCGGGGTTTTCTTGCACGGCCTAACTCATCACTTGTAAATATCATCAGGGTCCTTGAGGACCGGGTCGACTGACTGCCACTGCATTGTGCCATCAATTTGCTTCAACTGCCGATAAAAGCAGCTTTGACGCCCCGTATGGCACGCAATATCGCCAATCTGGCTGACGATCAACAAAACAACATCGCCATCGCAGTCTAGGCGAATCTCCTTGACGATCTGGGTATGACCTGAGGACTCGCCCTTGCGCCAAAGGCGCTGACGTGATCGGGAAAAATACACCGCATGCCCAGATCGGGCAGTCTCGAGCAACGCCTCGCGATTCGCCCAAGCCACCATTAAAATCCGTCCGGTGAGCTCATCTTGAGCAATCACAGGCACCAGACCCTGCTGATCGAATTTCACCGCTGCCATCCAGTCGGGCAACGTTTGCAGCTCAGTCATGCTTAATTCTCACCGGGATGCCGCGCTCGGCCATATATGCCTTGGCTTGGTCTATGGTGTACTGCCCAAAATGAAAAATACTTGCCGCCAGTACGGCATTGGCTCCACCGATGGTGACACCATCGGCCAAGTGCTGCAGATTGCCCACGCCACCAGAGGCAATCACCGGGATACTGACAGCATCAGAAACCGCACGCGTTAGCAACAAGTCAAATCCCTCACGCGTGCCATCTCGATCCATGCTGGTTAACAACACCTCACCAGCGCCAGCGGCCTGCATACGTTGCGCCCACTCGAGCGCATCCATACCGGTGCCGCGGCGGCCCCCATGGGTAAAAACCTCCCAGCGGGGATCGGAATCAGGCGTGCCGGGCACGCGCCTGGCATCAATGGCAATCACAATACATTGCGAGCCGTGATAGTCAGCGGCGCGCTTGATAAGGTCCGGGTCGGCCACTGCAGCGCTGTTGATGGAGACTTTGTCAGCGCCTGCATTTAGTAAGCGCTGCACATCACTGACTTGTCTGACACCACCACCCACGGTTAACGGGATGAACACTTCGGACGCCACCGCATCGATGATCGGCAAAATCAAATCCCGATCATCACTGGTGGCAGTAATGTCAAGAAAGGTCAGTTCATCGGCGCCTTCGGCGTTGTACCGACGGGCGATTTCAACTGGATCGCCAGCATCCATCAGATCTACGAAGTTAACGCCTTTGACCACTCGACCGGCTGTGACATCCAGACACGGGATGATACGGCGCATCAGGCCGTCACAGCCGAGTACGGGCTCGATCGCCTCGGTCATGGACACAGCTCGTCGGCACGTCTGACTGCCTGCTCAAAATCCAGTGTGCCCTCATAAATGCTGCGACCCAGAATCGCCCCCTCCACACCATCAGCCTCGACGGCGCAGAGTTTCTCAATGTCCGTGATGTCTGTGATGCCACCAGAAGCAATCACCGGAATGCGCACGTGCTGAGCAAGCTTGACCGTGGCTTCAATATTGACGCCGGAGAGCATGCCATCACGACCAATGTCCGTGTAGATAATGGCTTCACAACCATAGTCTTCGAACTTTTTGGCGAGATCCGTCACGCTATGCTTTGTCAGCTTGCTCCATCCATCAGTGGCAACCCTGCCATCTTTGGCATCGAGGCCAACAATGATGTTGCCGGGGAAAGCGCCGCAAGCATCCTGCAAAAATCCCGGATTTTTGACCGCCGCTGTGCCGATGATGACATAGGATATACCTGCATCGAGATAGCGCTCAATCGTATCCAAATCGCGGATGCCACCACCGATTTGCACCGGTACCTCATCACCCATGGCTTCCAGGATATCGCGTATCACACCCTCATTGCGTGGCTTGCCATCGACCGCACCATTCAAATCCACCAGATGCAACCGTCTCGCACCGAGATCAGCCCAGCGCTCGGCCACCTCCACCGGGTCTTCCGAGAAGACCGTGGCATCATCCATGTCGCCTTGACGCAAACGCACACATTGACCGTCTTTCAAATCGATTGCAGGTATCAGTAGCATGACTGGTTAGTAATTCAACGTTAATGGTTAAGGGTTCCAATCTACAAAATTGCGGTAAAGGCGTAAACCATCATCCGCACTCTTCTCAGGGTGAAATTGCACCGCAAAAATATTGTCTCGCGCCACGGCGCACGTGAATGCATAGCCATAATCGGCCTGACCGTAGACCAAGGTGGAATCTGCCGCCACCACATGATAGCTGTGCACAAAATAAAAAGGTGTCCCGTCGGCAATACCATCCCAAAGCGGGTGCGGCTGCACTTGCCTGACTGGATTCCAGCCCATGTGCGGGATTTTTAGTCGAGCGGGGCCGGCTGACTCGTCAAACATCGGGCCACTAAAGCGTTTAACCTCCCCAGGCAGTAACGCCAGACAGTCGGTGAGACCTTCCTCGCTGCGCTCAAACAGCATCTGCTCGCCAACACAAACGCCAAGCAATGGCTTGTTACGAGCCACTTCGAGTATGACCTCTTGCAGCCCCGCTTCGCGCAGCGTCCTCATGCAATCGCCCATGGCACCCTGGCCAGGCAACACCACACGCTCAGCAGCGAGGATATGCTCCGGTGTGCCAGTCAAGACGATATCGGCGTCGGGAGCGGCGTGACGCAAGGCGCGCTCAACAGAGTGATAGTTACCCATGCCGTATTCGACAATTGCGATGCGTTTCATGCGGGTCTCTTGGCGCAACAAGTACGGGAGTTACAGCACGCCTTTGGTCGAAGGAATTGCACCAGCCTGGCGCGGATCAGGTTCAACGGCCATACGCAATGCACGACCAAACGCTTTGAACACCGTCTCACATTGATGGTGTGCGTTAATGCCGCGCAAGTTGTCGATGTGCAATGTCATCCACGCGTGGTTAACCAGCCCCTGAAAAAACTCCCGAGAGAGGTCCACGTCAAAGTTACCGACTCGAGCACGCGTGTACGGCACCTCAAAAATCAGCCCAGGGCGGCCAGACAGATCAATCACCACTCGCGATAAGGCCTCATCAAGCGGCACATAACTGTGACCATAACGGCGGATCCCCGCCTTGTCGCCTAGGGCTTTGGCCAAGGCTTGTCCGATGGTGATGCCAACATCCTCGACGGTGTGGTGATCATCGATATACAAATCACCAGTGGCTTTGATGTCAAGATCAATCAACCCGTGACGAGCAATCTGGTCGAGCATGTGATCCAAAAACGGCACGCCCGTGTCAATGGACTGTTTGCCAGTGCCATCGAGATTTAACGCGACCCTGATTTGGGTCTCTTTGGTATTACGGATGATTTCGGCGGTTCGCATGATTAGGATCGCACTTTAATTAAGACTGCTGTTCAGTCACTGCAAAATCATATTGTAAGCGGCTCTTGGGCCTAACACGTTAAATGCACCCGGTATCTGGTAATTTCAGACAATCCGATACGCAGCACTTTGTGCGTGCGCTGGCAGTCCTTCACCAGTGGCCAACACTCGGGCAATCTGTCCAAGCTCAACGGCGCCTTGCGCAGATACGTCAATAATGCTTGAGCGCTTCTGAAAGTCATAAACACCGAGTGGCGAAGAAAACCGCGCCGTACCTGACGTGGGCAGCACGTGATTGGGACCGGCGCAATAGTCTCCCAGAGACTCAGAGCTGTGGCGACCCATAAAAATAGCACCCGCATGCTTTAACTTGGGCAATAGTGACTTTGGATCCTGAACCGACACCTCAAGGTGCTCTGGCGCAATACGATTGCTGATGTCGCAAGCTTCATCCAGCGAATCGACCTGAATCAATGCACCGCGGTTTTTCAGGCTTGTCGCGATGATGTCGCTACGGGGCATGGTTGGCAGCAAACGGTCAATGGCATCTTGTACCTGATCCAAAAAACCGGCATCCGGGCACAACAAAATCGCCTGCGCGAGCTCGTCGTGCTCGGCTTGGGAGAACAGATCCATCGCGATCCAGTCAGCCGGTGTCTTGCCATCACAGATCACCAGGATTTCACTGGGACCGGCAATCATGTCAATCCCAACCTTGCCAAATACGCGACGCTTAGCACTAGCCACGTAGGCGTTGCCAGGGCCGACAATCTTGTCCACGGCAGCGATGGTGTCAGTGCCATATGCCAAAGCACCGACCGCTTGGGCACCACCTACAGCAAAGACGCGATCCACACCACCAATCGCTGCCGCAGCCAACACCAAGGGGTTACGCTGACCATCTGGCGTGGGCGTCACCATAATGACTTCTTTGACGCCAGCCACTTTGGCAGGAATGACGTTCATCAACACCGATGATGGATACGCTGCCTTGCCACCTGGAACGTAGAGGCCCACCCGGTCAAGCGGTGTGATTTGCTGACCAAGCACTGTGCCATTGGCCTCTGTGAAAGTCCAACTGTCTTGTTTTTGTCGTTCGTGGTAGGCACGAATGCGATCGGCTGCCGCCTCTAGCGCCTGGCGCTGCTCCGCTGGCAAGCCCTCAAGCGCCGACAACCAGGCCTGACGTGGTACTTCGAGTTCAGCCACTGATTTTGCAGAAACACGATCAAATTGTTGCGTGTATCTCAACAGCGCCTGATCACCCTCTAGACGAATCGCTTGCAATATCTTGGCGACTGCTGACTCGATCGCGTCGTCTTCAGCCGCATCCACATGCAGTAACTTCGTCAACTGGCTGGCAAACTCAGGATTTCTAGCGGTCAGTCGGGTAACGGCGGCCATGGGGCAACTCAATATTCAAAAAAACAATCAAATTCAAAAAAAGACTAGTCTACAGCTATCAGCTTAACAGGGATTTCAGCTTGCCTGCTCAAAAGCATCCATAATGGGCTGTAATTGTCCCTGTCGTGTCTTTAACGCTGCTCGGTTGACAATGAGCCGCGAAGAAATCGGCATGATGTCTTCGACTGCCACGAGGTTGTTGGCTTTCAGTGTATTGCCAGTGGAAACCAGATCAACAATCGCATCAGCCAGCCCAATCAGTGGTGCAAGCTCCATCGAGCCATACAGCTTGATCAGATCTACATAGACCCCTTTGCGCGCAAAATGTTCCCTAGCTGCACAGACGTACTTAGTGGCAACGCGTAGCCGCGCACCCTGACGCACAGCCGCTTCGTAATCAAACCCGCGCGGCACGGCCACGCAAAGCTTGCAACGGGCTATTTGCAAGTCAATAGGCTGATACAGGCCACCCGGATGAGTTGCTGCATGTTCGATCAAGACATCCTTGCCTGCAATGCCTAGATCTGCTGCACCATATTCGACATAGGTCGGGACGTCTGATGCACGCACAATAATCAGGCGCACATCGGGCCGGTTAGTGCCAATAATCAGTTTGCGCGACTTTTCTGGATCCTCGGATACCTCAATGCCAGCGGCCGTCAGCAGCGGCAGCGTCTCCTCAAAGATCCGGCCCTTGGACAATGCCAGCGTCACCGGACGATCAACCGCCGCAGTCACGCTTGACCTCGCGAAGAAATCCGCTCGATTTGAGCGCCAAGCTGCCTTAATTTAATTTCCATGTTGGTATAACCACGATCGAGATGATAGATACGCTCAATGACAGTCTGGCCCTCAGCTTTCAGGCCAGCAATCACCAAGCTAGCTGAGGCTCTCAAGTCAGTGGCCATCACCGTTGCGCCTGACAGTGACGGTACACCCCTGACCACTGCCGTATGACCATCGATTTCAATGTCCGCACCCAACCGTATCAGTTCCTGCACATGCATGAAGCGATTTTCAAATATGGTCTCCACCACAATCGATGTTCCCTGCGCCACTGTATTTAGCGCCATGAACTGCGCCTGCATGTCAGTCGCAAACCCGGGGTATTCGTGCGTGCGTATGTCCACTGACTTGGGCCTGCCTTGCATAGTGGCCTGAATCGAATCATCACTGACTTCTAGCTGCAGCCCTGCCTGAGCAAGTTTACTGAGCGTTGCGCCCATTGTAGACGGTGCAACACCGCCAAGCCGGATTTGCCCCCCCGTTGCCGCAACCGCACAGAGAAAACTACCCGCCTCGATGCGATCAGGCATCACCTCATGCTGCGCACCGTGTAAACGCTCGACACCACGAATCACGATTCGATCAGTGCCGTGCCCGGAAATATCGGCACCCATTTTTATGAGCAACTCGGCCAAATCCACTACCTCAGGCTCACGTGCAGCATTCTCCAGCACCGTCGTGCCCTCAGCCAGTACTGCGGCCATGAGCAAGTTTTCTGTACCGGTGACGGTCACCATGTCAGTACGAATCACAGCGCCTTTTAGCCGTTTGGCTTTAGCAACGACATAGCCGTGCTCAATCGTGATCTCGGCTCCAAGCGCCTGAAGACCTCGAATGTGCTGATCGACCGGCCGCTGTCCGATCGCACAACCGCCTGGCAAGCTAACCCTGGCCTGTCCAAAGCGCGCAACCAGCGGCCCTAACACGAGGATGGATGCGCGCATGGTTTTAACCAGTTCATACGGCGCTTGAAGCGAATCGAGCGAACTGGCGGTTAGCTCCACACCCGCTTGCCCATCGTGCTTGACCTTGACACCAAGCTGGGCAAGCAGGCTCAGCATGGTGTCCACGTCTTTAAGCCTAGGCACATTCGCCAGTGCCACGGTATCAGCGGTGAGCAGCGCGGCGCAAAGAATCGGCAACGCAGCATTTTTAGCGCCCGAAATCTCTACCTCGCCAACCAGCGGCTTACCCCCAGTGATCAGCAATCGGTCCATCAGGCTTGTGCCTTGAACTCATCAGGTGTGAGCGTTTTCATGGACAGGGCATGAATCTCATCGCGCATACGATCACCAAGCGCGGCATAAACGAGTTGATGACGTGCAATCAGACGCTTGCCTTCAAACGCTGGGCTAACAATCACCGCCTCAAAATGTGCACCATCGCCGGTGACTTCGAGATGCTCACAAGCCAAGCCTGCGCTAATGTATTTCTTGATGTCCTCTGGTGTTGGCAACATGGGTCCTACTCCACTAAGTTCTGAGTTTATAGCCGCTATCGAGCAGCCTGATTGCGATGATGGTCAAGACCATAAAAAACCCGGCGACTACTGCAAGGCTTAGCCAGGGCGAACTATCCGACACACCAAAAAATCCGTATCGGAAGCCGTCAATGGTATAAAAAATCGGATTCCAATGCGACACAGCCTGCCAAAACGGTGGCAGGCTATGCACCGAATAAAAAACCCCTGACAAAAACGTCAATGGCATGATCAAAAAGTTCTGGAACGCCGCCATTTGATCAAACTTCTCTGACCAAAGGCCGGCAATCAATCCCAAGATGCCCAGCATGGCACTGCCCAACACCCCAAAAACCAACACCCAAATAACCGAGGTCACCGGGATGGGAATAAACAGCATGGATACCAGCCAAACCGTTAGCCCGACAGCCAGGCCACGAACGACCGCGGCCAACACATAAGCCGTAAAAAACTCGCGCGTGGAAATCGGTGTGAGCAGCACAAACACCAGATTGCCCGTCACCCGGCTTTGAATCAACGAAGAGGATGGATTGGCAAAAGCATTTTGCAGCATGCTCATCATCATCAAGCCTGGGATCAGAAACTCGGTATAAGGAATCGCATCATAGACTTTGACACGGTCTTGAAGCACTTGAACAAACACAATCAAATAAAGCAAGGCGGTCATCACGGGCGCAGCGATCGTCTGAAACGCCACCCGCCAAAACCGCAACAGCTCTTTGTACAGGAGGGTATAGAACCCGGATCGGCCTGGAATTGAAGCCACCATCGAACTGATCTCTTTCATAGGGCTGTGCCTGCTGCCTGATTTTCCTGGCGCATGATCTGCACAAACGCCTCCTCGAGTCCAGCACCACCGACTCGCGCGAGCAACGCATCGGTGGTATCTAACGCAACGATCTGACCACGCTTGAGCATGGCGATACGCCCGCACAAGGCTTCGGCCTCTTCCAGGTAATGCGTGGTCAGCAGTATCGTGTGACCCTCCCGATTCAGCCGCGATATGAACTCCCACAAGCTACGACGTAAATCGACATCAACGCCTGCTGTTGGTTCATCCAACACGATTACCGGGGGCCGGTGCACCAGTGCCTGAGCAACTAGCACTCTGCGCTTCATGCCACCAGATAACGCTCGCATGTTGGCGTGCATCTTGTCTGAAAGACCGAGGTGATGAAGCACTTCCTCAATCCAGTCGTCATTGCGATGCAGACCGAAATAACCGGACTGTATACGCAAGGTCTCCATCACGGTAAAGAATGGGTCGTACACGAGCTCTTGTGGAACAACGCCAAGTGCTCGCCGAGAAGCCCGGAAATCATTGACCACGTCATGTCCGCAAACACGAGCTCGGCCCTCGGTTGCATATGAAAGACCCGCAAGAATGGAAATCAGCGAGGTTTTACCAGCGCCGTTCGGGCCAAGCAACCCAAAAAACTCTCCGTACTCAATACGCAGGCTGACATCATGAAGTGCCTTGAAACCTTCACCATGCGAGCGATTGGTAAAGCGCTGCCACCAATGTTTGACTGCGGGCTGGTAAGTTTTATAGACGTGCTCAAATTCGATTGCTGCGGATGACATATTCTAGTTTTGAGAGTTGCGCTGGTTTAGCGCTGCAATTAACCCATCAATGCCGGATCGATTGATTTCCTGGGCGAACTGGTTGCGATAGTTTTGAATTAGCCACACGTTTTCAACGTTCAGATCATAGATGCGCCAACCCTCGGGCTCCAACCGCAGTCGGTAATCGACTCGAATCGGCTGGGTATTGGCGCCTTGAACAACGTTTGAGCGGACCACGACATCCTTGGCATCCGCCTCGGCCCGGTAGGGCAGCACTTCCATATTGGTGCCATTGTCAACTTTCGTCAAAGCACCGCTGTAAGTACGAATTAGCGTGTTTTTAAATGCCTCAGAAAGTGCCTGTCGTTGCTCTGGGGTAGCTTGGCGCCAGTACTTTCCAGCCGCAAGTCGTGTGGTGCGCTCAAAATCGACGTAAGGCATGATGTACTGCTCGACAACCTCATTAATGCGTGCCACGTTTTGTTGTCTGACCTGAGGATCACTTTTTAGAACAACCAACAATTCATCGGCAACGTCCTGCACAAACTTGGGTGGGTCATCCTGAGGATTGGGCTTGGCCATGGCCGTTACGCACAACAGCAGACTTGCCAGAAACACCGTCACGAGTCGCAGATGTTTGGACAAACCAAAGAATCTGTCCGAGTCGTTCAGCAATGCCGCGCTATTCATCGATCCTTCTCCTTAGTGATGCCAAGCGCTTTTTCATCAGCCTCAACATCTGCATAATCTTGATAATCCGGTAGCGCCTGTGCGTCAGGGTCATCGCTCACCATCGCGGCTCGGCGCTGCAGGTAGGCGTCACGAATAAAGCTGTATGGGTCAAGCGCTGTTCGATCAATGGTGTCTGTGACAGTCAGCAAAGCTTCTCGACGAACCACCACCTCAAGCCCCCACAATGAGTTGCGCAGGCGCACATTGGGGATCAAACCAATCGTATCGAGCTGGTCGCCCCCGAAATCAACCACCGTGCCCACACCATCGCGAACTGAACTGGCGCCAAGCAAAGGCAGCACCAAATACGGCCCCTGGGGAACACCCCAAACACCCAAGGTAATACCAAAGTCATTCTCGATGCGCGGCTGCCCGTTCATGCTAGCTACGTCGATACACCCCCCAAGACCCATGGTGGTGTTCAACATGAACCGCCCGGTGGTGTTGATGGCGTCAAAGTGGCGTTGCTGTAGTGCGCTGTTAATCGCAGACCAGATCTCACCGAGGTTTAGGTACATGTTGCGAATACAGGTGCGAACCGGGCGCGGTGTGATGAAAGCGTACAGCTCAGCAATCGGCGTAAGCACAGCGTCATCGACAGCCTCGTTAAACGCAAACGTGCCGCGGTTCATGCCTTCCCAGGGATCGGCTGGGTTTTCCGGGCCTTTTGTGCTGGCACAGCCAGCCAACACCAGCACCGAAGCAGCCAACATCAACCGTTTAATTTGCGTCATCGCCATAAATTCTGCCTCGCAACAGATTTACTCTGCTGCCCCTTCCTTTTCTGCCGTACCGTAGAGGAATTGACTGATCAGCCGCTCTAGCACCACCGCACTTTGTGTCAGTGTAATCGAGTCGCCAGCAGCCAACATCTGATCATCCCCCCCGGCATCAAGTCCGATATATTGCTCACCGAGCAAGCCCGAGGTCAGGATGCTTGCTGAAGTGTCAGCCGGAAACTCAAAAGACTTGTCGATATCAAATGTCACCTCGGCTTGATAGGTTTGATTGTCAAACCGAATGTCAGACACCCGCCCAACGACCACGCCTGCACTTTTAACGGGGGCGCGCACCTTCAGGCCACCAATATTGTCGAACTTGGCCTGCACAGCATAACTCTGGGCAAAGGAAAAGCTACTGAGATTGCCTGCGCGTAACGCTAGAAATACCAACGCCAGAATTCCAAGCAGAACAAAGAGCCCTACCCAAACATCGATCTTATGGTTGCTCATAGAGCCTGACCCCCAATAACACGCATCAGTTGCTAAACATCAGTTGCTAAACATTAACGCAGTCAGAACAAAGTCCAGACCAAGAACCACGAGTGAACCCGCTACCACTGTTCGCGTCGTGGCGCGTGAAACCCCCTCCGGCGTGGGCTTGCACTGCCAGCCCTCGAACAATGCGATCAAGGTTACCGCCACACCGAAGACAACACTCTTGATAGCCCCGTTCAAGACATCGTCAAACACATCCACGCCATCTTGCATCTGCGACCAGAAAGCACCTGAATCAATCCCTATTAGCAAGACACCGACAATCCAGCCACCGATGATCCCAACCATGGAGAATACTGCGGCCAAGACCGGCATGGCGATCACCCCGCCGAGAAACCGCGGCGCCAACACGCGCCTGATTGGATCAACGGCCATCACGTCCATGGCTGCTATTTGTTCGCCTGCCTTCATTAAACCAATTTCGGCTGTCAGCGACGTGCCGGCTCGACCAGCAAACAACAAGGCCGTGATGACCGGGCCGAGCTCTCGCACCAGCGACAAGGCCACAAGCAGTCCCAAGGCCTCCTCCGAACCATAGCGGTTGAGTGTGTAATAGCCTTGTAGCCCGAGAACAAATCCAACGAATAGGCCCGAGACTGCAATAATCAACAACGAATAGTTGCCGATGAAATGAATTTGCTGGATGACCAGCCCAGGACGCTTAACAATCACGCCGGTGCGCATCACCAGCTGCACAAAAAACCGCGCCAACTGTCCCAATACAACTAACTGTCGGCGTACAAAGGCGCCGGTCAAGCCAAGCTTATCCACCATGTTCATGGCTTGACTCCCTTGGTTTGACACCACTTCTCAAATGCATCGGTCAATGGATAATCGAAAGCGACCGGACCATCTGGCGCACCATCAAGAAACTGCCGCACGTAAGGGTCTGTGGATTCATTCAGGCTTTCAGGCGAACCGCTGGCTTTCAGTTTCCCTTGTCCAACGATGTAAACGGTATCAGCAATTTCAAACGACTCCGGCACATCGTGGGTAATCACCACAGAGGCGCAGCCGAGCTTATCCGAAAGGCTTCGTATCAAGCGAGCCGCGACACCCATGGAGATCGGGTCAAGCCCAGCAAATGGCTCGTCGTAAAAAACCAGCTCAGGCTCACGCACAATGGCCCTGGCCAATGCCACACGCCTGGCCATTCCACCGGAGACTTCCGACAGCTTCAAGTGTGCCGCTGCGCGCAAGCCCACCGCTTCGAGGTTGTGTAGCACCTTATCGGCGATCTCAGCCTCATTCAAACGCGTATGCTCCCTTAGCGGGAAGGCAACGTTTTCAAACACATCGAGGTCAGTAAATAGGGCGCCATGCTGAAACAAAACGCCCATGCGCTGCCGCAAACGCTCTAACTCCACACGACCGATGCCAGACAGCGGGTGCCCAAAGACCTTGAGTTCACCGGACTTCACACCAAGCTGCCCGGTCGCCGCCCGCATTAACGTCGTTTTGCCAGATCCCGAGCCACCCATGACAGCAACGACTTCACTGGCACGCACCGACATCGATAGGTCTGCCAACACAGTGAAATCGCCATAGGCCAAGGTCACCCGCTCAAAATCAAGCACGGTCTTGGTTTCGGACGTAAAGCGGGTAGAAGAAGAATCGGCGGGCGATGTCATGAGTAGATTGTATCGCCCGCCTGCAAGCCGATTAGCGAGGCAGCTCCGTGACACCCATCAAGAACTCATCCACGGCACGGGCACATTGACGACCCTCTCTGATCGCCCAAACAACCAAGGACTGTCCACGACGCATATCACCCGCAGCAAATACCTTGTCAACGCTGGTGCGATAGTCCTCAGTGTTGGCCCGGGCGTTGCCACGACCATCGACATCCACACCGAAGGATTTGAGTACGTCAGCCACCGGCGAAACAAAGCCCATCGCCAAGAGCACCAAATCAGCCTTGATATCAAACTCGGATCCGGGCACTTCTTTCATCTTGAACTGACCGGTGGTCTCATCGCGCTCCCACTGAACACGGGCAGCCTTGATCTTGGTTACCTTACCTTTGCTACCTTCAATATGCTTAGTCGTAATTGCCCAGTCACGATCAGCACCTTCCTCGTGCGACGAAGACGTGCGCAATTTCGCCGGCCAATACGGCCAGGTCATTTCTTTGTTCTCGTGCTCAGGGGGCTTGGGCATGAGTTCGATCTGCGTCACAGATGCCGCGCCATGACGATTGCTTGTACCCACACAATCGGATCCTGTATCGCCCCCTCCAATAACGACCACATGCTTGTCTTTGGCCAGCACTTGCCCAGAAATCTTGTCACCAGCCACAACCTTGTTTTGTGGGCGCAAGAAATCCATGGCATACATCACACCCTCGAGCTCGCGTCCCGGTACGGGCAAATCACGCGGTACCTCGCAACCCCCAGATAGCACGATGGCGTCAAACTCAGCATCTAGGTCTGCCGGCGTCTTGACGTTAAGGCCATTGGCCGATGGATCATCTGGCGACCCAATGTAGGTAGACGGGCAAAAGGTAACCCCTTCGGCCTGCATTTGCACCACTCGCTGGTCAATCAAATGCTTTTCCATTTTGAAGTCTGGAATGCCATAGCGCAGCAAACCACCAATGCGGTCTTGCTTTTCAAATACGGTCACCTCGTGCCCTGCGCGCGCAAGCTGCTGAGCTGCAGCCAAGCCAGCTGGCCCTGAGCCCACCACCGCTACTTTCTTGCCGGTGCGTTGCGCTGGCGGTTGTGGCACGACCCAACCCTCTTCCCAGCCCTTATCGATAATGGCATGCTCAATGGACTTGATGCCCACAGGATCATTATTGATGTTTAGCGTACAGGCCGCCTCACACGGCGCCGGACAAATCCGCCCAGTGAACTCGGGGAAATTATTGGTCGAGTGCAGCACATCAAGCGCCTCGCGCCACTGCTGGCGATAGACCAAGTCATTCCAATCAGGAATGATGTTGTTGACCGGGCAGCCGTTGTTACAGAATGGTATGCCGCAATCCATGCAACGCGCACCCTGCTTGCTCGCCTCATCATCGCTTAAGCGATCAACAAACTCACTCCAGTGTTTGATGCGAACCTCTGGCGCCTGGCTTGCTTCTTTCAAGCGCTTGAGTTCAAGAAATCCAGTTACCTTTCCCATGTCATGTCCCCAATCAAGCGGCTTTGGAAGCCGGGTTGGCGTTTTGCCAGAGTTCAGCCAAGGCGCGACGATATTCCTTGGGCATTACTTTTACGAATAGCCCTCTAGACGCCGTCCAGTTACTCAGGATGTCGCGTGCGCGGAAGCTACCCGTATATCGGAAGTGATCTTCAACCAAACGCTTCAAAATGACCTCATCGGTCTCACGCTCAGCACCACGCACCATGCTGTGCCAAGTATCCATCCCGACCTTGTCCTTTTGCTCAGCCGCAGACATCACCGGCTCTAGGTCAACCATGGCCATGTTGCAACAATCCTTAAAGCGACGCTCAGGGTCATAGACATAGGCCACACCACCAGACATACCGGCAGCAAAATTACGGCCCGTTGACCCAAGCACTACCACCGTTCCACCAGTCATGTACTCACAGCCGTGATCGCCCGTGCCTTCAATCACAGCAGCCGCACCTGAGTTACGAACCGCAAACCGCTCGCCAGCAACGCCACTCAGGTAGGCTTGCCCGGCGGTTGCGCCGTACAACACCGTGTTACCCACGATGATGTGCTCAGGACCGAAGCCACGGAAATCGTTGGGGCTTCGGACAATGATTCGACCACCCGCCAAGCCCTTGCCAACGTAGTCGTTGCCCTCACCAACCAAATCAAATGTCACACCGTGAGCAAGGAATGCACCAAAACTCTGCCCGGCACTGCCATTGAACTGAATGTGAATTGAATCATCAGCCAGACCATCTTCACCATGGCGGCGCGCAATCTCACCGGACAACATGGCACCCACGCTGCGGTTGCGATTACGCACCGGAACGATGAAGGAAACTTTCTCGCCTTTCTCAATCGCAGGCTTACTGCGCTCGATCAACTGATGGTCTAGGGCACCGTCAAGACCATGGTCTTGCTCGAGCACTTGATAACGTGGCTCATCAGTGACTGGCTGATAGAACACCTTGGTGAAATCCAGCCCGTGGGCTTTCCAGTGGTCAATGCCAGCCCTTGTGTCCAGCAAATCGGTGCGACCAATGAGCTCATCAAACTTGCGTATGCCCAATTGAGCCATGATTTCACGTACTTCTTCAGCGACAAAGAAGAAATAATTAACCACATGCTCTGGTTTGCCCTGGAATTTCTTGCGCAACACCGGATCTTGGGTCGCCACGCCGACAGGACACGTATTCAAATGACACTTGCGCATCATGATACAGCCTTCGACCACCAGTGGTGCAGTCGCAAACCCAAACTCATCAGCACCTAGCAAGGCGCCGATCACCACATCACGACCGGTCTTCATTTGACCGTCAGCCTGAACTCGAATGCGACTACGCAAACGATTGATCACCAAGGTCTGTTGGGTCTCAGCCAAGCCAAGCTCCCAAGGGGTACCCGCATGTTTGATCGATGAGATCGGCGAAGCACCCGTGCCGCCGTCATGGCCTGCAATCACCACATGATCAGACTTGGCCTTGGCCACGCCAGCTGCCACGGTGCCAACGCCTACTTCCGAGACTAATTTCACCGAGATCGAAGCGCGCGGATTGGCGTTTTTAAGGTCATGAATCAATTGCGCCAAGTCTTCAATTGAGTAAATGTCGTGGTGCGGTGGTGGCGAAATCAAACCAACACCTGGTACCGAACAACGGAGCTTGGCGATGTACTCAGACACTTTATGACCAGGCAGCTGGCCACCTTCGCCAGGCTTGGCACCTTGAGCCATCTTGATCTGAATCTGATCGGCACTCGCCAGATACTCGGGATTCACGCCAAAGCGCCCCGAGGCGACTTGCTTGATACGTGAGCGCAACGAGTCTCCCGCTTTCAAAGCCACATCTGCTTCGATGCGCTCAGCACCGAGCACCGAAGCCAGTGTGTCGCCATCCTTGATATCGCTTTTGCCGGTTTGCAACTCACTGCGGTAGCGCAATTCATCCTCGCCACCCTCACCCGTATTGGACTTGCCACCAATGCGGTTCATCGCAACAGCCAAAACCGAGTGAGCCTCCGTCGAAATGGAACCCAAAGACATTGCACCAGTCGCAAAGCGCTTGACGATCTCTTTGGCCGGTTCCACCTCATCAAGTGGGATTGCTTGCGCCGGGTCGAACCGGAACTCGAACAAACCGCGCAAGGTCATGTGACGCTTGCTCTGATCGTTGATGAGCTGCGCGTATTCCTTGTAGGTGCTGTAGCTGTTCGATCGTGTGGAGTGCTGCAGTTTGGCTATTGAGTCTGGCGTCCACATATGCTGCTCACCACGCACCCGATAAGCATAATCACCGCCGGCGTCCAGTGCATTGGCAAGCACTGGGTCTTTGCTAAACGCAGCATGATGTGCACGCAATGCCTCTTGCGCCACCTCAAACACATTCACACCACCGATCGAGCTTGATGTACCGGGGAAATACTTCTTGATCAATGAGTCATGCAAACCGACCGCTTCAAAGATCTGGGCGCCACAATACGACATGAACGTCGAAATGCCCATCTTGGACATCACTTTGTTCAAACCCTTGCCAATCGCTTTGATGAAATTAGCCACTGCCTTGTCACTGTCGTCCGACATGGAACGGATCGCCTCAAGCGCAAGGTAAGGATGGATGGCCTCGGCACCGAACCCGCCAAGCAGGGCGAAGTGATGCACCTCGCGAGCCGAACCGGTTTCAACCACCAGGCCTGTGCGAGTGCGTAAGCCGCGACTGATCAAATGCTGGTGGATCGCGGAGGTGGCCAACAGCGCAGGGATAGCGACCCGGTCTTTGTCAACCAAGCGATCTGAAATGATCAGCACATTAAAACCACTTTCAACGGCATCCGCGGCAGAAGCACACAGCGCTGCGAGTCTGGCCTCAATACCCTCTGCACCCCATGCGCTGGGGTAAGTGATATCAAGCTCGTAACTACGGAACTTGTTACCTGTGTAGACTTCGACGTCACGAATCTGCGTCATCGCGTCTTCATCGAGGACTGGCTGAGCGATTTCAAGGCGCAGCGGCGGATTGACGTTGTTGATATCGAGCAGATTAGGCTTGGGCCCGATAAAGGAAACAAGAGACATCACCAGTTGTTCGCGAATTGGGTCAATCGGTGGATTGGTCACCTGCGCGAACATTTGGCGGAAATAGTTATAGAACGGCTTTGGTCGATCCGACAGAACTGCCAAAGGTGCATCGTTGCCCATCGAACCTGTGGCCTCTTCACCGCTTTGCGCCATCGGCTCAAGAATGAATTTCAGATCCTCCTGCGTCCAGCCAAACGCCTGTTCACGATCAAGGCGATCGACATTGGACTGGTGACGGGCCTTGGCCGTTGCTTCAGGTTTGGGCAATGACTCGAGCTTGATGCGCAAACGCTCGATCCAATGACGATAGGGGCGGCTGTTGGCCAACTGTGACTTGATTTCTTCATCATCAATAATGCGACCCTGCTCAAGATCGATCAGGAACATCTTGCCTGGCTGCAGGCGCCACTTTTTAACGATGCGGCTTTCAGCAATCGGTAACACACCCGCCTCGGAAGCCATGATCACCAAGTCGTCTTCGGTGACCAGGTAACGCGCTGGGCGCAACCCATTACGGTCAAGGGTGGCACCGATTTGCTTGCCATCGGTGAAGGCCACCGCAGCCGGACCATCCCATGGCTCCATCATGGCAGCGTGATATTCATAAAACGCGCGCCTAGAAGGGTCCATATGTGCATGCTGTTCCCAGGCTTCCGGAATCATCATCATCATGGCGTGCGCAAGCGAGTAGCCTGACATCACCAGCAACTCAAGGCAGTTATCAAACGTCGCTGTGTCGGATTGCCCGGCGTAGACGATCGGATAGAGCTTACTCAGGTCTTGACCGAGCACGGCAGATTCCATCGTGCCTTCACGTGCGCGCAGCCAGTTGTAATTGCCCTTGACCGTGTTGATTTCGCCGTTATGCGCAATCATGCGATAGGGGTGAGCCAGCGGCCATGCGGGGAACGTATTGGTAGAGAAACGCTGGTGAACCAATGCCAGCGCTGAGACCGTGCGCGGATCGGCTAGATCTCGGTAATACTGGCCAACCTGATTTGCGAGCAGCAGGCCCTTGTAGACCACTGTGCGAACAGAAACAGAGGGCACGAAATATTCAGTACCGTGCGCCAGTTTCATGGCGTGGATGGCATGGCTGGCTTTTTTACGAATTACATAGAGCTTGCGCTCCAAAGCGTCGGGCACCATCACGTTCTCGCCGCGACCGATAAACAATTGGCGAATGACGGGCTCGCACTCTTTGACGGTGGGTGACATTGGCATGTCGGTGTCGATAGGAACGTCACGCCATCCGAGCACGACTTGGCCTTCGGCCACGACTTCGCGCTCGAGCGCTTGCTCACAAGCTAAACGCGATGCGATTTCTTTCGGCAAAAAGACCATCGCCACGCCGTACTCACCTGGGGCCGGCAAGGTGACGCCTTGAGCCGCCATTTCCTCGCGATACAGCGCATCAGGAATCTGAATCAGAATACCGGCGCCATCCCCCATTAACTTGTCGGCACCAACAGCACCGCGGTGGTCGAGGTTCTCGAGGATTTTCAGGCCCTGCGAAATAATCGAGTGGGACGCCTGACCTTTGATGTGCGCCACAAAACCGACACCACAGGCATCATGTTCGTTTGCTGGCGAATAAAGTCCCTGTGGCGAATGGCCAGTCTGGGGACGCGGATGAAAAGTCAAAGGAAATGTAGACATGCGATTGGCTCCCGTTCAACCGCGCATGGTGCAGCGCGGCAGAAGACGATAACCCCATATTTTGTGGGATGCAAGCGAAATAAATAGGGTGCGTCCCCATTTATTTTCATAATCGTTGGGGATGTCTAAAATTAGGGACAGATCATTTAGCTTTTGATATCAATCGACTTTTTGATCTTCGGGGTCAAATTTCCTTGGGCGCCCCCGTCTGCCCGGGGCGACCCGGCGGTTAGCCACTTTGGCAATCTGCTCCAGATATTGCTCAGATCCCAACGCCCACTGCCCGCCAACAGCATGATCAATCCGCTGGCGATCAGCTAGGGAGATACCTTCTGCCAGTTTGACCCGGTAGTTCGCCTGGCGGTCAAAGGGCGTGTTGCCACACCGCCAATACTGCTCATGGTCTGACACCGTGACCAGCCACGGTCTGTCTGATTCAACAATACCGGCATGACCGGCTGCCGATGACCAGGGCCAGGCCTGTGCTTGGGCAGCATAGCCTTGTTCGACCGGCGCAGACTCAACCCAAATTTGTGCGGGTAGCACCCATTGGGGCTCTACCGGGGCACTTTTATATCTGCCCTCGAACACGCTGCCAGTCTTGAGCTCAGGCGCCAGACGCCGCCCAATCGCCTGAATCACACCGGCGAGCGCGCTTTTGTCGGGAGGTGTTACCAGTAATAACAATTGTGTGGGCGACAACGACCAAGCATGCAGCGCGAGCTGGTGGGCTTTCGTGTACTCGCCAAGCCAGGCTGCAACGGCATCTAGCAGCTGTTTTGACTGATCATCGAGCCAATGCTGTGCCAGCGCAGATACGAACCTGACTTGCACGAGTTGAGCCTGACCGGGCACAAATAGCCTGGGCAATCGCATATATGCCTGCCTTTGAATCTATACGTTGTCGCCATTTTCGGAACTTTCGCGACAAAATCAAGTCTTATTAGCACTCTTCCAGAGAGAGTGCTAACATAAAACAAGCGTCCGTAATATTGCTTAGCATTAAGAGACAGGAGCATACCAATCCATGCAAGGCACGATGACTAGAGAATTGACCGTATCACCTCAGGCTCTATCCATGGCGATCGCCAACCCAGGCGCGTTAGGATCGATTGAGGCTTACATCAGTGCAGTCAACCACATGCCCGTGCTTAGCGCCGAGCAGGAGCAGGCGTACGCGCTTGACTTGCGCGACAAGAACGATCTCGATGCGGCGCGGCATTTGATTTTGTCGCACTTGCGACTCGTTGTCTCAATCGCTCGTCAGTACTTGGGCTACGGCCTGGCACATGCTGATTTGATCCAGGAAGGCAACATTGGACTGATGAAAGCAGTCAAACGGTTTGACCCGGACCGCGGCGTGCGTCTGGTGTCCTTTGCCGTGCACTGGATCAAAGCCGAAATCCACGAATTCATTATCCGTAATTGGCGCTTGGTCAAGGTGGCTACCACCAAGGCTCAGCGCAAATTGTTCTTCAATCTTCGCCGCATGCGCCCTGATGGTACGACGCTGGATTCGCAGATGGTTGATGATATTGCCACCGAGCTAAGCGTCAAACCCGAAGACGTGCGCGAGATGGAAGTGCGCATGACCGGGCGCGAGTTTTCTTTGCAAGCACCAGCCGGTGACGATGATCAATTCAGCCCGATAGACTATCTGTCAGACGACGGCGAATACGATCCAACCGAGGTATTGGCACGGCAAGACCATGACCGCCTGCAAACCACGGGACTGTCGCAAGCGCTCGAGATGCTCGATGAGCGCTCACGCCGAATCGTCACGGCACGCTGGCTAGGCGACGATGGCGGACCAACCTTGCACGAACTTGCCGAAGAGTTTGGCGTATCGGCCGAGCGCATTCGCCAGATCGAAGCCGCCGCACTGAAGAAGATGCGCGGTGCTTTGCAAGCTGCCTGACTCTAGACGGGGCGATCTTAAAAATATCGGTTCGATATTGCTCGGACCAACACCGAATTCTCAATAACCCGCTACCATAGTGCGCATGGCGATCAACATGCTCATCTTCGGGCTGGCGGGACTTCTTGTTCTCGTCTGCTTTCTTTCACCATTGGCAAGCGCTTTGCGGATTCCAGCAACGCTGTTGCTGTCCGTCGTTGGTGCGCTGCTGGGCTACCTGATTCACGTACACGACTGGGCACCGGCCTGGTTGGCTGATTCGCTAGTAACACTGCAGGCATTCGAAATACCTTCCGAGACAATCTTGGTGGTGTTTCTGCCAGTTCTGTTGTTTGAAACCGCACTTAACACCAATGTGCGCGGCTTGTTCAACGACATTGCACCCATTTTGCTGCTGGCCGTGGTGGCAGTCTTCATATGTACGGCGTTTGTGGGGTGGGGTGTTTCGTTTGTCTCGAGCTATAGCCTAGCCGCGTGTTTACTGCTTGGCGCCATCATCGCAACCACCGATCCTGCTGCCGTGGTGAGTATTTTCAAGGAAGTGGGGGCGCCGAAACGACTAACGACCATTGTCGAAGGCGAGAGCCTGCTAAACGATGCCGCTGCCATTGCGCTTTACTCCGTGATGCTCGGTGTTGCATCGCACTCGGTTGCAGCCCCTTGGGGAACGGGCTCTGTTTTGGTCAGTTTCATGGAGTTGATGATTGGCGGCGCGATTAGTGGCTACCTGATTGGGCGTCTAGCTTGTGCAGCACTGCCCCTGCTGCGTGGTTGGCCAACTGCGGAAATCTCGTTAACGGTGGCCACTGCTTATATCGCCTACATCATTCCGGAACATTATTTTGGTTGGTCTGGCGTGGTGTCGACCGTCGTTGCCGGCTTGGTCGTGTCGTCCGTTGGACGTACCCGCATGACCCCCACCACTGCGTATGCACTGGCACAGTCTTGGCGTCAATTTGGATTTTGGGCAAGCTCACTGATTTTCTTGTTCGCCGCCATGATGATTCCTCGCTTGCTGGCAAATGCCACCTGGCACGATCTGTTGGTCGTACTCGTTACGATGCTGGCCGCGCTGGCCGCACGTGCGGTGACTGTTTACGGATTGCTGCCAGGCCTGACTGCCATGGTGGGTACGCGGGTAGACAACCGCTACAAAGCCGTGATCTGCTGGGGTGGCTTAAGGGGAGCGTTATCTCTTGCACTGGCTTTGTCAGTGACCGAGCATGACCTTCTTTCCGATGACATCAGCAATTTCGTGGCGATTGGCGCAACTGGATTCGTGTTGTCAACGCTCGTGATTAATGGTTTAACGCTACGACCTCTTATCAACTTTCTTGAATTAAACAAACTCACACCACTGGAGCGTGCTTTGCGCAATCAGGCAGTGGTGATCACCGTCAATGACCTTCAGGCTGAGACCAAGCGAATTGCTGTTGATGAACAAATCAGCCGCCAGGCGCGCGCCAAGATAGATGACGTGTTTGACGCCAGCATCACCAGTGTCACCGACACGCAAATAGGGCAGTTTGATGAACAAGAACGCGTTCGGCTTGGGCTGTCGATGGTCGCGAATCGGCAGAGCGAATTGATACTGGTTGGCTTGGGTGAACAGGGCTTTGATCGACGCACCGCAGAACGTTTGCTGTCGGTGTCAGAACGCATGGAAGACGATGTCAAGGCGCGCGGCATGGCAGGGTTCGAAAAGTCCATCGAGCGCTCACTACAATACCCAAAAACATTCAAGCTGGTATTGCGCCTGCACCAAGCCTTCGGTCTACAGGGTCTATTGGGCAAAGAGCTTGGCCAACGATTCGTGGAGCTTGTTGGTTGGCGCTGGGTGACTAGGCGGCTTATTGCCTTCGCGAACAGTCAGATTAGGCCGATGCTTGGCGACAGTGCTGCCGATACCATTCAGGCGGCTTTACGCGATCGTTTAAGCCGCGTCGAAGAGAATATGCAAGCATTGCGTTTGCAATATCCCAACTTTGCAGAGTGGCTCGAACAAAGCTACCTTGGCCGTCTGGCGCGCACACTTGAACGCTCCCGGTATCGAAAAATGCTGGAGGAGTCGATTATCAACCCCGAGGTTTACGATGATCTGCTCGAGCAACTAGAAGACCGTTGGTCATTTCTCGATCAGGTGCCGCCCATTGATGTAGAGCTTGCGCCCGAGGAGTTGGCGCACCGTGTTCCTTTGCTTGCGGACTTGCCCGAGCAGACGCTACGCAAGCTCACGCGCAAACTAAAAACCAGGCTGACTTTGCCTAACCAGCTGATTCAAGGGCCCAACAAACCAAACCCGTCACTTTATTTCGTGGCCTCAGGCGCAGTGTCTGTGCTGTTGCCAGATGCAACCCACATCGAACTTGGTTCGGGAGAGTTTTTTGGGGAGTTGTACTTACTTAATCAGGACGCGACGGAATTTGAGGTGCGATCACTCGGTTACACCAAACTTCTGGAGCTCACCGCCAAGGATTTCAAATCCATGCTAGCCAATGATGACGGCTTGCGTGAAGCCATTGAAGCAGTTGCCAAACAGCGTTTGCGTGCAATCGAGGTCGGTCGCGCAGAACTGCTTAACTTGACTGGCGCGCAAGCAGACTCTGGGCAATAACAATACTGGCCTCAACCGTGAATTCACCTGCAAGCAACATTGCCTCAATGTCCGCAGTCGGCAAACAGGCAATTTCCATCACTTCGCCATCCTGATTTTTTGGCTTCACGTCATCGGCGAGCACGCAGTCGCTAGTGAGCACCTCTTCATACTGAAAGCCTTCAGGGACTCGGCGCCGCATGCGGTAAATGCTCTGGATCGGCTCTCGCCCCTGTATCTGTGCCTCGCTTAGCCCCGCTTCTTCCGCTGACTCGCGCTCAAGCGCCAGATCATCGCTTTCACCCCGGCCAACCAGACCGCCCACCAGGGTATCCCACATACCAGGGTCGGTCGCTTTGTCCAGTGCCCGACGCGCAACCCAAAGCTTTCCCGTTCTCGACCATGCGTTTAGATGCACTGCCCGTGTTAACAGCCCCAATGGACGCACTGCTCCACGCTCGATGGCTGCGATCGCGTTGTTGTCACACCACACATCAAGCAACTCCCCGCGCCACTTGGGAATACACCCTGCCGAGCGCAACGCTAGCGCCATTTGCGCCATTTGGGTATCCAAATCCCGAGTATCTTCAATCAGCAACTGATTTTGGTGAGCCCGCACAAAACCGCCGTCAAGTAACACTTGGCTTGCCCTCGCGCTGACCTGCCCGCAGACCTTGTCACCGATTAGAAGCGGCAAAGTGCCATCAGCCGGCGCTTGAGCGGCCAAATCATCTAGACGTGCGAGTAGTGCTTTCAGGCCGCTGTTGCTCAAAACTTCACCAAAAAAATCAAGGTTTTCGTAGGGGAATCCCGCAAAACTGGCGCGAATTGTAACTGTCTATGGTTTACAGCCCTAGACCTTGGCTATAATCCACCGATTGATTGATTAATTACAAATTCACATTAACTTATAACTGGCATCGGGGCACTCTTTGTTGTAAGAGCTGCCCGACAAAAGCTGAGCCTATATCAGCTTGCTGCGATGTGCTTTGTCTCGAGGTGAACATGATGAAGTTCAAAGGGTTGGTTGCTGCCTGTGCGTTAACAATGTCTGGCGTTGCCGCCGCTCAAGTTGACATGCCTGGCGGGCCTGCGGTCAATCAGCTTAACCTGACCACGGGCGTGACCCAAATTGCCCGGGATGTCGCTTGGTTGCATTGGATGATGCTCATCATCTGTCTGGTCATCTTTGTGGGTGTGTTCGGTGTGATGTTCTACTCCATCTGGGCGCACCGCAAATCCAAAGGCGCCAAGCCCGCGACTTTCCATGAGAGCGTTGGCGTTGAGATTGCCTGGACGGTTATTCCTTTCCTGATCGTGATCGGCATGGCCTTACCCGCTACCCGTACGGTTGTGGCCATGAAAGATACCTCTGGCGCTGACATGACTGTCAAAGTCACCGGGTACCAGTGGAAGTGGGGCTACGAGTACATGGATGGCCCAGCCGAGGGCGTCTCCTTCCTGTCGAACCTGACAACACCACCTGCTCAGATCAATAACCTGGAGCCCAAGGGCGAGTTTTACCTGATGGAGGTGGACAATCCACTGGTTGTCCCCGTCGGCCAGAAAGTTCGCGTGGTGGTGACAGCCGGTGACGTGATTCACTCCTGGATGGTGCCCGATTTGGGCGTCAAACAAGACGCGATCCCTGGTTTCTTGCGGGACACCTGGTTCCGTGCGGAGCAAGTCGGCGAGTACCGTGGCCAGTGTGCTGAACTGTGCGGTAAGGATCATGCATTTATGCCTATTGTTGTGAAGGTAGTCTCGCAAGAGGACTACGTTGCCTGGGCCCAGCAACAACAAGCCGCGCTGACAGCCTCGGCTGACGATCCCAACAAAGAATGGGCCGTGGAGGAGTTGGTTGCCCGCGGCCAGAGCGTCTACACTTCTCAGTGTGTCGCTTGTCACCAGGCGACTGGCAAGGGTGTCGCACCTGTGTTTCCGGCGCTCGATGGCAGCCAAATCGTGATGGGGCCGATGGCTGGTCATATCGAAATCATGCTCAAAGGCAAGCAAGGCACTGCGATGCAGTCATATGCAAATCTAAGCGATGTCGAGCTCGCCAGCGTGATCACTTATGCACGCCAGTCATGGGGCAACGCCGGCAAGGGGACAGACCCCGTGGTGCAGCCTGCGCAAGTGCGTGATGCCCGCTGATTTGAGTGACAAACCCAAAAGACTATCGTTTTTTTAAGATTGTTCATAAGATAGACAGAAATTGCCCTCATCGGGCACTCTAACCGCCAATGGCAGTCAGGAGAGAAGCATGAGTAGCGTAACCATTGATACCATTCCAGGCAAAGGCGAAGATATCTCGCACGGCCACCATGATGATCACGCCCACGGCGCGCCTCATGGCTGGCGTCGTTGGTTATTTGCCACCAACCACAAAGACATCGGGACGATGTATCTCATCTTCTCGTTTGTGATGTTCTTAGAGGGGGGTGTGCTGGCACTGTTGCTGCGCACGGAACTGTTTGTTCCTGGGCTGCAGTTTTTCCAGCCTGAGCTGTTTAACCAGTTCACCACCATGCATGGGCTAATCATGGTGTTTGGAGCGATCATGCCGGCCTTTGTAGGCTTTGCAAACTGGATGATTCCGTTGCAAATTGGTGCCTCCGACATGGCCTTCGCACGGATGAATAACTTCAGTTTCTGGCTCTTGCCGGTGGCTGCAGTGCTTCTGACTGCATCATTCTTTGTGCCCGGCGGTGCAACTGCAGCTGGCTGGACGCTGTATGCTCCGCTATCGCTACAAATGGGCCCGGGCATGGATTTGGCGATCTTCGCGATCCACATCATGGGTGCCTCATCGATCATGGGGGCTATCAACATCGTTGTGACGATTTTGAACATGCGCGCCCCCGGCATGACGCTCATGAAGATGCCGCTGTTTTGCTGGACCTGGCTCATCACCGCGTACCTGTTGATCGCGGTAATGCCTGTTTTGGCAGCTGCCATCACCATGATCCTGACAGACCGTCATTTTGGTACTGGCTTCTTTAACGCTGCTTTGGGTGGCGACCCAGTGCTCTACCAGCACATCTTCTGGTTCTTCGGGCACCCTGAGGTCTACATCATGATTCTGCCGGCCTTTGGCATCATTTCTGCCATCGTTCCGGCCTTTGCCCGCAAGCCGCTGTTCGGTTATGCCTCCATGGTGTATGCCACAGCGTCAATTGCAATCCTGTCGTTTATCGTTTGGGCGCACCACATGTTCACGACGGGTATGCCCGTGACTGCTCAGCTGTACTTTATGTACGCCACCATGCTGATCTCGATCCCGACCGGCGTGAAGGTATTTAACTGGGTTGCTACGATGTGGAAGGGTTCCATGACGTTTGAAACCCCGATGCTGTTTGCGATCGGCTTTATTTTCGTGTTCACGATCGGTGGCTTTACCGGCCTGATTCTGTCTGTGGCACCAATCGACATTCAGGTTCACGATACCTACTACGTGGTTGCCCACTTCCACTATGTACTGGTTGCCGGCTCGCTCTTTGCCCTGTTCGCTGGCGCCTACTACTGGCTGCCAAAGTGGACCGGTCGCATGTATGACGAGCGTCTGGGCAAGTGGCACTTCTGGATGAGCATGATCTCGTTTAACGTGACATTCTTCCCAATGCACTTCCTGGGCTTGGCCGGTATGCCACGTCGCTATGCCGACTATGCAACCCAGTTCACTGATTTCCACATGATCGCTACGATCGGTGCCTTCTGGTTTGGTTTTTCCCAGTTGATCTTCATGTACCTGGTGCTCAAGGCCTACGCTGGCAAGGGTGAGCAAGCTGCCGCCAAGCCATGGGAAGCCGCTGAAGGTCTGGAGTGGACGGTTCCGTCACCGGCACCTTTCCACACCTTTGAGACCCCGCCTGTGGTTAAGTAAGATCAAAGCAGTCTAGTTGGAATTTTGTAGTTGGATTAAATGACACCTGAACAACGCCGTAAGAACAAAAGAACCGGATTCATCATTCTCGCTTTCGTGATTGCGGTGTTTGTTTGGGTCATTGTCAGACAATTGATCGGTGGTCAGTTGGGATGACAACAGAGCAGGAAAAGAGCGATTTGCTCGAAAGCAGTCAGCGCAAGCTGAACTTCTTGCAAACGTTGAAAGCAGTTTTATGGGCCATGTTTGGTGTTCGTAAGGGCGCTGGCCTGAAAGAAGACATTGCCAAGTTGAACCCGGTGTACGTGATTCTGACCGGAATTTTGTTTGGCGTTTTGTTTGTCGGCTCGCTTGTGCTAGTGGTGCAGTGGGTCGTTAGTAGCGCTGCCGGGTAGTTGGGTAGCCGATCGGGTTAATTTATAGCAAGAGCAGGACTCAGGAGATAAACAATGAGTGCAAGCCACTCCAGTGCCACCAAGGAAGCGCCATACTATTACGTCCCTCCAGATTCAGCCCATCCGGTCAGGGCCAGTGTCGCGCTGCTGATCACAATGCTTGGTGCCTCAGCCTGGGTAAACCAGATTGCGATCGGTAAATGGGCTGTGCTCGTTGGCGTGCTTGCCCTGATCATTGTTCTGTGGCAGTGGTTCGGTGACGCTATTCACGAAGAGCAGATCGGACTGAACAGCAAGCGCATCGACGTATCGTATCGCTGGAGCATGAGCTGGTTCATCTTCTCTGAGGTCATGTTCTTTGCTGCCTTTTTTGGTGCGCTCTGGTACACCCGTGCGGTTACGACGCCTTGGCTTGGTGACCTTGATCACCAGCTCATGCTATGGCCTGACTTCAATGCAGTCTGGCCAAACCTCGGGCCTGCTGGCATCGTTGAGCAGTTTCAAGCCATGGGACCTTTCTGGTTGCCGACCATCAACACCGCCTTGTTGCTGGCTTCAGGTGTGACGCTGACCATCTCGCACCACGCCCTGCGTGAGAACCACATGGGCAAGGCTAAGTTCTGGCTCTTGGCCACCATTGTGCTAGGCATTATCTTCGTGTGCTGTCAGGCCTATGAGTACTACTATGCCTACACCGGCTTGAATCTGCGTTTTGATTCAGGTGCATTTGGCTCACTGTTCTTCATGTTGACCGGGTTTCACGGTTTCCACGTGATCCTTGGCGCAACCATGCTCGCTGTCATGCTGGGTCGCATGATGAAGGGTCATTTCACGGCAGAGAACCACTTCGGGTTTGAGGGTGCTGCTTGGTATTGGCACTTCGTTGACGTGGTGTGGCTCGGACTGTACATTTTTGTGTACTGGTTCTGATTGCCCTGAACATAGAAAAGGGCCGTGATTCACGGCCCTTTTTTTCTGGTCTAGCATGACTGGTAGTGTTTAATTCCGTTTAGATTTTTGTTCCGGTGCGCGCTTTAGTTTCTGTATCGGATCAAGGCGTCGTTTAAAGCACAGTTCACGGTGTGAAGCCCGTGCTCCTGATCCAGCCCAAGTGATGGGCCAGCAATAGCAAAAGGAACAAGGCAACCGACAAGCCGATACGAACGGTCAGTGCATTGACTGTGCGATTTGAGCCTCCCTTGTCTTTCATCAGATAGAAAAGGGCTGAACCAAGGCTGGCAATAATGCCAATGAAGACTAAGGCAACAAAGATTCGCATGAAACTCTCACGCCACGCTGTCTGTCGGCAGCTCAGGCTTTTTAAGTAGGTAAGCGCTCATTATGGCAGACACGCCGGTCAATCACCAGAGCACCCGAGCTAGCAAGCGGACTAATCGACGTTCGCTTTTGGCCGCGGTACTGCTCGCGGTGTTGGGTACGGTATTCGCGAGCTTGGGCAACTGGCAGCTAAATCGTGCAGCTGAGCGCACTGAAATTGCAGCCATGATCGAGGCCGGCAGGCGTTCCGCGCCTGTGCAAATCACTGCAACGATCAACACCGAGACGCTCAAACCCTGGCAGTCTGCGCAAGCCACTGGCCGTTGGTTGCCCGAGTTAAGTGTGCTACTTGATAACCGCAACCTCGATGGCAAGCCCGGATTTTGGTTGGCCACGCCGTTAAGCCTGAACGCCGAGAAGGCTGTGCTCGTGCTGCGTGGCTGGGTGCCACGCCCGATTGGCAACTACAACCCCTTTCCAGAGATTACGCAGGGTACAGGTGCGGTGAATATCGCAGGTGAGATTGCATTGCGGGTGCCTCAGCTCTACGAAATTGGCGACGAATCAACCGCGGTCCTCAGTAGCGCTAGGGCCGTTCGAGATGAGGGCCAGACCACGGCCCTGGATCTTGCCCAATTGCAGCAAAGGCAGAACGTTTCCGTGCAGGAAATGTCTGAGCTATCTGGGATCCAATTTTTACCCGTGGTGCTGATGCAAACCAACGCCACCGATGGCGAGTCAATGCAACGACAGTGGCCCATGCCCTCTGTGGATTCGGACACCAACAAAGGCTACGCCATGCAGTGGTTCAGTTTCGCTGCTATTGCCTTTGGTGCCATGGGCGTATTGCTCTGGAAAACCCTGCGTCGTGCGAAAATCCATACTGATACCGAAAAAATAACCAAATGACCCAGACTCAAGCCAAACCTCGCTCTATCCGCCCATTGATCCTGATTTTGATTATCAGTATCGCTCCTGTCATTGCTGCATTTGTGATGTACTACAACCCATCGTTGCAGCCGGGCGGTTCGACCAACTACGGTACGCTAGTCGATCCCCAACGGCCACTGCCAAGCAACGAGCAGCTCACCGTCACCACACTTGATGGCCAGCCGTTTGACCTCAATGACTTACGTGGTCAATGGCTGTTGGTAGCCGCAGACGAGGCAGCCTGTCCAGAAAGTTGCGCTAAAAAGCTGTTTATTTTGCGTAACACACACGCAATGACTGGTAAAAATGTCAAACGTGTCAGCCGTGTGTGGTTTATCACCGATGATGCGCCGGTTCCGGCCAAGGTGCTCGAAGCCTATGCCGGTACCATCATGCTGCGCGCCAAACCCGAGCAGCTTGATGCCTTTTTAGCCGGCCAAGAGCTAGCCCAAGGCACCGAGCCGGAATTACTCGAGCCCATCTGGATCATCGATCCACTGGGCAACCTCATGATGCAATACCCCAAAGATCCTGATCCATTAAAGGTTCGCAAGGATTTGGGCAAGCTCTTGCATAACTCCCAGATCGGCTAGTTGTTACACAGGACGCCAGCGAGATGAGTACCGCCGAATTAAGCCCTGCTGACCAGAAAAAACGCCAACGCTATCGCCGTCTGGTGTTTTTGACGTGGTTTTTGACGCTCGATTTGATTATGTTTGGCGCGTTTGTTCGGCTGACCGACTCGGGGTTGGGCTGCCCAGACTGGCCCGGTTGCTACGGCAAGGTCACACCCATCGGTGCACTAGCAGATATTCGGGCAGCAGAGCAGGTACTGCCGCAAGGCCCGGTCACATTACCCAAGGCATGGATCGAAATGATTCACCGCTATGTCGGCGCTCTTTTGGGGCTCATGATCATTGGCATCATGGTGATGGCCTGGCGTTGGCGCGACATCATTGGTCGCACGCCGTGGCTAGCGACTGTGACTTTTGTGGCGGTCTGTGTTCAGGGTGCCTTCGGGGCCTGGACCGTCACTCTGAAACTAATGCCACTGATCGTGACCATCCACCTTTTAGGTGGCATGGGTTTGTTGGCACTCATGACCTGGCTAGCGGCTCGAGAACGAACCTACACCCCCATACAACCTGAGAATCACCGCTACAAACCTTGGGTGGCGTTCGGTTTGTTGTTGCTATTCATGCAAATCGGGCTAGGGGGCTGGGTGAGTACCAACTACGCGGCGCTGGCCTGCATGGACTTCCCGACTTGCGGCGGCAAATGGATACCTGCGATGGACTTGCAAGGCGGGTTCTCGCTGGTGCGTGCTTTGGGCGAGTTGCCTAGTGGCGAGGCAATTTCTCAGAAAGCGCTGGTGGGCATTCACTGGGTACACCGAAACTTTGCTTGGGTGGTGTTCGCCTACATGGGCACCTTGGTTTGGCGCTTGCGCGGCGATCCAGGCCTTAAGGGGCCGTGTCACCTTATCGCTGCCCTGCTCGTGGCGCAACTCTTTACTGGATTAACCACGATCTTCTTTGAGTGGCCATTGTTGATTGCTGTGTTGCACAATGGAGGCGCTGCCGGACTGACCTTGGCAACCGTCACCTTGCTTGTCAGGGTCACCGGCATGAAGCCCGCGCAGATCAAGCATGCCAATGTTCCCCAGTTTGCTTAAAATACGGACATGACAACCGCCACCGCCCGACCAGCCAACTCCTTATGGCGCCAATATCTGGTGCTGACCAAGCCGCGTGTAACGCAGCTAGCTGTGTTCTGTGCGGTGATCGGCATGTTTCTTGCCACACCCACGTTACCCTCCCTGCAGACAGTGATCGCAGGGACTGTGGGGATCTGGCTGCTGGCTGCTGCTGCGTTTGCTGTTAATTGCCTGATCGAGCAGCAAATTGACGCCAAAATGTTACGCACGTCCAGGCGCGCAACAGCCACCGGTAGTATTTCTGCTCAGCAGGTCATTGCCCTGTCAGGCGTGGTCGGTGGCACAGGCATGTTTGTTTTGTATCAGTGGGTTAACCCACTAACGATGTGGCTGACATTCGCCACCTTCGTAGGTTACGCAATCATCTACACCATGATTCTGAAGCCGCGCACGCCCCAGAACATTGTCATCGGCGGACTCTCAGGTGCGATGCCACCAGCACTGGGGTGGGCAGCAGTTGCCAACAACGTGCCTGCTGAAGCCTGGCTGTTGGTACTGATCATTTTTATCTGGACGCCCCCCCACTTCTGGGCGTTGGCCTTGTATCGCAACAAAGACTATGAGAAATCGGGTCTGCCGATGCTGCCAGTCACTCATGGTCAGGGCTTTACTCGCTTACATATTCTGCTCTACAGCATCGCTCTTCTTGGTACAACGCTCTTGCCATTTGCCGTGCGTATGAGCGGCTGGTTATACCTGGCTTGTGCGATTGTTCTAGGCTTGCGATTTGTTCAAATCAGTTGGCAACTGTATCAGTCATACAGCGATGATAAGGCGCGCCAACTATTTAAATTCTCCATCCTCTATCTGGCATTGCTATTCGCGAGCCTTTTGGCAGACCACTGGCTGATCGCACTCGGTCTGACCCGATAAAGCAGGGGAAACTCTTCATATAAGGATGTTGTGAATGGCTTTGCTACGCGCATTGGCGGTGGTGTTTGGGCTTGCATTGTTGGCAGCCTGCTCTGAGCAAACGAGCTTTAAGGGTAGCGACATTTCCGGTGGCAATATCGGTCAAGGTTGGGTGCTGACTGACCATCATGGCCAATCAGCAAACACCGATCGATTCAAGGGCAAAGTGTCTGTTGTGTTTTTTGGGTTCACACAGTGCCCGGACATATGTCCTGCCTCACTGTCAGAGCTGCATAATGCGGTTGCACAACTTGGGCCAGATGCCAAGGATGTACAGGTTCTGATGATATCGGTGGATCCCGAGCGTGACTCACCGACCGTGATGAAAGATTACCTGCAAGTTTTCAGCGATGGCTTGCCTAATGAATTTCTAGGTTTAACGGGCACGCCAGAACAAATCCGACAAACTGCTCAAGCCTTTCGGGCGTACTACGCCAAAGTGCCTACACCCAATGGTAGTTACACCATGGATCACAGCGCTTCCTATTATCTGATTGATCAAGAAGGGAAAGCTCGCGTACTGGCCAGTAATCAGGCTGGCCCGGACGCCCTGGCACACGACATCAGGCTATTGCTGCAATAAAAAGACGACCGAAGTCGCATACTCGCCGTTGTCAATTAAACCACCCTGGGGTGCCCGCTAGCCTCGCGCCACTGCTCGATTGCCTGACGAGCCTGCGGGTCAAGCTGATCAACACTCAAGCTGTGCCGATGCGTCATGATCATCATGGCGTAAGGCTGCGCTAGCGCGGCGGCGGTTTTTGCCAGGCGCAGCTCCTCACCTTGTGAAGGACTGGTTTGGCGCCAATAATTTATGGCGGCCTCAAGTTCAGTGATCGATATTTCGGAAGTCATGGCGGTATTTTCTCAGAATATCCCTTATCATGATCAGTAATCCTGATAACAATACAGGGAGGTCATCGTGAGCCAAGAGACACCTAACCCGTTTTCCCTGCCAGGCATGACTGCGGCATTCATGAACACCCCCAACAACCCGCTGTTGACCAGCATGGACATGATGCGCCAGGCCATGGGAAACATGGGCTATGGAACACAATCGAGTGCGGCAGATTCTATGGTGAACCCCATGGCGCCCGAGGAGCTGGAAAAAAGAATCGCTGATTTACGCGTGGTAGAAAACTGGCTCAAGCTTAATTTGTCCATGCTCAGTAGCACGATCCAAGGCATGGAAGTTCAACTGGCAACTGTCAAAACCTTGCAGTCGTTTGTTGCCATGGGGCAATCGGCTGGACAGTCCAATGCCGTTGATGCATCACCGCTAGAAATTGCGCTTGGGCTAAAACCGGCTCCCAAAAAAGCCGCCACTGCCAAAAAAACAGCATCAGCATCACAAACGCAACCAGATGCCGCAACAGCTTCTAATACCGCCAACCCCCAACAGGCAGCCGCCCAAGGTTGGTGGGACATGCTGGAAAATCAATTTGCCCAGATTGCAGCAGCCACTGCCAACGCTGCCAAGATGAGCAATGAAGCCCTGCAAAAGACTGCCGAGGCGGGTTCGATGGCTAGTGCGCCGAACAAGCGGTCTACGACCAAAGCGCGTGCCGCCAAAAAATCGACCCGCGCTACTCGTGTCCCCAAGAAAGAGGCTTGATGAGTTGATATGCTGAGCGTAGTGATTCTGGCAGCCGGCATGGGCAAACGCATGCAGTCTAGCCAGCCAAAAGTGTTACACACCATCGGTGGGCAACCCATGCTTACCCATGTGTTGAATACAGCGAGGTCCTTGTCTCCCGATCAGCTCATCGTGGTCGTGGGGCATGGCGAACAAGCCATTCGTCAGGCGTACGAAGGGCAATCCGATCTGCAATTCGTATCGCAATGGCCTCAACTGGGAACCGGTCATGCAGTGGCACAAGCGGCTGATTTATTAAAGAGCAGCGAAGACAACAACGCGACCATGGTGCTCTATGGTGATGTGCCACTGGTGCAAACAGATACCCTGCAGGCATTACTTGCCGCTAGCGATAATGGCCTCGCACTATTGACCGAAGAGGTCGCTAATCCTCATGGTTACGGTCGGATCGTACGCGATGCGCAAAACCGTGTATTGACTATCGTCGAAGAAAAAGATGCCACTGAAGCACAAAAGCAGATTCATGAAATCAATACGGGCATGCTGGTGGCGCCAACCTCAAAACTAACCACCTGGCTGAAACTGCTTTCCAACAACAACGCGCAAGGTGAGTATTACCTGACCGATATTATTGAGTTCGCTGCTAACGAAGGCGTGACGGTCAATACCGTAGCGCCCAAAGCAGCGTTTGAAATACAGGGTGTCAACAGCCGTGAGCAGCAAGCACTTCTGGAGCGCTTGTGGCAAAGTGAACTTGCCGCGCGTCAATTAAAAAATGGCGTGGCAATCGCTGATCCAACCCGCTTTGACCAACGTGGCGAGTTGATGTGCGGTCAAGATGTATTCATTGATGTGGGCTGCGTATTTGAGGGAATGGTTGTGCTTGGCGATGGTGTCAAAATAGGTGCGCACTGTGTGCTGAAGGATGTCACAATCGGCGCTGGTACCGAAATCCACCCGTTTAGCCATTTGCAACAAGCTGACATCGGCAAGGGTGCGCACATTGGACCGTATGCTCGTATTCGACCCGGTACGCGATTGGAAGATGAAGTGCATGTTGGCAATTTCGTTGAGATCAAAAATGCCCATATCCAATCTCAAAGCAAAGCCAACCACTTGGCCTATATTGGTGATGCCGACATTGGAAGTCGCGTCAATGTAGGCGCTGGCACCATCACCTGCAATTATGATGGCGCCAACAAACACCGCACCATTATCGAAGATGATGCATTCATCGGATCAGATAGTCAGTTAATCGCACCCGTTCGAGTGGGTAAGGGTGCTACGCTGGGTGCCGGCACTACGTTGACCCAAGATGCGCCAGCCAATAAGCTGACTGTATCGAGATCACCTCAAAAAACCCTTGAAAACTGGCAGCGCCCCACCAAACCCCCTAGAAAAAAGCCCTGATGGCATAGGCCACAGGAGCGGTGACGGTCTTGCGGCGCCTCGCCGCTATTGGGCTGCGCTCACCATTTTGTTGGGCATTGGCATTTGCGTGCTAGACGCAGCGATGGTCAATGTTGCATTGCCGACCATCGCAAAAGCTCTGCAAACTGATGCCGCGACCGTTATCTGGGTGGTCAATGCATATGGGCTGACAGTGGCGGTGACCCTACTGCCATTTGCCAGCCTTGCCGAGCGCATTGGATTTAAACGGGTCTTTGGTAGTGGACTATTGGTATTCACGCTAGGTGCTCTTGCTAGTGCCATGGCACCGAATATCGGCCTGCTGGTTTCAGCGCGTATTGTGCAGGGCTTGGGCGCTGCAGCCATCATGTGCTTGTTTGGTGGACTGATGCGTCATGTCTACCCACAAAAGTTGCTTGCCAAAGGAATCGCCATCAATGCCATGAGTGTGGCTGTCAACTCGGTGATTGGACCAACCATTGGGTCGACCATTCTTTCGTTTGCCAATTGGCGTTGGATGTTTGTTGCACTGATGCCGTTGGTGATCGTAACGGCATTCGCGATGCGCCATCTGCCCGACGTGACTACGGTTACCAGCCGCTTTGACTACAAGGCAGCTGCGTTAAGCGCGATCACCATCGGCCTATTTATCCTCGGGCTTGACTATCTGGCAGCCTATACCTTCTACGCCTTGTTGTGCATGATGGCCAGCATCTTGCTGGGTGCCTGGCTTGTACGTTCATGTGCGGGACAAACCTCACCATTGGTGCCGATTGATTTATTCCGCATCGCTGCGATTCGGTCGGCATTGGGAGCCTCGGTCTGTTCATTTGCCGCACAAATGGCCACCTTTGTATCGCTGCCGTTCTATCTTCAGACTGTTTATGGTCATGATCCAATGACCGTTGGCTGGTTGATGGCGAGTTGGCCTTTGGGTGCAGCCATCATGGCAATCGCTGCTGCCAGACTTGCTGAGCGGGTCGATGTGGCGATTTTGTGTGCCATTGGGGCATCGGCCATGGCACTAGCGAGTTTATTGATCGTACTGCTGCCTACCTCCGCACACATCGGCTGGCTCATGTCTGCCATGATGCTAGGCGGGCTCGGGTTTGGATTTTTTCAGACGCCGAATAACCGAGCTTTGCTCAGCTCAGCCCCACGCGAGCGGGCAGGTGCGATCGGGGGGCTTCAAGCAGTCACTCGTGTGTTTGGGCAAACCAGTGGCGCCGCGCTCGTGGCCTCGGCATTTGCAGCGAGTCAACTCTGGGGATCCACAATCGGGCTAATCATCAGCATGTGCTTTGCGCTTGTGGCGTTGCTGGTCAACATTAGAAGATATCGCCAAGATCGTGAGCGCGGTGTGCGTGGTGCATCGGTCACCCCGTAAAAAAGCCCGGCTCAAACCGGGCTTTGTTCTCGTATGAGACCTGACAAACTAGTGAACAGCCCTCAGTGCAGCGCGTACCGTTGAGAAGATCTGATCGATGTGCGACTCGTCCAAAATCAAAGGCGGAGAAAACGCCAAGATGTCGCCAGTGAACCGAACCATGACACCGTTTTTGAAGCAATGTAAAAAGGCATCGTACGCACGGGTGCCGGGTTGTCCCTCACGCGACTCGAGTTCGACACCGCCCACCAAGCCGAGATTGCGGATATCTTTTACATACGGCTCGCCTTTCAAGTCGTGGATCGCGGCCTCGAATTTCGGTGCCATTTGTGCAGCACGTTCAAACAAAGCTTCGCGCTCATAAATGTCTTGAGCTGCCAAACATGCAGCGGCAGCGACCGGGTGAGCCGAGTAGGTGTAGCCATGGAAAAGTTCGATCCCATTGGCTGGTCCATTGTTGACAATGGTGTCATAAATCTCACGCTTGGCAGCCACTGCACCCATGGGGATGGCTGCATTGTTGATGGCCTTTGCCATGGTCAACAGATCCGGGGTCACACCAAAATACTCGCTCGCTGTTGCCTTGCCCAAACGACCAAAGCCGGTGATCACCTCATCAAATATCAGCAAAATGCCATGCTTGGTACAAATCTCACGCAAGCGTTGCAAATACCCCTGCGGCGGAATCAACACCCCGGCAGACCCGGCCACAGGTTCCACAATCACTGCTGCTACGGTTGAGGGGTCGTGCAAATTAAGAATCCGCTCAAGCTCATCGGCCAAGTGAGCGCCCCAAGCTGGTTGCCCACGGCTAAAGGCAGCATGCTCAATGCTCAGCGTTGCCGGCATGTGGTCAACGCCTGGGATCAGGTTGGCAGAAAACGCCTTGCGATTGGCCACAATGCCACCAACGGAAATACCACCGAATCCCACACCGTGGTAGCCACGCTCGCGTCCAATCAAGCGAGTGCGCTGACCCTCACCGCGGGCGCGATGATACGCCAATGCAATTTTCAAGGCGCTATCGACCGCTTCGGAGCCAGAATTCGCAAAGAAGATACGATCCATGCCAGCTGGCATGACTTCTGCAACACGGCTTGCGGCCTCAAATGCCAACGGATGACCCATTTGGAATGTCGGGGCATAGTCCATCTCTGAAGCCTGATTGGCAATGGCATGCGCAATCTCTTCGCGGCAGTGACCCGCATTCACACACCAAAGACCCGCAACGGCATCAATCACCTGACGGTCATCAACCGTGGTGTAGTACATACCTTTGGCTTTCTTAAACAGACGCGGAGCTGCCTTGAACTGCTTGTTCGCAGTAAATGGCATCCAGAAATTCGATAAATCGAGCTCCTGCGCTTGCTGCAGATGCTTGGCGTCGGTGACGTTGTTCATGGTTTAACCTCAACGATAGAGAAGGCTGCCGCACTGCAGCCAATGTTGTATACAGTAAGAATACCCCTTTTAATCTCCCGTGTTAACAAGTTGTTAGGCTTACAAACCATTCTCATGAGGCAGCCCACATGTACTTTTTAGGTGACAGCCCGATTAAATCCGAGGCTAAAGTCTGGACGCAGATGCCAACGCCGTTTCGACAGCAGGCCAAGCCCACCGCTTGGGCCAACGCTAACCGGGGTGGCGTTGTGATTGACTCGTTCCTTGAAGGGCCGCTATTTGATGGCCAAGGCAATCTTTATGTCACGGACATCCCCTATGGCCGAATATTCAAAATCACCCCCGAAAAACACTGGGAGCTCATTATTGAATACGAGGGTGAACCGAATGGCCTTAAATGGCTGCAAGACGGGGTGCTGCTAATCACGGACTACATGAATGGCTTGATGCAACTTGACGTCAACACCAAAGCGATGACTGCCTTGCTGCAACGCAATAATTCAGAAAGCTTTAAGGGGGTGAACGATCTGACATTCGATAGCCGTGGCAATCTGTACTTTACCGATCAAGGGCAAACCGGGCTGCATGATCCAACCGGTCGTGTATATCGGCTTAGCCCCAACGGCCAACTCGATACGTTGCTCACCAACGTACCTAGCCCAAACGGGCTGGTGCTGTCGCCTGATGAAAAAGTTCTATACGTGGCTGCCACTCGTGGCAACGAGGTGTGGCGCACGCCAATCCTGGAAAATGGTGCGGCTGCCAAAGTAGGTCGCTTCTTTACCTCTCACGGCCCTAGCGGACCTGACGGGATGGCCATGGATGTCGAAGGTGGCTTGCTGATCGCAAACCCCGGACTAGGCTGCGTGTGGAGACTTAATAGTCTTGGTGAACCAACCCATGTCTGGACCAGTCCAACTGGTAAGTCCATCACAAACCTTGCCTTCGGTGGCAAAGACAACCGCCAAGTGTTTGTAACTGAATCGGAATCGGGCTGTGTCTTGGTATTTGAAGCGCCGGTGGCTGGTGCCATTGTGTACAAGGGTTTAGGCTAGCGGCTCTTTAGAACATGGAACACCTAAGCCATTGAGATCAGTGGCGTGTATCGGAGCGTAAAAATGAAGCACTTGATTGCATCTACGACTGTCGTACTGGCTTTTGTGGTGGTCAGTGATGCTGGTCAAGCCCAAACGCACAATCACGCTGGTCACCGTTTGCCAGCCTCGGATGTCTCATCGCCCTACGCTGGCCAGCAAAACCGTGCCATCACCTCACTGTCAGCTGATGATCAACAAGCGATTGCCAATGGCGAGGGCTGGGGTTTAGCCAAACCTGCTGAATTGAACGGTGTGCCGGGACCGGCACACCTACTAGAGCTAGCCAAGCAAATTGGTTTAACCCCCGAACAAGTCGAGCAAGTGCAAAGACTGTTCAAAGACATGAAAGCGCAAGCCATTGCCCTTGGTAACGAGTACATGGCGACAGAAAAAGCCATCGATGACTATTTTCGGGGTGGAAAGCTTGACGACCAAACGCTGCGCGACTTAGTTGATCGGGCAGAACAAGCGCGCGCCAACTTGCGCTTTTTGCATCTGTCCTATCACCACCGCACGCTCGATGTGGTCACGCCCGAACAAGTAGCGCAATACAACAAGCTACGTGGCTATTCGCAACAAGTCATCGATGACCCATGTGCCAATGTGCCAGCGGGCCACGATCCCGCCATGTTTCGTAAACACATGGGCTGCAAATAAAGGGTGTTGACTTAGTTGCGCGGTCGCATTTTAGCGATCTCACCAAGCGCTGAATAAAACGGACCGCCTAGTCGACAAATCGGCTCCATAGCCACTGAGTTCACCCTCAAAGTCTCGGTGTCGATGATGTCGTCGCGGAAATGAAACGCGACCACCTCACCCACGTAAAACTCTGAGCCTGCTGTGCCAAACGGAATCATCTGTCGAAAGCGACACTCCATTTGGACTGGTGCATCAGCAATTCGCGGCGCCTTGATGTGCTCGGATGGCTGCGTTGCGAGTCCAAGCAAGTCGATTTCGCTGGTGTGCGGGGGATGATGATCGGCGCTGGCGTGCATGTCCTCTAGCTGTTGCCATCCGGCAATATTGACCACGAACTCCTCAGTCTCCAGAATGTTGCGAGCGGTGTCCTTGCGCCCACCGTGCTCTTGACCGATGTTAATTCCCACCATTGGTGGCTTGTTCGATACGCTGGTGAAGTAACTAAAGGGTGCCAGATTTGTTGTTCCATCAGTGGACATCGTGCTTACCCAGGCAATCGGGCGGGGAACGATCACACCGGTTAACAATTTATAGGCTTGTTTGGCATCGAGTGATTGCGGCAGAATGGTTTGCATGAGCAGTCTTTGTCATTAAGTATTAATCTTGACACTTAATGTAACGCTTGGCGGCACTCGTTGTATGACCAGTCAGGCGTTGTTGCCAGATTGGCGCCTAAACCTTGCCGGAAGCATCGCATGAACACCGAAACCCCCAAACTGACCTCCCTTGCCCACGGCGGCGGTTGTGGCTGCAAAATCGCCCCCGGCGTACTAAGCGAACTTCTAGCTGACTTGCCATCGATGGCACCTTTTAAAGATCTGCTCGTGGGTACCGAGACAGCGGACGACGCAGCGGTTTACCGACTAAATGATGAGCAGGCTTTGATTGCCACGACCGATTTTTTTATGCCCGTGGTCGATGACCCCTACGATTTCGGGTGCATTGCAGCCACGAACGCACTGTCTGACGTCTACGCAATGGGCGGCTCACCGATCTTGGCACTGGCGATCGTCGGTATGCCCGTCAATGTATTACCGGCTGCCGTCATCCGAGAGGTGTTGCGCGGTGGACGCGATGTCTGCCAGGCGGCCGGTATTCCGGTGGCAGGCGGCCATTCGATTGACTCCGTTGAGCCCATCTATGGGCTGGTCGCCCTAGGCTTGGCCCACCCTGAGCACATCAAGCGAAATGCGGATGCCAAAGCAGGTGACGTTTTAATTCTGGGTAAACCAATCGGCGTTGGCATTTACTCAGCCGCCCTGAAAAAAGGCCTGCTAGACACTCATGGCTACAGCGCCATGCTCAAAAGTACGACTTTGCTCAATCGTGCCGGTAGTGATCTGGCCAAGCTCTCCGGGGTACACGCTTTGACCGATGTCACCGGGTTTGGTTTGCTAGGTCATGCCCATGAAATGGCTCGCGCCGCAAACGTTGACATTGAAATCCAAACCACACAAGTGCCATTGCTGCCCCAGGTACTTGAATTAGCGCAATCTGGCCATATAACCGGCGCATCAAAACGCAACTGGTCATCCTATGGCGACTCGATTGATGGACTCGTACATGAGGATCCACTCTGGCGAGATTTGTTAACTGACCCACAAACATCCGGCGGACTGTTAGTCGCCTGCGACCCAAGCGCAGTCAAAACCGTCTTAGCGTGTTTTGAACAACATGGCAGTCAACCGGCTGTTATCGGGCAGGTCAAATCAGGTTCGGGCCGGGTTTGGGTGAACTAGTGTGCCAAACCGCTAGTGCGCAAAACCTATAGTCGCTACAGCAGCCAGTATCGCCAACACCACGAATGGTGTCACCCTCATGGCGATGGCCTTGCCGCCAATGACACCGGCCAACACTAGCTTGACTAAGCTATTAGATATAGCCGCTATCAAAACCCCCTGACTAGCTAGCGTTGCGCTGATTTCTGTGCCCACCAATCGCGACAAAGATAACGTGATCGCATCCACATCAGCCGCACCAGAGATCGCCGCCATGGCCCAGATGCCCGTGTCGCCAAAGTAGCGTCTGGCTAACTCTACCGCAAACATGATGACCACTAACATTAAAGTGAACCGCAATGCTGAACCAATTTCAAACGGGTTTTGCAGGCTGGTGTCCAACTCGTCACAAGTGCTAGCTTTGACACTGCCGCCACGCCAAGTTAGCCACGCCGCACCTACCAGATAGACCAACGTAGCCACCAGCATCGGGGCAAGCAGCATTGGCATCAGCGCCGGTGCCAGCACACTACTGACGACCAGCACTCGCGGAAACATCAGCGCCGATGTCAACAAAAGGCCCGCCGACAGTGTGTCGATGGCAGACAACCTTTGTGCAAGCCGTGCCAACGTCAAGGTCATGGCAGTTGACGACACCAATCCACCCAGCAAGGACGTCAATAGAACGCCGCTAGGCGCCCCAGCAACCTTGATGCTCACATAGGCGACAAATCCCAGACCCGTGATCGCCACGACCATCCACCAAATAACATAGGGATTAAAGACATCCAAAGGTCCCATGATTCGGTCAGGCAGTAGGGGCAGCATCACCACCGAGATAAACAAGAGCTTCAGTGCGCCCGATACCTCTTTGGGTTCGAGACGATGGACCTGGGTATGCAGAACCCTTTTTAGACTCAACAAGCCAGCCACCAAGACGCCCAGACCTGCCGCCAGTGCTGCCTGACCAGACACGGCCAGCACACCGAGCCCAAAGGTAATCAGCATGGCCACTTCGGTCGTCATGCCCCAATCTCCTGTGGCCCTTGCTTCAGCAAGATAACCCGCCACCACAAGCATGGCCACGGCCAAGAGAATGCCTGCCCACGCATAGGGACCGAGAACATCCGTCAACACCACCGCTAACGCACCTAGTAAACCCAGCAATCCAAAAGTACGGATGCCCGCCATCACGCGCTCGGTTTTTTCAAATCGCTGGCTCCACTCACGTTCAGCACCAATGAGTAAACCAATCGCCAATGCGATGGCTAAACCTGGCAAGTAAACATCGAATGCGAAGTGGACAGTGTTCATGAATGGCAAAATCTATATGATTCTTGTTCGATGATACGCTTGTTCAAATCAGTCTTATACGGAAGGTTACCCATTGTGATAGACCGTGAATCACTTGCATCCCGAGTCGAGAAAGTCCAACAACAAATTGCTCAAGCATGCGCGCGCGCCGGACGCGACCCAACGGAAGTAACGTTACTGCCGGTGAGCAAGACATTCGATGCCGAGGCTATCCGCGAAATGACCGCACTCGGGTTCCGGCGATTTGGAGAGAATCGACTGCAGGAAATCGCACAGAAAGCGCCTGAGCTCTCAGACTGTGACATTCAGTGGGTAGTGATTGGTCATGTTCAAACCAACAAAGCCAAGGAGGTGGCCAAATATGCCGCTGAACTACAGTCGCTTGATCGCATGGCACTGGCCGAAGCTTTAGACAAGCGTCTAGCGCCACTGAACCGCACGCTCAAAGTCCTGATCCAAGTTAAAACTTCACCTGAAGATACCAAGTCAGGCCTCGACCCTAGCGATCTGATCCCGTTTTTAAAGGAGATCAGCAAATTCCCGACACTTCGGGTCGAAGGTCTGATGACCATGGCCATACTGTCTGACGACGAGAACGCCGTGCGCCAGTGCTTCAAACAGCTGCGCGAATGCAGAGATCAAGCACTTGCGGCCGGCATTGAGGGCATTTCCCTAAATCGACTATCGATGGGCATGAGCGGCGATATGGCGCTGGCCATCGAAGAGGGCTCTACGGAAGTTCGTGTCGGTACAGCGATATTTGGCAAACGCTAGATAATCACTTTCCCTAAGGCACGAGTGTCCTAAGGCACAACTGTCAGCGAGCCACGCAAGACCGGTGAGAACCCGGGAATGGTTGAAAGAAACACATAGTCAACCGCATCGACCAACATCTGCACCGGCAGATCAATGCGAACCGCTTCTCCTCGTCCAATCACAGAACTTGCGACCAACACACGACTATCGCCTGGCATGACCCAATGATTGGTGGCCCCAGCAAGTTCGGCATCACGGGCCACCGCATCGACGTCCGCCGCAGTGGTCAACACCCAATTGCGAGGCGAGGCCACTTTAGGCAGGCGCCCCACATGGCTTAAAAACACTGCGAATTGTTTGCACGTCGAAGGAACATTGATGTGCGCCGGATCAAAGTTCAAAGAGTCATCCACTCGCACGCTTGCATGGCAAACCGGGCTTTGCCGAGCGACCTCACCAGCAGCTGCTTGATAGGTCTGGGCAACTAAACCACCAGTGCCTGGCAAGAGCCCAAGTGCGACACCGCACAGTAAAAGAATGGACAATCTGATCATGACAAATGACATGCTTTGCTAGCAAAGTAAATTATTCGCTCTCATTTGAGCACATAGTCCAAACACGCTCCATAAGTCTTCAATGGTTTCGAGTAACCCAGCGCCCTGCCGAATCAACTCATGCGGGCCCTCAGACAGCGGATCACCTGGCAAGCCTGGTACGGCCAACACGTCGCGGCCTAGCTCAGCGGCCAATCGGGCGGTAATCATCGAGCCGCTGCGGATCTTTGCTTGGGCAACAATCGTGGCACGCCCCAGCGCTGCCACGATCCGGTTACGTTGCGGAAAATGTCTGGCCAGCGGTGCACTACCTAGCTCGAACTCGCTTAACAAAAGACCGCCGGATTCAGCGATTTGCTGGGCGAGAGGGGCGTTTTCTGGGGGATAGGTCATGTCAAGGCCACAGCCAAACACGGCAATCGTGCTTGCAGCAACACCCGAGGCGAGCGCACCTTGATGGGCGGCGGTGTCAATGCCTCTAGCCAAACCACTGACTACACACCAGCCCTGTGCAGCGATCTCGCGCGCCAGACCAAACACATGATCAGCCGCTCTAGGCGTGCAGCGTCTTGCACCGACGATCGCAACCGCTGGTTTGTCAAACACCTGCCAGTTGCCCAGCCCATACAGCACTGGCGGACTATCGGTAAGCATGCGCAACAGACCTGGGTAGCATTCATGAGCGACGGTGACGCAGTGTGCCCCAGGTCGCTCAAGCCACTGCAACACGTTTGCCATAGCCTGACTGGTGGCATTGACCGAAGCGGCCTTGAGCAAGTGCCGTTGTAAAACAGATTGTTGATAATGGGTGAATTGATTGCTTGTCATCAAAAAAGCTGGATCATCTCGCATAATGCGAAGCAGCTCAGTCAACTAGGACCTATATGCCCTACCTGGACATACTGCGTGCGTTTCTTAGACTCGGTCTGACCTCGTTTGGCGGGCCAGTGGCACATATCGGTTATTTCCGAGATGAGTTCGTGACCCGACGTCAATGGGTCAGTGATGCCCAGTTCACCAGTTGGCTTGCAATCTGCCAGGCATTGCCTGGGCCAGCCTCAAGCCAGCTTGGGTTTTTGATTGGTTTACATCGTGGTGGCTGGGTTGGGGCGGTGCTTGCCTGGGCCGGCTTTACGTTGCCATCGGCGATTGCCTTGGTGCTCGTGGCCATCTATGGACTGCAGCTTTCTGGTCAGTGGGTTGACCCTGTGATCGATGGACTCAAGTTGGTTGCCGTGGTGGTTGTCGCACAAGCTGTTCTTGGCATGTTTAAGAGTCTGTGCCGACATACGCTGACCCGGGTTTTATCGGTCGTGGGTTTTGCGGTGGCGCTAGGCCTAGGGGGCTGGTCTGGCCAGATTGGCGCAATACTGATTGGGGCCATGATCGGTTTTTTGATGATCAAGCATCAAGTCCCCGGGACGGGCCAGGCGATACGCCTAAACCATGTGCCTTCGGTGCGACTGGGGACGGCTTTGTTGATTGTGATGGCATCTGTGTTGCTCATACTGCCCGGACTTGCCGCCACTGAGTCAGGATTGCAGATGTTTGATGCTTTTTACCGGGCCGGCGCTTTAGTGTTTGGCGGTGGTCACGTGGTCTTGCCGTTGCTCGAAAGTGCCACGGTTAGCCCTGGCTTGGTAAGTTCCGACGCGTTTCTAACAGGCTACAGCCTTGCGCAAGCTGTGCCTGGACCCTTATTTACGTTTGCCGCCTGGCTCGGTGCGCTTGACACCACCATGCCCGGCTGGGGGGGTGCGCTGCTGGCTCTGGTCGCGATATTTTTACCGGGCCTGTTACTGGTCACAGGCGTATTGCCCTGGTGGCACACCATTGTGTCCAAACCGTGGGCGTTTGGTCTTTTGGCGGGAGTAAATGCGACAGTAGTGGGTGTGCTAGCCGCCGCCTGGGTCGACCCGATCGTAACTACCAGTGTGACGTCCATATCCAGTGGGTTGGTGGCTACGGTGGGCGCCGCCCTTCTCTTATGGCGCAAATACCATGTTCTTGTTGTGGTTGTCAGCCTGCCTTTGCTGATGGTGCTGTTTGATTGGATAGGCCTATAACGGCAACAAGGAAATTCAATCCCTACTCCACGAATGTGACTTAAAATTGCAACATGGCTTTATTAGACATTCTCCACTACCCCGATCCGCGTTTGCACACGGTTGCCAAACCTGTGGCTCAAATTGATGATCGCATCCGACAGCTCGTCAAAGACATGGCGCAGACCATGTACGACGCGCCAGGCATCGGCTTGGCCGCTACTCAGGTCAATGTGCACGAGCGCGTGATTGTTATCGATCTGTCAGAAGAGCAGAACAAGCTCTTGGTGCTGATCAACCCGGAAATCGTTTGGCGCAGCGAAGAGATTCAGTCCTATGAAGAGGGCTGTTTGTCGGTGCCTGGGATTTTTGAGACGGTCAAGCGCGCAGCGCAAATCAAAGTCAAAGCTTTCGATGAGCATGGTCAAGAACAGCTGATCGAGGCCGACGGCCTTCTGGCTGTCTGCATTCAGCACGAGATGGACCATCTGGCAGGCAAGGTGTTCGTTGAAAAGTTGTCCACGCTGAAGCAATCGCGCATCAAGACCAAACTACAAAAACAAAAGCGCGAAGCGGCTGCTGTCTGATTTCATGAAAATTGGTTTTGCGGGCACGCCCGCTTTCGCGCAGGCTGCGCTTGAAACGCTGCTCCAAAGCGAGCATCAGGTTGCCGTCGTTCTCACACAGCCCGACAGGCCTGCAGGGCGCGGCATGAAACTGACGGCCAGTGCGGTCAAACAAACAGCCCTCGAGCACAGCATCGCCGTGCTCCAACCACACAGCCTGAAACTAGATGGGCGCTACCCACAAGAGGCGGCTGACACGCAAGCGCTGCTTGAGTCCTTGGGTCTAGATGTGCTTATTGTGGCCGCCTACGGTTTGATTCTGCCCCAATGGGTGCTCGAATTACCCAAACACGGTTGTCTGAACATTCACGCGAGTCTGTTACCGCGCTGGCGCGGTGCCGCCCCCATACAACGTGCCATCGAGGCCGGGGATCAGCAGACCGGCATCACCATTATGCAAATGGATGAGGGCTTGGATACAGGTGCGATGCTCTTGACCGAAGCGATTGATATCAATGAGCGTGACAACGCGCAGTCACTACACGACAAACTAGCCAAGCTAGGTGCCAAAATGATTGTGCAAGCGCTCAAGAAGCTAGAGCAGGGGGAACTGATCGCCTGGCCTCAGCCGAATGTTGGTATCACCTATGCCCACAAAATAGACAAGACTGAAGCTGCCTTGCAGCTTGGTCTACCTGCTCGCCAACTGGCCCAACGCATCCGGGCATTCAATCCGTTTCCTGGTGCCACACTTACACTACCGGGGATCACAGAGCCTGTGAAGGTATGGGATGCCGTAGCGCTTGACGCCACTGTCGGCCAGACGCCGGGCACAATAATCGCTGTGACCCATGAGGGCATTGACATCGCTACCGGCAATGGCACGCTGAGATTGCTTGAACTGCAACGCCCAGGTGGCAAACGCATGCCTGTATCGGTTTTTGTGCAGTCGTATAGCGGCGCCTGAGCTGTTAACAACAACCTCGCTCAGTCTAGCGTCTGGGCCCAAAGGTCATACGGATCCGAGTCGGTAACTCGAACTCTCACCAGCTCACCAGGTGCGAGCTGCCGATCGCTACTGACATACACCAGACCATCGATTTCCGGAGCATCTGCGCTTGAGCGGGCAATGACACCCTCATCACTGACCTCGTCAACCAACACATCGATTTCTTGCCCAACTTTCTGAGCCAGCCGTTTTTCTGAAATCGATTGTTGATGCGCCATGAACCTTTCCCAGCGGTCTTGCTTAACCGCTTCGGGTACCGGGTCTGGTAATGCATTGGCACTTGCACCGTCGACTGCTGAATATTGGAAGCAACCGACCCGGTCGAGTTGCGCCTCGGTCAGCCATTGCAACAGATACTCGAAATCTTCTTCCGTCTCGCCGGGAAAGCCCACAATAAATGTCGAACGAATGGTCAATTGCGGACACTGTTCTCGCCAGCGGTGAATGCGCGCGAGCGTCTTGTCTTCGAAAGCAGGGCGTTTCATGAGTTTCAGCACCTTGGGGCTGGCATGCTGGAAAGGAATATCCAGGTAAGGCAGTATCTTGCCTTGAGCCATCAAAGGTATGACCTCATCAACATAGGGATATGGATAAACATAATGCAGTCGAATCCAGGCACCAAGCTCAGACATCGCTTCGCACATCTCGGTCATGCGCGACTTGACCGGGCGGCCTTGCCAGAAGCCAGTGCGATATTTGATGTCCACGCCATAAGCACTGGTATCTTGCGAAACAACCAGCAACTCTTTAACGCCAGCACGCACCAGACGCTCAGCTTCATCAAGCACATCACCCACCGGGCGACTAACCAAATCACCCCGCATGGAAGGGATGATACAAAAGCTGCAACGATGATTACAGCCCTCGGAAATCTTTAAATAGGCGTAGTGCCGCGGGGTCAATTTGATTCCCTGTGGCGGCACCAAATCAATAAAAGGATCGTGCTCCTTGGGCGCAGGCGCTGCATCATGCACAGCATTGACGACCGCCTCGTACTGTTGAGGCCCAGTCACCGCCAACACGCCGGGATGAATGTCGCGGATCACATCCTCTTGAACGCCCAGGCAACCGGTGACAATGACGCGACCATTCTCAGCAAGCGCTTCGCCAATCGCATCGAGCGACTCCGCTTTGGCGCTGTCGATAAAACCACAGGTGTTGACGACCACCACATCGGCACCCGCGTAATCTGGCACGACTTGATAGCCTTCTGTTCGCAATTGCGTGAGGATGCGCTCAGAGTCGACCAACGCCTTAGGGCAACCAAGACTAACGAAACCAACTTTGGGGGAAGCCATAACTAACCTGAAATCAAACAATTAGCCACTAGTTTAGCCTTGGCAAGCCTAAAATCACGCCATGAACTCGCCCAATCCAGCCCTTTCTGAAATTTTGTTTGCAAGTAGCCGCTGTCTGGCAGCTGTGCAAACGGGGCATTCATTAACCGAGGCCTTGGCTAAATTGCCCAGCAAGATGCGTCCGGCAGCACAAGCCGTGGCTTGGTACGCCATGCGTCACTGGGGTCTGGCACAAGCGTGGCGAGATTTCGCCTTAAGTCGCCAACCCAAACCTTGGCTTAGCTGCCATGTGGCGTTGACATTGTTGCTGCTCGATGCCGCCATGATTGAGCATGGCCATGCCGGCGAAGACTCTTTACAGTCACCGCTCGATCAGTATTGTCCGCGATACGCCCCCCATACACTGGTGGACCAGGCCGTGCGCGCCGCTGAATTGGCCAAGCAAGGCAAAGCCGGCTGCGGTCTGGTCAACGCTGTTTTAAGGCGGTTTCAACGCGAACGGCCGGCCTTTTTAGCAGCCGTCAAACACAATCCTGTCGCGCGCTGGAACCATCCAGCTTGGTGGATTAAAAAACTTAAAGCCAATTACCCCAAAGACTGGCAAACCATTCTTGATGCAACGCTCACGCCGCCCAAACTGGTGCTGCGCATCAACCGCAGACTTACGAGCACCGAACAAGTGCTCGTCGCATTTCATGTCGCAGGATATCGTTGTCGATCCTTGGGCCAAGATTCAATCATGCTTGAAGACTCGGCTGTTGTCAGTGCGTTGCCCGGGTTCACGCAAGGTCACTGGTCCGTTCAGGATCAGTCAGCGCAGCTTGCTGCACCATTACTTGGGCTTAGAGACGGTCTGCGAGTGCTCGATGCGTGCGCAGCCCCGGGCGGCAAAACTGCCCACTTGCTTGAATTAGCCGATGTCAAATTGACCGCACTGGACCACGACTCAAGTCGCCTGGCAAGAGTGAAGGAGAATCTATCTCGCCTTCAGTTGATGACGGGCGATGTGACCTTAAAGGTGGCCGATGCCAGAGCACTCGAACAATGGTGGGATCGTCAGCCATTTGATGCCATTTTGGCTGATGTGCCTTGCACAGCCAGTGGCGTGGTGCGCCGCCATCCTGATATCGCATGGCTTAGGCGAGAGTCCGATGTGTCTCAAACAACCATGCTGCAACGTGAAATACTTGATGCCCTGTGGCAAACTTTGGCGCCCGGTGGTCGGCTGTTGCTAGTAACATGTTCGGTGTTTCCAGAAGAAGGTGAGGGCCAAGCTCAAGCCATGCTCACTCGACACGCCGATGCTATTCGCTTGCCAGCTCCTGGCCAAATCCTGCCTGAGCCAGCTACTGACTCTGCGCCGGGGCATGACGGCTTTTTCTATGCAGCGTTTGAACGCAAGGCCTTGGACAGATGACGGTCGCTGCTGCCACGCTTCGCAAAATGCTGCGCTGGCTTTCTGCCTACGTGCTGATGTTTTTTTTTCTAGGCTCTGCGCAAGCCGAAACAACGGCCAGAGCGACGATTGAACGCATTGAGCCGCTAGTGATTGGCGGCCAGCTTAGTCTGGACATCGATATTGACTTGACGCTTAACACCAGCATGAAGCAGGCTTTATCGCGCGGCGTGCCTCTATATTTCTCTATAGACCTCGAAATCGAACAGCCCCGGTGGTGGTGGCTCAATAAAAGCATCGTCGACACCAGGCTTGAAAGACGCCTGTCCTACAACACCCTAACCCGTTCGTGGCGTGTATCAACTGGTGATTTGGCAATAGCGGCTGCGTCCTACGAGGATGCCATTAATTTGCTGGCACGCATTCGTGACTGGCCAGTTGTACTGAGCGACCGGTTTGAACAAGATCAGCAATACATTGGAGAGATACGCATCCGTCTTGATGTCGATCGGCTAGCCCGGCCGTTACAAATGGACAATGCCAATCGAGACAATTGGACCCTCAATAGCCCCTGGAAGTCATTTGAGTTCTCCATCCGGCGCGATACGGGGGTAGCGCAATGAGCAGACGCACATGGCTTTTACTGGTAACTGGGGGCGTCACGGGTCTGGGTCTTTTTATTTTGTTGACATGGTCCACCGGCAGTGCATCGCGTCTGGCCCATTTCCATGAATTATTGGTCTACCTGAACTTTGCCTTGGCACTGGGCTTGTTCGCCTGGGTGCTGGGTCTAAGCATCAAGTTGATTCGTCAACTACGACGCGGCAAGTTTGGTGCCCGGCTAACAGCTAGATTTGCACTGGCTTTTGCCTTAATTGGTGTTCTGCCCGGCGCACTGATCTACACCGTCTCCATACAGTTCATGACTCGGTCTATTGAGTCATGGTTTAACGTTCGTGTTGACTCAGCCTTGGATGCCGGCCTTGCACTTGGACGAGCTGCGCTAGATGCCCAAATCAATGAATTGGATACCCGTGCCCGCGCCATGCTGCCTAGTTTTTCTGGTGCGACTGATGCGCAATTGCCGGCTTTGCTTGACCGGGTGCGCGAGGTAACTGGCGTGCGTGAAGCCATGGTGATGACGAGCTCCGGGCGACCGATCGCTTTTGTGACTGAACAACTGAATACTTTGGTGCCACAAAGTCCTCCGGCAGGCGTTCTGAATCAACTGCGCGTATCGGGCAGCTACGCTGGCGCTGAAACTGTCTCAAACACAGCGCTGCAAACTGACCCCTCTGGACTGATTCTGCGGGTGATATTGCCCTTGGGATCAGCGGGCGGCGTCTCAAACCTGCTCGTTAGCAACGAGGTGCGCTGGTTGCAGTTGGTCAAAGCAGTACCCGAAGACTTGGTGATGAATGCCGAAGAAGTACGTGAGGGATATCGAGACTATCAAGAGCTTGCGTTTTCTAGGCAGGGACTGCGACAACTGTTCGGTATTACCTTGACACTGGCTCTATTGCTGGCGGTGTTTGCGGCCATGGCCGTGGCCTTGTTTTTATCCAAGCGGCTGGTGCAGCCCCTGCTCGTACTGGCCTCAGGCACACAAGCAGTCAGTGTTGGCGACTTTCGGCCGCTTGCCGAGCCCCCACAAAATGATGAGGTTGGGCAGTTAACACGGTCATTTAATGCCATGACGCGACAGCTTGAAGAGGCAAGACGGCTCGTTGACATGAACCGGCGGCAACTTGAGCAGTCCAAGCTCTACACCGAAGGGATCCTCGCTAATTTGTCAGCCGGTGTGCTGGTGTTCGACGAGTTTTTTAGGATCACGCTGTTTAATCAGGGGGCCCAATCCATCCTCGGTATCGACCTGCGAGCAGCCAAAGGCCGACCACTGGAGACAGTGCCTGGCGCTTTGGTGTTGGCCTCAACGGTCAAACGTGCGTTTTCTCAACTAGCGGCAACCAATTCTGAGCGGCTGCACTGGCAGGAGCAGTTTGAAATTACCCTGCCGTGCGCCGATGATGCCGAAGCAGAACACACCATCACGCTTTTAGCGCGTGGCACTCACTTGAGTCTCGATGGCCGTGGCAATGGCTACGTTGTCGTTTTTGATGACATCACTGCGGTGATCTCTGCCAACCGCACAGTTGCCTGGGGTGAAGTGGCGCGGCGCATGGCGCATGAAATTAAAAACCCACTTACGCCAATTCAACTCTCAGCCGAGCGCCTGGCCATGAAGCTTGAAAACAAGCTCGAACCCACCGACGCTGAATTACTCAAGCGATCGACTAACACCATCATCAATCAGGTTGGCTCGTTAAAGCACATGGTCGACGAGTTTCGGGAGTACGCCCGCCGTCCACCCTTGGTGTTTGAACCTGTGGACCTGAATCATTTGATTGAGGAGGTTCTTATCCTATACGGATGGGATCCTATTACCAAAACCTCTGGCAGCGACGCCACTGGTGTGCGGTTTGAATCCAGACTAAGTGAATCCTTGCCCTTGGTCCAAGGCGATCAAACCCAGCTCAGGCAGGTCATCCATAATCTTTTGAGTAACGCTCGTGACGCCATACAGGAGAGCGGCAAAAGTGGCACGGTTCAAATTGCCACCGAGCATGTCGACCCCGCGGATAAAGCGGCCAAGGACGAACAACGCGTCATTCGACTAATCGTCTCCGACGATGGGCCCGGGTTTGCTGGGCAGTTGCTGCAACAAGCCTTTGAACCCTACATCACCACCAAAACCCATGGCACAGGATTAGGATTGGCAATTGTCAAAAAAATCGTAGATGAACATGGCGGCTATATTGACATCTCAAACCGGCGCAATGGCGGCGCTCGGGTTACGATCTTGCTGATGCCCATGACAACAGCGGTAGACGACAGCTCTTCAGAAGACGATAATGACGTCAGTAGATAGGTAAAGGAATCATGGCCCGAATTCTGGTAGTCGACGATGAAGTCGGCATTCGTGAGTTGCTCTTCGAAATTCTCTATGACGAGGGGCACACCGTTGAACTGGCAGAAAATGCCGCTCAGGCTCGCGCAGCGCGTCAGCGCATACGCCCGGATCTGGTGTTGCTCGACATTTGGATGCCCGACACCGATGGTGTGACATTGCTACGCGAATGGGGCTCGCAAGGCTTGCTGGACATGCCAGTGATCATGATGAGCGGCCACGCCACCGTCGACACTGCGGTTGAAGCGACCAGGATCGGTGCGGTTGATTTCCTCGAAAAGCCCATCACGCTGCAGAGGCTGCTAAAAACCATCCACAACGGATTGAACCGCGATAAGCCGGTATCGGTTCCGTCAGCCCCTGGCAAACCAACAACGGCCATCACGGCCGATGCCCAAAATCCGATGGCAACCAGTGCTGACGAGAAAGAGCCGGAGCCCGTCGATTCTGTGCCCGAACAAAAGCCCGGGCTGTCCGGCAACATTTCGCTTGACCAACCTTTGCGCGAGGCACGTGACGAGTTTGAACGAGTCTACTTTGAGTATCACCTTGCTCGTGAAAACAACAGCATGACGCGGGTGTCCGAGCGTACCGGGCTGGAGCGGACCCACCTGTATCGCAAGTTAAAGCAACTTGGCATCGAAGCCCGCAAACGCAGCTCATGAAGATCCTGATCGTCGGCGCCGGCCGTGTCGGCACGAGCGTAGCAGAGAACCTGGTGTCAGAACACAATGACATCACGGTCATTGACCCCGAACCCTCTCGTCTGTCTGACCTGCAAGAGCGTTTTGATTTACGCGGTGTGGTCGGTGATGGCTCACAGGTCTCTGCCATGGAGCGGGCTGGCGCTGAAGACGCGGATATGATCATTGCCTGTGCCGCAAGCGACGCAGTGAACCTAGTCGCCTGCAAAATTGCTCGGCAGGTTTTTAATGTTCCCAGGCGTGTGGCGCGTATCCGCTCCTCCGAAATCCCGGCGATGCCAGAGCTGCTCGGAGAAAACGGGTTTTGCGTTGACGCGCTCATCAGCCCCGAGAGTAGCGTTACGGACTACCTGACCAAGCTCGTTGAATTCCCAGAGGCACTACAAGTTGTCGACATGGCCCAGGGTCGGGTCAGTGTGATCACGATGCGCGTCAGTCTTGATGGCTTTATGGCCAATCATCCACTTAAAGACCTGCGGGCCATGAACCCTGATGTCAACGCCAAAGTCGTGGACATCATGCGTCTTGGCAGGGCAATCACCATCTCACCCGAGACCATTTTGCGCCCAGGCGACGAGTTGCTGTTGATTGCCGATACCATCCATGCGCATCAGGCAGTCCACCAAATGAATCGCTCCAAAGATCAAGTTCGCCGAGTGATGATTGCCGGTGGCGGCAATATTGGTGCGCGGGTGGCACGCAACCTCGCCAGTGAGGGTTACAACGTACGCCTCATTGAGCAAAGCATGGAGCGCTGCGAGGAGCTTGCGACCACCTTGCCAGGTGATGTGCTCGTTCTGCACGGGAACGGTACGGACGAGTCATTGCTAGAACGCGAGAACATCGAGGAAATGGATACCTGGATGGCGCTCACCAGTGACGATGAGGACAACATCATGTCTTCGCTGATGGCCAAACGTATGGGCGCCCAGCGTGTCATCGCCCTGATAAACCGGCAGGCATACGGTGAACTGATGCAGGGCAGTCATATTGATATCGCCATCTCACCGTCGCAGGCCACCATGAGCGAATTGCTGCGCTATGTGCGCCGTGGCGATATTGTGGGAGCTCACCGGCTACGCGGAGGCTTGGCCGAAGTGCTTGAGTTGGTAGCACACGGCGACAAGAAGTCCTCGAAAGTCATTGGCAAACGAATCTCCGATCTTGATCTACCAAAAGGCGCCTCGATTGGCGCAGTGGTCCGTGAGCACAACATCATGATTTCCGATCCCGATGTGGTGATTGAGCCAGAAGATCATGTGATTGTTTTTGTGCCGTCACGTGATCAGGTACGTCAGGTCGAAAAACTCTTCCAGGTTTCGGCGTCCTTCTTCTAATTATGAGACGTTTGCTTGCCGTCATCCATGTGCTCGGCTTTACCATGGCACTGTTTGCGACCACCATGTTTGTTCCCATGGTCTGGTCCATTTTGCTTGATGACGGGCAGCTCATTCTTTTTATCGAATCGTTTGCGATCGCCCTGTTTCTCGGTGCCGCATTGTGGCTAGGCACGCTGAAATATCGTGCCGAACTGCGCCCGCGAGACGGGTTTTTGTTGGTGACCTTGGTCTGGGGATTTTTGCCGTTATTGGGCACGATCCCTTTGTTGCTGTACTTCTACGACATCGGCGCTCCGCTTAAATTCAGTGACGCCTATTTTGAGTCGATGTCTGGCCTAACCGCCACTGGCGCAACCTTGCTGAGCGGTTTAGAGAACCTGGCGCCAACCATTAATCTGTGGCGAGTGACCATGCATTGGGTAGGTGGCATGGGCATCATTGTTTTGGCTGTAGCGATTTTGCCGTTGTTAGGCGTGGGTGGTCATCAGTTGTTTCGGGCAGAAACGCCTGGACCAATGAAAGAAGAAAAGCTCACGCCCCGCATAGCGAGCACCGCCAAAGCGCTTTACGCCATCTACTTTGGCCTGTCGATTGCCTGTTTTTTAGCCTATCGAGTAGCCGGCATGTCCTGGTTTGATGCGTGGTGTTATATGGCATCGACTGTGGCTCTGGGCGGCTTTGCCCCGCATGATGCAAGTTTTGGGTATTTCAATTCGCCATTGATTGAGAGTATTGCGATCGTGTTCATGCTGCTGTCTGGCATCAACTACGCGACGCACTTTAACGCCTTCAGGCTCGGCAGCATCAAAGCTTATCGCCGCTGTCCCGAAGCGATTCCATTTGTCGGGATTGTGTTGGGTATGGGGGTGATCATCGGGTTTTACCTTTGGTTCATGGACATCTACCCCGACATTCAGACGGCTTTGCGCTTCGCGGTGTTCAATACGGTGTCCATAGCGACAACGGCTGGGTTTGCCAATACTGATTACGCCGCATGGCCTTTGATTGCGCCTTTGGCCATGATCGCGCTGGGTATGTTCAGTACCAGCTCGGGCTCAACCGGCGGTGGCATCAAGATGATCCGCGCGATGATGCTGGTCAAGCAAACCCGCCAAGAAATGGTTAGTATTTTGCATCCCCACGCAGTGACGCCTGTTTTATTAAAGGGCAGATTAATACCCGCCCGCGTGCTTGCCTCAGTGCTAGCCTTCATGCTGCTATATGGTTTCTCTATTGCGGTCTTGACTGCACTCATGCTCCTAAGCGGGGCCGATGCCACGACTGCATTCACTTCCGTTATCGCATGTGTCAACAACATTGGCCCCGGTCTTGGCGAGGTGGGCCCAGCCGATAACTACCTGAGCATGAATGATTTCCAGGTATGGATCCTGTCATTCGCGATGATGATAGGCCGTTTGGAGTTATTTACTGTTTTAGTGCTGTTTTCTGCAGGTTTTTGGCGCAAGTAAGCTCGCGTTTTCAGATACGCCGCTTGGTTATACTGCCTGCTAATCATCCCTTTCTGGCCTTGAACGATTCATGGATCCCTTTTTCTTTCTCGCCTACGCAATCCTGGGCTGTGTTGCGGGTTTTGCTGCTGGGCTACTTGGCATTGGTGGCGGCATGCTGCTCGTGCCGTTCCTGACTGCACTGCTGACACTTCAGGGACTACCGCTAGAATTAGTCGTTCACTCAGCGATTGCCACTTCGATGGCATCGATTCTTTTTACCTCTCTCTCAAGTGTGCGCGCACACCACAAGAAAGGTGCGGTTCGCTGGGATTTGGTCAAGAGCTTCGCGCCTGGCATTGTCGCTGGCGGCCTGCTGGCAGGCGGTGCAGTATTCGCTGCCCTCAAAACCGGCTGGCTAGCATTGATTTTTGCGGTGTTTGTCGGCTACTCAGCGGTTCAAATGCTGGCCAACCGCAAGCCCAAACCAAGCCGCCAAATGCCAGGTGCGCTCGGCACCGCCGGCGCGGGCGCTGGTATCGGATTTTTATCTGGTTTAGTGGGTGCAGGCGGCGGATTCGTATCGGTTCCTTTCATGTTGTGGTGTAACGTGGTGTTGCATCAGGCCGTGGCAACATCGGCTGCACTTGGCTTTCCGATCGCCTTGGCCAACACGATTGGCTATGTGTGGTCTGGCATGTCGGTACAGAACCTGCCGCCCGGTATGGTTGGATACATCTACTGGCCAGCACTGCTTGTTCTCGTCCTGTTTAGCGTCGTGCTCGCGCCGGTAGGTGCCAAGGCTGCGCATGCCTTGCCTGTGGCTACGCTGAAGCGTATTTTTGCTTTCATGCTGTTCGGGCTTGCGGTTTACATGCTCTATAAATCAGCGTTGTCGTTTGGCTGGATTTCGTGATACGAAGTTTTTGTCAGATATTGGGTTACTCCCTAAAAACCGCGATTGCAGATTTAGTGAATTAAGCTTAAATTCGAGTCATAGATGGCTTTTCAGTCAGCGATATATTTCATGACAGGAGGGGCGGGCCATGTTTGATGTACTGGTGTACCTGTTTCACAACTACTACACGCCCCAAGCTTGCCCAACGGCAGATGTCTTGGCTAAGCGGTTATCCGCCGCGGGCTTCGAAGATGATGAAATCGACGAAGCATTGCAGTGGTTGATGGGCCTTGCCCAAACCACAGAACACTGTGTCGATCTGGCTCAGTACACTGGCAATGGTGCACGGGTCTATGCTGAGGTTGAGCGGCGGCAATTAAGCCCTGAAGCCATTGGATTTATTACCTTTCTAGAAAACACGGAGGTGCTTGCCGCACCGCTTCGTGAAATCGTGATCGAGCGCGCACTAGCTTGTGAAGAGTGCCCTGTCACGTTAGATCGCATCAAAATTATCGCGCTCATGGTGCTATGGAGCCAGGAGGCAGAAGTGGATCACCTGATTTTGGAAGAACTGCTTCGCTTGCACGATGGCGAAGATACCTGCCACTGAACCAGCAAGGTGTATGTAGGACGTTTTGCGCCGAGCCCTAGCGGCCCGCTCCATGCGGGATCCTTGGTGGTTGCTCTGGCTAGTTATCTTGATGCCAAGGCTGCAGCCGGTAAGTGGCTGGTGCGCATCGAAGACATTGATACGCCGCGCATATCAGCCGGGGCTGACCAAATCATCTTGCAGCAACTGACCGCGTTGGGCATGGGGTGGGACGGTGATGTCTGGTATCAGTCGCAACGACTTGGCCATTATCAGAGCGCATTTGATGTGCTCAAAGCCAAATCAATGGTCTACCCTTGCGTTTGTACGAGACGAGAGATTGCGGACTCGGTGCTAGCGCTGCATGGTGAATTTCCTGACGGTGAGCGGCCCTACCCCGGCACCTGCCGGGATGGCATCAAACCCGGTCGAAGCACTAAGTCGTGGCGTTTTCGTCTGCCAGCAGCCATGGTGAGTTTCAATGACCGTTGGTGTGGACCACAATCTCAGGATGTGAAACACCAAGTCGGGGATTTTGTGATTCGCCGAGCAGATGGCATCTGGGCCTATCAACTCGCTGTGGTGGTCGATGATGCCGATCAAGGCGTGACCGATATTGTGAGAGGCCAAGACTTGCTCACGAGCACCGGGAGACAACACCTACTGGCCAGAGCGCTACAAATCGCGCCACCTTCCGTTATGCACGTCCCATTGGTGGTAGATGATCGGGGTTTGAAACTATCAAAACAAAACGGTGCACCAGCCATTGACACCCGCGAGCCGCTTAAAACGCTACTATCTGCTTGGCAACATCTGGCCCTTGGCGAGCTTGCAGTCACGACAGTGGAAGCGTTCTGGCGAGAGGCAACCACTCGCTGGGCCGGACATTTTCTACTAAGTCGACTTGCGCCGTAGTTCAATACGCCCGTATCATCCCCGCTGGTATCGTCGCTTCCGACGATTGCAGGAAACAAATGAGCAAAGCACTAATCATCGCGGAAAAGCCTTCAGTGGCACTGGACATCTCCAGAGCCTTGGGCGGCTTTACGCGCCAAGGCGACTTTTTTGAAAGTGAGGAATATGTACTATCCTCAAGCGTAGGTCACCTTTTGAGCCTTATCGCGCCAAACGACCCCGTCAAAGGAAAATGGAGCTTTACACATCTGCCAGTCATCCCGCCAGAGTTCGGACTAAACCCTAGCGACAAAAAGTCGGCCGAACGATTAAAGCTTTTAGTCAAACTGATCAAGCGCAAAGATGTTGACCGTCTCATCAATGCCTGTGACGCAGGTCGTGAGGGTGAGCTGATATTCCGATATATCCAGCAGTACGCAGGCACGAGCAAACCGGTTGCACGCCTGTGGCTGCAATCCATGACGCGCGACGCGATACGGGACGCCTTTCAAAACCTGCGTCCTGATGAGTCATTAAAGCCCCTCGAACAAGCAGCACGATCTCGTGCCGAAGCCGATTGGCTCGTTGGCATCAATGGCACACGCGCCATGACCGCATTCAACAGCAAAGACGGTGGCTTCTTCAAAACCACGGTTGGGCGAGTGCAGACCCCAACGTTAGCGATCGTGGCCGAGCGAGAGGCCAAAATCCGTGACTTTGTCTCTCGCGACTACTGGGAAGTGCACGCAACTTTCATCGCGGCTGCCGGGATCTATGAGGGCAAATGGTTCGATCCGGATTTCAAGAAAGATCCCAAGGACGCCGAGCAACGTGACACACGGTTGTGGAGTGAGACGGCTGCCAAGACAGTTGTGGCAGCCTGCCGAGGTCAAACTGGCATCGTGTCAGAGGACTCCAAACCGAGCACTCAATTGTCACCCCTTCTGTTTGACCTGACCTCCTTGCAGCGCGAGGCCAACAGCCGGTTTGGGTTTTCAGCCAAAGCGACACTGTCATTAGCCCAATCGCTTTATGAGCGTCATAAAGCTTTGACCTATCCTCGAACCGATTCGCGTTATCTGCCAGAGGACTACATCAACACGGTCAAAGAGACTTTTGGGGTGATTGCCGAAGGTGAAGGGTCCATTGCCCCGGTATTGGCTCCACACGCTAAAAAAATCCTTGCTGAAGGTTGGGTCAAACCTAACCGCCGGATCTTTGACAACAAAAAAGTCTCAGATCACTTCGCGATTATTCCAACGCTGCAAGTACCAAAAGAGCTAAGCGAAGCCGAAGCCAAGTTGTATGACCTGGTCGTCAAACGGTTTTTGGCGATTTTCTTTCCAGCTGCCGAGTACCGTGTCACTACACGGATCACACAAGTGCAGGCGCACAAGTTCAAAACAGAAGGCAAGGTTCTCGTGTCACCGGGATGGCTTACTGTATATGGAAAATCAGCACAAGAAGACGATGCCACACTGATACCCGTGGACCCAGAAGAAACTGTGCGCACTGAAGATATTGAATCGGTCTGCCTAGCGACCAAGCCACCACCGCGATACAGCGAGGCCACCTTGCTGTCAGCCATGGAAGGCGCCGGCAAACTGATTGACGATGAAGAGCTGCGCGAGGCCATGTCTGAACGCGGCCTGGGCACGCCAGCTACGCGTGCGTCGATTATCGAAGGCTTGCTCAACGAGGGCTACCTGCGCCGAGAAGGGCGTGAGCTTGTACCCACCGCCAAGGCACGACAGTTAATGACCCTGCTCAACGGGCTTGATGTCAAAGAACTGACTTCTCCAGAGCTCACGGGTGAGTGGGAACACAAGCTCAAACAGATTGAACAGGGTGAGCTTGCCAGACAAGCCTTCATGCGCGAGATTGCGCAGATGACGCAAGTGATTGTCAAGCGAGCTAAGGAATATGATCGCGACACTGTGCCAGGTGATTACGTCACATTGCAAACGCCTTGCCCGAAATGCGGTTCAGTTGTCAAAGAAAACTACCGTCGCTACGCTTGCACCAACTGCGACTTTTCGATCAGCAAGCACCCTGGTGGACGCACGTTTGAGCCTGCTGAAGTAGAGACCTTATTACAGCACCGCGAAATTGGACCACTGCAAGGCTTCATCAGCAAAATGGGACGACCGTTTGCTGCGATTCTACGCATCGACAGTGATCACAAGCTTGAATTCGATTTTGGGCAACGCGAAGAAGAGGACACTGAACCAGTGGACTTCTCCAACGCGACCCCGCTTGGCAAGTGCCCCAAATGTAGCGCCCGAGTCTTTGAGCATGGTATGAATTATGTGTGCGAAAAGTCTGTTGGCCCCGACAAGACCTGTGACTTCCGAACCGGCAAGGTAATCCTGCAACAAGAGATCTCACCGGAACAGGTCACCAAATTGCTTGACAGCGGAAAGACTGATTTGCTGGAGAACTTTGTATCGAGCCGTACCAATCGGAAGTTCAAGGCCTATCTGTCAGTTGGCGAGGGTGGCAAAGTAGGTTTTGAATTTGAGCCTCGTGCCGCAAAAACGCCTGCAAAAAAAGTAGCGGCTAAAAAAGCAACTAAAACAGCAACTAAAACAGCAACTAAAACAGCCACGAAAGCCGCCACAAAGGCCACCACTAAAACGGTAGCCCGCAAAACCTCAGCCAAGACAGCCACAAAGCGAGCATCGAAGACGCTCGCAGGCAATTGAAATATCCACTAAGCAGCACACTGAGAATCCATGAGCATTCATCAATCGATCAAACGCGTGACAGTGCCTCAATTAAAGGGGTGCAAAGGGCAACGCAAAATCGCGGCACTCACAGCCCACAGCAGTGTATTCGCCAGCCTAATGGACGAATACCTTGATTTCATATTGATTGGTGACTCCACCGCAATGGTCGCTTATGGATTACCCAATACCCTTTCCATTACCGTGGAGCAAATAGCTGCTCACACCGCGGCTGTTGTTAGAGCAACTGCTCACGCCTGTGTGGTTGCTGATATGCCCTTTGGTTCGTATCAGAAAACACCTGAGCAGGCATTTGAGAACGCCGCCTACCTGCTGTCAGCCGGTGGCGCTGACGCTGTGAAACTTGAAGGCGGTGAAATCATGGCCCCCACCATTGAGTTTCTGGTCAAGCGTGGAATCCCGGTGCTAGCTCATGTCGGCCTCATGCCTCAACACGTTAACACCATGGGTGGGTACAAGGCCCAAGGTATGGATGAAGCAACGGGCAAACAGGTGTTGGCTGATGCCGTGGCTGTTGAACGTGCTGGCGCATTTGCTGTTGTTCTGGAGGGTGTCAAAGAAGAACTTGCGAGCGCCATCTCCGCCAAGCTTGGCATCCCAACCATCGGGATCGGGGCCTCCGTGGCTTGCGATGGGCAAATCCTCGTGACTGAAGATATGCTCGGGCTAAACGGAGAGAACGTTCCGAGGTTTGTAAAACGCTACGCCAATTTAGCTTCTGAGGTACAGCATGCGGTACAACGGTATGCCGATGAGGTACGTGCCGGTGCATTTCCCGAGAGCAAACACTGCTTTGGTGTGAAAAGCACCACGCCTAGCAAAGCCTGACACTGGAGTATGTCGTGAGCGAAACTGCTGATTCCCAAGCCGAAGACATCGTCTGGCATGTTGTTAGACAGTCAAAGATACACGGGCGAGGTGTATTTGCCAGACGTCATATTCCTGCAGGTACCCGTATCATCGAGTATCAAGGAACCCGTATCAGCAGCCAAGAGGCTGATAGACGCCACCCTGCTAATCCTGACGACCCATTTCATACTTTCTTTTTTGTGTTGAGTAGCGGCAAAGTCATTGATGGCAATGACCACGGCAATGATGCGCGCTGGATCAATCATGCCTGCGACCCCAATTGCGAAAGCGAGGAAGGGCGCGGTGGTAAGCGGGTTTATATCAAAGCCAAACGCGATATCACCCGCGGTGAAGAGCTGAACTATGACTATGGCCTGGTCATGGATGGCAAAGTCACCAAAAAAGACCAACAAGATTATGCTTGCCGCTGTGGCAGTCCAAAGTGTCGAGGCACTATGTTGGCCCTGCCTAAAAAGAAAAAGCGTAAAAGCAAAAAAGACTAGCGCATCAAACCAAAAACCACCAGGCGATTACCATGGTGGCCAATACACCAGCGGTCAAAATCGTGCGCAGAGGAAACAACCACTGAGGGGCAACGCCCGGATAGGACCGTATGAGCCAGGCATCGCCTAGCCATTGCAGCACAAACCCCGCCGACAGCATCAGCACACCAACATCTGGTGCTACCAAAGTGGCAAACCAACCAATGAGTGCTGGAACAACACTCCAATAAAACATGATGCCTTTGGGTGCCCGCTCTCCGGTAGCCGCAGCCAAGCCCCACCAGATCGCCCCCACAAAGCTCAAAATAACCGCACCATAAGTATTAAACGCCAGCAATGAGATGACTGGCGGCAAGCCCAAGCCCAACACCTCAGATAAGGACAACAACACGAACGGGATCAAGCCGGCCAACCCTGGCAGCAAAACCGAGAGCGGGATTCTTGTGTTGTTTGTCTGCGCGCCAGTCGCTTGAGAATCAGTCATCTGTTCAATAGATTTAAGCAGGGATTTGTCTGCCATTCTAGCGCCTGTGTGTGCTGCGCGCGCTAAACTTAAATGATGACTAACAGCCGAACCATCGAAGCCCGCGAACTCGCCCAACAAGCGCTTTTGTGTAATGACGTCGCGACCAAGTGCGAAATGGCCCGCCACTTAACCGACGACGTGCCGGTTAACTTATCTGTTGCTCTTGATGAACCGGACCCGTTACCGGCTGCGCCAGGGCGTCCGAACAAACCCGTTTTAGTGGCACCGAGTGAGCTTAAACACCGCAGCGTAAGCACTGAGCATGGCAGAGCCGTGCTACTGCACGCATTAGCGCATATTGAATTCAATGCTATCAATCTGGCCTTGGATATTGTCTGGCGGTTTGCCGACATGCCTGAGCCCTTCTATCGTGACTGGCTCAAAGTAGCGCGTGAGGAGGCCTATCACTTTGGTCTGTTACAAACACGGCTTGAGTCTTTAGGCCATGAATACGGCGACTTTCCAGCTCACAACGGCTTGTGGGAAATGGCCACTAAAACGTCTAGTGACCTGTTGGCTAGGTTAGCGCTTGTACCTCGCACCCTAGAGGCCAGGGGCTTGGATGCATCACCAGCGATCCGTAGCAAACTCGCTCAAGCGGGTGATCATGACAGCGCCGCTACGCTCGATATCATTTTGCGCGATGAGATCGGCCACGTTGCCATCGGCAACTATTGGTATCGGTTTGTATGTGAACAACGCGGACTAGATCCTGTCGAGACCTATGACAGTCTTGCCATGACCTACAACGCGCCCCGCCTGCGCGGTCCATTTAATTTGCAAGCCAGGCGGCAAGCCGGTTTCGATGACATCGAACTGGCTCGCCTGCAGGACCGGGTGTAAGTTACTTTACTAAGCGGCTGTTTTATCGAGTGCGCCTGACAATTGGCTAGTGCCATACTGCGCCACGTAACGATTCAAACCGCTTAATACGGCCCGGAAAGACGCGGTCACTATGTCGCGATCAACACCCACGCCAAAGCCTGTCGGCGCATCGGCAATTCGGGCCTCAACGTAGCAGGCCGCCTTGGTTTCGGTACCGGCGCCAATGGCGTGCTCGTGATAATCAACCACCCGCAGTGGCACACCAAGGCTATTTACAAATGCCGAGATGGCACCGTCGCCTTCTCCTGTTAACACTTGGCGCTCACCATTGATTTCAAGCTCAACTTCAATAGAAAACTGCTTGCCTTCACCTGCATCAGGATCACCCGTAATCCGGTGCTTGATGAGTTTGAACGGTGAGTGCAACGAGAGATACTCGCGCTCAAAAATTCCATACACATCACGCGCACTGACCTCGCGCCCGGTTTCATCGGTCACTCGCTGGATGGCCCGACTGAACTCAATCTGCAATCGACGCGGCAGCGCCAACCCTTGCTCTTGCTCAAGCAAATATGACACCCCGCCTTTACCTGACTGGCTGTTGACCCGGATCACGGCGTCATAACTACGGCCCAAATCGGCGGGGTCAATGGGCAGGTAGGGCACTTCCCAAACGGCATCCGGCTTTTGCACGGCGAAGCCTTTTTTGATGGCATCTTGGTGCGACCCAGAAAACGCCGTAAACACCAGATCACCCACATAGGGATGGCGTGGGTGAACGGGCAACTGGTTGCAATGCTCCACTGTGCGGCGAACCTCATCGATATCTGAGAAATCAAGCCCAGGATGAATCCCTTGGGTATAGAGATTTAACGCCAAAGTCACCAAGTCCACATTGCCGGTTCGCTCGCCATTACCAAACAAACACCCCTCAATACGATCAGCACCCGCCATCAGTCCGAGCTCAGCAGCAGCCACAGCGGTGCCACGATCATTGTGTGGGTGCAGGCTTAATACGATGCTGTCGCGGCGATTGAGTCGTGTGTGCATAAACTCGATCTGATCCGCGTACATATTGGGCGTGGTGGCCTCAATCGTGGCGGGCAAGTTAAACACAATCTTTTTTTGTGGGCTCGGGTTCCAAGCCTCAGTCACCGCATTGCACACCTGGAGCGCGAATTCCGGCTCGGTGGTGCTAAAAACCTCAGGGGAATACTCGTAGTACCAATCTGTCTCTGGATGCTTGGCCATGCACGCCATCACCGTCTTGGTGCCGTCGACAGCCACTTGCATGACCTCTTCTTTGCTCATGTTGAACACGATCTTGCGAAACGCCGGCGCGCAAGCGTTATACAAGTGGATCATGGCTTTCTTGGCACCCGCAGCTGCCTCGACCGTGCGCTCAATCAACTCGGGGCGCGCCTGCGTCAAGGCAATGATAGTCACGTCCTCAGGGATGCGCTTCTCATCAACGAGTTTGCGCACAAAATCAAAGTCTGTTTGAGAGGCTGACGGAAACCCGACCTCGATCTCTTTAAGACCGATGCGAATCAGCATGTCAAAAAACTCCAACTTGCGCTCAACGCTCATGGGCTCAATAAGCGACTGATTGCCATCGCGCAAATCGGTGCTCATCCAGATTGGGGGGTGGGTTATTCGTTTGCTTGGCCATGTGCGCTCAGAAAAGTCGCGCTCAAATGGCTTGAAAGGAATGTACTTGGTGGCTGGGTTTGCAAGCATTTTGTACCTCTTTTGACCTGCTTTGCAGGCAATCATCTCTTTTGTTCGAAATTAACTGGATAGACGACCAGACGATTCACCGTCTGTCGCAAATGTGGCCAAGGGCTGCCGGACTGCCACGGGGCACTAGGCCCGGCAACCGATCGGTAGTAGTAGGGGAAGTAGGGCCGATGAGCCGGCACCAGAGACGCAACCTTCAAATGACGCAAAACGACCGGGAACGAGCGTTCCCTTGGCTGCATCAAAACGGTTGGTAATTGAGTTCATAAGTCGTAGATAAACACAAAATACGATATTTGGCAAGGGGTTAGCGACTAAAGGACATCCATCCGAATAACAAAACACCTTCGGATCGAGCAAACTTGCAGCTAATTCACCACAAATCAGTCACCGTCTCTGTGCTATCAGTACTCGTGGGTCAAGCGTCAGGCGATGCACTGCCTGGCGTCTGACCGTCGCGTGCCGACAGGAGAACCTGATGCTGGGCTCTGGCAGTTGCCAGTTTGCGTACGCGGCCACGCCTGAGTTGTTCACGAGCAGCGATCAAGTCACCAATGGTGACTGGACCCGCTTCCTTGTCCCATACCCACAGTAAAACATCTACACCCTCAGGACTCATGCCTTGAGCGAGCTTTTGCACATCGGCCACCGAGACAGACACCTCTCGACCGGCCTTGACACTAGACTTTAGCCAGCTACGAGCCAGCGACAGTACAATCAATGTGAGTATGATGGTGACTGCCCACCATAAATATGGGTTGATTCGAGTCAGAAAAGTGACGACCTGTGTCCCTAAGGACTGTAGCCCCTCGTAACTGACCAGTGATCCTCCGATCAGAATCTGCTTGGCAACCCAGAGCCAGGCCAAGGCTGCCAGCACTAGCACAACGCTGCGCCAGATCCAGCGTGGTAGGCAAAGGCGACGAAGCAACGAGCTTAGCTGCCCGATATCAGTTTTAGTGGTCAAGGTAGATTCATCCGTACGCATAGGCGACATTGTAAGCATGGTTAGGCAATCTTTAGACATCCGTTTAGGTCAACATCTTACGTTGACGCCTGCCTTGCAACAGTCGATCAGGCTGCTGCAGCTATCTAGCCTTGACTTACAGGCTGAAATTGAGCGGGCGCTTGACGAGAACCCGATGCTCGAGGCTCAGGCTGGTGAGGATACTGCCGAAGTGCTAGCTGTGGTGCAGGAGGTTGAATCCGCACCGGAGCCTGACAAGCAAGCTGAGCTCTACAGCAGCACCCGGCGCAGCCGTGACGATGACTATGCTGAGAGACCCGAAACCGGGGCAAGCCTGACATTACGCGAACATCTACTGAGCCAGCTTGGCACCACCCGAGTAAGCGCACGTGATTGCGCGCTGGTGAGTCTATTGATCGATGACCTAAACGATGACGGATTTCTGGAGTCGTCTCTAGCGACTATCTTAGAGATGCTAGATCCGGCCACCGGTGTTGAGTTAGACGAGTTACATGCAGCACTACGACTCTTACAGTCGTTTGAACCGAGCGGTGTAGGCGCTCGCGATTTGTCTGAGTGTCTGTGCTTGCAGCTCGAGCAACCGGACTACGACTGTCTACCCGGCTTACGTGATGAGAGCATTCTGAGGATCGCCCGTTTAATTTGTAAAGACCACCTCGCTACCTTGGCAAGTGGCAACCTAACCAAACTACAAGAGCTCCTTGGTTGCGATACACCAACGCTTCAGCAAGCTCACGCATGCATCCTTCGCTTAAATCCGCGCCCGGGTAGCCCATGGTCCAAACCCGCTGCTGATTACGCCATCCCAGACGTCATTGTGCGCAAAACCGCTAGCGGCTATCGCCCTGTACTGAATGAATCTGCGCTTCCCAAGCTGAACATCAACGCGGTCTATGCAGAAGCGCTCGGCTCAGCACGCTCGGGTGAGCACTCTGCTTTGCAAGGACAGCTGCAGGAGGCACGCTGGTTGATCCGTAATATCAATCAACGATTTGAGACGATTCTGCGAGTGTCGGATTTTATCGTGACACATCAACAAGCCTTTTTTGATGCGGGTTGGGGTGCGCTGAAGCCGTTAACTCTTCGCGAGGTAGCCGCGGAACTCGGGTTACATGAGTCGACGATTTCACGTGCGACTAACCAGAAGTACATGCTCACTCCTTTTGGGACCGTTGAATTAAAGCGATTTTTTGCCACGGGGCTGAGCAGTGGTAATGGTGAGACCACCTCTTCGATGGCCGTACAGACCAAGATTCGCCATCTGATAGAGCAGGAGGACGCCAATAAACCCCTGTCTGATGGCCAACTTGCAACCTTGCTTGATAAAGAAGGGATTCAGGTCGCCCGCAGAACGGTGGCTAAGTACCGTGAACTGATGCGGATTCCCAGCGCCTCTCTGAGGAAATCGCAGGCACTTGCCCGTCGCTAAGTAGTCTTAGTTGACCAAATTATTGGTAGATGGACACAACGGATGGCGTCCCCAGGCACGGTTGGGATCACAAAACTTTTTTCTGGCACGTTCGATGCAGCCTGGCCGAGAAAAAAATCCTACGTTGTCACAAGCGTCGATAGCATCGGCGAGTTGCTCATCCCAGGAACGCGTGACCGCCGGCGCCTGGGCTACTTGCACAGGCTCTTGCGCAGACGGCGCTGGCGCGGCCGCAGCCGTTAAATCGACCATTGCCACGTCTGCCTCGCCTTGTCCCAAACCAGCACCAGCCCCAGATAGCATGTCAGACACTGTGTAAGACTGGTCGCCACGACCAAGCACCACCATCGGGTCAAGATTGCTCTCAAATAGAGACACCGCCTGCACTTCCCACATAGGCTGGATTTTTTCCATTGGCTGACCAAGTGACCCGTCTAGCAACGGTTGCGGCGGGATGGCAGCCAAAGGCCTGCCAGCGGCATCACGCACAATCTCCGGCGGTCGGGTTGTATTGGTGCGTGCATCGGCCGAAATGGTTGGGGCCTGATCAACGAGCCAGTTGCCAACACCAATGCCTGCAGCGGCCGAAGCGCCGAGCATCAACACCACCAAGACAAACAACACACGCCAAGACATAAGTTTTAAAGAAAATCCCTGTGTAGGCCCAAACTACTGAAACACCTTGCCACCGTGCTCTCGCATCGTGTGAAACTGTACATCGGGATAGCGGTCCTGAACTACCCGTAACTGGGCCGGTGATCCCGCGAGGTAAGCCGGCGCCTCTACGACATCATAGGCAATCTGGGCCGCGTTGGCATCTAAAAACTTGGCCAATACCTTAGGGTCATCAGCAGTGACCCAACGCGCCAAGGTAAAGCGCGCCGGCATTAACCGGGCTTCTACACCATATTCGGTCTTTAAGCGATGGATAACGACCTCAAACTGCAACTGGCCAACCGCGCCAAGTAACAAGGTAGCACCTGCGGCAACTGGCCGAAAGACCTGGATTGCACCTTCCTCGCCTAGTTGGGTCAAACCAGTACGTAACTGTTTGGTGCGTAATGGATCTTTAACCTCCACGGCCTGAAATAATTCAGGCGCAAAAAATGGCAGGCCCGTAAAGTGAAGGACCTCGCCTTCGGTCAACACGTCTCCGAGATGCAATATCCCATGGTTGGGAATTCCAATCACATCACCCGCGAACGCCTCTTCGACCAACTCGCGCCGCTGCGACAGAAATGACACCACATTGTTTGGGCGGATCTCCTTCTGATTGCGGCTGACTTTCAGGCGCATGCCTCGGTTAAATTGACCAGAACTGACCCGCACAAACGCAACCCGATCACGATGGGCCGGATCCATATTGGCTTGCACTTTGAACACGACGCCAGTGAATTTACCCTCATCGGGGTTGACTGTGCGCTCTAACGCCTGTCGCGGCCCTGGCGCTGGCGCATACTTGACCAAAGCCTCGAGCACTTCTTGAACCCCGAAATTATTGATCGCAGACCCAAAAAATACTGGCGTCTGGCGACCTGCCAAGAACGCCTCATGATCAAAAGCCGGCGAGGCCGCCTGCAAAAGCTCAATTTCCTCGCGAGCCTGCAAAAAAGCCTGGCCAAACTTTTGTTCTAACTCTGGATTATTCAGCCCCTCAATCGTCTGGTCTTCCTGCTCGGGACGACGGTCGCGTCCCGATTGAAACAATCGCATGCGATCAAGCTGCACATCAAATACACCTGCGAATTGCTTACCCATTCCAATCGGCCAAGAAAACGGCACCACATCCATACGCAAATGTGACTCAACCTCTTGAATCAAATCAAGCGGTGGTTTGACCTCCCGGTCAAGCTTGTTGATAAAAGTGATGATTGGTGTATTGCGTGCGCGGCATACCTCTAGCAAGCGAATCGTTTGCGGCTCAACACCGTTGGCCGCATCAATCACCATTAAAGCTGCATCAACGGCGGTCAAGACGCGATAGGTGTCTTCAGAAAAATCTTGGTGACCAGGTGTATCCAACAAGTTAATGACACAATCCTGATACTCCATTTGCATCACCGATGACGCAACCGAAATACCACGCTGCTTTTCGATTTCCATCCAGTCCGATGCGGCATGACGTGATGCTTTACGCGCCTTCACGCTTCCTGCAATCTGAATCGCGCCGGCAAACAACAGGATTTTTTCAGTAAGCGTTGTCTTACCAGCGTCTGGGTGAGAGATGATGGCAAATGTGCGTCGCCTGGCGACTTCTTGTTTAGTGGAATGGATTGACATCGGTAGCGATCAAAAATCAGCGTCAGCAAAAGCGGCAAACCCTGTTTGCCGCCCGCTAAAGCGTGGTAGTTTAACGGCTCACACTGGCGCGCGCCGGTGAGTTTGCTGCTCGTCTGCGGCCCCGCCCAGCACTGGCACCAGGTGTTTGACTTGCCGAGCGCGCGCGCGACCTGTCGGACTGAGCGTTGCGAGGCCGGTTCGAGACGGGCCTAGGTGGGCGGGGTAATTCTGGCTCTGCACGACGAACCCAACCCGTTGGTGCAGGCTTTTGTTCAATTGTCTGTTTGGTCAGTCGCTCAATGGCTTTGAGATATTTGACTTCGTCTTGATCGACTAGCGATAGGGCGCAACCAGCCGCACCCGCCCGACCCGTGCGTCCGATACGGTGAACATAATCCTCTGGCACATTGGGCAACTCAAAGTTCACCACCTGGGGCAACTGATCAATGTCCAAACCTCGTGCGGCGATATCGGTAGCCACCAAGACACTGACCTTGCCAGTCTTAAATCCCTCTAGCGCCCGTGTACGTGCCGCCTGGCTTTTATTGCCATGAATGGCAGCTGCTTGTAGCCCGTCTTTGACCAACCGTTCAGCCAGGCGATTGGCTCCGTGCTTGGTTCGCGTAAACACCAGCACCTGATGCCAACCGCTTTCACGAATGATGTGGCTCAGCACATCTCGTTTATCGGACTGCGGTACGAGATGAACCGTTTGTTCGACACGCTGGGCAGTGGTGTTGGGTGGATTGACCGAAACTTCAACAGGGTTACGTAAAACACCGCGTGCCAACTGGCGTATGTCATCCGAAAACGTTGCGGAAAACAATAAGTTTTGACGGTTGGATGGCAACAAGGCGAGAATTTTTCGAATGTCCCGGATAAAGCCCATGTCTAGCATGCGGTCAGCTTCATCGAGCACTAGCACACTGATATCAGACAGGCTCAATGTCTTTTGTGAAAGGTGGTCAAGCAATCGACCGGGGGTGGCCACCAGAATGTCGACTGGTTTTTTTAATGCGGTGATTTGCGGGTTGATATTGACGCCACCAAACATGACCATCGAGCTAATTCGAGTGTGGCGTCCATAAGTCCTTACTGACTCTTGAACTTGAGCGGCAAGCTCGCGCGTGGGGGTGAGAATCAAAACTTTGGGTCGGCCTGGCACGGGTTTGCTGGCACCAGCCGCTAACAACTGCTGCAGAATTGGCAATGTAAAGCCGGCGGTTTTACCGGTCCCGGTCTGAGCAGCTGCCATCAGGTCGTGGCCAGCGAGCACCTCGGGAATGGCTTTGGCCTGAATAGGGGTGGGGTGTGTGTAGCCCTCTTGTTCAATCGCTTGCAAAAGAGGTTGTGCCAACCGAAGGTCAGCAAAAGAATTCGTTGTAGACAATTAAATGACTCCGTTGCCACGCGAGCCGTTTTGTTAACGACTCCAATCATCGCGCGCGCATCAGGAAAAACGCCCGTCCGGGGTGCTGTTAAGGCATGGGACTGCAGCGGTGAGCCAAGGTTAGCTCCGAGGCGTCAGGTGGACTGGAACAATCTGACGAGTGCTCAGTGTAACCCATCTGAGGTCAGCGGCTCGAGTGTACGTGCCCGCGAAAGTATCTGAGCAATGTCCGTCTGAATCTCAGCACGCGATACGGTTGCCCCAAAAAATTGCTTTACCTGATGTGTAAACGTCTGCTCTCTGACCCGGTCACAACAGGCGAGCAGGGCGGCGTGGTCAAACTCGGGGCTCGTTTGCGCATCAGCAATAACCACCGGTCGTTGGCTGGCATGTCCTCGTTGCTCGAGCGCCGCCACTAACCGGATATTTCGCGTGGCTAGCGCCAGCAGCACTGCGCGGGCAACCACCAGATCACGCTCACCCATCACGCTAGCCTTAATGCTTTTGCCCCAACGATCTATGCCTTGCCAGGCTGACCCCGCTGCCGCACCAATCAATGTCCCTGTCCCAAGTGATAATCCGGCACTCAAAACATCGACTGCCGCCCCAGCAACTGCGCCCACGGCCGCCCCTTTGCCAATATCCAGGCCGAGCTCTTTGAGCGTGCGCTGAGAAAACAGATCGGCTTGCCACTGACCTTTAGCCCAGCCTTGCGTGGGTGGTAGATAGTCTTCTTGGCTGAACTGGTAGAGACTTAAAAGCTGCTCTACAAAGGTCTGTTCAAGATCTCGCACGTGTTGCTGTTGGCGGTCAACGGCCTCATCAATCTGCGTAGCTTCGTTCTTGACTGATGAATGTACAGCCGCGACGTCTAGGCACAGGGCAGACAACAAATCTATTGCTGCTTTCACTCTTGCACGTCGCTTCAAAACGGATTGCTCAGCCAAGGCTTGAAGCAATGGCTTATGCTCACCAAGTAATTGACCTAGCGTTTCATACATCATCTGCTCACCATTAATCGGTGGGCTGATACTGTCAAAAGCAAGATGAATGTGCATGCCGTGGCGCGCAAACACCTGAATCCAAGGCTGCGGGTTGGCGTGTGGGCTAGCCACAAAATTCAGCACCGGCAAGACCGGTCGGGCGCAACACTGTAACAAGTAGAGCTCATCGCGATGCTTGGCTAGCACTTGATCGCGGGCGTCGACCACATAGAGCATGGCATCGCTGTGGACGACCTGTTCCAATACACGCCACTCCTGTTCGAACTCAAGCTTGGATTGCTGATCCTGCAAAAACTGATTAACCCGATCAAGTCCATCTAGCCTACCTTGCCCGGATGTCAAGCCATCAATCCAATCTCGTAACGACACACTATCCTCAAGTCCTGGCGTGTCATACCAAACCAGCACCGTTTGCTGCTCAAGCAAGACCGGCAATGAACAAACCTGACGCGTTGTGCCGGGCGCATTATCAACCACACCAAAAGCACGATCTCTGCTCAGCGTTCTCAGCAAAGAGGTTTTACCGGTATTGGTATGACCAACCACAGCAATGTGTAGTGGATTACTCAGGTGCATGATTGGTTAATCCCTTAAGCCAACGGGTCTGAGCAGCAAAATCTCCTTTCTGCATGGGCACATTAATTTCACTGAGCTGTTTTTCCCATGATGCAACTCTGGCGCGCTCATCATCAGAGTGCAGCAAATAAACTTCCGTATGAACCGCGCGTGAACCGAAGGCTAGTATCGTACGCATCATCCCGCGATCTGGTGTTTGACGGGCATCTGCAATCAGCAGCAATCGATGTGGTTTTAATTCAAGCAGGCGTTGCTCGGTTTGCTTTCTCGAAACGTAATCATCGACCGGTGGCAACAAAACCGTATCAACTGGCATCTGAGCATGCAGTTGTGTTGGCAAGTCAGTCTCAAGAACGGCGACTACCGATGGTGATAATGCCTGATCGGACTCTATGCCAACAAGCCGTTGCCGCACCATCACCGGTCCTGGGGGTGCATCGACGCCATAGACTCGGGCTAGTTGTTCTAGCTTATGTTGAATCTGCAATGCATATGCATCATGCGCGTCAATTCGGTATCTGGCATTCGCTCTTTGCAGCAAGAACAAACTGAGCATTGCCAAAACTAATCTTGGAATCCAGCCAAAGACAAGCAAAGCTCCAACCAACCAATTGGCCCAGGCTAATCGCACGGCTGGATCATCAACTGGGATATTGCCGCTCATACGAATGTCAGCCGCAGTGGGCATCGCAAAACCAAACTGTGCGGGTAAGGTACCCACTGTGCGCGCGAACTGAACGAATACATCTTCAGATAACCAGGTGGTTTGCCAAACAAACGTATAGTGCCGCAAACTAAAGGCTAATAAGAGCGACACCAACATGCCCGACAAAACCCAGAACCAGGCAGTGTGGGTAATGAAAGCCAACCACCACTGATGTGTCCGGGCACGCGCTGCCATTCGTAGCCAGGCACGCCAGGCAATCGCGGTGTCACCTTTGCGCAGGAATTTGCCTGCAAGCCATTCAAGCCAATGTCCAAGCCAACCTCCCGAGCCAGCGCGTATGACAAACATTAGCAACCAGACCAACAGCATGGTCGTGGGTAGCAGCAGTAGCGCCCCGATCGCCCAAATCACATTAACTGGCTGCGTACCATCGCCCAAGCTTGCCAAGCCAGCACTCGCACCTGTCAAAAAGCTGATTACCCAAACTGCCAACAGGATAATTCGCATCACTCGCCTGGTATCGGACAATGACCGATTCAGGCTAGCTGAACGCGTAAGCGCCAAAGCCCGGGTTAAGAGCTGTTTTTCAATGGGCGGCCCGGTTTCAATGGCACGCAGATTGGCATGGCCATCATCAAGCCGATTGCCATCGTGCTCGTGCAACCGAACGATTTCGTAACACCATGCTTGATCGAATTTGTTCATGCCCCGATTGTAGAAGCACGAGCACTCTGCATCGGGGTCAACCGGGCAAATAAACGCGAACCGTTGCTGAAATTGGACGAAGCAATTTAGGTGTTAATCCGCTTGCCTCATGCTGATTTGATTGATGGCTGTAGCGGAACCAGAAAATGCTCGCTGATGTCTAGCGCCAGTTGATTGATTTTTACTAAAAATTGCCCCAGAAAGTCATGCATGCCCTCATCGAAGATTTCTTCAATCTCCATATCCCGAAAACGTGCCAACAATGCACGCGCATCATGCTCGGCCCTCGCTGAGCTCGCGTTTCTTAGTCGGGTCAGGAGCTCGACAATTTGCTCCAGGCAAGCCACCAGTGAGCGCGGGTTGCGACGGCTCAATATCATCAGATCTGCCACCCGCTCTGGCGTAATCGCATTGCGATACATCATTCGGTAGTTCTCAAATGCCGACAATGAGCGCAGGATCGCAGCCCAGTAGTAGAAATCCTCCACATGCTCCAGATCTGCGTCCATGTATTGGGATGCCGCCAGAAATTTCACGTCCAGCAGGCGCGCGACATTATCTGCTCGTTCGATAAAAATACCCAGGGTAATAAAGTGAAACGCTTCATCCCGCATCATCGTTCCGATATGCACGCCTCGCGATTGATTGGAACGCAGCTTGACCCATTCGAAAAAATCCATCGGCGCTATCTTCAGCACACCTTGACTGATCTGACGCTGCGCATCTAGCCAGGTGGCATTAACCGTTTCCCACAGGTCCGTGGTCATGGCGCCGCGCACGGCACGCGCGTTTTCTCGGGCAGCTCGCAGACAGCTCATGATTGAGGATGGGTTATCCATATCTTGCGTCATGTACGACAAGACATTGGCCGGTGTGACCTCTCTATACTTCTGATCAAATGAGTTTGTCAGTTCCGAGATCTCCAGCATCGCCCTCCAGGCAGCTTGGGCGGCCTGCTCGGATTGCGGCAATAGCGACATCTGCCAACTCACATCGAGCATGCGTGCAGTATTTTCTGCTCGTTCGGTGTAGCGAGACATCCAGTACAAATGGTCTGCTGTTCGTGACAACATGGTTATCGCCCTCCACGTCCTGTTGATTGCAACACCCATGTATCTTTCGTACCACCACCTTGCGAGGAATTCACCACCAGTGAACCCTCCTTAAGTGCCACTCTGGTCAACCCGCCGGGTACCATTCGAACTTCCTTGCCAGACAGCACAAATGGTCTCAGATCAATATGTCTTGGGGCGATGCCAGCATCGACAAATGTTGGACATGTCGAGAGCGACAAAGTCGGCTGTGCAATGTAGTTATCTGGTCTGGCAAGTAATTGCTGACGGAAACTCTCGATTTCGGCGCGAGTGGCCGCAGGACCAATCAACATGCCATAGCCGCCCGCACCATGCACTTCCTTAACGACTAACTGCTCTAGATTAGCCAAGACATACGAAAGCTCATCGGGCTTGCGACAAAGGTAAGTGGGTACGTTATTTAGGATAGGCTCTTCAGACAGATAAAACCGTATCATCTCTGGCACATAAGGGTAAATCGACTTGTCATCTGCAACGCCTGTCCCCACAGCATTACATATAACAACATTGCCAGCGCGATAAGCCCGCATTAATCCCGCCGGCCCCAGAACAGAGTCAGCTCTGAAAGTCTCTGGATCCAGAAAATCATCATCGACCCGCCGGTAAATGACATCAACACGCCGCGGACCCTGTGTTGTGCGCAAGTACACCACATCATCGTCATCCACAAACATATCTTGGCCTTCAACTAATTCCACCCCCATTTGTTGCGCTAAAAACGCATGCTCAAAATAGGCCGAGTTGTACATGCCTGGCGTTAAGACGACTACATTGCTGTAGTGCTGTGTGGGTGGGGACACCTGCTGCAGGGCTGTTAGCAACAAATCGGGATAGTGTTCGACTGGCGCGATGCGATGTGCACTGAACAAGTCGGGGAACAACCGCATCATCATTTTGCGGTTCTCTATCATGTAAGAGACGCCCGATGGCACTCGAAGGTTATCTTCAAGCACAAAGAACTCCCCTTCTTGTTGCCCGTGATTAGCCCGTACCAGATCAATGCCTGCGATATGGGCATAAATATCTAGCGATACTTTTACCCCTGTCATGGCAGCACGGTACTGAGTATTTCCGAGCACTTGCTCGGGCGGAATCACGCCCGCCTTCAGGATCTTTTGCTCGTGATAGACATCGCGTAAAAACAGGTTCAATGCCTGAACACGTTGCTGCAGGCCTTGTTGCAGTTTGACCCATTCGTGTTCCGGAAAAACTCTCGGAACAATGTCAAAGGGGATGGTTCTCTCCGTTCCATCGTCATCGCCATAAACAGCGAAAGTGATGCCCACCCGCCGAAAAAGCAACTCAGCCTCTTCATGTCTAGCTTGCAGGCTCTGAAGGGTCTGCTGTGCAAGCCACCGCTGCACTTGTAGATAGTGTTCGCGAGCCACGCCCCGACAAAAGTCTGGTGGCTCACCCGACACCGAAAGTGCCTGCAGCATTTCATCGTAGGTATTCGGTTTTACTTGATTCACTATCTTTCACCGCTAAAAAGAGCTGCCTTGATTGGATTTGCCTTCTGTTCACAGCAAATCTCGTGCCATATGGTCAGTATGGGGCCAGCTTGGCACGCGAATTGCTCATGTTTGCCACGACATGATGCATTGACCGCAAGGCAGTCTTCTCTATGCACCAAGATGGGCGTTAGCGCCCCATTTGGGCGCATTGGTTTTCGGCGGTGCTGGATTTGTCGATACACTTTCAAGGCTTTCCAAAGAAACCATTCTGAATTGATTCATGAGCTCATCTGCCCAAACTGACGACACAGCAACACCGCAGACTCAACAACACCTTGGTGACTGGCTATCCTCGCTTTGTCGTCAGATAGCGCCAGCCAAACCCGGGCACTTTGATGAGATGCGATCTTCGCCAGATGCGATGCGCGAGCCCTGGTTGTCTTTGTTCACCAAGCTTGGCGCAGACGGCGTCGCACATCTGGCGCAGTCAGCTGACAACGTCAACCAGGTCATTTCACAAAATGGCATTTCCTACAACGTATTCGTTGACCGGGAAGATCAGGTAAGGCCCTGGTCTTTAAATCCTCTGCCGATGGTGATCGATGCCGATCAATGGCGTCACATCGAAGCATCGCTGGCTCAACGCGCTAAGCTTTTAAACAGCATTGTTCACGACGTTTACCAGAAAGGCGATCTGCTGGCAGCTGCCTATCTACCCAGTGCACTGGTGTTAGGCAACCCTGGCTATCTGCACGCCATGCGAAACGTAAAAGTGCCTGATGATATCTATCTTCATGTGATTGCCTTCGACCTCGCACGTGATGAGCAGGGCGGCTGGTGGGTCATTGGGCAACGGACACAGTCACCCTCGGGGCTTGGCTACGTTCTAGAGAATCGTCTAATTATTTCGCGTCTGTTTCCCCAAGCCTACCGTGAGATGCGTGTGCAACACCTAGCCAAGAGCTACCGTAGACTTTTGGCTGGTCTTGAGGCGCAAGCTCAGCCTTTGGCCAACGGAACACCTCGGTTTGCGTTTCTGACTGCCGGCCCATACAGCGAGACTTATTTCGAGCATGCCTACCTTGCGCGATACCTTGGCATTCCATTAGTCGAAGGACCCGATCTGACTGTACGCAATAACGAAGTGTTCCTGAAAACAGTTCAGGGACTGCAACGTATCCATGGTTTGATGCGTCGGCTTGATGATGACTTCTGCGATCCGCTAGAGCTGCGTGCCGATTCCGCACTTGGCATTCCTGGGTTGTTGCAATCAATTCGAGCTGGCAAGGTTGTGATGGCCAATGCATTGGGAACAGGGTTTCTTGAATCACCAGCAATACAGGGGTTTTTGCCCGCTATTTCGGAGCACCTTTTAGGTGAGCCACTACTGATGCCATCACTGCATACCTGGTGGTGTGGGGAAACCGCCGCATGGAAAGATGTCAGTCCAAGGCTGCACAGCCAAGTGATCAAACCCACCTTTGCCAACCGCCAGTCAACCAACTTCGAACCTGCCATTGCCAGCCTGCTAGATGAGTCTGCCCGAAATCATTGGCGCGCGCGAATTGAGCGGCAGCCCGACATCTACACCACGCAAACCTACTTACCGTTTTCTCAAGTGCCAATCTTTAATGGCCAGCACATAGAGCCGAGAACAGCCATGATGCGCTTTTATGCCCTGATTGGCCCGGACAAACAATGGCATGTCATGCCTGGCGGCATGACTCGCGTAGCAGCCCTTGACCCCCACATTGTGTCCATTCGCAGTGGCGGCAGTACATTGGATACTTGGATCATCTCAAACGAAGAAGTAGACAACTTTTCGATGCTACCTAGCCACACATCAGCCAAGCGTTGGCACACCGATAACGAGCTTGTGTCTAGTCGCTCAGCAGAAAATCTGTTCTGGCTAGGGCGATACACCGAACGCGCTGAAGCGATGGTTCGATTGGCACGCGAGATCCTGATGCTGCTTTCGACCAACCGGGTCGCGAGTCTGTCAACGCTAAACGATGCCGTCACACAACTGGCACGCTCCCAAAGCCTGGTTCGCTTCGATGGACCCTCCATGTCCGATGCGCCAGCTGTGTTTGGTGATGAGGTCATCAGCCGCCTGCGGCAATCTGGGTGTGGTGGCTTGATGGATGTTGTACAGGCGATGCTAAATGCCATGCGGTCAGTGCGTGACCGCTTACCTGCCGAGCACGTAGAGATCCCCACCAAAATCAAGGCGATGCTAATCGCTCCGCGCTCTGGCAATGACATGATGCAGGTGCTCGATGCGGTCGAGCTACCTCTGGCAGCCCTCGTGGGGTATCAGCTTGATCGTATGACGAAGGATATTGGCTGGCGGATGCTGGCAGTCGGACGCTTGCTTGAGCGACTCATCAATCAATCGCAAATGATTAACCAATTCTTTGAATCGGCAGCTGTCTACACCGAGCAAGGGTTTGATTCGTTGCTAACACTATTTGACAGCGGCATTACGTATCGAACTCGCTATCAAAGACAACAGGAAATCCTGGCATTGCTGGATTTGCTCGTGCTTGATAAAACAAATCCGCGTGCCCTGCATGCCGTGATTAGTGGCCTTGCCGAACACATGGCACATCTGCCAGATAGTGGGCAGATTAGCGCCAAATTGTCGAGTCTGACAATAACGCCTGAGACGACGCTCGATATTCTGGCGCAAGTCAAAGACATTACCCTGACTGGCTTGGCGTTATCAGACGAAATCGGGCATCAGTTCTTTGCCCACGTTAACGAACAGCGATTTGCATCATGACTAGCTGCCTTAGCATCGAACACTCGACCCAATATCAATATGGTCAGGACGTAATTCTTGCCCAACATCTCGGTTATCTGCGCCCGCAAAACACGGTTTGGCAGACCGTGACTGATTATCAACTCGTTGTGACACCGACTCCCGACGAAATGCAAACCGAGACCGATGCCTTTGGCAATCATCGTGTGTTCTTTGCTTTGACTCATCCGCATCGAGCACTCGATGTCCATTGCAGAAGCACCGTTGAGGTTCGTCGGCGCTATGGCGACCTAACGCTGTCGGAAACACCCGCTTGGGAACTGGTTCGCGACTCAATGGTGTACTCACTTGAACAACCTTTCGTCGCCGCGTCTGAGTTCGTCTGGCCTAGCCCCTACGTTGCTTGGTTAGCTTCGCTAAAAGAATATGCTTTGCCGTCTTTTACTCGCAACCGCCCAATTGGCTTGGCAGCCATGGAGTTGTGTGAGCGCATCTTTCATGACTTTACTTATGAAAGCGGCTCGACCGAAGTGCACACCCCGCTGGAAGTGGCGTTCAATCATCGTAAAGGCGTATGTCAGGACTTTGCACACATCATGATTGGGTGTCTGCGAACACTGGGGCTATCCGCTAAATATGTCAGTGGCTACCTGCTCACCAAACCACCACCAGGACAAGAGCGCCTACGCGGCGCTGACGCCACCCATGCCTGGGTCAACGTCTATTGTCCGAATGCTGCCGGCAACTGGTTGGCGCTTGATCCAACCAATGCCACCATCGCTGATCTTGACCATGTCTGCCTGGCTGAAGGTCGTGATTTTGGGGACATCTCACCATTGCGGGGCATTATTCGAGGTGGAGGACATCATGAGCTGAGCATCGCCGTCACTGTCGAGCCCACCCCACTCAGGTAACCGTTGTAGGCCGCAACTGCTTATCAGACGCATAAGGTCTTGGATCCTGAAATACGCCTCTAGCAACCTGTTCGCGGCAGCCTTGCCACCACTGAGGGCTTAACAATTCGTGGTGAGCGTGACGAAAAACCGTACGGATTTCTGCATTGCCTAGCAAGAAAGTCGCGAACTCTTCTGGAAATACGTCATTGGGTCCCACCGCATACCATGGCTCACTGGCCATCTCGGCTTCTTCATTCGGTGCGGGAGGAATGGCGCGAAAGTTCATTTCCGTCATCGGCTGTATCTCATCGTAGTCGTAAAAAACAACCCGACCGAGTCTGGTAACACCAAAGTTTTTGTACAGCATGTCACCCGGAAAAATATTGGCAGCCGCGAGCTCTCGGATCGCATCACCGTAATCTACAATCGCCTTGTGCCGCAGTGCTTCCGGTGCATCGACCAAATACAAATTAAGCGGCGTCATGCGGCGTTCAATATACAGGTGCTTTAAGACCAATAAATCACCGCGGATTTCCACCTGGCTTGGTGCCACGCGTTCAAGCTCTGCAATAAGTGCGTCAGAAAAGCGCTGCCTGGGCAAAGCCACTTGCGAATACTCCCAAGTGTCAGCCATTCGTCCAATACGGTCATGCAACTTGACCATCTGATATTTCGCTCGAACGGTGGCCGGTGTCATGCCCTCCTTGGAAATTTTGTCCTTGATCAACTTAAAGACGTAAGGGTAAGAGGGCAATGTAAACACGCTCATGACTAACCCGGGGATGCCTGGCGCGAGATCGAACTGGTCATGCGAATGCGCGAGGTGCTGCAGAAAGTCGCGATAAAAAAGCGTCTTGCCCTGCTTTTGCAGGCCGACCATGGTGTAGATCTCTGCCTTGGCTTTACGCGGAATCAATGAGGCCACAAATTCAACATATGCCGCCGGGACCTCCATATCGACCAAAAAGTAAGCCCGTGTAAAGCTAAAGATGGTGCTCAAATCGGCATCATCGGCCAACAGCGCATCAACCTCAACCTGACCAGCCACATTACGCACCAACGGAATCACGAAAGGATATAAGGTTCCCTGATTAATGAGTCGACCAACGACGTAGGCAGTTTTATTTCGATAGAAAAGACTACCGAGCACATGCAACTGGCAATCGCTGGCCAGCCGATGACCACTGGTTCTTTCAATCCGTTTGGCAAGCTTGCGACAACCCATGCGCGCCAACAGACGAACATCGCGTGGCAAATTAGCAAACCCACACGCTAATCCAAAGTCAGCAAACATTTGCGTCAACGAACGACGCAAGCCATCTCGAGTCGGATAGTAGGCGCGATAGACTGGCCGCTTACTATCCAGATAGTCTGTAGCAACTGCAGGCCGAACAAACAAAAAATCATTGTGGAAATAATCGCGATGCAAAGCTCTACAGGTGACTGAGTTGTAAAAAGTTTCAGCGCACTCCGGCTGCTGGTGGTCCGAGAGCAGTGTCACAAAACTTTGCCGTACCGCCTGCCAAAACTGCTGTTGCTCCGTGCTCATAACAGGGTCCTGACTACCAGCCTGACGGGCAAGTACGGGATTTAATTTAGCCAGGCACTCGCGCACGCGCCGATCATAGTATTCAATTCGTTCTCGCGAGAGTTTTTGAATACCAAGCCAGTCACCTGATTCAAATAAAGACTTGGCACGTTGGGCTCCGTAGCGAAACAACGAATAGTGACGATCAAAACCCGCCAAAATCATGCGAGCAACCTCGGCAGGATCTAGCTTTACTGGCTTGGGCTCCACAACTAGCGTGTCGGATGTTTGCATAAACAGTCAACCATCAATGATGAAGTGGCGATCCGTCATTTCTAGTCGTATGATGGATCAACGTTTAAATCAAAAATTTCAATCTAGAGACAAACCAGATGAACCCTCAGGAACACAAACTAATCTACCCACTAGAGAACTCTATGCCTGAACCGGGCAGCAGCATTGAAATCGGTCCGGGCGTGCACTGGATTCGAATGCCATTGCCGTTTGCCCTTGATCATATCAATCTCTGGTTAGTTCGGGACCGCATCGAGGGTACCGATGGCTGGACAATCATTGACTGTGGCATCACACGTGATGAGGTCAAAGCGCTTTGGGAGTCTTTATTTGACAACGTGCTTGACGGCTTGCCGGTGCTTCGGGTTGTGGTAACCCATATGCATCCGGATCATATTGGACTGGCTCATTGGCTGTGCGAGCGCTGGCAAGCACCCCTGTGGATGAGCATGACTGACTACATGACGGCTCGTCTATGGTCTAGCGGCAGCAGCAGCAGCGCCGCCGGCGGAGAGGGTGCATATCGACATTTCCACGCCCATGGCATGCGCGACCCAGAGTCGCTCGAGCAAATTCGGGGCCGGTCTTCATATTACAAAGGCATGGTACCTGCAGTGCCTGATCAGTTCATTCGATTAATGGATGGTGACACCCTTGAAATCGGAGGATCTGACTGGTCCGTCATTTCGGGCTACGGGCATGCGCCAGAACATTTGTCGTTGTTTTGTGCAGAAAAAAATCTCTTGATATCTGGTGACATGGTTCTGCCGAGGATTTCCACCAACGTTAGCGTGCAAAACCTTGAGCCGCTTGGCAACCCCTTGCCGTTGTACCTGAAGTCCCTCGATAAATACGCGGGTCTGCCACAGGACACACTGGTGCTGCCGTCACACGGAAAGCCTTTTGTGGGTCTACACGAACGTATCGCCCAACAACACCAACACCATCAGGAACGACTCGATGAGGTCTTGCAAGCCTGTGATACCCCGAAATCGACATTTGACATCGTTCCCGTGCTCTTTAAACGCAAGCTCGATTTACACCAGATGACTTTTGCCATGGGCGAGGCTATTGCGCACCTGCATGCCCTTTACTTTGAAGGCAAACTTAAACGCCAGGTCCAGGAAGATGGGCTCATTGAGTTCGTTCGGGCCTGAAAAATAACAAACGGCATACAGAGCAATGACACATCACCGAGACACGAAGCTGCTGCATATTGACAGCGCACCGTTTGACCCCTTGACCGATAGTGCGCCCGTCAGCCTGCCATCGGTACGCACAAGTACCGTCCGATTCAAGAACTTGAGCGCACTCGAAAAGACCTTGGCCAAGCGTGCCGATGGGCAGCGCGTGTTCACTTACGGTATCGGTGGGCTGCAGACTCACCGGGCGCTTGAGGAGGTGTTTAATACGCTGGAAAACGGCAATTACTGCGTGCTTAGCGGCTCTGGCTTGGCATCCATTCACTTGGTCTTCATGAGTGTGCTTAAGGCTGGTGATCATGTCCTCATTTCAGACAATGTTTACGGGCCCGTCAGAAACCTCAATGACACCTTGCTGAAACGGCTAAATATCGAGGCCACTTTTTTTTCGCCTAGCAAAGATGACCTCGACACGTTAATCCGGCCCAATACCAAAATGCTTTATCTCGAATCGCCCGGGTCGTTACTGATGGAAATGCTAGACCTGCCAGATTTATGCGCCAAAGCACATCGCCATGGTCTTGTTGTGGCTACCGATAACACTTGGGGAACCTACATCTACCAGCCTTTGACGCTAGGTGCCGACATCTCCATCATCGCAGGCACGAAATACGTCAATGGTCACTCCGACCTATTGATTGGCGCAGTAGTCACTAATCGCGACGACCTTGCTGGTCAGATCAACCAAATGCAATACGCCCTGGGCAATAGCATCAGTGCCGATGATGTCTGGTTATCACTGCGGGGTGCCAAGACATTGGGTCTTCGACTACGTGAGCACGCCAATCAGGCTCGCAGAGTCAGTGAGTTTCTGGCGACACATCCCAAGGTGAGCCGAATCTACGACCCGGCATGGCCAGATGATCCCGGCCATGGTCTGTGGCGACGCGACTGTAGCGGGGCTAATGGCCTGTTAAGCATATCGCTTAACTGCACACCAACCGATGCCAAGGCATTTGTTGATCGTCTGACGCTATTTGGAATCGGGTTTTCCTGGGGAGGATTTGAGAGCCTGGTTCAGTGGGTCAGCCCAGCAGCGCTGACAAATCACCATTACTGGCAAGAACAAGGCAAAGCTGTCGTGCGGCTACACATTGGCCTGGAAAACGTTGAAGACTTGATAGCTGATTTGGATCAGGCATTGTCAGTCCTGCCTGATCCCGCATAACAGGCCGTTGTGGATTAAAACCGCTCGATCAGCTCGCTGGCCACATCGATGGTTTCCTGATATCCGCCCGCCTCAGACGGTGAGGTCAAATAGCGGCCACCTACGGCAATTGACGGCGTTCCCTGTATGGCATAGCCCTTGGCAAGTTGATCTGCCCGAGTAGCTTTGGACTTAACACCAAAGGAGTTCATCGCTGCCGTAAACTGTTTGCGATCAACGCCTTGATCAACTGCCCAGTCAATCATGGCCTCTTGCGAGAACAGACGCTTTTTCTCTTGATGCAAAGCGACAAAGAACTTTGGATGCAAATCCAGGCGCCCCACGGCCTCGAGTGAATAATAAAAGTACTGAAATGGCTTCATCGCCTGATTAAATGCCACGGGCACCGAGCTGAAGGCCACCTTGCTGGGTAAGCCTGCTTTCCACTTGGTCACAAGCGGCTCGAGCACCGCGCAATGCGGGCAGGTATAAGCGAAAAACTCTAAAACCTCTATTTTGCCTGGCTCGGTCGGTTGAGGCGGATTGACGTTGACAAACTTGTCCGCCGGCTGAGCAACCGCGACCCCTGCTGTGAGCAAGCCTATTCCGATGAACTTTACAAAAAACTTCAGCATGACAATAAACCCCTCGTTATATCCAAACGCTCTGTTTGACGATTATTGGCGAACAACGTTCGCGGTTATTTTCTCAGCAGCCAATTTTTCCCGTGCCGCATTCATGTCATCGAGCTTCGCGTAGGGCCCGACTCGCACGCGATTGACTTGTATGCCATTAACTTCGGCTCGCTGTATCTGAACCGGTAACCCCAAAAGCAACATTCTTGCTCGCAATGACTCAGCATCTTCTAGCACCCTGAACGCGCCAACTTGCAAGTAATAGTTGGTACCTGCTGCTGGCGCAGCTGCCGGTGGTGGTGCCACCGACTTTGGCAACGCCTTTGGCGGTGGTGGCGCTGGCAAAGGCGGCTTTGCCTGTCCCTGATCCACTGGCAAAGTAGCAATCAACTCACCGAGCGTATCCTTGTTATCCCTTGGCGTCCCCGCCGATGGAACCAAACCCTGATTCGGGTCAGGTGATTGTTCAGGGCTAAGTTGGGTATCGGCAACCGAGCGACTGGCTTTGTCAACGAACGGCATAGGCGAATTCATGACGAAATACGCAACCGCTGCCGCAGCCGATAGACCGATCAACAGCCCAGCAATCAAGCCGTAAAACGTGCCGCCTCTAGAGGTTCGTTTTTGTTTTGCCATGGTTAAATTCTTTACATCCGCTCAGGGGCGCTCACACCTAATAAATCCAAGCCATTGGCAATGACCTGACGAGTCGCATCGGCCAATCTGAGGCGTGCTAGCTTTAACGCCTGATCATCAACCAGAACTCTTTCTGCGTTGTACCATGCATGGAAATCCGACGCACAATCACGCAGCCAGAAAGCCACCAAATGTGGCGACAAGTCACTAGCAGCCTGACGTACCAAACCAGGAAACTCTGCGAGGCGGCGTAACAAGGTTTGTTCGGTTGGCGCAGTTAATTTCAAGGGGTCTGCCTCATGAATCCTTGATGGCTCAAGCGCGGCCTGCAACAAAATAGAGCAGATTCGAGCATGCGCGTATTGCACGTAATAAACCGGGTTCTCATCAGTTTGTGATCGGGCAAGGTCGACATCGAACACGAACTCTGTATCCGCGCGTCTCTGTATCAGAAAAAACCGTACCGCATCACGTCCAACCCAATCGATCAGATCCCTCATGGTGACATAACTGCCTGCGCGCTTGGAGATCTTTACCTCTTGGCCACCACGCATTACCTTGACCATCTTGTGCAAGATGTAAGAGGGGTAGTCTTTGGGGATACCGATATCAAGCGCCTGCAGACCGGCTCTAACTCGCGCCACTGTGCCATGGTGATCTGAACCCTGAATATTGACTGCTTGATGGTATTGCCGTTGCCACTTGTTCACATGGTAGGCCACGTCCGGCACGAAATAGGTGTAGCCCCCTTCGCGCTTGCGCATGACGCGATCTTTATCATCACCCGTACCCAACTCTGTGGTTCTCAACCACAATGCGCCGTCTTGCTCATAGGTGTGGCCAGAAGCGATCAACTGATCCACCGTGTCTTGCACTTTGCCGCTGGTGTATAGCGAGCTCTCCAGAAAGTAATTGTTAAAAACCAAGCCAAAGGCCTGTAAATCGAGATCCTGCTCTCGACGCAAATAAGCAACTGCGAAAGCCCGGATCGCATTCAGATCTTCGAGATCGCCTGTAGCTGTTACCGGCTCGCCATCGCTAGCCTGCACTGTGGCTTTGGCAAGATAGTCACGAGCAATATCAAATATGTAGTCTCCCTTGTAGCCATCTGCTGGATACTGCGGCGAGTCTGGATCGATACCCTGGGCGCGGGCTTGAACACTGGCAGCCAAGTTCTCGATTTGGTTGCCAGCATCGTTGTAGTAGAACTCCCGAGATACCTCATAACCATCAGCTTGAAATAGCCGGCACAGCGCATCACCTAAGGCCGCTTGGCGGGCATGCCCCACATGTAAAGGTCCAGTGGGATTGGCCGAGACAAACTCTACAAGCACCTTTTGACCGGTTGCAGGCCATGTACCGAAGTCATCCTGTTGTCGCACTACCTCGTCAAGAACGGCAACCAAGGCGGTCTGGGATAGCCTGAAATTAATAAATCCTGGGCCTGCGATTTCCATTGCATCTAGCAAATCCCTCACCTCGGGATTTTTACCCAGCAAGTCCATGATCTGCTGCGCAAGCTCTCTGGGCGGTTTACCTGCCGCCTTTGCGATTTGCATGGCCACGTTGGTCGCCATATCGCCGTGCTCGGCCACTTTGGGTCGCTCCAGTGTCACCTTGGGCGTAGCCGTTGGTGCCAATGTGGTGGCGATTTCGGTTAAAGCTCGCTCAAGAATTTGCGATTGCGCAGGAAGCATAAAAATTTCACGCAAAAAGTAAAAAAATAATGATAGCCTGAAGAAAGATGATTAGCCGGCCAGTTTATTTGTGTCGGCGCTAACGTTGCAGGAGGGTCGAGCCATGTTGGTTACCTTTAGTAGTAAAGTCGATGCCGATGTTTTGATGATGGGCGAACACGCTAAACAGGTTTTGAAAGCCGCTGGCAAGGAAATCGGTACAACCGTGCCAGAACGCGGGGTCTTTACCGCCGAGCAACTTGACCAAGCCATCGCCAATTTGGAACGCGCTATCGCGGCCGAACAACCAAGACCAGCCCCTGATGATGATGACGATGAGCGCAAAGCCAAAGAGCACGTATTGCTCGAGCAACGCGCTTACCCTGTCTTAGCCATGATGCGCAAAGCCAAACAAGCGAATGCACCCGTCATGTGGGAAACCGGTTCGGGCTGGTAGCGTCTGGCTCATCGGCTTACTTTGTCTTAAAAGAGTGGGCAAGCGCTCCGCTTGCCCACATGAGCCTACTTACAGATCAATATTCGATGCTTGCAGGGCGTGCGTTTCGATGAAATCCCTGCGCGGTTCGACCTGATCACCCATTAACGTGGTAAAGAGTTCGTCGGCTGCGATTGCATCCTCAATTTGAACGCGCAACAAGCGGCGCACTGCTGGATCCATGGTTGTTTCCCAAAGTTGGTCGGGATTCATCTCGCCAAGACCTTTGTAACGCTGTTTGCTAACGCCTCGTTCGGCTTCGCTGCGTAACCATGAAAGCGCCTGACCGAAGGTTTCAATAGCAGACTCTTTACGTTTCTCACCTTCACCTCGAGCCACGAACGCGCCCGCACCCACAAAATCCTTGAAGGTTTCACTAGCTTTGACCAACACCGCATAGTCCGCACCGTTGACAAAGTCTTCATCAAAGTTAGTAACGCGGATATTGCCATGGTGATTGCGCAACACCATGACTTTGAACTTCTCAGTCTTGGTGTCCACCTGAGCCTGTACATCGACGACACCAGGCAAAAGAGGGTCTTGAATGTGTGCAAGCAATTCTGCAGCGCTACGCTGGGCTTGCTCCAATGTGTCTAGCTTAAGGCTAACACCACCGACGATGGCATTTAAGGCTTGCTCATCCATGAACCGTGACAGGCGGGCAACTACAGCTTCGGCAAGTGAGTACTGGCGTGCGAGCTCTTCAAGTGCTTCACCTCGAATCGGTGATTGACCTTCCCTTGGAATAACCTCGGCATCCTTTAAGGCCATCTGCAACATGAACTGTGCCTCTTCAAGTTCGTCTTTCAAGTAACGCTCTTCCTTGCCTGCCTTGACCTTGTAGAGCGGTGGCTGAGCGATGTAGACATGCCCTTGCTCTACTAATTGAGGCATCTGACGATATAAAAGCGTCAATAGCAAAGTGCGGATGTGAGCACCATCGACATCGGCATCGGTCATGATGATGATTCGGTGATAGCGTAACTTCTCGAGGTTGAAGTCCGGTCCAATGCTAGTGCCCAATGCAGTGATTAATGTGGCAATCTGTTCGCTGGCAATGAGCTTGTCAAATCGAGCCTTCTCAACGTTCAACACTTTGCCTCGCAGCGGCAAAATAGCCTGGAACTTGCGGTCACGGCCTTGTTTTGCTGAGCCACCCGCTGAGTCACCCTCCACTATATATAGCTCACACAATGCAGGATCTTTTTCTTGGCAATCTGCTAACTTGCCCGGCAAACCTGCGCCTTCGAGCACGCTTTTACGACGTGTCATTTCACGGGCTTTACGCGCCGCTTCGCGCGCACGAGCAGCCTCTACAACCTTACTGCATAAGGCCTTGGCATCATTGGGATGTTCAAGTAGCCACGTTTCCAGCGTCTTAGCGACTGCCTCCTCAACTGCCGGACGGACTTCGCTCGACACCAATTTGTCTTTGGTCTGGCTGCTGAATTTTGGCTCTGGTACCTTAACTGACAGCACACAAGATAAGCCTTCGCGCATATCGTCGCCTGTCGTTTCGACCTTGGCCTTTTTAGCGAGTTCGTTGTCGGCGATATATTTGTTAATGACGCGCGTCATGGCTGCGCGTAGGCCGGTTAAGTGGGTTCCACCATCACGCTGTGGAATATTGTTGGTAAAGCAAAGCACCTGTTCGCTATAACCATCGTTCCACTGCATCGCGACTTCGACACCAACAGGCACTCCACCAGCCTCGGATTCCGTCGCTACGGCAAACACGTTTGGATGCAAGACTGTTTTTGAGCGATTGATATATTGCACAAAGCCTTGAACACCACCTGAAAATGCAAAATCCTCTTCCTTGCCCTGGCGCTGATCTACCAGCCGGATTTTCACGCCGTTATTCAAAAACGAAAGTTCGCGTAACCGTTTGGACAAAATGTCATAGTGATATTCAACATTGTTGAAGATCTCGGTATCCGCGAGAAAGTGAACTTCCGTACCGCGCCGCTCGGTCTTGCCCGTAACCGTCAACGGAGCAACGCGCTCACCTCGGCGGAACTCCATTTGATGGACTTCGCCATTGCGACGAATCGTCAGGCGTAGCCAGGCAGATAAGGCGTTCACACACGACACGCCGACGCCATGCAAGCCCCCGGACACCTTGTAAGAGTTCTGGTCAAACTTTCCGCCGGCATGCAACTCGGTCATGACAATCTCGGCCGCACTGCGCTCAAACTCATCGTCCTTGTGGACATCAGTCGGGATGCCACGACCATTATCAGTCACGGAAATCGAGTTGTCTGAATGAATGGTGACGACAATATCATCGCAGTGACCAGCTAAAGCTTCGTCAATTGCGTTGTCAACCACCTCAAACACCATATGATGCAAACCCGTGCCATCAGAGGTGTCTCCGATGTACATGCCCGGGCGTTTACGCACCGCCTCAAGGCCCTTGAGCATCTTGATTGAGTCGGCGCCGTAAGCGCCTTGATTTGTTTGTTCAGTATCAGACATAAGGTTTAGATCCGCATGGGCATAACAACATATTGGAAAGAGTCATCATCTGGCAGTGTTAGCAAAGCCGACGCATTTGTGTCTGGCATGACTGACCATCGAACTGTGTCGTTCTTGATGCTAGAGAGAAAGTCCAGCAGATAGCTGACGTTAAAGCCAACATCCAGTGGCTCAAAGGTGTAGTCGATTTCAATTTGCTCAAGCGCCTCTTCTTGCTCAGCATTTGTCGATGAGGCCGTCAGCGTATTGTCGGCCAATTGAAAGCGAACGCTACGCAATTTATCAGTGCTCAGAATCGATGCCCGCTGCAAGCTAGCAAGCAAGTCCTCTCGTGACACATCAAAGTGCCTGGTGTAATTGGTTGGTATGACTCGTTTGTAATCAGGGAACTTGCCCTCCACCAGCTTTGAGATCAATTCAACTTGTTCGAAGCGGAAACGTATTTGCCCGGCTCCCACATCTACTGAAACCTGTTCATCGCTATCTTCTAGAAGTCGCTGCAATTCCAGCACCGTCTTACGCGGCAGGATAATTTCCGAACGGGTTTGCACGCCGGTGGCGGGGCAACTGCAGTGCGCAAGACGATGACCATCGGTGGCTACTGCCCGTAACGTGTCGCTCTCAAACACCATCAAGGTGCCATTTAAGTAATACCGGATATCTTGTTGAGCCATCGCATAGTGCGTCATGCCAAACAAATGCTTCAGCGTCTTTTGTGCGATCGAGACACTGACGTCAATCACTTCTGGTTCGGCCAGCGTCGGGAACTCTTGCGCTGCCAGGGTTTGCAATGAAAATCGGCTTTTGCCACACTGCACGGTCAGTTTGTTGGTGCTTTGAGAAAGCGTAATTTGCTCGCTGTCTGGCAAGGCGCGCAAGATATCTAGAAGTTTTCTGGCGGCAACGGTCACAGCCACATCATCGTCACCAATACCGAACTGCGCTGTTGCCGTAATTTGGACCTCAAGGTCTGTGGCGATAAATGAAACCTCTGAGCCACGCTTGCGTATGAGGATATTGGCGAGTATCGGCAATGTATGCCTGCGCTCGACAATTCCGGCAACCGTGGTTAGCGGCTTTAGTAACGCATCGCGATTTGCTTTGATAAGTTGCATGAATTTATCCCTTTAGAGTTTGTTCGAGCACATGCAGCGTATGGTTAAGTTCGGCCTGCTTGCTTCTCAAATCCGATATTTTTCTCACAGCATGCAGGACAGTGGTATGGTCGCGGCCACCAAATAGGTCACCAATTTCGGGCAAGCTTTTGTGTGTTAGCTCTTTAGCTAGATACATGGCCACTTGCCGAGGTACAGCGATATTGGCCGGACGTCGTTTGGAATACATGTCAGCCACTTTTATCTTGTAGAAGTCCGCGACCGTTTTTTGAATGTTCTCCACAGTGATCTGGCCACTAGACACCGACAAAAGGTCCTTGAGCGCTTCGCGACAGATGTCAAGCGTAAGGTCGTCTCGTCCATGAAAGCGTAAGTAGGCCAACACTTTATGCAACGCCCCTTCGAGCTCTCTGACATTGCTACGCAAGTGCTTGGCGATGAAGAAAGCAACTTCCTCGGGCATCGTGAATCCCTCAGCTTGAGCTTTCTTTAACAAAATCGCTACTCGCATTTCAAGCTCTGGCGGCTCGATTGCCACCGTCAAGCCTGAATCGAACCTCGAGATTAGTCTGTCATCAATGCCGGCTAGTTCTTTTGGATAGGTGTCGCTCGTGATGATGATTTGTTTGCCCTGCGCGACCATGGCTTCAAACGCATAGAAAAATTCTTCTTGTGTGCGTTTTTTTTCCGAGATGAATTGAATATCATCAATCAGCAAAAGATCTAGCGAGTGGTAATAGCGCTTGAAATCATCGAAAGCCTTCTTTTGGTAGGCTTTGACGACATCCGATACGTATTGATCAGCATGAACATAACGAACACGGGCGTTGCTCTTGTGATCGATAACGGCATTACCAATTGCATGGATCAGGTGGGTTTTGCCGAGACCTACCCCTCCATATAAAAACAACGGGTTGTATGAGGTGCCAGGGTTTTGAGCGACCTGTAGTGCGGCTGCACGTGCCAACTGGTTCGCCTTACCTGTCACAAAATTAGCAAACGTTAGCTGCCCATTCAGTCTGGAGCGATTGTCAGAGCTTGGCGGCGCTGAGGCCGGTGGCGTCGTGGTCTGCGTGACTGCACTGGGTGTTTGATCCTGAGCCGCGCTAGGTTGGTGCGCCTGCTGCTCATTGACTGCCAACTCAAGCGCCACTTCGACAGGGGCATCATGCCACTCAGTTGCCAATTGTTGCAATCGCGGCAAAAAGTTTCTTTTAACCCAGTCGAGCTTGAAACGGTTCGGTAGCGTCAAGTACAGCACCCCTTGCTCCGCATCGTATGTACGCGGAACAATTGGCCTAATCCAGGCACTTAATTGCTGAGGGGGTAGGTCTTGCTCGAGTTGCCTCAGGCAAGATTGCCAGAATTCATCCATGGGTGTCTTTGAGTTTTGGCTATTTTACCCTGCCCGAGGAAGACTTATCCACAGGCTATAACGAGTTTAGGGGCTTAAAATTTGACGAAGCGCCCAATTTTTGATGAAATAGAGGGCTTTCCCCAATATTTCTGGGCTACAACTCATCATGAAACGTACTTACCAACCATCAGTCACCCGTCGCAAGCGCACCCATGGCTTCCGTGTCCGTATGAAGACCCGTGGCGGTCGTGCCGTGATTAACGCACGTCGAGCTAAAGGTCGCAAGCGTCTAGCCGTATAAAAATCTCAACGGCGCTTAACGGTACATTGTTGATATTTCAGATTGAGCTGCCGTCAGGGACTACCCAGTTGCTAGCGCGCTGGGAGTGGTTTTCTGCATCCGTTTCAGAGACCTCCGCCCACTAAAGGAGGCAATTTTGGCCTCCTCATCCTTATCTTTTAGCCGTAAATTACGACTCCTATCACCAGAACAGTTCGCTGTAGCGCTTCGTTCAAGGCCAGTAGGTCGCTCCCCTTTGCTGACGTTTCACTGGTGCAAGTCTCCAACTGTGGAGGCCACCGACAACTGCCAGCCAAAGCTTGGATTAATCATTCCGAAACGCCTGGCTCGGCTATCCGTTCAGCGCAACGCAATCAAACGAGTGCTGCGTGAGTCGTTTAGACACCAACAATCCAAACTACCTGGTGGCTACTACGTCGCTCGTTTGGCAGCGCCCTTACCAACGGTCTCACTGACTGAGCTGAAACGGCTTATCAGGCAACAAGCTGATTCGATATTGATTAAAGCGAGTTTAAAAAAATGATGCGCTGGATACTCATCAAGCTCGTCCGGGGTTATCAATATTTTCTTAGTCCGTGGCTTGGTTCAAACTGTCGTTTCAATCCTACATGCTCCGAATACACCATTCAAAGTATTAAACAACATGGTGCAATCAAAGGTAGCTGGCTTGGGATTAGGCGAATTGGTAGATGTCACCCTTGGGCCAAAGGCGGTGATGACCCTGTGCCACCGACTAGCCGCAACAAACAGTGACAACAATTAAGGCTAAACTGCTGTGTTTCTTAAGCTACTTCACATCTAGGTCAGAATGGATATCCGTCGCACAATCCTGCTAATGATTTTTGCTTTTTCATTGCTCATGCTTTGGAACAACTGGCAGGTTCATCAAACCGGTACATCTCTGTTTGGCGAGACCCCATCAACGGCGACTTCCAATACAGGCGAGCAGTCAGCCTCGACGGCGACTACTGCAAATAATAGTGCTGTACCTGCAGGACAGCTTCCTAGTCAAGCCTCAAGCGGCGCTCAAAATCCTACGGCCCCCGCCCCAATGCCCGCACCCGGTGAGACCGTCGAGATTACAACCGACGTCTTCAAGCTGACTTTTGATCTAAATGGTGCACAACTCATTCGTGCTGAGTTGCTGAACTATCCATCAAAGAGCAACCCTGATGAGCCGACCGTTTTGCTCGAGCAAAACGGTGGTCGTACCTATATTGTGCAGACTGGTGTAGTGGGTCCACCCGGGACGTCTTATCCGACGCATTTAGTGCCCTTTCGCATGATTAGCACTGATACTGAACTGCAGGGCGATAAGCTCGACGTTCAATTTGAGGCTACATCTGGGGGTGTGAAGGTCATCAAGACTTTTACTTTCAAGCGTGGTGACTACGTAATCGATGTTCAACACGATGTTCAAAACATAAGCGATTCTCCCGTTACCCCGTCTGTCTATCTTCAGATTACGCGTGATGGTGATGATCCTCTAGACACCTCGAGTTTCTATCACACGTTTACCGGCCCGGCCGTTTATTCGGAACAAGACAAATTCCAGAAGGTATCGTTCTCCGATATCGAGAAAAAAGACGCCACGTTCATTAAGACTGCTGATAATGGCTGGTTCGCCATGATCCAGCACTATTTTGTAACTGCTTGGGTCCCACCACAAGGTGTTCAACGTAGCTATGACATGGCGATGGTGGGAGACAACCTTTATGCGGTTCGAAGCATTGAAGGTATTGGTGATGTAGGCCCTGGCGCGACCTCGACGATCAAGAGCAGCCTATGGGTTGGGCCACAAGATCAGGATCGGTTGGAGGCTTTGGCGCCTGGACTGGATCTTGTGGTTGACTATGGTTGGTTGACCATCATTGCCAAACCCCTGTTTATCTTGATGACCTGGATTCATGATCTGCTTGGTAACTGGGGTTGGACAATTGTCGCGCTGACCGTGCTGATTAAAGCAGTGTTTTATCCCTTGTCAGCCGCTAGCTATCGCTCGATGGCAAAGATGAAGCAGGTTGCTCCTCGTCTGCAAGCACTAAAAGAAAAGTTCGGGGATGACCGTCAAAAGCTGAACACGGCCATGATGGAGATGTACCGCAACGAGAAGATTAACCCTCTTGGTGGTTGTCTACCGATTTTGATTCAGATTCCGGTATTTATCTCACTTTATTGGGTGTTGTTGGCTAGCGTGGAAATGCGCGGTGCACCATGGGTTCTGTGGGTTGACGACTTGTCGGCCAGAGATCCGCTTTACATTTTGCCAGTCATCATGATGGCTACGATGTTCTTGCAAATTAAGCTCAACCCAACACCCCCCGATCCGATGCAAGCAAAGGTGATGATGATCATGCCACTCGTCTTTGGCGGCTTCATGTTCTTTTTCCCGGCCGGTTTGGTGCTTTACTGGGTGGTCAACAACATACTTTCTATTGCGCAACAGTGGTATATCACTCACAAAATGACGCAGGCAGCGAACCAGCCACATCGCTGATTTCAATGACCAATGATGACCCGATCGCTGCTATCGCAACTGCTAGTGGGCGCGGCAGCATCGGTGTCATACGAGTGTCGGGCAAAAATTTACAAAATTTCTTTCAAGCAATCACAGCTGGCTTTACACCCTCGCCGCGATCAGCCCACTATTTACCCATACTAGATGCCGATGGTTCACTAATTGACCAAGCAATCGTCATTTACTTTCAGGCACCTCAATCCTATACCGGCGAAGATGTTGTCGAATTGCAAGGGCACGGTGGCCCTGCAGTTATGCAATTGCTGTTAAAGCGGTGTCTGACTATCGGTCAATCAATAGGCTTGCGGCTAGCCGAGCCGGGTGAATTCACACTTCGTGCGTTTTTAAACGACAAATTAGACCTAGCTCAAGCCGAGGCTGTTGCCGACATGATTGAGGCTAGCTCAACTGCAGCAGCCAAAGCAGCTGCTGCTTCGCTGTCTGGCACGTTCTCGCGAGAGATAGAAAAATTGGCGCTATCAATCACTGAAGTGAGAATCCTGGTTGAGGCGACTCTGGACTTTCCCGAAGAAGAGATCGAGTTCATTGAAAAGTATCAAGTGCGTAGCAGGCTCGCATCTATCAAAGAGCAGTTAGATGTCGTATTGACGACATCTAGACAGAGCAGTTATTTAAAAGAGGGTTTAAAAGTTGTACTGGCTGGTGAACCAAACGTCGGTAAATCTAGCTTGTTAAATGCTATTTTCGGACAAGATATTGCCATCGTCACCGATATTGCTGGTACAACGCGAGATCGCATAAGAGAAACTCTCGATATCGATGGGGTGCCGATACTGATGACCGACACTGCTGGCTTGCGTCAGACAACTGACAAGATTGAAGCCATAGGGATTGAACGCTCTTGGCAAGCTATCGCTGAGGCTGATTTGATTCTCGATATTGTGGATGCGAGACAACCAAACTCTTTGCTAGAACAATGGCCTAACCAACCTGAACTTGCGAACAAGGCAATAGTTCGTGTTAATAACAAAAGCGATCTTATAAATGAAAAATCAATACATTTAGAAGAAATTGGTGAAAAAATAATGGTTTCTGCCAAATCCGGCTATGGTATAGATCGCCTCAAATCACTGATCCTAGCCAAAGCTGGAAGACAACTTGGGGACGTATCACCATGGCTTGGAAGGCAAAGGCACGTGCTAGCACTTGAATCAGCATCCAGACATCTCGATAGGGCGATTGAGCATGCTATGTATGACGATCGTGTGCTTGATTTACTAGCCGAAGAGCTGCGCCTGGCACATGATGAGCTTGGCACAATTACTGGCACAGTCAGTGCTGACGACATGCTTGGGCACATATTCTCATCGTTTTGTATTGGTAAGTAAACGGTACTTCAACTTTTCGAGGTACCCAACCTTCAAAAGCGATCTCGAATCATTAGGCGAAGTCGATATCTTCCGGTAAGATAACTCTATAAACCGTCAAGTAGTTACTAAATCAATCCAATTTCATTCAAATTGCTGTGGACAAGGCTGTGGATGGACTGTGGACCGATTGGGGATAAGTCATCATTTACCGACTAAGCCAAAAGTTATCCAACTTTATCCAAAAAGTTAAACAGAGTTTATCCACAGCCTTTTTGCTCTCTAAGTTTATGATTAAATTTGAAAAATTTATGTTGTTCCACTTATCCACTGGATCTATCACTACCATTAGTTTTATATATAAGTACTTATTAACAAATCCACAACCAACAATCTATCTACAGAAAAGATCTGCAACTCTGTGACTCCCTCATATTTGCATTAGCCGTTCTATCGCTCGATCCAAGGTATCGTCAGTTTTAGCAAAGCAAAAGCGCACCAATCCATGGTTCGCTTCAATAGCGTCAGGACTTGCATAGAAGGCAGACACTGGTATGACAGTGACGCCATGCTCCTTGGTTAGCCACATTGCAAACTCGGCCTCTGGCATATCTGAAATGGCACTGTAATCAGCCAGCATAAAAAAGGTTCCGGGGCAGGCATATGGTTTAAAACGAGTCCTGCTTAATCCAGTAGCTAAGCGATCTCTCTTAGTCTTATAGAACTCAGGTAAATTTAGATAAGTTGAAGAATCACTGGTATAGTTGGCAAGTGCGTGTTGTAGTGGCGAAGGCACCGTGAAAACTAAAAATTGGTGAATTTTTCTGAGTTCTTTGGTTAGAGCTTCGGGAGCACAGCAGTAACCTATCTTCCAACCCGTTGTATGTGTTGTTTTACCGAAAGATGAAATCACAAATGATCTTTCTGCAAGTTTTGGTCTAGAAGCTAAACTCAAATGCCCTTGTGCGGTGAAAATGATATGTTCATAGACCTCATCCGATAGCAACAAAATATCAGTGCCGGCAATAATTTTTTCTAGCTCATTCAAATCACTGTCAGTTAACACAGCACCAGTTGGATTGTGAGGAAAATTGACCATGATAAGCTTGGTCTTTTTCGTTACAGCCGCACTGACACGGTCCCAATTCACATGAAACGTGTCATCTAAATTGCTCGGCGGATCCATGCTGACTCTTACTGGAACTCCGCCAGCCAGGCGTATAGCCGGAACGTAGCTATCGTAATTAGGCTCAATCACGATGACCTCATCGCCTGTATTTACGATAGATAGCACACTAGCCATGATCGCTTCAGTTGCTCCGCTAGTGACTGTTATTTCAGTGTCTTTGTTGTAGTTGCGTTTGTATAGGCTACTAACCTTGTCTCTAATTACTTCGCGCAATGAGTCCACACCAGGCATGTATGGGTATTGATTGTGACCAGCTAGCATGGCCTCATTGACCAATTCTAAAAGCCTGGGGTCAGCATTGAAATCTGGAAAGCCTTGACCGAGATTTATCGCGTTATGATCGAGCGCCATTTTGCTCATTACGGTAAAGATGGTGGTGCCGATATCTGGTAGTTTTGAGGTCAGTAGCATGTTTCTTGGCCTTTGGGTTTTATATAGTGTTGCTGTCGAATCATAGAGAATTTTGCTGGTCGCATGTTTAGTCACTTTGCGTTTCGAGTTGTTTTTGGTGGTGTCGCCTCGTTAGTTGGAGCCTTGCTGGCACAGTTAGCGAACGTGCCATTGCCGTGGCTGTTGGGACCATTATTTTTTGTGGGCGCTTTACGTCTGATGAGCGCGCCGATATCCACCATTAAGCCCCTAAGAAATGTTGGGCAATGGATCATTGGTGTTTCGCTAGGACTTTACTTTTCCCCCGAAATTGGAAGGCTGATTCTTGATCATTGGTTTGCACTTTTGATCGGCATGTTGGTTGCATTGTTACTGGGGGTTTTTGGGACGTGGCTTTTATGTCGTCTTGGCCGGGTTGACGTTAAGACTGCCTGGTTTTCCTCTGCGATTGGTGGTGCTTCTGAAATGAGTGTGCTAGCCGAGCGTTATGGAGCACGTGTGGATTTGGTCGCCAGCGCACATAGTTTGCGGGTATTGGCAGTTGTAACCATCATTCCGTTTGGTTTTGAGTTTGCTGGAATCAGTGGTTCAGATGCAAGCGTATTGTCGCTGGTGCCGCTTAACTACATTGATTTGTCAATGACAGGACTAGTCGCATTAATAGCTGGTTTTTTATTTGCTCGGTTACGAATTACAAGTGCTTGGGTTTTGGGACCGCTGACTGCTACTGCAATCTTGTCTCTAACGGAGTTTTCTATGACTACCGTACCGAGTTGGTTTATCAATAGTGGTCAGTTGTTTCTTGGATGGTCCATAGGCGACAGGTACCGCCCGGCTTTTTTCAAGGCAGCTCCGAGATTCATGTCTGCAGTAGCCATTTTTTCCGTTATGTCGATCTGTATTGTTGCAGTCATAGGTTTGCTTGCAGCAAAGCTAACTGGTTTGGCGCTACCAACAATTTGGTTGGGTATGGCGCCAGGTGGTTTGGCAGAGATGGCAATTACGGCAAAAGTTCTGTTGCTTGGGGTACCGATGGTGACGGCTTTTCAGGTTAGTAGGATGGCTTTTGTCGTTCTATCGACCGGTGCCATATATAAATGGCTAATTGAGCCACGTGTAAAACATTCGACGAATAACTGACTAATCGATCTATCAGAACAAAAAAGTTATTAAAAGATGTCCACAGCATTTCCACAGGCTATCCACATGGTTGTCCACAGACCTAGGTAGGCGAGACTGTTTCACGTGAAACACAAATAAGTAGAGCTGACACCGGAATGTTCCACGTGAAACAGCTTTGTCGTCTTACTGAGCGGGCCGTATAATACGTGTCCGCTTAGTGCCATAGGATTACAGAAATGTCTTTCGCAGAAACCTACGATGTTATTGTCATCGGCGGTGGCCATGCAGGTACAGAGGCCAGTCTGGCGGCTGCTCGACGGGGCGCGAAGACACTATTGCTAACACATAATGTGGATACTCTAGGGCAAATGTCTTGCAATCCATCAATAGGTGGAATTGGAAAAGGGCATTTGGTTAAAGAAATTGATGCCCTAGGCGGTGCTATGGCGCTAGCAACAGATGAGGCCGGGATACAGTTCAGAATCCTGAATGGGTCTAAGGGTCCAGCAGTCAGGGCAACACGGGCACAAGCAGATAGAACGCTGTACAAAAAAGCTATTCGTAGCAGACTCCAAAAGCAGCCCAACTTAAAAATTTTTCAGCAAGCTGCTGACGATCTCATTGTTCAGGGAGATCGCGTTGTTGGGGTGGTGACCCAGTTAGGTATTCGATTCGAAGCCAAAGCAGTGGTGTTAACCACTGGAACATTTTTAAATGGGCTTGTACATGTCGGATTGCAAAACTATTCAGCAGGTAGAGCTGGTGACCCTCCAGCAATTTCATTAGCGGCGAGACTAAAAGAGCTGAAGCTTCCGCAAGGGCGTTTAAAAACAGGGACGCCGCCAAGAATTGATGGGTCGTCAATTAATTTTGCAGTGTTGACAGAACAACCAGGTGACTTGAATCCTGTGCCGGTTTTCTCGTACTTAGGTACAGCTGACATGCATCCACCACAAGTTCCGTGTTGGATTACGCATACGAATGAGAGGACTCACGACATTATTCGGGGCGGGTTGGATCGGTCACCGATGTACAGTGGTGTTATTGAGGGTGTGGGGCCACGGTATTGTCCCTCAATAGAAGACAAGGTTCATCGCTTTTCTGAGAAAAATAGCCATCAGGTATTTCTCGAGCCTGAGGGGTTAGACACCAACGAGTTTTATCCCAATGGTGTCTCAACGTCGCTGCCCTATGATGTGCAGCTTGATATGCTTCGTTCATTGCCAGGCCTTGAGAATGCACACATTGTCAGACCTGGTTATGCGATTGAATATGATTACTTCGATCCAAGAGCTTTGTTTCCAACATTGGAAACCCGTAGCATCAAAAACCTATTTTTCGCCGGCCAGATTAACGGTACGACGGGATATGAAGAAGCTGCTGCTCAGGGACTATTAGCAGGTATTAATGCTGCAGGTGTTTCACGTGAAACAGAGCAATTTGTACCGACTCGTGGCCAAGCCTATTTAGGGGTTTTAGTAGATGATTTAGTGACGAAAGGTGTCACCGAACCCTACCGCATGTTTACGTCGAGAGCAGAATACCGCCTTAGCTTGCGAGAAGACAATGCAGACATACGTTTGACCGAACTAGGTCGCAAGCTAGGACTAGTTACCGATGTGCGGTGGGACCACTTCAACCGCAAACGTGATGCGGTAGAGATGGAAAAGCAGCGGTTGAAATCCACCTGGATTCACCCGGGGCTTATTAGTGAGCAAGAAGCGACTCGAGTGTTTGGGAAGGCACTGGAGCGTGAATATTCGCTAGCAGACCTATTGCGCCGACCCAATGTTACATATGAAACTCTGATTACGCTCGAGGACATCGATGGGAATCGCCTGAGCCAAGGACTCGCTGCTAATAGTCCGGAAGCCGAACAAGTCGAGATTCAGACCAAGTATGAAGGGTACATAAAGCGCCAGCATGAAGATGTCGAAAGACAAAAGCTGCAAGATGAGCTTAAGATCCCTGCAGACCTTGAATATGATGATCTCACCAGCTTGTCATTTGAGGTCCGACAAAAGCTGAAAGAGCATAGACCGCTTACAATAGGGGCTGCGAGCCGGATTTCAGGTATCACACCAGCAGCTATTGCGACGTTGCTAATCTACTTGAAAAAGAAAAGCGTTAAATCGACTGTAAAAAGCGCAGCGTGATGTCGACCTCTGAGCAGCATAAGATACCGTTGTTTCGAAGGTTGCAAAGAGCACAGATGCAGCTTCAATTGGGTTTGTCAGAAAAGGATCAGACCAATCTAATCCAGTTCCTGTACGAGCTAGAAAAATGGAATCGAACGTACAACTTAACGGCAATTAGATCAATTGACGACATGTTGATTCAACATGTATTCGATTGCCTGGCGATTGTCCCATCCATTAATGCCTATGAAGAATGTCATAAAACTGGGTTTGATCTAATCGCTGATGTTGGCAGCGGTGCTGGGTTACCAGCAGTTGTGTTAGCGATCTCCAGACCGCATAGTCAAGTTATTAGTATCGATACCGTTGAGAAAAAAACAGCATTTGTACAAAATGTCGCCAATCGGCTTGGTCTAGTAAACTTGCAGGTTAGGCATGACCGAGTAGAAAAAATCAAAGACATTAAGGCGAATTTAGTTTTGTCTCGTGCCTTTGCATCACTAGAGCAGTTCGTAGACCTATCAAGCAATATCGTAGATGACAGCGGAACAATGGCCGCGATGAAATCGAAACAGCTGGAGTCCGAAATACAAGTACTCGGTCATCGAAGCGATGGATGGAACGTACACCAGGTAGATGAAATTCGAGTTCCGGAAATGAGCGCTAAACGATATTTGGCCTGGTTGCAAAGGAAGCAGGATGACTGAAACAGCAAGACCTACAACACCAAAGATATTTTGTATTGCCAATCAAAAGGGTGGTGTAGGGAAGACAACCACAGCCATCAATTTAGCAGCAAGCCTAGCTTTGCATGGGCGCAAAGTCCTTTTGGTGGACCTGGATCCTCAAGGTAATGCCACGATGGGTAGTGGCATTGATAAGGCCGCTCAAGAACATAACCTTTATCACGTACTCCTTGGAGAAGCCTCACTATCTCAGGCAGCAATCAAAGCCCCGGAAGGTGGCTATGATGTCCTGCCATCAAATCGAGAGCTCGCAGGCGCAGAAATCGACTTGGTGACGATGCCCGAGCGAGAGCGCAAATTGGGTCAAGCAATTCGAAGTAGTTCGACTACGTACGATTACGTTCTGATTGACTGTCCACCGACGCTATCTTTACTGACCTTGAACGGTTTGGCTGCAGCCAATGGCGTGATCATACCGATGCAATGCGAATACTTTGCGTTGGAAGGGCTGTCTGATCTGGTGAACACCGTAAAGCGTGTACACCGAAACATAAATCCAAACCTAAATCTGATTGGCCTACTAAGAGTCATGTTCGATACGCGAGTGACCCTACAGCAACAGGTATCAAAGCAATTAGAAGAACACTTTAGGGAAAAAGTGTTTCAAACGGTTATCCCAAGAAATGTTCGATTGGCCGAAGCACCTAGCTATGGCTTACCGGGCGTGATTTACGATAAATCGTCGCGGGGCGCCAAGGCCTATCTTGAGTTTGGAACAGAGCTGATTCAACGCGTAGAGAACCAGTAAGCGAAGAAAATTAAAACAAGGATCTGACAAGATGGTAACCAGAAAAAAGACGAAGGGATTGGGCCGAGGCCTAGACGCACTGCTAGGCTCTGACACCAATGCTTTGGATAATTTATCTGGAACGGATGCGATGCCTAAGCAGACGTTAAGTGTTAGCCAGCTGCAAGCTGGTAAATATCAGCCGCGTACGAAAATGGATGACGCCGCTATTGCGGCGCTAGCAGATTCGATAGCTCAACAGGGCGTTATGCAGCCATTGCTCGTAAGAAGCGTCACAACCGAGGTTGGTGAAGACGCCTACGAAGTTATTGCTGGCGAACGACGACTGCGGGCAGCCATCAAAGCCGGACTTGATGAAGTTCCTGTCATTATCAAAGATGTTGACGATGAACAAGCCGCCATCATGGCCTTAGTTGAAAACATTCAACGAGAAGATCTCAACCCAATGGAAGAGGCTAAAGGAATCAAAAGACTTCTCGATGAGTTTGCATTCACCCATGATCAAATCGCATCAACTATTGGAAGGTCGCGTTCTGCTACTAGCAACCTACTTCGACTTTTAAATCTAGCGCTGCCGGTTCAAGAGATGGTGATGCAAGGAGCACTCGACATGGGCCATGCGCGTGCATTACTGTCCCTTCAGGCAGCTGAGCAAATTCAGGCGGCCAACCTGATTGTTGCCAGAGGGTTATCAGTACGTGAAGCTGAACACCTGGTAAACCGCGGATTGTCTGGACCCAAAAAATCCTCTCACAAAAAGGAAAACCCCAACCAGGATCTTGTGCGCATGCAGGACCGACTGGCTGACGAGTTTGGTACAAAGATTGCCATCAAAGCGAACGCCAAAGGAGCTGGTCAGTTAACACTTAGCTTTCACGACTGGGAACAGTTTCACGGACTGCTCGAAAAGATGGGCCTACGCTCACTGCTTGATGAGACATGACATCCTAGTGGGCTAACGCAGAATCACACATATCTACCCCTTGAAAAAAAATTAATCGCCCTCATCTCTTTGACAGAGTCAGTGCTTAACCAAGGCTGACTCACAAACTTCAACTTGCTCTTCGTAGGAGATGAAAGAGATGAACTATCCATTTGGACGCAACATTCTATTAAGCACGGTTGGTTTTGACAGGCTGCTAAATGCCTTTAACGACCTCGAAAAATCCGTAGCAGAAACTAAATCGGTGACTTATCCCCCGTATAACATTCTCAAGATGGGTGAGCATGATTACGCGATCGAGATAGCAGTGGCTGGTTTTAATAGCGATGAGATCGATATCACTGTCGACAATAACAAACTAACGGTTACTGGCAAAGTTGCTCAAACCAGCGATACCGAGTATCTACATCGCGGCATCGCCACACGTGATTTCACTCGCGAGTTCACGTTGGCAGAGACGGTGGTGGTTCGCTCTGCTGATATGCAGAATGGTTTGCTCGTTATTAATCTGCAAAACATCGTACCCGAAGCCTCCAAGCCAAAACGCATTGAGATTGGCGCCAGGGTCGAACCTAGATTGGTAAGAGAGCCTAAGGCCGCCTAAATTATTAGCACAGTAGCCAAGCGCTGCTTTAGGGCGATATGAACTGCTAAATAAGAAAGATGCCGCGCAGAGTCGCGGCATCTACATGCTTGGTGTATCGGATAGCTTTCGCGACGCACCAAGGCTCCTAGACTGGAATACTGGTAGTGAACTTTGAGCGCAAAACTGTAAAGAATGACCGCACATTGCGTACCCCATTCGACACAGTAAACAGGTTTGAGGCAAGCTCGTGATAAGCCTGCATATCAGGAAGTGCTAAGACAAGGATAAAGTCAGGGCCGGTTGAGACCTGATAACACTGTTGAACAAACCCAGAAGCAGAAGCTATCGATTCGAAAGCCGTTAATGACTCTACTGTTTGGGATCCAAGGGTGATCTCAACTAAGGCGAGCAGTGGTTGGCCAACTGCTTGTGGATTCACGATGGCAACCACTTTTTCAATGGCACCCATTTCTTTCAAACGACGAACCCGCCGCTGACAAGTCGCCGGGGATAGATGTATGCGTTGACCCAATGCTTCGTTAGTTAAGTCAGCGTTGATTTGCAACTCACGCAGAATTTGTCGATCAATCTGATCTATTTTCATTTTGATTGAAACAGCTAGAAAAATGAGCAAAAAAATTATTTTCTGAGACTATCACTTTTTTTTCTCAATAAGTAAGAAAATTTGATTAAAAAAATATCATGCTTAGGTTGATAATCAGCAAACATCATAATGACCGTGATTAAGGATCAACCATGTGCGGAATTGTGGGGGCGGTTTCCAAGCGAGATATCGTGCCATTGTTAATCGAAGGATTACAGCGGCTTGAGTATCGTGGCTACGATTCTTGCGGTGTTGCTACCTTCACCAATGGCGAATTACGAAGAGCGCGTAGTACCGAGCGTGTATCGCAATTGGCCGAAACGGTGAAGGCTGAAAAGCTGATTGGTTACACCGCGATTGCTCACACCCGGTGGGCGACACATGGGGCCCCTGAAACACAAAACGCTCACCCGCACTTTTCAGCTAAGGGTGGATCAGCACCGCGCTTTGCATTGGTTCACAACGGCATTATTGAAAACTACGAAACACTTCGCACCCGCCTTCAGGACAAGGGCTACCAATTCGAAAGCCAGACCGATACAGAAGTCATTGCGCATCTCGTGAATGATTGTTACGACTCAGACTTGCTAGAGGCCGTCAAGCTTGCGGTAGGGCAATTGAAGGGAGCTTACGCCATCGCTGTATTTTGTAGGGACGAACCGCATAGAATTATCGTGGCTCGCGACGGATCGCCATTGGTGGTCGGTCTGGGCGACCAAGAGAGCTTGTTAGCCTCAGATGCACTGGCCTTGGCTGGTGCGGCTAAGCAGGTTATGTATCTGGAGGATGGTGACGTCGCAGACCTGCAAACGGAGCACATCTGGATATTCGATCGCTCCGGCCAACTAGTGACACGTCCCCAGCATCCCTTGCTAGCGCATTCAGCCGCTGTTGAACTAGGCCCCTATCGCCACTTCATGCAAAAGGAGATTTTTGAGCAGCCTCGCGCAGTCGCTGATACGCTCGATGACATCACAGGGGTAACCTCAGAGTGGTTCGGTGATGGTGCTCATGCAGTTTTTACTACGATTGACCGAGTGTTAATTTTGGCTTGCGGCACGAGTTATTACGCTGGCTTGACAGCTAAGTATTGGATTGAGTCGATCGCAAGAATTCCGGTGTCGGTTGAAATAGCGAGCGAATATCGCTATCGCGATAGCGTCCCAAACCCAAGTACATTAGTCCTTACTATTTCTCAGTCGGGCGAAACAGCCGATACGCTAGCAGCACTAAAGCACGCCCAGTCTTTGGGGATGGGCTACACCCTGACGATTTGTAATGTACAAAGCAGCGCCATGGTGAGAGCTAGCAAATTAAACTTCATCACTCGCGCAGGTGTTGAGGTCGGGGTAGCATCGACCAAAGCTTTCACCACACAGCTAACAGCATTGTTTTTATTGGCGCTAACACTGGCTGATGCTAAGGGTAAAATTGATTCCGAAGAGGAAATCCGACAGTTTCATTCGTTGCGACATTTGCCATCGGCGATCACCGCGGTTCTGGCGCTCGAACCACAAATAATTGCCTGGTCTGAGCGATTCGCCTCTTGCGAGAACGCGCTGTTTCTTGGGCGTGGTCTACATTACCCGATCGCACTCGAGGGTGCACTGAAGCTCAAAGAAATAAGCTACATCCATGCGGAGGCTTACCCAGCTGGTGAACTAAAGCACGGGCCGCTAGCGTTGGTGACAGATCAAATGCCGGTCGTGACGATTGCACCGAATGATGCCTTATTGGAAAAACTAAAATCAAATATTCAAGAGGTTCGAGCCAGAGGTGGTGAATTGTATGTATTTGCTGATGCCGATACTCACATTAAACCGGCTGAAGGTATGCATGTGATCAGGATGCCCGAGCACTACGGCCTGCTATCGCCCATTCTGCACACGATTCCCTTGCAATTATTGGCCTATCACACTGCTTGCAGTCGGGGTACCGATGTTGATAAACCTCGCAATTTAGCCAAGAGCGTGACAGTGGAGTAGTGTTGTAAATGTTTCAATTCAAACAGTATTACTTTGATGATTTTGAGGTGGGAGAAGAGTTTCCCATCCCTTCACGAACCATGACCGAAGCATTGTTTGCAGCCTTTCAATTGGCGAGTGCAGACAATCACCCAAGTCACTACGATGTGGAGTATTGCCGTCAACGAGGGATGCCGAACCTTGGGGCGCATGGATTTCAGATACTGATACAGACAGCCGCCGGTGCCGGGTGGTTCCCACACTACGTTGAGGAGTCGATGAAGGGATTCATCGAGCAGTCAAGCCGTTTTATCAAGCCGGTGTATGTGGGAGACACCCTTTACCCTCATTTAAAAGTGGCGCAGCTAGACTGCGGTCGAAGCACGGGCGTCGTTACTCTGGCTTCAACAGTCCATAACCAACGTCAAGAGCTAGTCATGGAAGGCACGCAAAAATATCTTATTAAGCGGCACCCGAGTAAGTTTTGTTAGACGAGAATTCAAGGATGCGTATTGATACCGTGCCTCGCCACATCAACACGAAATATCGATACTCACCACCCTGACTACAAACCCACTCAATTTGACAACTTCACGACTTACCCTCATAATTGTCGGTTCTCTTTCGGAGGGGTGCCCGAGTGGTTAAAGGGGGCAGACTGTAAATCTGTTGGCCTTGCGCCTACGTTGGTTCGAATCCAACCCTCTCCACCAGAGAATTGTTGTTTGGGATAGTCGACCCACGCGGGTGTAGCTCAATGGTAGAGCAGAAGCCTTCCAAGCTTACGACGAGGGTTCGATTCCCTTCACCCGCTCCAGACTCCTTGTTCAATCTTAGATTGCCGAGGTGTATGCGGGGGATCGGAATCCCGACCGACAAGAGGAGCTACTTATAGGTAGTTCGGTATTGCCCATGTGGCTCAGTGGTAGAGCACTCCCTTGGTAAGGGAGAGGTCACGCGTTCGATCCGCGTCATGGGCACCAGAATGAAGCAGGCCAGTTCTGAAAAGCTGGTTTGTTAAATGCGTAGTTTTTAAACCCTAACAGCTTCCATTCAGGTCTAGGAGTTTGTAATGGCAAAAGGCAAGTTTGAGCGTACCAAGCCCCACGTGAACGTGGGCACGATTGGTCACGTGGATCACGGCAAGACGACGCTGACAGCGGCGATCACGACAGTGCTGTCGCGCAAGTTTGGTGGCGAGGCCAAGGACTACGCAGCCATTGATGCGGCGCCCGAAGAGCGCGCACGTGGCATCACGATTAACACCGCGCACGTGGAGTACGAGACAGCGAATCGTCACTACGCGCACGTTGACTGCCCAGGCCACGCGGACTATGTGAAGAACATGATCACGGGTGCAGCGCAGATGGACGGTGCGATTTTGGTGGTGTCGGCTGCTGACGGCCCAATGCCCCAGACGCGTGAGCACATTTTGTTGTCACGTCAGGTGGGCGTGCCTTACATCATCGTGTTCCTGAACAAGGCCGACATGGTCGATGATGCCGAGCTGCTTGAGCTCGTGGAGATGGAAGTTCGCGAACTGCTCTCGAAGTATGACTTCCCGGGTGACGATACCCCGATCGTGAAGGGTTCGGCGCTCAAGGCGCTTGAGGGTGACACCGGTGAGCTGGGTGAGCAGGCGATTTTGGCGTTGGCCGAGGCACTGGACACCTACATTCCGACGCCTGAGCGTGCGGTGGATGGTGCGTTTTTGATGCCGGTTGAAGACGTGTTCTCGATCTCGGGTCGTGGCACGGTGGTCACGGGCCGTATTGAGCGTGGCGTGATCAAGGTCGGTGAGGAAATCGAGATCGTGGGTATCCGCGATACGCTGAAGACGACCTGCACGGGCGTGGAGATGTTCCGCAAGTTGCTCGATCAGGGTGAGGCCGGTGATAACGTGGGTATTTTGCTGCGTGGCACCAAGCGCGAGGAAGTCGAGCGCGGTCAGGTGTTGGCCAAGCCCGGTTCGATCAACCCGCACACGGAGTTCACCGCCGAGGTGTACATCTTGTCCAAGGAAGAAGGTGGGCGTCACACGCCGTTCTTTAACGGCTATCGTCCGCAGTTTTACTTCCGTACGACGGACGTGACGGGCACGATTGATCTGCCGGCAGACAAAGAGATGGTGTTGCCGGGAGATAACGTGGCGATGACGGTCAAGCTGATTGCGCCGATCGCCATGGAAGAGGGTCTGCGCTTTGCGATCCGCGAAGGCGGTCGTACCGTGGGCGCCGGCGTCGTCGCTAAAATCTTGAAGTAAATCGGTATCGAGGCTTCTGGACTACGGTCTAGAGGCCTGTCAGGGGTTTAGGGGCATAGCTCAATTGGCAGAGCGTCGGTCTCCAAAACCGAAGGTTGGGGGTTCGATTCCCTCTGCCCCTGCCACGATGACCAGAACAGATTAACGTGCCTCGATAGTTCTAGAGGCGGAGTCGGTGGAAAGAATGTCCAACCAAAACGTGCAGACAGTTACCAGTATGGCAGACCGCATTAAATTGCTTGCTGCGGTTTTGGTTATTGTCGCAGGCATAGTGGCCTTTTCCGCATTAGATCCTCAGCTTGCGACTCCTGTGCGTGTGGCAATCTTCATTGTAAGTTTGCTAGTGGCTGCGGGTATTGCTGCTATCAGTGAGCCTGGCCGTAGATTTATCGGGTTTGCTCAAGAGTCCTATTACGAAGTCCGAAAAGTTGTTTGGCCTACCCGTAAAGAAACGATACAGATGACGGGTATCGTTTTCGCTTTTGTTGCTGTTATGGGTATTTTTTTGTGGGTGCTGGACAAAAGCTTGGAGTGGTTGCTCTATAGCGTAGTGCTTGGCTGGAGATAACAGGAACAACGATGAGTAAGAAATGGTACGTGGTTCATGTTTACTCCGGCATGGAAAAAAGTGTTTCCAAGGCCCTAAGTGAACGTATTGAGAGAGCTGAATTAGGTGGCTTGTTCGGAAAGATTCTTGTGCCTTCCGAAGAGGTCGTGGAAGTTAAAGGTGGCCAAAAATCAATCAGCGAGCGGCGAATTTTCCCTGGTTACGTGTTAGTGGAAATGGAACTCACTGACGAAACGTGGCACTTGGTGAAGAGTACGCCGCGAGTAACAGGGTTTCTTGGTGGTTCCGGTAACCGTCCGACCCCTATCTCTGAGAATGAGGTCAATAAGATCCTGTCTCAAATGGAGGAAGGTGTCGAGAAACCGAGACCCAAGATCCTGTTCGAAGTTGGTGAGATGGTGCGAGTTAAAGAAGGACCGTTTGCTGACTTTAATGGCAACGTTGAGGAAGTGAATTACGAAAAAAGCAAGGTACGGGTATCTGTAGCGATTTTTGGTCGTTCCACACCTGTAGAGCTTGACTTTAGCCAAGTAGAAAAAACGTAGTAGCAATTTATTTTTAAACCGGGGAGTCATCTATTGATGACGCTTGTACCCACAAGGAGTATTAAATGGCGAAGAAAATCGTCGGTTTCATCAAGCTGCAAGTGCCAGCTGGTAAAGCCAACCCATCCCCTCCGATTGGTCCGGCACTGGGTCAGCGCGGCTTGAATATCATGGAGTTCTGCAAAGCGTTCAATGCGCAAACGCAATCTCTTGAGCCAGGCTTGCCAATCCCAGTGGTTATCACAGCCTTTGCTGATAAGAGCTTTACATTTGTGATGAAGACGCCACCCGCGTCAATTCTGATCAAAAAAGCAGCTGGTATCCAGAAAGGATCCCCCAAACCCCATACGGATAAGGTCGGCAAGCTCACCAGAGCTCAGGCTGAAGAAATCGCAAAAACCAAAACACCAGACTTGACGGCAAGCGATCTAGACGCTGCTGTGCGCACCATTGCGGGTAGCGCTCGCAGCATGGGCGTTACGGTGGAAGGAGTTTAAGATGGCCAAACTATCAAAGCGTATGGCGGCTGTTGCACAGAAAATAGACCGCACAAAACTCTATCCGGTTTCTGAAGCATTAAGTCTCGTAAAAGAGTGTGCTACCGCCAAGTTCGATGAATCGATCGACGTTGCGGTTCAGCTCGGTATCGACCCCAAGAAATCTGACCAACTGGTTCGTGGCTCCGTGGTGATGCCTGCTGGTACCGGTAAAACCATGCGGGTTGCCGTGTTTGCGCAGGGCGATAAAGCTGAGCAAGCGAAAGCAGCCGGTGCCGATATTGTCGGCATGGAAGACTTGGCTGAACAAATCAAAGGTGGCAATCTAAATTTTGATGTCGTCATCGCCTCACCCGATGCAATGCGTGTCGTGGGTGCGCTTGGTCAAGTGCTTGGCCCACGCGGGCTGATGCCTAATCCCAAAGTGGGTACGGTGACTCCCGATGTTGCGCAGGCAGTCAAGAATGCCAAGGCGGGTCAGGTTCAATATCGTACCGATAAGGCAGGCATTATCCATGCCACGATTGGTCGCGCATCGTTCGGTGTAGAACAATTGCAAACCAACCTTTCTGCACTTGTGGACGCTTTAAACAAAGCGAAACCTACAGCAGCTAAAGGCGTTTATCTGCGAAAGGTGGCTGTTTCATCAACAATGGGTGGTGGTGCCCGTATCGAAGTTTCTTCGGTTACTGCACCGCAGTCTTAATAATTTGTAAAGACTTTGGGCTGTGTCTGCGGTTGTATGCAGACACTGCTGTCAAAGACCGCTGGAGTGCCTGTAGCAGTTAGACAAGCACTTAATACCGAATTCGGATCCAGCGCAGACGGCGTCCATGGAAGAATTCTTAATTGAACTCAACCAGGTTCGCCGCATTCGGCCGACACAGAGAATTTTTCTCAGTGTCATTTGATGGAGTGTTCAAACCGTGAGTCTCAATCGTCAAGAGAAAGCGATCGTCATCGAGGAGGTTTCCGCCCAGTTGGTCGGTGCCCAGTCGATAGTGGTTGCTGAGTATCGTGGTCTGGATGTTGCTACCGTCACCGTACTGCGCAAAACTGCGCGTGAGTCTGGCGTTTATCTGCGTGTTCTGAAGAACACGTTGGCACGCCGCGCTCTGGCAAACACGCCTTTCGAGGCTCTGTCAGAGCAGCTGACGGGTCCGCTGATCTACGGGATTAGCAAAGACCCTGTCGGTGCTGCAAAAGTGTTGTCAACTTTTGGAAAAACCAACGAGAAGCTCATTATCAAAGCAGGTGCGCTACCCAATAGCGTGCTTGATGCTAACGGCGTCAAAGCTTTGGCCACGATGCCGTCTCGTGAGGAACTGCTTTCCAAGTTGCTTGGCACGATGCAAGCACCCGTTGCACAGTTTGTTCGTACGCTTAACGAAGTTCCAACGAAGTTTGTGCGTGGCCTAGCGGCCGTTCGCGATCAAAAGCAAGCGGCCTGACCGCGGGAGCTTGAAAAAATAAGTTGGAATGGACGACAACAACGTCTTAAACCTGGTTAAACAAATATTTTGGAGTTCACAATGGATAAAGCTGCAATTCTCGACGCAATCGCCGGCATGACCGTGCTGGAATTGTCTGAGTTGATTAAAGAAATGGAAGAAAAGTTCGGTGTATCAGCTGCTGCTGCTGCAGTTGCTGTTGCAGCCCCCGCTGCTGGTGGTGGCGATGCTGGCGGCGGTGCTGCTGAGCAAACCGAATTCACCGTTGTCTTGGCTGAAGCAGGTGCCAACAAGGTAAGCGTCATTAAAGCTGTGCGTGAATTGACCGGCCTGGGCTTGAAAGAAGCCAAGGATCTGGTTGATGGTGCACCGAAGCCTGTCAAGGAAGGTGTTGCCAAGGCTGACGCTGAAGAAGCCAAGAAAAAGCTCGAAGAGGCTGGTGCCAAGGTCGAGCTCAAGTAATTGTTGTTTTACGTTGCCCGGAGATGCCCAATGGCCTCTCCGGGTTTCGCGCCTTCAGGAAACCCGTTTGTAGTTCGGTTATTTGACAGTCGAGTTTCCTGAAGTCGTACCTCCGGGCCGTGGTTGACGGCCCCTGTAACCTCGAGTCGGAGTGCTCATGCCATACTCGTTCACCGAAAAAAAGCGCATCCGCAAAAGCTTCGCGAAGCGTGAGGACGTGCAGGACGTTCCATTTCTTCTAGCGACACAGCTTCAATCCTACCTTACTTTCCTGCAAGCAGATACTGCGCCATCACAGCGACATGATGAAGGATTGCAATCTGCTTTCACATCTATTTTTCCGATAGTCAGCCATAACAATATGGCAAGGCTGGAGTTCGTCAGCTATTCGCTTGGCGAACCAGTGTTTGACGTGAAGGAATGTCAGCAGCGTGGCCTAACGTATGCGTCGGCTTTGCGCGCCAAGGTGCGTTTGGTGCTAATGGACCGTGAGGCCAGTAAGCCAACTACCAAAGAAATCAAAGAGCAGGAAGTGTACATGGGCGAAATGCCGCTCATGACCAGTACCGGCTCATTTGTGATCAATGGTACCGAGCGGGTCATCGTATCGCAGCTGCATCGTTCACCAGGCGTGTTTTTTGAACATGACCGCGGTAAAACGCACAGCTCTGGCAAGCTTTTATTCTCAGCACGGATCATTCCGTACCGCGGCTCTTGGCTTGACTTTGAGTTCGATCCGAAAGACATTCTGTTCTTCCGGGTAGACCGTCGACGCAAGATGCCTGTGACGATTTTGCTTAAGGCAATCGGGATGACGCCTGAAGCGATCCTTGCGCATTTCTTCGACTTTGACCAGTTCGAACTACAGGCAGATGGCGCTTACATCGATTTTGTGGCGGAACGCTGGAAAGGTGAAGTTGCTCGCTTTGACATCACAGATAAGAGCGGCAAAGTGATTGTCGAAAAAGACAAGCGAATCAACGCCAAGCATTTGCGTGACATCGCTGCGGCCGGCATCACTCGTATTTCGGTAACCGACGATTTCCTGATCGGTCGCACATTGGCTGGCAAGATCGTGGATACAGAGACTGGCGAACTGGTCGCCGCAGCAAATGATGAGATTACCGAGGGCTTGCTCGCGAATATTCGTGCTGCGGGTATTCGGGAGATTCAAACGCTGTTCATTAACGACCTCGATAAGGGTCCGTACATCTCACAAACGTTACGCACGGATGAGACAGCAGACCAGATGGCAGCCCGCGTTGCCATCTATCGCATGATGCGTCCTGGTGAACCGCCAACCGAAGATGCAGTTGAGGCGCTGTTCCAACGTTTGTTCTACAGCGAGGAAACTTACGATCTGTCCCGAGTCGGACGTATGAAAGTTAACAGTCGACTTGGCCGCGGCGACGATGCGTCGGGCCCGATGACTTTGACTGACGAGGACATTCTGGAGACCATCAAGCTTTTGGTGGAATTGCGTAATGGTCGCGGCAACATCGACGATATCGACCACTTGGGCAATCGCCGTGTACGCTGTGTTGGAGAGTTGGCTGAGAACCAATTCCGCGCTGGTTTAGTACGAGTTGAGCGTGCAGTTAAAGAGCGCTTGGGTCAGGCGGAAACTGAGAACTTGATGCCGCATGATTTGATTAACTCCAAGCCAATTTCAGCGGCAATCAAAGAGTTTTTCGGGTCGAGCCAGTTGTCGCAGTTCATGGATCAGACCAACCCGCTTTCTGAGATCACACACAAACGCCGTGTCTCAGCACTCGGCCCGGGTGGCTTGACTCGAGAGCGTGCAGGCTTTGAGGTGCGCGACGTCCATCCTACTCATTACGGTCGTGTTTGCCCAATCGAGACGCCAGAAGGTCCTAACATTGGCCTTATCAATTCGATGGCACTGTATGCTCGACTCAATGAGTACGGCTTTCTAGAAACGCCTTACCGCAAAGTGGTAGACCGACAGGTCACCGATGAAATTGAGTATTTGTCTGCCATTGAAGAAAGCAAATTTGTAATTGCTCAGGCAAACGCACAACTCAACGACAATGGTGTATTTGTTGATGATTTGGTGGCATGTCGACAAGCAGGTGAAACCTTGCTGACGTCGCCGGAAAACATCAATTACATCGACGTGGCGCCTTCGCAAATTGTTTCGGTGGCAGCCTCTTTGATCCCATTCCTTGAGCATGATGACGCAAACCGCGCATTGATGGGTGCAAACATGCAGCGTCAGGCAGTCCCTTGCTTGCGTCCGCAAAAGCCGCTGGTGGGAACTGGTGTTGAAAGAACCGTAGCTGTCGACTCTGGCACGACGGTGCAGGCTTTGCGTGGCGGCGTGGTTGATTACGTTGATGCCGAGCGTATTGTGATCCGTGTCAATGACGACGAGAACGTCGCCGGCGAAGTCGGTGTTGATATTTACAACCTGATCAAGTACACCCGCTCGAATCAGAATACGAACATTAATCAGCGTCCGATCGTGGGACGGGGTGATCGTGTTCGCAAAGGTGATGTGCTTGCAGATGGCGCATCGACGGATCTTGGCGAGTTGGCGCTTGGTCAGAATATGCTGATCGCTTTCATGCCCTGGAACGGTTACAACTTCGAAGACTCGATCCTGATCTCGGAGAAGGTTGTCGCTGAAGACCGCTACACCTCAATCCACATTGAGGAGCTTACGGTGGTGGCGCGGGATACCAAGCTCGGTCCGGAAGAGATTACCCGTGATATTAGTAATTTGGCCGAGAGTCAGCTCAACCGCCTTGATGAATCGGGCATTGTGCATATCGGCGCAGAAGTGCGTGCCGATGATGTGCTCGTTGGTAAGGTCACGCCCAAAGGCGAAACTCAGCTGACGCCTGAAGAAAAGTTGCTGCGTGCAATTTTTGGTGAAAAAGCTTCCGATGTGAAAGATACGTCGTTACGTGTGCCTTCCGGCATGGTTGGAACCGTCATCGATGTTCAGGTTTTCACGCGTGAAGGCATCGCTCGTGACAAGCGGGCCCAGTCCATCATCGATGATGAGTTGCGTCGCTACCGGCAGGACTTGAATGATCAGCTGCGTATCGTAGAAAACGACACGTTTGATCGTATCGAGAAGGTGCTGGTCGGTAAGACAGTTAATGGTGGTCCACGTAAGCTAGCAAAAGGCTCGACGATTACCAAAGACTATCTCGGGGAACTCGATCGTTGGCAGTGGTTTGATATCCGTCTGGCTGATGAAGACCATGCCGTTGTGCTTGAACAAGCCAAAGAGTCACTCGAAGCCAAGCGTCACCAGTTCGACTTAGCGTTTGAAGAAAAGCGCAAGAAGTTGACGCAGGGTGACGAATTGCCCGCAGGCGTGCTGAAGATGATCAAGGTCTACTTGGCAGTCAAGCGCCGCTTGCAGCCTGGCGATAAGATGGCTGGTCGCCACGGTAACAAGGGCGTGGTGTCCAAAATAGTGCCCGTGGAAGATATGCCTCACATGGCTGATGGCACACCTGTCGATATCGTTTTGAATCCGCTGGGCGTGCCCTCACGGATGAACGTCGGACAAGTACTGGAGGTTCACCTCGGGTGGGCAGCTAAAGGTATTGGCTACCGCATCAATGATATGTTGCGCGAGCAGCAAAAAGCTGATGCCAAGGCGGTTCGGGCCTATCTTGACCGGGTCTACAATGAAACTGGTGCCGGTGCGCAAATTGACAAGCTCACAGATGCGGAGGTTCTCGAGCTTGCTCGTAACCTGACCGATGGTGTTCCGTTCGCTACCCCAGTGTTTGACGGTGCGTCGGAAGCTGAGATTGGCAAGATGCTCGACATGGCGTATCCAGAGGACATCTCTGAAAAGGTTGGTCTGACACCAAGCCGAACTCAGGCATGGCTATACGACGGTCGCACGGGTGATCAGTTTGAACGACCCGTTACGGTCGGCTATATGCACTACCTTAAACTACACCACTTGGTCGATGACAAGATGCATGCCCGTTCAACGGGTCCGTACTCGCTCGTTACGCAACAACCGCTCGGTGGTAAGGCACAGTTTGGTGGTCAGCGCTTCGGTGAGATGGAAGTCTGGGCACTCGAGGCTTATGGCGCGTCTTATACCCTGCAGGAAATGCTTACGGTTAAGTCGGATGATATTGGTGGTCGTACCAAGCTTTATGAAAATATTGTCAAGGGTGATCACACCATCGACGCTGGCATGCCGGAGTCCTTCAACGTTCTTGTCAAAGAGATTCGCTCTTTGGCCTTGGACATGGATTTGGAGCGTAAATAATGAAAGCGCTACTAGACCTATTTAAACAAGTCTCGCAAGACGAGCGTTTTGATGCTATCAAGATTGGCATTGCTTCCCCAGAGAAGATTCGCTCTTGGTCTTACGGTGAGGTTCGTAAGCCTGAGACGATCAACTATCGTACGTTCAAACCCGAGCGTGATGGCTTGTTTTGCGCAAAGATCTTTGGCCCCATCAAGGACTACGAGTGCTTGTGCGGTAAATACAAGCGCTTAAAGCACCGCGGTGTTATTTGTGAGAAATGTGGCGTTGAGGTCACCGTTGCTAAAGTGCGCCGTGAGCGCATGGGGCACATCGAACTTGCAAGCCCAGTCGCACATATTTGGTTCTTAAAGAGTTTGCCGTCCCGGTTGGGTATGGTGCTCGACATGACGCTGCGTGATATTGAGCGCGTCTTGTATTTCGAGGCTTGGTGCGTTATCGAGCCGGGTATGACCCCGCTTAAACGCGGTCAAATCATGTCAGACGACGACTTTTTGGCGAAGACCGAAGAGTACGGCGATGAATTCAAGGCGTTGATGGGCGCTGAAGCGGTTCGCGAGTTACTGCGTACGATCGACATTGATCGCGAGGTAGAGACTCTGCGCGCCGAATTGAAAGCCACGTCATCAGATGCCAAGATCAAGAAAATCTCCAAGCGCTTGAAAGTGCTGGAGGGTTTCCAAAAATCTGGCATCAAGCCCGATTGGATGGTGATGGAAGTCTTGCCGGTGTTGCCACCAGACTTACGCCCACTCGTGCCGCTTGATGGCGGTCGATTTGCGACTTCTGACTTGAACGATTTGTATCGTCGCGTCATCAATCGTAACAATCGTCTGAAGCGCCTGCTTGAATTGAAAGCGCCAGAGATTATTCTGCGCAACGAAAAGCGAATGTTGCAAGAGTCTGTAGACTCCTTGCTTGACAACGGCCGTCGCGGCAAAGCCATGACCGGCGCCAATAAGCGTCAGTTGAAGTCACTGGCTGACATGATCAAGGGTAAGAGCGGTCGTTTCCGCCAGAACCTCTTGGGTAAGCGTGTTGATTACTCTGGACGTTCTGTCATCGTGGTGGGTCCGACACTTAAGCTGCATCAGTGCGGCTTGCCCAAACTAATGGCGTTGGAGTTGTTTAAGCCATTCATTTTTAATCGACTTGAAATGATGGGCTTGGCTGCTACGATCAAGGCGGCTAAGAAGCTTGTTGAGAGTCAAGAGCCAGTGGTTTGGGACATTCTTGAAGAAGTCATTCGCGAGCACCCAGTGCTGTTGAACCGTGCGCCGACACTGCACCGTCTTGGTATTCAAGCATTTGAACCGGTGTTGATCGAGGGTAAAGCAATTCAGTTGCACCCACTGGTCTGCGCCGCTTTCAACGCTGACTTCGACGGCGACCAGATGGCAGTGCACGTGCCATTATCGTTAGAAGCGCAGCTAGAAGCGCGTACGCTGATGCTGGCCTCAAACAATGTCCTTTTCCCAGCCAACGGCGAACCATCGATTGTGCCTTCGCAAGATATTGTGCTTGGCCTCTACTATGCAACCCGAGAGCGTGTCAATGGCAAGGGTGAAGGCATGTTCTTTGCCGATGTGGCTGAGGTTCAGCGCGCTTACGACAACAAGGAAGTGGAGCTTCAGACCCGCATCACGGTTCGTTTAACCGATTGGAGTCATGATGCTCATGGTGAGTGGGTTTCCGAAACCAAGCGTGTAGAGACGACGGTTGGGCGAGCCTTGCTGTCGGAAATCATGCCGCGTGGATTGCCATTTGAGGCAATGAACCGAGCGCTGAAAAAGAAAGAAATTTCCCGCCTGATCAACCAATCATTCCGCCGCTGTGGCTTGCGTGATACGGTGATCTTTGCCGATAAGTTAATGCAGTCGGGCTTTCGACTGGCAACCCGTGGTGGTATTTCGATTGCCATGGGTGACATGTTGGTACCTGAGGTCAAGGCGGAAATTCTTGCTCAAGCTAGCACCGAGGTCAAAGAGATTGACAAGCAGTACTCTTCGGGTCTCGTCACCGCGCAGGAACGCTACAACAACGTAGTGGATATCTGGGGCAAGGCCGGCGACAAAGTCGGCAAGGCGATGATGGAGCAGCTTGCATCCGAGCCTGTCGTTGATCGCCATGGTAAAGAGACTCGCCAGGAATCGTTTAACTCGATCTACATGATGGCAGACTCAGGTGCCCGTGGTTCTGCGGCCCAGATTCGTCAGCTTGCAGGTATGCGCGGTTTGATGGCAAAGCCTGACGGTTCGATTATCGAGACGCCTATTACCGCTAACTTCCGTGAAGGGTTGAACGTTCTGCAGTACTTCATCTCAACGCACGGTGCTCGTAAGGGTCTGGCAGACACGGCGTTAAAAACAGCGAACTCAGGTTATCTGACTCGTCGTTTGGTTGATGTCACGCAGGATCTGGTGATTACAGAAGACGATTGCGGTACAACTCATGGCTATGCAATGAAAGCCCTTGTTGAGGGTGGTGAGGTCATTGAGCCTTTGCGCGAGCGTATTTTGGGTCGAGTCGCTGCTGTAGATATCGTTAATCCCGATACTCAAGAAACGGCGATTTCAGCCGGAACCTTGCTCGATGAAGATATGGTTGATTACATCGATCGCCTTGGCATCGACGAAGTTCGAGTTCGCACCCCGCTGACTTGCGAAACCCGTCATGGCCTCTGCGCTCATTGTTACGGACGTGACCTGGGTCGCGGCTCGTTGGTGAACGTGGGCGAAGCCGTTGGCGTGATTGCTGCCCAATCGATTGGTGAGCCCGGAACGCAGCTCACGATGCGTACCTTCCACATTGGTGGTGCTGCGTCCCGTGCCGCGATGGCTAGTAGTGTGGAAACCAAATCGGCCGGTACAGTTGGCTTTGCTAGCTCAATTCGCTACGTAACCAACCCCAAGGGCGAACGTGTTGCCATCTCACGTTCTGGCGAGATCATTATTTTTGGTGAGAACGACCGCGAACGTGAGCGTCATAAAGTACCCTACGGTGCAACACTGCAGGTTAATGATGGCGAAGGCGTTAAAGCAGGTGCTCGTTTGGCGACCTGGGATCCATTGACCCGCCCGATCATTTCGGAGTACGCCGGAACAATCCGCTTTGAGAACATCGAAGAGGGGGTGACTGTTGCCAAACAGGTCGATGAAGTAACAGGCTTGTCAACGCTTGTGGTTATCACACCGAAGACTCGTGGTGGTAAGACCGCTCAACGCCCGCAGATCAAGTTGATTGGTGATAATGGCGAAGAGGTAAAGATCGCCGGCACCGACCACTCGGTCAACATCTCATTCCCGGTAGGTGCGCTGATTACGGTTCGTGATGGACAGCAAGTCCACATCGGTGAAGTTTTGGCGCGTATCCCGCAGGAATCGCAAAAGACTCGAGACATTACTGGCGGTCTGCCACGTGTGGCGGAATTGTTTGAAGCCCGCTCACCGAAAGATGCGGGTATGTTGGCAGAGGTGACTGGTACTGTTTCTTTTGGAAAAGACACCAAAGGCAAGCAGAGATTGGTTATCACAGACCTCGATGGCGTATCCCACGAGTTCTTGATTTCCAAAGACAAGCAAGTCCTTGTTCACGATGGCCAAGTGGTCAACAAGGGCGAGGTCATTGTCGACGGGCCACCTGATCCACACGATATTCTGCGCTTGAAGGGCATTGAACAACTAGCGACCTACGTGGTTGATGAAGTTCAAGATGTGTATCGTCTGCAGGGCGTGAAAATCAATGACAAACACATCGAAGTGATTGTGCGCCAGATGCTGCGTCGTGTTCTGATCGTTGATGCGGGTGACACCTCGTTCATTCCGGGTGAACAAGTCGAGCGCTCAGAGCTTCTGAATGAGAATGATCGCGTTATCGCTGAGGGTAAATTGCCCGCCACTTATGAAAACGTGTTGCTTGGTATCACTAAGGCCTCGCTATCGACAGATTCGTTTATTTCGGCTGCATCGTTCCAGGAGACCACGCGTGTCCTAACCGAAGCTGCCATTATGGGTAAGCGTGATGAATTGCGTGGCCTGAAAGAGAACGTCATTGTCGGTCGATTGATTCCAGCTGGTACTGGCATGGCCTACCATGAAGCGCGTCGTGATAAAGAAGCCTTCGATGAGGCTGAGCGCGAGGCAGCACGGGCGCTTGCCAATCCTTTCGATGAGGCGCCGGCAACTGTGGCAGAAGGTGGTGAAGACTCGGGAGAGCCGGGGTCTGAGCCAACCGACGAGGCTTCAGCTCAGTAAGATCACCGGGATCAAGTCGGTCTTGATCCCGGTAACTGTGTTGGTATCAAATTTGACAAATCCAGGGCAGTCGTATATGCTTACGGGCTCTGTCAAATTGGTAGAGAAATATCCTGTGATTTCGCATCATTGTTTGTAGCGAAATTGCAGGGCCACCGGTGCGGTGCATCTGGTGTAGTTTTTGCCTTACCGGTTTAGCCGGGCCTAACGGGTAAGGCGTTCGGCATACCTGCTCTTTTACGGTTCTCCGTCAGGGGGTGGGCATGCGTCAAATTTGGCCCGCAACCGGATTCGGAAGTTCCGCCAGTTAGTCGAAAGACAACGGTTTTATAGGAAAGAGGTATGCCAACCATTAACCAGCTCGTACGCAAACCGCGTGCTGTAGCCATTGCCAAGAGCAAAAGCCCTGCGTTGGAGGAGTGCCCCCAACGTCGCGGTGTGTGTACTCGTGTCTACACGACGACCCCTAAGAAGCCAAACTCCGCTTTGCGTAAGGTCGCCAAAGTACGTTTGACTAATGGCTATGAGGTGATTTCTTACATCGGTGGTGAAGGCCACAACCTGCAGGAACACTCAGTAGTGCTCGTTCGCGGCGGTCGTGTAAAGGATCTGCCAGGTGTGCGTTATCACATTGTTCGTGGTTCGCTCGATCTGCAGGGCGTGAAAGATCGTAAGCAAGCCCGCTCCAAGTACGGCGCCAAGCGTCCAAAGAAAGCATAAGATTAGATCCGTTTTAAATGCCAAGTTTTTGGCGTTTTTAACTGCACACTTAGTGTGCGCAACAGAGTCACTTTGACCGCAAAAACGGTTAGGTGAGTGCAACCGGTTGAGACCGGGAACGTAAGTGGCTGCCATTTTGGTTGCCGAGGGTAACGAAACTTTTCGTTCCCAACTGAATTGACACAAAGGAATTGATATGCCGCGTCGTCGCGAAGTCCCCAAACGCGATATTCTGCCCGACCCAAAGTTTGGCAGTGTTGAGCTTGCCAAGTTTATGAACGTCGTCATGCTTTCTGGCAAGAAAGCAGTCGCTGAGCGCATTGTTTACGGCGCGCTCGAGCAGATCCAGTCAAAGTCTGGCAAAGATCCCCTGGAGGTATTTGATACCGCCATCAATAACGTCAAGCCGCTCGTCGAAGTCAAGAGCCGCCGTGTTGGTGGTGCGAACTATCAGGTGCCCGTCGAAGTTCGCCCTGTGCGTCGACTGGCGTTGGCGATGCGTTGGGTGCGTGAAGCAGCCAAGAAGCGCGGTGAGAAGTCAATGGACTTGCGTTTGGCTGGTGAACTGCTAGACGCTGCTGAAGGTCGCGGCGCTGCGATGAAAAAGCGTGAAGACACGCACAAGATGGCCGAAGCCAACAAAGCTTTCAGCCATTTCCGTTGGTAATTTTAGGAAGTCATCATCATGTCCCGTAAAACCCCGATTGAGCGCTACCGCAATATTGGTATTTCCGCGCACATTGACGCTGGAAAAACCACGACTACTGAGCGCATCCTGTTCTACACAGGCGTCAATCACAAGATTGGTGAAGTCCATGATGGCGCTGCCACCATGGATTGGATGGAGCAAGAACAAGAGCGTGGCATCACGATTACCTCAGCGGCGACCACTGCCTTCTGGCGTGGTATGGGGCAGAACTTCCAAGAGCACCGCATTAACGTGATTGACACCCCGGGACACGTTGACTTCACCATTGAGGTTGAGCGCTCAATGCGTGTGCTCGATGGCGCTTGCATGGTGTATTGCGCCGTGGGTGGTGTGCAGCCGCAGTCCGAGACGGTTTGGCGTCAGGCCAACAAGTATCGTGTACCTCGCTTGGCTTTTGTGAACAAGATGGATCGTACAGGCGCGAACTTTTTCAAGGTCTATGACCAGCTTAAGATGCGTCTGAAAGCCAATCCGGTGCCGATCGTAATCCCAATCGGTGCTGAAGAGAATTTCAAGGGCGTGGTCGACTTGATCAAGATGAAAGCGATCATCTGGGATGAGGCCAGTCAAGGTACCAAGTTTGACTACGTCGACATTCCTGCTGAACTCGAAGCTTCAGCCAAAGAATGGCGTGAGAAGCTTGTCGAGACCGCAGCTGAATCTTCAGAAGACTTGATGAACAAGTATCTCGAGTCCGGCGATTTGAGCGAAGAGGAAATTGTCAAGGCATTGCGTACGCGTACGATTGCCAACGAGATACAGCCCATGTTGTGCGGTACGGCATTTAAGAACAAAGGCGTTCAGCGTATGCTTGACGCGGTGATCGAGTTCTTGCCTTCGCCTATCGACATTCCTCCGGTTGAAGGCGAACTCGACGACGAAACCAAAGTGTCGCGTAAAGCTGACGATAGCGAGAAGTTCTCCGCGTTGGCATTCAAGCTTATGACCGACCCCTATGTTGGTCAGCTGACTTTCGTGCGCGTGTATTCGGGCGTGCTTAAATCCGGCGACACGGTTTACAACCCGGTTAAAGGCAAGAAAGAGCGCATCGGTCGAATTCTGCAGATGCACGCCAACAACCGTGAAGAGATCAAAGAAGTTGTTGCTGGTGACATTGCAGCTGTCGTGGGTCTGAAGGATGTCACGACCGGTGAAACTCTGTGTGATGTTGATTCACACATCACGCTTGAGCGGATGGTGTTCCCTGAGCCTGTGATTTCTCAGGCGGTTGAGCCCAAGACCAAGAGCGACCAGGAAAAGATGGGTTTGGCGCTCTCGCGTCTGGCTCAAGAAGATCCTTCGTTCCGTGTGCGTACCGATGAAGAGTCCGGGCAAACGATTATTTCAGGCATGGGTGAATTACACCTTGAAATTCTTGTTGACCGCATGCGCCGTGAGTTCAACGTTGAAGCCAACGTTGGTAAGCCACAGGTTGCCTATCGCGAAACGATCCGTAAGACTTGCGAAGAAATCGAAGGCAAGTTCGTCAAGCAGTCCGGTGGTCGTGGTCAATACGGCCACGTGGTGCTCAAGCTCGAGCCGCTTGAGCCAGGTGGTGGCTATGAGTTCGTTGACGCCATCAAAGGCGGTGTGGTTCCTCGCGAATACATTCCGGCTGTTGATAAAGGAATCCAGGAAACTCTGCCCTCCGGCGTGTTAGCTGGATATCCTGTCGTGGATGTAAAAGCTACCTTGTTCTTCGGGTCATACCACGACGTGGACTCGAATGAAAACGCATTCCGTATGGCCGCCTCCATGGCTTTTAAAGACGGTATGCGCAAGGCTAGCCCTGTTCTTCTGGAGCCCATGATGGCTGTGGAAGTAGAAACGCCAGAAGATTATGCCGGTACGGTGATGGGCGATTTGTCATCACGCCGTGGCATGGTCCAAGGCATGGACGAGATGGTTGGTGGCGGCAAGATTATTCGCGCGGAAGTGCCACTGGCTGAAATGTTTGGTTACGCCACTAACCTGCGTTCTCTGACGCAAGGTCGTGCGACGTACACCATGGAATTCAAGCACTACGCTGAAGCACCGAAAAACGTGGCCGACGAAATCATCGCGGCTCGTAGCAAATAATTAAATTTAAGAGGAAATCATCATGGCAAAAGGCAAGTTTGAGCGTACCAAGCCCCACGTGAACGTGGGCACGATTGGTCACGTGGATCACGGCAAGACGACGCTGACAGCGGCGATCACGACAGTGCTGTCGCGCAAGTTTGGTGGCGAGGCCAAGGACTACGCAGCCATTGATGCGGCGCCCGAAGAGCGCGCACGTGGCATCACGATTAACACCGCGCACGTGGAGTACGAGACAGCGAATCGTCACTACGCGCACGTTGACTGCCCAGGCCACGCGGACTATGTGAAGAACATGATCACGGGTGCAGCGCAGATGGACGGTGCGATTTTGGTGGTGTCGGCTGCTGACGGCCCAATGCCCCAGACGCGTGAGCACATTTTGTTGTCACGTCAGGTGGGCGTGCCTTACATCATCGTGTTCCTGAACAAGGCCGACATGGTCGATGATGCCGAGCTGCTTGAGCTCGTGGAGATGGAAGTTCGCGAATTGCTCTCGAAGTATGACTTCCCGGGTGACGATACCCCGATCGTGAAGGGTTCGGCGCTCAAGGCGCTTGAGGGTGACACCGGTGAGCTGGGTGAGCAGGCGATTTTGGCGTTGGCCGAGGCACTGGACACCTACATTCCGACGCCTGAGCGTGCGGTGGATGGTGCGTTTTTGATGCCGGTTGAAGACGTGTTCTCGATCTCGGGTCGTGGCACGGTGGTCACGGGCCGTATTGAGCGTGGCGTGATCAAGGTCGGTGAGGAAATCGAGATCGTGGGTATCCGCGATACGCTGAAGACGACCTGCACGGGCGTGGAGATGTTCCGCAAGTTGCTCGATCAGGGTGAGGCCGGTGATAACGTGGGTATTTTGCTGCGTGGCACCAAGCGCGAGGAAGTCGAGCGCGGTCAGGTGTTGGCCAAGCCCGGTTCGATCAACCCGCACACGGAGTTCACCGCCGAGGTGTACATCTTGTCCAAGGAAGAAGGTGGGCGTCACACGCCGTTCTTTAACGGCTATCGTCCGCAGTTTTACTTCCGTACGACGGACGTGACGGGCACGATTGATCTGCCGGCAGACAAAGAGATGGTGTTGCCGGGAGATAACGTGGCGATGACGGTCAAGCTGATTGCGCCGATCGCCATGGAAGAGGGCCTGCGCTTTGCGATCCGCGAAGGCGGTCGTACCGTGGGCGCCGGCGTCGTCGCTAAAATCTTGAAGTAAATCCAAGAAACCACCTCGCTATTGAAGTGGGGTGGTTTTTATAAATGCGCTCTTTGGAATCTATTCATGAAGAATCAAAAAATCCGCATTCGCCTAAAAGCTTTTGACTACAAGTTGATCGATCAGTCAGCAGCAGAAATCGTTGATACGGCGAAGCGCACTGGTGCTGTTGTTCGCGGCCCTGTGCCGCTGCCCACACGGATCCGTCGCTATGACATTTTGCGCTCACCACACGTGAACAAGTCCTCGCGTGATCAGCTTGAGATGCGCACCCACCAGCGTCTGATGGACATCGTTGATCCGACCGACAAGACCGTTGATGCTTTGATGCGTCTGGACTTGCCTGCCGGTGTAGATGTTGAGATTGCTTTGCAATAATGGAATACGGATGTGGGGATAACCCTTGCGGAAAACCCTCACATCGTGGTAGTATCTTTGGCTCACTGAAAAGTGACTGAATAAGCGGTTCAGAAAAGCGTTTTTAAAGGCGCCTTATCTGAATTTTTACTAGCCCCGGCCAATCGAAGTCGGGAATCGGGTAACACCCGGGAGAATATGATGTCGAAAGCGACACCTACGCCCGCCGCGCATCGGCTTGGCTTGGTTGGTCGGAAGGTCGGCATGACTCGCCTGTTCACAGATGAGGGAGAATCGATCCCCGTGACAGTGCTTGACGTGTCGAACAACCGTGTCACCCAGGTTAAGACGCAAGAATCTGACGGTTACGCGGCTGTCCAACTGACGTTTGGCACTCGCCGTGCGTCCAGAGTTAACAAACCCCTCGCAGGTCATTTCGCCAAGGCTGGCGTTGAGTCGGGTAGTGTGCTCAAAGAGTTCCGCCTTGATCCGGCAAAAGCAGCCGAATTTGCCCCTGGTGCCGTCGTTGCTGTTGACAGCGTGTTCGAGGCTGGTCAGCAAGTTGACGTAACTGGCACGACCATTGGTAAAGGCTTCGCTGGTGCCATCAAGCGTCACCATTTCGGTTCGCAGCGTGCGTCACACGGTAATTCTGTGTCACACCGCGCGCCTGGTTCGATTGGTCAGGCTCAAGACCCCGGCCGTATCTTCCCTGGCAAGAAAATGGCGGGTCACCTCGGTGATGTTACCCGCACGATCCAAAATTTGGACGTGGTGCGTGTTGACGTTGAGCGCGGTCTTTTGATGGTCAAGGGCGCAGTGCCCGGGCATGCTGGTGCAAACGTCATCGTTCGCCCAGCAGTTAAAGCCGCCGTTAAGAAAGGAGCCTAATAGAAATGGATATCAAGCTCCTGAATGATCAAGGCAAGTCAGACTCGACAGTAAACGTACCGGATACCGTGTTCGGCCGTGACTATAACGAGGCACTGATTCACCAAATCGTCGTCGCCTACCAGGCCAATGCGCGTATGGGTAATCGTGCCCAGAAGGATCGTGCTGAGGTCAAGCACTCGACCAAGAAGCCTTTCAAACAGAAAGGCACTGGTCGTGCACGTGCTGGTATGACGTCGTCACCGCTGTGGCGTGGGGGTGGTCGTACATTCCCGAATTCGCCCGACGAGAACTTCAGCCATAAAGTGAACAAAAAGATGTACCGCGCAGGTATCCGTTCGATCCTGTCGCAACTTGCTCGCGAAGACCGCATTGCCATCGTTGATACGTTCACACTCGAGGCTCCAAAGACCAAGCTCGCTGCACAGAAGCTGCGCGACATGGGCATGGATTCGGTGCTCATCATTACTGATGAGGTTGATGAGAACGTTTACCTGGCAACGCGCAACCTGCCGCACGTGGCTGTAATTGAGCCGCGTTACGCTGATCCGCTGTCCTTGATTCACTACAAGACAGTGCTGATCACCAAGCCGGCTGTTGCTCAACTTGAGGAGATGCTGGGATGAACAACGATCGTTTGATGCAAGTAATCCTCGCTCCCATCGTGACCGAAAAAGCTACAGAGGTTGCGGAGCGCAACAACCAGATCGTGTTTCGTGTTGCACCCGATGCCACGAAGCCTGAAATCAAAGCAGCTGTTGAGCTGTTGTTCAAAGTTGAGGTTGACTCTGTCCAGGTCCTTAACCGCAAGGGCAAGGAAAAGCGTTTCGGCCGCTACATGGGTCGCCGTCGCAATGAGCGCAAGGCCTATGTGGTTCTGAAGGCTGGTCAGGAACTCAACTTTGCGGAGGTAAACTAAATGGCCCTCGTAAAAGTTAAACCGACATCGCCCGGTCGCCGCGGCATGCTCAAGGTAGTGACCCCGTCACTGCACAAAGGCGCCCCAGTTGCCTCGCTCGTTGAAAAGCAAAAGCGTGGTTCCGGCCGTAACAATAACGGTCACATCACGGTCCGTCATCGTGGTGGTGGTCACAAGCAGCACTATCGCTTGATTGACTTCCGTCGCAACAAAGATGGTATCCCGGCAAAGGTTGAGCGTCTTGAGTATGACCCCAACCGCTCGGCACACATTGCATTGCTTTGCTATGCAGACGGTGAGCGTCGATACATCATTGCGCCACGCGGCTTGCAGGTTGGTACGACGTTGCTCTCGGGCATCGAAGCGCCGATCAAGGTTGGCAACACACTGCCTATTCGCAACATTCCGGTCGGTACGACCATTCACTGCGTTGAAATGCTTCCGGGCAAGGGTGCTCAGATGGTCCGTGCTGCTGGTGCTTCAGCTGTCTTGCTAGCCCGTGAAGGCACCTACGCACAGGTCAGATTGCGTTCAGGCGAAGTTCGCCGTGTGCATATCGAGTGCCGTGCCACCATCGGTGAAGTTGGCAACGAAGAGCACAGCCTGCGTCAGATCGGCAAAGCCGGTGCGATGCGTTGGCGCGGTATTCGTCCGACGGTGCGTGGTGTTGCCATGAACCCGATCGATCACCCACATGGTGGTGGTGAGGGCCGCACGGGTGAAGCTCAGGAGCCAGTGAGCCCCTGGGGTACGCCATCGAAGGGTTACAAGACCCGTCGCAACAAGCGGACGAACAATATGATCGTCCAGCGTCGCAAGCGTAAGTAAGAGGGCGAATCATGTCACGTTCGATCAAAAAAGGCCCGTTTGTAGACGCGCATCTGCTCAAGAAAGTGGAAGCGTCTGTAGCCGAGCAAGGTAAAAAGCCGATCAAGACCTGGTCGCGCCGCTCAACCATCCTGCCCGAATTTATTGGGCTTACCATCGCCGTCCATAATGGCCGCCAGCATGTTCCCGTTTATATCAACGAGAACATGGTTGGCCACAAACTCGGCGAGTTTGCGTTGACCCGTACGTTCAAAGGTCACGCAGCCGATAAAAAGGCGAAGAGGTAAATCATGGAAACGACAGCTAATATTCGTGGCGTTCGAATTTCCGCGCAAAAGACCCGTCTAGTTGCTGATTTGATCAGGGGCAAGTCGGTCGCTCAGGCGCTGAATATCTTGGCATTCACGAACAAGAAGGCCGCTGGCATTCTTAAAAAGGCCGTGGAATCTGCCATCGCCAATGCAGAGCACAATGATGGTGCCGACATTGATGAGTTGAAGATTTCCACGATTTATGTCGATAAGGCACAGTCGATGAAACGTTTCTCAGCGCGCGCGAAAGGTCGCGGTAATCGCATTGAGAAGCAGACTTGCCATATCACTGTCAAAGTCAGCGCTTAAGGAGTCAAGATGGGTCAGAAAATTAACCCGATTGGGTTCCGCCTCGCAGTTACACGTAACTGGGCATCGCGCTGGTATGCGTCAGAAAAAGACTTTGGGGGTTTGCTTGCTTCAGATATTCGCGTTCGCGAGTACCTGAAGAAGAAACTCAAAAACGCCTCGGTTGGTCGCATCTTGATTGAGCGTCCTGCCAAGAATGCACGTATCACGGTCTACTCGGCTCGTCCGGGTGTAGTGATCGGCAAACGCGGTGAGGATATTGAAGGTTTGAAATCGGATCTTCAGCGCTTGATGGGCGTACCAGTGCACGTGAACATCGAAGAGATCCGCAAGCCCGAGGTAGACGCTCAGTTGATCGCCGATTCGATCGCCCAGCAGCTCGAGAAGCGCATTATGTTCCGTCGCGCCATGAAGCGCGCCATGCAAAATGCCATGCGTCTAGGTGCTCAGGGTATCAAGATCATGAGCTCAGGTCGTTTGAACGGTATTGAAATTGCCCGTACCGAATGGTATCGCGAAGGTCGTGTGCCACTGCATACCCTGCGCGCGCACATCGACTACGGTACATCCGAGGCTCAAACGACTTACGGCGTCATCGGTATCAAGGTTTGGGTATACAAAGGCGATATGCTGCCCAACGGTGAGTTGCCTGCAGATACGGCCGCTCCTCGTGAAGAAGAGCGTCGCCCGCGCCGTGCACCACGTGGTGATCGGCCTGATGCCAAAGCCGGCCGCCCGGCCAGTCGAACCCGTGCCCCAAGAAAGAGTGCTGAAGCAGCCGCACCTGAAGCTGCACCAGCGCCTGAGGGAGAATAATTATGTTGCAACCTTCACGTAGAAAATATCGCAAAGAGCAAAAGGGCCGTAATACTGGCTTGGCTACACGCGGCACAAATGTGTCGTTCGGTGAGTTCGGTCTTAAGGCAACTGGCCGTGGCCGGTTGACTGCACGACAAATCGAATCTGCTCGTCGTGCCATTAACCGTCACATCAAACGTGGTGGCCGTATTTGGATCCGTATCTTCCCGGACAAGCCGATTTCACAAAAGCCGGCTGAAGTCCGTATGGGTAACGGTAAAGGCAACCCTGAGTATTGGGTTGCTGAGATCCAGCCGGGCAAAGTGCTTTACGAGATGGAAGGGGTGAGTGAGGAGCTGGCAAGAGAAGCCTTCCGCCTTGCTGCGGCCAAGCTTCCGATTTCGACGACCTTCGTCTCACGCCATTTAGGCGCTTGAGCGAACGATTAAAGGAATTCAAATGAAAGCAAGTGAATTGCGTAGCAAGGACGTTGCGGAACTGAAGCAAGAGCTCGACAGTCTGCTCAAGGCTCAGTTTGGACTGCGTATGCAAAAAGCCACGCAACAGCTGACTAACAACAGTGAGATCCGCAAGGTTCGTCGCGACATTGCTCGCGTGCGCACCCTGCTGACTCAGAAAGCTGGAGCCTGATCATGACAGAAACGCAAACCACCCCGGCCAAGCGCCAACGTAAACTGGTGGGCAAAGTTGTAAGCGACAAGATGGACAAGACCGTCGTGGTCCTGGTTGAGCGTCGCGTGAAGCACCCCTTGCTCGGCAAGGTCGTGATGCGCTCGGCACGCTACAAGGCACATGACGAAGCCAACGAGTTCAAGGCTGGTGATATGGTTGAAATCGCCGAATCCCGTCCGATTTCTCGTGACAAGTCTTGGCGTGTCACGCGGTTAGTAGAGGCTGCACGCATTATCTAAGCCAACGCTGTTTAGTTAGCCATGGCTCGACGAGGTCATGGCACAAAACAAAAGCGACACTTTTAGGTGTCGCTTTTGTTTTAGCGTGAGAGTGTGAACTTAGACGTGGGTCACAAACTTCGTAACGAGATAGCCGTCAAACGTCTCAGAGCCACCTTCACTGCCGATGCCACTCTCTTTAACACCACCAAATGGTGTTTCGGGAAGCGCACTGCCAAAATGGTTGATGTTCACCATGCCAGCCTCTAGTGCATTGGAAACCTTCGTAGCGGTCTGCAACGAATTTGTAAATACATAAGAAGACAGGCCAAATGGCAAACTATTGGCCTTGCGAATGACTTCCTCGGGGTCATCGAATGACACCACAGGTGCGACCGGACCAAATGGCTCTTGTGTCATCAACATGGAGTCTTCTGGCAAGCCAGTGATGACCGTCGGCGGGAAAAAGAAACCATTTCCCTCAATAGGATTACCCCCGACGAGCACCTTGCCGCCGCGGCTTACCGCATCTTCCACAAACTTCGACATGACAGGCACGCGCCGCTCATGTGCCAACGGACCCATTTCCGTTCCTTCGACCAAACCATCACCGACTTTCGTGCTGCCCATCACCGCAGTGAATGTTTCTACGAACTTATCGTACGCACCCTTTTGTACATAAAAGCGCGTTGGCGATACGCAGACCTGACCAGCGTTACGTACCTTGAACTTTGCGAGCATTTTTGCAGCTTTCTCGATATCCGCATCATCAAATACCAACACGGGCGAGTGTCCGCCAAGCTCCATGGTTACTCGCTTCATGTGCTGCCCAGCCAATGCCGCCAGATGTTTACCAACAGCCACTGAACCGGTGAAGGAAACCTTACGACTAATCGGTGAACGAATAAGGTAATCCGATACTTTCGGCGGATCACCCCACACAATATTTAATACACCTGGTGGTAGCCCCGCATCAGCAAACATATGGGCAATGGCCATGACTGCACTTGGCGCATCTTCTGGGCCTTTTAAAACAATCGTGCAACCGGCCCCAATTGCAGCAGTGATCTTGCGAATCGCTTGGTTATAAGGAAAGTTCCAGGGCGTGAAGGCAACGCAAACGCCAATCGGTTCACGCAGTACGAACTGACGTACGTTCGGGTTGCGCGGGGGGATCACGCGCCCATAAATACGGCGGCACTCTTCTGCGTGCCAATCGCAATGGTCAGCGCAGGAAATCAACTCGCCCATCGACTCCGCAAGCGGCTTGCCCATATCAAGCGTCATATTGCGAGCAATTTCTGGTGCGCGTTCGCGGGTGAGTTCGCCGACTTTTCTGAGGATTGCAGCGCGTTCGATCGGCGATGATTTGCGCCAAGATTGAAATGCCTTGTCGGCGGCTTGAAGCGCGGCTTCCAGATCCGCCTCGGTTGCATGAGGAAGATGCCCAAGTACTTCGCGATTGGCCGGATTTATAACTTCCTGGGTCTGCCGCCCTTCGGCGTCAATAAATTTGCCGTCAATATAGAGAGAAAGCTTCTGATACATGATTGTCCCGTTTTATGAAGATGACTGTAATTTTTGAATCTGTACACCTTTAGTCTAGCGAACATCATGTCCTTACGGGCGGCATCGCTCAATTTTTTCAAAAAGATTCGACGAGCTTAAATCAACTCAGAATTGTCCAGCCTCCGAGAATTACGAAGATGAAGGCCGCGACCCACCGTAATAACCGCATGGGTATGCGTGATAGGATTTTGTCGCCGAGCAGCACAGCAGGCACATTTGCGATGAGCATACCAAGGGTCGTCCCAATCACCACGGAGCTTGTGCTTGTGTAGTTGGCTGCAAGTGCAACAGTAGCGAGTTGGGTCTTGTCTCCGATTTCGGCGATAAAAAATAAGACGAAAGTGGCACCAAATACGCCCCAGTTACCTTTGAGCGCTGCTTGCTCAGACTCAAACTTATCTGGGGCCAGAGCCCAAAACCCCATCGCGATAAACGAAATACCCAGACCCCAGCGCAACCAGTTTGGATCTACATTTGAGGTGATCCAAGCACCTAAGGCACCCGCTAAACCGTGATTTAGAACGGTGGCCAAAAAAATCCCCAGGACGATTGGCATAGGTTTTTTAAAGCGGGTGGCCAGAATCAACGCGAGCAGTTGAGTTTTATCGCCCATTTCCGCCAGGGCAACAACACCGGTTGAGATCCAGAAAGATTCCACGACACTATCCTTGGCCGTTGATACGCAATGACCAAAACGCACCCCGGCCCATGCGGTGCTGTTTTGGTCAAAGGTCTTGCCAAGTACCCATCCATGTAGGATGGTGACCGCTTACGCCATGACCTGTCAGGTCAAGTATGTTGACGCAAGCCGCTCGTGGTGAGAGAGGCTACTCCCCAATGACAAACCAAATTGTAGCAAACGTATCAGTAGAGAAAGACTCGAGAGAAAACGGCGTGGAGAAAGTCGCGCACACCAGACATCCGGTGCCACGCAGATTTCCTATTTTCTTGTCAGCCTTTCAGAGCCAGACGATTGATTTTGTCCTGAACCGTCTTGCAACTCGCCATGACGACCTCGAAAGCAGGTTGATCAATCGCCAGCAGCCCGTCCTCGAGCATGGCGGTGTAGTCCTGCGCTAGCGCGTCAAACGATGGCCCTTGCGGAATCAGTTGCAGTTGTCCGGAGGTCGCTCGGAAATAATCTATCTTGTCGCCGTTTGCATCTTTCTCGGTAAAGAACATGGACTTGTGTTCAGCTACCTGTCGCGCCAGCTCGTGATTGCTGGCCGCTGAACCGAAGTGCGTTGTTTTAGCCAAAGCGGCAAGGTCGTACCAATGGCGTGAATAGCGATCCCCACGCAGACGCCCTTGCAAGCAGTAGACGTGTGCCGCTGTCGCTTTCTCCCAAAATGTACGTTCGGCTGTCATCACCAAGGGCTGTGCTGTCGGAAATGTCACCCCATCAATGAGCGGAGCAATGTCGCAGGCGACAAGATGTCTCTGGTGGGGCTCGCCAGTGGCTCGCGCCCCAAACTCCAGTTGTATCGCAGCAGCAGCGTAGCCGGTTCCTTTTTTGATTGCCGGATAAGTGATGATGAGCTTGTCACCACTGTTGCCTGCCAGACTCAGTTCAGCTTGCTGTCCACACGCCACCAGTGCCTGCTCGATGACGGGTCGGACGTTTTGTTCAATCCAATGCGGCAAACGGCTTCGGACCGGTCGGCTAGGCTGAGCTCAAACCACGACTTAGGCATGTGCGCTGACCTCGCTCACCGCACGCGCCATCCAACTAGGCAATACTGCTCGCGCAGAGCGCATGGCAGCCCATTCTTCTGAAGGCAGTTTGGACTTTAGTACCTTCAGGGCCGAGCATGCTTGTTCGGGTCCAAGCCAGGAGAGCGCACGGATTGCCATGCCAGCCGGTCGAGCGCCTAGGGCAAGTTGCCATCGGTTGCCATGCTTGAGCTCAACGGCGCGGTTACCGAGTTGCAGCTTACGCGAACGTCCGGAAGTCAGGAATACCTCGCGGGTCGGCACTTGGGTGGTCAAGCCCAGCGCATTGGCCTCAGTGGCACCGTTAGCCACGATCACCTCACCGCTTGTGGACTCAATGGCTTTGAACACAGCTTCAGTCGAAGGCGGACGCACACCAAAACGGCTTACAACCGGTGCTGCGTAGGCGCCTCGCCCCACACGCATGAGTTTGCCTTCGCGGGTAAGGCGGGTAAGAGTCTGGTCCACCGCAGCCCGAGAGGCCAGATGAAGAAATTCCTTGGCCGACAACAAGCCGCCCTCTGGCAGGGTTTGTGCAGCAGACAAGATGGTTTTAGCAAGTTGGCTCATGATTAAACTCCAATTGTCAGAAATATAAATCTATTTCTGACAAAGCGCAAAACCGACGCGTAAATATGAGTCTGATGACCCGGAATAAACAACCCTTAGAGACCGAGATTGGGATGCCTTCGTTGGGGGTGCCCCGCCATGGGGCGCATCACTCAAAGGCGAGAGGGGATGTTGCCAGAACAATTTTAACATTGGCAACTATTTTGACGGTAAGTGCAAAACAGACAATGCTGCGAGGGCTCTAGGCATCAAAGACCTGGCAACGCTATTTCATACCGCCAAGCTAATAATGCTAGGCATGGTTGACTGCGAAACACCCTCTGAAAACCCGTGTGTTTGCTGACCCAGGGGCTGCGGGTATCCGCAGCCCAAACGGAGAATAGAGAACAAATGGGAACGAGTTAGGAGAAAAAGGCGGTCATTTTGGACAAGTTCAACCGCAAGTCCCTGGGTGTAAGGTCCTATGTTTGCCTCTCTTCAGGCAAGAAAACAGATTCAGCGGTTCAGCTGTGCGCGGATTAATTCCGGGGAACATGCTCATCCAGCTTCGATTACTCGTGCCACATCGCCTTGGAACTCGGCACATTTGCCCACGAGCAGCAGGTCGCTGCCCCTGATGGCTCCACTGAATTGGTGATTGTCACTGCGTGACGGCATTGCCCACACCAAACGTTGGTCACCAGCAGTTGGCGGATATCGGCGAGGATGGATGCTCAGCGTGGGCGCGCGCGGCGGCTGAAGCCAGAAAGCGATTCGATAGTCATTGGGCATTGTTCCGTGTTCTGAACGCGCATCATCGGGGTGCGTGCCAGTAACCGCGCAATCTCTGCGATGACTTGGTCGGTGATTTGATCGGTGACTTCCCCTGTGACGTCTCCTGCGCCAACTGCTGGGGCGAGAGACAAAGGATGCCGCGTAAGCATGATCACGAATGACAGGTGGTCGTCATTGGTCTCAAATAGTGGCGCTGGGCTTCCGGAACTACGGGAGCGTGTTTGGCGCATTATTTGGACAAATCGGTAAATAACAAATCCCGATGTTTCAATGGGTTAAAAATCCCATGAACTCATTTAGCCATCAGATATGGGCCGTTGTCTAAAAACCATTGGCTTATTCGACCAAGCTACGCATAACAATATTCGGTCTTGGCCATTGAAACCGGACTTGAGTCAGTCAGTTGGTTGGTCCACCGCCCGGCTCTTGCATCCATGCGGGAATATCACGCTGTCCATGAAGCACTCGCCAGACATCGATGTAATCAGGCTGTTCAACATAGAAAACAATGTAGGGGTAACGGCTGACTGACCACGAGCGCAGACCAGGCAGATCTAGTTCGTGAGCGTAGCGCGAGGAACCTGTTGCTGGGTGGCGACGGATATGATTGTATGCTGCCTCAAGCGCATCAATAAAACCCAGTGCTACATCCTCGCTTGCGTGTTCAAGATAATGGGCAACTGCTTCATCCACATCCCGGTGAGCCACTTCTCGCGGAATGATTGCCTTTGCCCTCACTCCTGAGCGCCGGACTTGGGGCTCTTGCGTACCCGGTCACGCAGGCTTTCAAAGTAGCTGGCGTTAGCGGGTGCGCCTGACGCAGAGGCACCACCCGAGAGGAGTAAATCACGAAGCCGTAGGCGATCTTGATCTTTGCGTATCAGCTCGCGGAGGTATTCGCTACTGGTGCTATACCTCCCCTGGCTGACCTGTTGATCAACAAATGACTTCAGGGTTTCGGGGAGCGAAATATTCATGGTGCCCATAGCGAGATTCTAGCGGCTTTCGATATGTTTGGCAAAATTTGCCACATAATTTGTAGAGACAATTTTAACTTTGGCAACTTTTGCGGCAGTGAGTTCAGGAAAACTCGCCCCGCTGCCTGCACCATCTATCAAATACCTGGCAATGCTATTTCATATAGCCAAGCCAATAATGGTAAGCATGGTTGACTAGGAAACACCCTCTGATGACCCCCATAATTACTGACCCAGGGGCTGCGGGTATCCGCAGCCTAAACGGAGAATAGAGAACAAATCGGGGCAATTTGGCGACAAAAAGCTGTCATTTTGCACAATCACGTCCGCAAGCCCGAGGGCGCGAGCTCCGCTCGGTGCGGTTCTTTGGCGCAAGAAAAAGGGCCCGGAGAATATCCGAGCCCTGTGGGATTGGTGGAGCCGGGGGGAATTGAACCCCCGTCCGAAAGCCCGCCGCAGGCAGTTCTACATGCTTAGTCGACCTATTTTGATTTAACCCGGAACTTAGCCAGCCGACAGGCCGGTTCAAGGCGATTCACGTAGCTTTAGCCCTTTACTGTGTGACCCAGCAAAGGCCGATTCTTTGTATATGACGCTGCTGTGGTTTTACCCACCTGACCCAAAGACAAATCAGTGCAGCGGCCTAGCTTAAGCGGCTAAGGCGAAACGCTCGTCGTTGGCGTTTATTGGTTTTCCAGTGGATTTACGAGCGAACTGGTGCTCGGCATGCCCTACGCTGTTTTGTGACCCCCGTCGAATCCGGATCGGCCCCGAAACTGGTGTCATTGTACTTAGTTTGGACTTGGGCACACTAAAATAGTTCACATGTACTATCGACTCGGGCTCAAAAGATGCATCCTCTAAGCTGGATCGTGCCTAGAGAGCCAGATATGGTAGCGGTATTGGCTAGAGCATCGATTGTGTTTGCAACAAAAAAAAATCTGTTATAGAATACAAGGCTTTCCCGATTTAATTGGCTTGCATAGCAAACCTAACTCGGGAGAGAAAAGAACTCGGTTGTCAGATAGCAATACCTGATAGCCCCGTAATTAAACAGATTTCGACCCAGGGTGTAACAGCCTGACGGGACCAAAACTGATTCGCTAGACTTGTTTAGCGAATTAAGTTGGGAACAGGAAAAATCATGATTCAGATGCAGACCACGCTAGACGTGGCCGACAACACAGGTGCACGCTCAGTGATGTGCATTAAGGTGTTGGGAGGCTCGAAGCGCCGCTACGCCGCTATTGGCGACATCATCAAGGTTAGTGTCAAAGAGGCCGCACCGCGTGGCCGTGTCAAGAAAGGCGAGATCTACAACGCCGTCGTTGTTCGCACTGCCAAGGGCGTGCGCCGCAAAGATGGTTCGCTGATCCGCTTTGGTGGCAATGCAGCCGTGCTGCTTAACGCCAAGCTTGAGCCGATTGGCACCCGTATTTTTGGCCCGGTGACCCGTGAACTTCGTACGGAGAAGTTCATGAAGATTGTGTCCCTGGCGCCTGAAGTGCTCTAAAAGGCGAGAACCATGGAAAAAATTCGTAAAGGTGACGAAGTAATCGTGCTGACCGGGCGTGATAAGAACCGTCGTGGCACGGTTGTTCAGCGAGTCGACGCTGATCACGTGGTCGTCGAAGGCATCAATATCGTTAAAAAGCACACGCGTCCTAACCCAATGTTGGGAACTCCGGGTGGCATTATCGAAAAGTCCATGCCAATTCATATTTCGAATGTGGCGATTTTCAACCCTGCTACTGGCAAGGGTGATCGTGTTGGCATCAAGCTAGAAGACGACGGCCGTAAAGTACGTGTGTATCGCTCTAGCGGCGAGCCCGTCGGTGCCAAGGCGTAAGGAGCAATCAAATGGCACGTTTACAAGACATCTACTTGGAAAAAATCGCCCCAAAGCTCAAGGAGCAATTTGGTTACAAAAGCGCGATGGAAGTTCCTCGTATCACCAAAATTACGCTGAACATGGGCGTATCAGAGGCTGTGGCCGATAAGAAAGTTATCGAGCACGCTGTATCTGATATGACCAAGATCGCTGGGCAAAAACCTGTCGTGACCAAGACACGCAAGTCGATTGCCGGCTTTAAGATCCGTGAAGACTACCCAATTGGTTGCATGGTGACTTTGCGTGGTCGTCGGATGTACGAATTTCTCGATCGTTTCGTCAACGTGGCTTTGCCTCGTGTTCGCGATTTTCGCGGGATTTCTGGCAAAGCATTTGATGGTCGTGGTAACTACAACGTGGGTATCAAAGAACAGATCATCTTCCCAGAAATTGAGTACGACAAGATTGATACGCTGCGTGGCATGAACATCAGTATCACCACGACAGCAAAAACGGACGATGAAGCAAAAGCGCTGCTGACGGCTTTTAGCTTTCCGTTTCGCAATTAAAGGGGTGATGACGTGGCAAAACTTTCACTGATTAATCGTGATATCAAGCGTGTGAAGCTGGCTGAGAAATATGCGGCCAAACGCGCTGAGCTGAAAGCCATCATTGATGACTCCAGCAAGTCCGACGAAGAGCGTTACGAGGCACGACTGAAGCTACAGCAGTTGCCCCGCAACGCAAACCCAACGCGTCAGCGTAGCCGCTGCGCAATCACTGGCCGGCCCCGCGGTGTATTCCGCAAGTTCGGTTTGGCTCGCAACAAACTGCGCGATTTGGCCATGAAGGGTGAAATTCCCGGCGTGACCAAGGGCAGCTGGTAGGAGAATAGAACATGAGCATGAGCGATCCCATCGCAGATATGCTGACTCGCATTCGTAATGCGCAGCAGGTGGATAAACCCACCGTGTCCATGCCTTGCTCCAAGCTGAAGGTGGCTATTGCTAACGTCTTGAAAGATGAAGGCTACATCGAAAGCTACGAGATCAAGGGCACGGCAACCAAGCCAGAGCTTGAAATCACTCTCAAGTACTACGCTGGTCGTCCCGTGATTGAGCGTATCGAACGTGTCTCGCGCCCAGGGTTGCGGATCTACAAAGGTCGCAGCGCCATTCCGCAAGTGATGAATGGTTTGGGTGTGGCGATTGTGTCAACCTCTCGTGGTGTCATGACTGACCGCAAAGCTCGTGCTACGGGCGTTGGTGGTGAAGTTTTGTGCTACGTGGCGTAAGGAGAGGAACATGTCACGTATTGCTAAATATCCGGTCGAATTGCCAAAAGGTGTCGAAGCAAAGATTGCTGCTGATGCCATCACCGTAAAAGGTCCGTTGGGCACTCTTAGCCAGACGCTAACCGGTGACGTTATCGTCAACGAAAATGAAGGCAAGCTGTCCTTTGTTGTCGCCAACGATTCAAAACAAGCTAAGGCAATGTCTGGAACCTTGCGGGCACTTGTCGCCAACATGGTTAAAGGTGTGAGCGCCGGTTTTGAGCGCCGCCTGAACCTCGTGGGTGTGGGTTACCGTGCTCAAGTCCAAGGTACTCAGATCAAGCTGCAACTTGGTTTCTCGCACGACGTACTGCACAACTTGCCTGACGGTATCAAGGCTGAGTGCCCATCTCAAACCGAGGTGGTCATCAAGGGCATTGATAAACAGGTGGTTGGTCAAGTCGCCGCTGAAATTCGGGCATATCGTCCACCAGAGCCATATAAAGGCAAGGGTGTGCGTTATTCCGATGAGCGCGTGGTGATCAAAGAAACCAAGAAGAAGTAATCGCACCGACAAGGATAGATCATGGACAAAAGAGTTTCCCGTTTGCGTCGTGCGATTCCGACCCGTCGGAAGATCGCGCAATTGCGCGTGCACCGACTCACGGTATTTCGTTCGAATCAACATATTTACGCCAACATTATTTCGCCTGAAGGCGATCGCGTGTTGGTTTCAGCCTCCACCGTTGAGCCAGAGGTTCGTCAGCAGTTATCCGGTCAAACGGGTCGTGGCGGTAATGTCTCGGCTGCCTCAGTGGTTGGAAAGCGAGTCGCCGAAAAGGCGAAGGCAGCAGGTATTGAGCTCGTTGCGTTTGATCGCTCCGGGTTTCGGTATCACGGCCGTGTGAAGGCATTGGCAGATGCGGCTCGTGAAGCCGGTCTCAAGTTTTAAGCGAGGATAGGTCAAATGGCTAAAGTACAAGGCAAGAGTGCTGCGGAAGAGCGTGATGACGGTCTTCGCGAGAAGATGATTGCAGTCAATCGCGTCAGCAAAGTGGTCAAAGGTGGTCGCACGATGAGTTTTGCGGCGCTAACCGTTGTCGGCGATGGCGATGGCCGAGTTGGCATGGGCAAGGGCAAAGCTCGCGAAGTTCCAGTAGCCGTTCAAAAGGCGATGGAGCAGGCCCGTCGTGACTTGTTCAAAGTACCCCTTAAGAATGGAACGGTTTTCCATTCAGTGGTTGGGCAACATGGTGCCTCTAAAGTGCTGATCGCGCCGGCAGCTGAAGGTACCGGTGTGATTGCTGGTGGTCCAATGCGCGCGATCTTCGAAGTGATGGGTGTGCGTAACGTGGTGGCCAAGAGCTTGGGTTCAAGTAACCCGTACAACTTGGTTCGTGCAACGCTTAACGGGCTACGTGCGGCAGTGACGCCGTCGGAGATCGCAGCAAAGCGTGGCAAGACCGTTGAAGAGATTCTGGGGTAAGTCATGGCGCAAAAGCAAATCAAAGTAACGCTGGTGCGTTCTGTCATCGGCACCAGGGAAGACCACCGTGCAACGGTGCGTGGTCTGGGTCTGCGTCGTCTGAATAGCTCACGAGTGCTTAACGACACACCAGAGGTACGTGGGATGATCCGTAAGGTCGATTATCTCGTGCGTGTCTCAGAGGTTTGAGAGGAATCATCATGTCGATGGAATTGAATAGCATCAAGCCCGCCGAGGGAGCCAAGCACGCAAAGCGTCGCGTTGGCCGTGGTATTGGCTCGGGACTTGGCAAGACGGCTGGACGTGGCCACAAAGGTCAAAAGTCGAGATCTGGTGGCTTTCATAAGGTCGGTTTTGAGGGTGGTCAGATGCCGCTCTACCGCCGTTTGCCCAAGCGGGGCTTCACAAGCCGCGACCAGCATTTACATGCTCAAGTCCGCTTGTCAGACCTTCAAAAAATGCCCGTTGATGAAATTGACGTACAGGCTTTGAAGCAGGCTGGTGTAATTGGTCAGGCTGTGAAGTTCGTGAAAGTGTTCAAGTCTGGTGAGTTGACCCGCAAGGTGACGCTTCAGGGCATGGCCGCGACTGCTGGCGCTAAAGCAGCGATCGAAGCCGCAGGCGGCTCGGTAGCCTAAAGGCGAGGTGTAAGTTGGCAACACAGGCTCTGGGTAAAGCAGGACCTAAGTATGGCGATCTAGGTCGCCGTTTAGGATTCCTGATCCTTGCACTGATTGTTTTCCGGTTGGGAACTCATATTCCTGTGCCGGGAATCAATCCGGAGGTGCTCGCTGATCTGTTTAGGCAGAATCAGGGTGGCATTCTGGGCCTGTTCAACATGTTTTCTGGTGGTGCTCTATCGCGATTCTCGATTTTTGCTCTCGGTATCATGCCGTACATTTCTGCATCGATCATCATGCAATTGATGTCGGTGGTGGTACCGTCGCTAGAGGCCATCAAGAAGGAAGGCGAAGCCGGACGCCGCAAGATTACTCAGTACACCCGCTACGGGACGGTTTTGCTGGCGCTGGTTCAGGCGATTGGTATTTCGGTTGCGCTGGAAGCACAGCCGGGCTTGGTTATCGAGCCGGGAATGATATTTAGACTGACGACTGTCGTTACCCTCGTGACCGGTACGATGTTTGTGATGTGGCTTGGTGAACAGATCACGGAGCGTGGCATTGGTAACGGTATTTCGATCATTATCTTTGCCGGTATTGTTGCAGGCCTGCCCTCCGCACTAGCCGGTTTGTTTGATCTGGTCCGCACCAACGCGATGTCGATTTTGTCGGCCTTGTTCATATTGGTGTTGGTTGTTTTGGTCACAGCGTTTGTAGTTTTGGTGGAGCGTGGTCAGCGCAAAATCACGGTCAACTACGCCAAGCGCCAGGTTGGCAACAAGATGTACGGCGGGCAGCAATCGCACCTGCCTCTGAAGCTCAATATGGCTGGTGTGATCCCGCCCATCTTTGCTTCATCGATCATTTTGTTTCCGGCAACGGTTAGTAGCTGGTTTGCTAGTGGTGAGAACCTGACTTGGTTGGGTGATTTGGCCGCGGCGCTCGCACCGCAGCAACCCCTGTACATCACGCTGTATGCGACTGCAATTATTTTCTTCTGCTTTTTCTACACGGCGCTTGTGTTCAACAGCCGAGAGACAGCAGATAACTTGAAACGTAGTGGAGCGTTTGTACCTGGTATCCGTCCGGGAGATCAAACAGCTCGCTTTATTGACAAGATTTTGACCCGTTTGACGTTGGCCGGTGCTCTTTACATCACGCTGGTCTGCTTGTTGCCCGAATTTATGGTGATGCGCTGGAACGTACCTTTCTATTTTGGTGGAACGTCTTTGCTCATTATTGTGATCGTAACGATGGATTTCATGGCTCAGGTTCAGGCCTACATGATGTCCCAACAGTATGACTCCCTGCTCAAGAAGGCGAACTTCAAGGGCGGGAGCCTACCAACGAGATAAGTAGCAGATGTCCAAGGACGACGTTATTCAAATGCAGGGGGAGGTTCTTGAGAACCTGCCAAACGCGACATTCCGCGTCAAGCTTGAAAATGGCCACGTAGTGCTAGGCCACATTTCCGGCAAGATGCGAATGCACTACATCAGGATTTTGCCTGGAGATAAAGTGACTGTGGAACTCACGCCATATGATCTCTCCAGGGCAAGAATTGTGTTCCGTTCCAAGTGATCGGCGCATAGAAAGGACTATAGGAGTCAACCATGAAAGTAATGGCATCGGTTAAGCGAATTTGCAGAAACTGCAAAATCATTAAGCGTCACGGCGTAGTTCGTGTGATTTGCACGGACCCACGTCATAAGCAGCGTCAGGGCTAATCCTGGTCGCGACACGTATATATCTGAGGAAAAGCCATGGCCCGTATTGCTGGCATCAATATTCCGCCACATCAGCACGCTGAGATCGGTCTGACCGCCATTTTTGGTATCGGACGCACTCGCGCTCGCAAGATTTGCGAAGCGGCTGGTGTGCCCTTGTCCAAAAAAGTCAAAGACTTGAGCGACGCAGAACTAGAGCGCATTCGTGAGCACGTCGGTGTGTTCACGACCGAAGGTGATCTGCGCCGTGAGGTTCAGCTGTCGATCAAGCGCTTGATCGATTTGGGAACCTACCGTGGCATGCGTCACAAGCGCGGCCTGCCGGTTCGCGGTCAACGTACCCGCACCAACGCGCGGACCCGTAAAGGTCCTCGTCGCGCAGCGGCCAGCTTGAAGAAATAAGGGGATTGCAAAATGGCAAAAGCCAGTGCAGGCGCATCACGAGTGCGCAAGAAAGTCAAAAAGAATGTGTCCGATGGCATCGCCCACGTTCACGCTTCTTTCAATAACACCATCATCACCATCACTGATCGCCAAGGCAACGCGTTGTCATGGGCAACGTCAGGTGGTGCCGGCTTTAAGGGCTCGCGTAAGTCAACGCCGTTTGCTGCACAGGTCGCCGCCGAATCGGCTGGTCGTGTCGCAATCGAGTGTGGCATTAAAACGCTTGAAGTGCGAATCAAAGGGCCGGGCCCAGGTCGTGAGTCATCCGTGCGTGCGTTGAACGCATTGGGTATCAAGATTTCAAGTATTGCGGACATCACACCGGTGCCCCATAACGGTTGCCGTCCGCCCAAGCGCCGTCGTATTTAAGGAATAGAGACATGGCACGTTACATTGGACCTAAATGCAAGCTCTCTCGTCGCGAGGGCACCGACCTGTTCCTCAAGAGCGCCCGTCGCTCGTTGGATTCCAAGTGCAAGCTTGATTCCAAACCTGGCCAGCACGGTCGCACCTCTGGTGCTCGTCTGTCCGACTACGGCTTGCAGCTACGTGAAAAGCAAAAGCTCAAGCGTATGTACGGCGTTCTGGAAAAGCAGTTCCGCAAGTACTTTGCCGAGGCAGAACGTCGTCGCGGCAACACCGGCGAGACACTGATTCAATTGCTCGAGTCGCGTTTGGACAACGTCGTGTATCGCATGGGCTTTGGCTCAACGCGTGCTGAGGCTCGTCAGCTCGTTGCTCACCGCGCCATTGAAGTCAACGGTCACACCGCTGATATTCCCTCGATGCTGGTTAAGGCTGGTGATGTTATCTCCGTTCGCGAGAAGGCCAAGAAACAGTCGCGCATCAAGGAGTCCATGGACTTGGCAACTGATATTGGCCTGCCCCAGTGGGTAGAGGTCGATGCCAGCAAGTTCACCGGCGTGTTCAAGCAGATGCCTGATCGCAGTGACGTGGCTCGTGACGTCAACGAGTCAATGGTCGTTGAATTGTATTCACGTTAATTTGAAGAGTTTGGCTCCTGTCAGGGGTCAACTCTTTATTGTTTTTTTGTTTCCATCAGCCTTATCGGTGTAACGAACCGAGGGTATTGAATAAGGAACCGTATCAATGTCATCACAAGCTTTCCTAAAGCCCCGCTCCATTGAGGTCGAATCGGTTGGGGTTAATCACGCAAAAGTCGTGATGGAACCGTTTGAGCGCGGCTATGGCCACACACTTGGCAACGCGCTGCGTCGCATTTTGTTGTCTTCCATGACTGGCTTTGCGCCCACCGAAGTACAAATCACAGGTGTGGTTCACGAATACTCCACAATTAATGGCGTTCGTGAGGATGTCGTTGATATTCTCCTTAATCTCAAGGGTATCGTCTTTAAGCTGAACACGCGCGACGAGGTCTCGCTCGTATTGCGCAAGCAAGGTCAGGGTCCAGTTTTAGCATCCGATATTGAGTTGCCACATGACGTTGAAATCGTTAATCCGCACCACGTTATTGCGCACCTGAACGAGGGTGGCCGGCTTGAGATGCAAATCAAAGTCGAGAAAGGTCGTGGATACGTGCCTGGCAACGTCCGCGCTTTGGCTGATGATCGCAGCCAGTCAATTGGCCGCATCGTTCTGGATGCGTCTTTTAGCCCGATTCGTCGCGTTAGCTACACGGTTGAAAATGCCCGTGTTGAGCAGCGTACCGACCTCGACAAGCTAGTGCTCGATGTTGAGACCAACGGCGTTATTTCTCCTGAAGAAGCGGTGCGTCAGTCTGCACGTATCTTGATGGATCAAATCTCGGTGTTTGCAGCTCTTGAAGGCGCTGGCGACTCATTCGAAGCGCCTGCTCGTGGCGCTCCTCAGATCGACCCCGTATTGTTGCGCCCGGTCGATGATCTTGAGCTGACCGTTCGTTCGGCAAACTGCTTGAAAGCTGAAAATATTTACTACATTGGTGACTTGATCCAGCGCACTGAAAACGAGCTGCTCAAGACACCGAATCTGGGTCGTAAGTCGCTTAATGAAATCAAAGAAGTATTGGCCGCACGTGGCTTGACATTGGGCATGAAGCTTGAGAACTGGCCACCGGCTGGTCTTGAGCGCCCGTAATGTTTCGACCTGCGGGTAGTGTTACCCGCAGTTTTATTTAACGTAGATTGCCCCGCGGCCTAGCCGATAGAAGAGGCAACAAGTAGATTCAAAAAGGAAAGAAAATGCGTCACGGACATGGATTACGCAAACTAAATCGCACTAGCAGCCATCGCTTGGCGATGTTTCGCAACATGGCAGTTGCCTTGTTGACTCATGAAGCTATTAAAACCACGTTGCCAAAGGCTAAAGAGCTGCGTCGCGTGGTTGAGCCTTTGATTACGCTCGGTAAGCAACCGACATTGGCAAACAAGCGTCTAGCCTTTGCTCGTTTGCGTGATCGTGATGCGGTGATCAAGTTGTTTGCTGAAATTGGACCACGGTATGCCAACCGCAACGGCGGATACACCCGTGTGCTCAAGATGGGCTATCGCCAAGGCGACAATGCACCGATGGCCTTTATGGAATTGGTGGATCGCCCAGAAGTTGACGATACCGAGCAGACCACAACGCAAGAGTCCAGCGAATCTTAAACCCTTAGTTGGTTTTGTTCTGGCAAAAAACGGATCAGATGCTAATTCTGATCCGTTTTTTTTGAACAAATGATGATCAATCGGCTCAAATACAGCTGAGCCGATACAATAAAGTGTTGACGTTTGAAGGAACTTGCGTGGACACAGCTGAGCGCCCGACACAGACCGCTGCAGACCCAATGTGTGTGGTCATACTAAGCACGGCCCCTGATATTTTGTTGGCCAAGCGAATCGCGCATGTGCTTGTCGAAGAAAAGCTCGCCGCCTGTGTTCAACTCACGCCCCCTAGCCTTTCCATCTATGAGTGGAAGGGCGAGGTGCAAGGTGACGAGGAAATCGGCATGATCATCAAAACGAGTCGGTCAGCCGCACGAGGCGCGATAGATCGCTTGGTGCAAATGCATCCCTACGATGTACCCGAGGCAATCGTGCTACCAATCGTGGGTGGGCATAGCGAATATCTAAACTGGGTTAGCCAACAGACAACGCCATGATCACACGACGCTTTTATTTCTTGCTGTTGGTTTTTCTGAGCCTTTGTATTGGCGTCACCAAGGTAGCCTATGCGCAAGACTTCCTTGCCCCAGAAAAAGCCTTTGCCATGCAGGCACGCATGCTCGACGGCAACACAATGGCTGTGCGTTACGACATTGCTCCTAAGTACTACATGTATCAGGAGCGATTCGAATTCGATCTGCGCGATGCGCCCTTCAATTTGCCAGACATTACCTTGCCACCCGGTGAGATCAAATACGACCCCACCTTTGAAAAAGACATGGCACTTTATTTTGGTAGTGTCGAATTTGGGGTTGCTTTACCTAATTGGCCTGGTGATGTAAGCCCAGCAGTATTGACGCTGATATTGGTCAGCCAGGGTTGCGCTGAAGCCGGGTTATGTTATCCGCCCATGGAGTCTGCGGTGCAGCTTTTGTGGAACGGCGGTTCATATCAGATTGTGCATCAGCAGCCCATCGTGGATGTTGATCGCCCGCTGCTCGCGGCCAGTGCGGCGGTAGGCGCAACAGCGGCTGGCACCGGCGTACAAAATAGTGGCTCATGGCAAGGTCTCTTGTCTGGCGGCGATGACCGCGGCATTGCCAGCGCGCTTGACTCCAGTGCCGTTTGGCAAATCGTGTTGCTGTTTTTTGCGTTGGGTGCCCTGCTGGCATTTACGCCATGTGTGTTACCCATGATCCCGATTTTGTCGGTGCTGATCGTCGGGCAAGGCAACCAGGTCTCCCGATTGCGTGGGCTATCCTTGGCAGCAGCTTACGTGCTTGGTATGTCGGTAATTTACACCTTGCTTGGGGTGCTCGCAGGCATCAGCGGCGCTGGTCTGGCTGCCTGGTTGCAAACACCTTGGGTGTTGTCGATCTTTGCCTTGCTTCTGGTGTTATTCGGTTTGGCCATGTTCGATGTCATCCGCGTCGAAATGCCGCAATCAGTACAAACAAAACTGAGCAGCGCGGCATCAGGTTTTAAAGGCGGCAGACTCTGGGCCGCCTTGATCATGGGTGCTGTATCGGCCTTGATTGTGGGGCCGTGCGTCGCTGCTCCATTGGCGGGCGCTTTGCTCTATATCTCTCAGTCCGGTGATTGGGTGCTTGGTGGAACAGCACTGTTTGCGATGGCGTGGGGCATGGGCTTGCCATTGTTAATAGTGGGGGCCTCTGCAGGCAGTCTGCTACCCAAGGCAGGTCCCTGGATGGACGGTGTGAAGGCATTTTTTGGGGTGCTTTTATTCGCAACCGCCTGGTGGATGCTCGGACCGGTGCTACCAAGTTGGATACAGATTTTAGGATGGAGTTTGTTAGCGGTTCTCTCAGCAGTCTTACTTGGCGCATTTGAGAGCTTGCCAAAGGGCTTGTCGTTAGGTTCAGCTATCCGAAAAACCTTGGGTTTACTGTTGGCATTGGTGGCGGTTATTTGGCTAGTGGGGTTGGCAAGTGGTGGTCGCTCCTTGCTGCAGCCATTGCAACATCTCGCAGGCTCTGGCAGCCCCACACAGGTCGCTAGCCCTACAGGCAAGCCGGTATTTGAATTAGTGGCCAGCGTAGCCGAGCTTGACCAACGACTTGCTCAATCAACACGGCCGGTGATGCTGGATTTTTATGCTGACTGGTGCGTCTCCTGTAAAGAGATGGAACTCTTTACTTTTTCTGACTCAGCCGTGGCACAACGTATGGGTCAGATGTTGTTGCTTAAAGCGGATGTCACAGCTAACAACGCCAACGATCGCGCCTTGTTAAAACGCTTTAATTTGTTTGGCCCGCCAGGTATTATTTTCTTTGAGCCAGGTGGGCGAGAGGTGTCAGACATCCGCGTGGTTGGGTTTCAGAACGCTGAGCGATTTGCTGGTGTGCTTGACCAAGTCTTGGCACGTTAAACCATAGAGATGACTCACACCGCAGCACATCTGCCATCCAAGCGCAGCATTTTGTTGTTGGCCTGTGCTGCTTTTTCCAGCACGAGTGCATTTCGTGTGCTTGATCCCGCTTTGCCTCAATTAAGTCAGGAGTTTTCGATTACCACCGGTGAAGCAGCCAAGGTAATCACATGGTTTGTATTCGCTTATGGGGTGATGCAATTTTTCTATGGGCCCGTGGGCGACCGCTTTGGCAAGTTTCGCACCTTGGCATTTGCCACGCTGGCTTGCGCCATTGGCAATCTGGTGGCTGCCAGTGCATCAAGTTTTGAGGGGGTGCTCGCAGGCCGAGCCATGTCAGGTGCCACCGCTGCAGCCATTGTGCCGTTGTCGATGGCGTGGATTGGCGACCATGTCGCTTACGAAGATCGGCAGGTGACGCTGGCGCAATTTATGACAGGCACTATCCTGGGCATGTCTGCTGGTTTGGTCATAGGTGGAGCTTTGACCGATACCTTGGGTTGGCGATGGTCGTTCCTGTTTCTCGCAGCCATGTATGGCATTGTGGGCATCTGGCTACTGACACAACTGAACGACGTTCCCGAAGTGCCGCCGAGCACGCAGGGCCTGCAATTGGTGGCGCCTATCGTGTCCGTGTTTGCCTTGCCTTGGGCCAGGATTGTTTTACTGGTGGTGCTCATCGAGGGTGCGTTGGTGTTTGGCGGTTTATCGTTTGTACCGGCTTTTTTACAAAAGACGCAGGACATGAGTTCGACCATGGCCGGTCTTATCACAGCGTTTTTTGGGCTCGGGGCGATGTTGTACGTATTGCGTGCAAAGTGGTTAGTTTCACGCTTTGGTGAGCTTAAGCTTACGTTTGCCGGTGGCTGGGTATTAGGAGCCTGTTACCTGTTGTATTTAATCGGTCCGCATTGGTCATGGGCGATTTTTGCGAGCGTGTTCTGTGGGCTTGGCTACTACTTGCTACACGCTGTTTTACAGACCAATGCTACCCAGATGGCTCCCCAGGTGCGTGGCACGGCGGTTTCGCTATTTGCATCGTTCCTTTTCTTAGGCCAAGCCTTAGGGGTTGCCGCGGGCGCCTTGGTGGTTGATACAGTGGGTATTCAATGGGTATTGATTGGCGCCTGTGCTGCACTACCCATTCTCGGGATGGCATTCAGTTGCGCCTTGTCTAAGCGTGATGAACTCACCCCATAAACGGTGTGAATTCAATACCGGTACTAATCAAGTTTGCAGTGTTGGTTTGGTTTTCCGGGGACTCGCTAAAGTATGCCAACACTGCGGCGCGACTCTGACCGCTCTCAAGTGCTTTTACCCAATAAGCCAGACCGTCTGGGTCCGGAAATCGGTCGAGTACGTTCTGGTAGAGCTGCGTTGAGAACTCAGTATTGGACAGATCAGCACCGTAGCGTGTCTCAAACTCGGTGCTTTGCACAAACTCGTTGGCCACCTCGAGCAAAGACGCCTGATTGTCCATGCGCCAAATCCAGTAACCCATACCTTCTTTGTCAGGCGCTCGATTAAAGGTAGCTTCATAGAGTCGATAGGCCTGAGCCGCAGTCCCGGTAACGTCAAGCGTGACATGAACATCCGTAAAGGCTAGGAGCTCTATATTGATCAATGTGTCAACACCGAATATTCCATCGTGTCTAAGAATGGTGGTCGCATTAACAAGGTTGATTGCAACATCGAAACCAGATCGGTTTGAGTTGTATGTCAGAAGATCGACACCTGCTCCACCGTCGATGGTGTCATTGCCTGGTGAGCCTGATATGGTGTCAGCACCGCCGAAGCCCCAAATATGATCTGCACCACGCGTACCCTTGAGCTTTTCAGGGGTATCGCGTTCTTCGCGCTCGGGGAAACTAAGCTTGGCCGTATAGACCGTAGCCTGTCCGCCCCGGGATTGGTACTCTGTGACAAGGTAGTAGGACTGATCCGGGCCGCGAACGATGCCAGCCATGCCACCGTCAGCTTCAATCAGTCTCGATAAATCGCTACGTCCGGTGTCAATGAATTGGCCATCTTGCGTTTGCAACAAAATTGCAGTCGAGTTGTGAGTTGCATCGAAACTAGACTCACTGATAAAAATATCAGTCAGACCGTCACGGTTGAAGTCTGCAAATACGGGGTGGTAGCTCGCGTTACTCTGTATGGGGTAACCGACTAACCGTTGTTCAGTAACGTCAACAAACCGACCATTGCCCTGGTTCTCGAGAAACTGCAATCGGGAGTTAACAGGCCATTGTGACCCATCCCAAGTTTCACGACTAAAAACCAGTACGTCCAGTAGACCATCGTCGTTGAAATCAAAAGCTTTGGCGCGAACGTCATGACTCTTTGTGCCAAGGGTAGGCATAGGTAACTGGGTGACGGCACTGAAACCCACGGCGGCACCGCCAGCATTAATATGCACTCGCGACAGTGTGGTGTCGGCATCAGTGATTGTGCCGTTGTCAGATACAACCACCGACATCGTGCCATCACCATAAAAATCACCGACCGCACCGCCAGAGCCATTGGTGGCATAGCCTTCTGTGTGTGGCCATTGCGCGCTAGCAAATCCGCGCTCGAGCCCCTGCGGCCCGCCACGCAGTAACGGCACTGGATATAGATAACCAAACACCACGACGTCATCAAACCCATCATTGTCTAAATCGCCGGCGGCCGCGCCATGCTCCCATTCGGTTAGCCCCAGGCTAGCCTTCACGAGTGAAGTCCCCGTGTTTAGCAACTGATAGGCTTGAACCTGATGATCCATGTCGGCATAACCAGACAGATACAAATCGATCAAGCCATCGTTGTTGAAGTCACCAGCTGCGATATCACCCACACCTTGAACATGGTTGTCTGGTAACCATTTGTCGGTCAGGTTTTGAAATCGGCCATTCTCCCAGCCAAATATCGTGACTTTGGTGTCAGAGTACTGACTTGGGGTGTTGGGCTGCGTTTCAAAGCCGGCAAATATCAGTTCGTCGACACCGTCATTGTTCAGGTCCACGGGATAGTTGTAGCGAACCGCGTATGTAAAGTCCGAACCGGCCGCATAGCTGAAGGTGCCAGCAAAAGAAAGAGGTCCGACCTGAAAGCCCATGGGGATGCGTCTTTAAGCGTGACGCAATAACCTGGCTGCTGCCGGCGCAAAGTACGTGAGGATGCCATCGGCACCGGCGCGTTTAAAGCCAAGCAGTGACTCCATCATGACCTTGTTGTGGTCGAGCCAGCCATTGGCAGCCGCAGCCTTTAGCATCGCGTACTCACCGCTGACCTGGTAGGCGAAGGTAGGCACTCGAAACGCGTCTTTTACCCGTCTGAGCACATCGAGATACGGCATGCCGGGCTTGACCATCACCATATCAGCTCCTTCTTTCAGGTCGGCGCCGACTTCGCGCAGGGCTTCATCAATGTTGCCCGGGTCCATCTGGTAGGTCATTTTGTTGGATTTGCCCAGATTGCTCGCTGACCCCACCGCGTCACGGAAGGGGCCATAGAAGGCGCTGGCGAATTTGGCTGAATAGGCCATGATTCGCGTGTGAATGTGCTGATTCGCCTCTAGAGCCTGTCGAATGGCGCCAATGCGCCCATCCATCATGTCACTCGGTGCCACGATGTCAACACCAGCTTGTGCTTGCACGACTGCTTGCTTGACTAGGATCTCCAGCGTGATGTCATTAATGACGTAACCGTCCTCATCAATCACGCCGTCCTGGCCGTGGCTGGTGTATGGGTCAAGTGCCACGTCGGTTAACACGCCAAGCTCAGGGAAGTTCGACTTCAGTGCTCGAACAGCCGTCGGCACCAGTCCCTCGGGGTTGGTGGCTTCGATGCCATCTAGTGCCTTCAGTGACGGGTCAATGACCGGAAACAACGCCATGACCGGGATGCCTAGTTTGACGCATTCCTCGGCCACGGGCAGCAGCTTGTCTAGTGAATATCGACACACGCCAGGCATGGAGGGCACCGGCTGTTCAATGCCTGTGCCATCGACGATAAAAACCGGGTAAATCAGATCATCGACTGTTAGCTGATGTTCGCGCACCAAGCGGCGCGTGAAATCATCACGACGCAGTCGCCGTGGCCGGGCATGAGGGAAGTCAGTCAAAATCAGATGCGGAGTTGTCATGGCACAACCTTTGGGGAAATCCAGTTTTCTATTTGGGCAGTTGCCTCTTCAATCCCAATCCGGGCGGTTGCAGAAAACGGCAATGCGTGAAGCTGACCAATATCAGCCAGTTGTTTTTTTACCGCAAACACAGCGTTCTTGCGTTGCCCGAAGGGGAGCTTGTCGGCTTTCGTTAACAAAGCCAATACGCCCTTGCCCGTCGGTGCAATCCAGTTCGCCAGGCGTCTGTCTAGCTCAGTCACCCCGCGACGGATGTCAATTAGCATGACAATGCCAGCTAGCGATGGGCGATGGCGCAAGTAGTCTCCCAGAATATCGGCCCATTGCTCCTTGGCCTGATGCGCCACTGAAGCATATCCGTAGCCTGGCAAGTCGACCAGATAGCCAAGTTGTTCGCCAGGGTTGAGCGTATCGGGCAGCCCAAACATATTGATTAGACGGGTCCGTCCGGGTGTCTTACTCGAATAGGCCAGTCGCTTCTGGTTGGTCAGCACGTTAATCGCCGTTGATTTACCGGCGTTGCTGCGCCCTACGAAACACACCTCCGGCGCACCAGGCAGAGGAAGCTGATCCAATCTGGCAGCGGACGTTACAAAGGCGGCGCGATGAAGGATGGTCAAGATAGATCAAACATTTAAGGGAATTTGCTATTGTATAATCAGACCGTTTGCCGTACGCAAGATCGTCCTGAGGTCATTTACATGAAACGAGTGTTAGTGCGCAGCTTCCTAGCTAGCAGCCTTTTGGTGGGTTCATCCCTGTTTGCAATGGCGCAAGCCGCCGAGGTGCCGATTGGACCGATCAAGCCTGATGTGAAGGCCGGTGAAAAGCTCTATAACGAGGGTGACCCCGCTCGAGGCATCGTGGCCTGTATGACCTGCCATGGTGCCGGTGGCAATAGTGATCTGCCAGTGAACCCTAACCTCGCCGCCCAACCGCACGAGTACATTTACAAGCAGCTCACGGAGTTTCAACCCAAGGAAGACGGCATGGCGCCGCGCCGGGGCCCAGATGGTTCCCCCTCTGTGATGACTGCATTGGCCACCCCGCTAACGATTGATGACATGCGGAATCTGGCACTTTATATTGCAGAGCAGCAATTAACCAAGCCTGCGACTGCAAGCAACGAAGCGCTGGTGGCTCGTGGCGAAGAAATCTGGCGTGGTGGCATCAAAGAGACCAAGGTGCCTGCTTGCGCGGCTTGCCATGGCGCCAACGGCGAGGGCATTCCCTCACAATACCCCCGCTTGTCGGGGCAGTTTGCTTCCTATTTGGAACAACAGCTGATACTGTTTCGTGCCGGGCATAGAGGTAACAATCAAATGATGATACAGATTGCTGCCCGGATGTCGGATGCGGATATCAAGGCAGTTGCTGACTACGCGGCTGGTCTGAGGTAAATTTGACCGACATCAATTTATTTGTCGGTCGCGGGAACTGAGTTCGCGCTGACACCGTCAAACTAGAGGTTTAATTAAGCCTCTACTTAATTGAGGGTAGTGACAGTGTCACAAAATAGTCAGTTGACCGCCCGCCCACCGGCGGCCAAGGTATCGTTATCGGCGCTCTTCGAGTTGCTCGGCTCGATGCGTTTTGCGATTAGCCTGTTGGTGATCATCTGTATCGCCAGCGTGATCGGCACCGTTATTCCGCAAAACCGGCCAGAAAACACTTATATCGACCAATTCGGGCCGTTTTGGTTCGAGGTCCTACAAAAGTTCTCTGTTTGGCAGATCTATAACAGCACCTGGTTTTTGGTGATCATGGCATTTCTGGTGGTCTCAACCAGTATTTGCCTGATTCGCAACACCCCAAAAATGATCCGTGAGATGCGCACTTATCGCGAGACGGTGCGTGGCTCAAGTTTGCGAGCATTCCCTCACAAAGTCGAGCTAGCTACCGAACGGGGGTTGAATGATAGTGACAACGCTGTCAAGGCCTGGCTAAAGCAGCAGGGCTATGCCTACAAAGTGCGTGAAGAAGAAAACGGCGTGATGATTGCCGCTAAAAAAGGTAGTGGCAATCGCTTCGGATATATCGCGGCACATGCATCGATTGTGATGATCTGTGTGGGCGGCCTGCTCGATAGTGAGCTACCCGTCCGTATGCAAGTCTGGTTATTTGGCAAGACCCCGATCATTGACAACATGTTGATTGCTGACGTGCCGGGCTCCGGTCGCCTGGGGTTGGACAACCCGAGCTTTAGGGCCAACCTGTTTGTTCCCGAGGGAGGCACGCGCAGTAACGCGGTCGTGACCGTCGGTGAAGGCGCGCTGGTGCAGCCCTTGCCATTTGAGCTCAAGCTAAATAAATTTTTTGTGGACTATTACTCCACAGGCATGCCGAGTCGGTTTGCCAGCGATGTAACGGTTAGAGATCTTGAGACGGGCGAGACGTTTGATCGCACCATCGAGGTCAATGAGCCGCTGCGTTACAAGGGTGTAACGGTCTACCAGTCGAGTTTTGATGATGGCGGCAGCAACATTGAGATGCTGGCGTTTCCGCTGAGTGGACTTGCCCCTGGGCCATTTGAGTTCTCCAAACGGGTGGGCGAAGGGATGCGTTTACCCATCGGTAACACCGGCCGCGAGGTCAAGCTAGAGATCACGGGCTTGCGGCCCATCAATGTAGAAGACCTCAGTGACGGCGTGCCATCGCGAGCAACCGTGATTGAGCATGTGGCCGCTGTGACCGGTAGTGCCACCAGCAAACGAGAAAAGAACCTGCAAAATCTGGGTCCAAGCGTTGAATACACGGTGATCGACGACAGTGGCCAGGCTCAGCGTTTCCACAACTACATGTTGCCTGTTGAGCTTGACGGCGATCGCGTAATTCTCGCTGGCGTTGCCATGGATAACTCGGACAATTACCGTTATCTGCGCATCCCGGCTGATGAGTCTTCATCGGCAGTGGAGTTCATGAACCTGCGTGCCGCACTTGCTGATCCCGAGGCGCGCAAACTCGCTGCCGAACGGTTTGCCACCAACAACGTGCCACCAGGTATGGATAGCGCCGCTTTGCAGCTCTCGGCCGAGCGTGCACTAGATACCTTTGCCACGGGCGGCCTCGAGGCGCTATCGCGGTTTCTGGAGACCAGCGTGCCACAAGCGGAACAGGCGCGCGCGGCAGATGTGATTGTGCGGCTCCTGGGCTCTTCGATGAGTGAGCTGCGTGCGATTGCACGTGAACGTGCCGGACTTGATCCGATCAATCCAGCCACGCCCGAGAACGTTCGCTGGACGCAGTTGGCCGTTGCCTCGTTGTCGGATTTGAGTTTTTATCCGGCGCCGATATTGTTTTCCATGAAATCGTTTGACCTGGTTCAGGCAAGTGTGTTTCAGGTCAGTCGTGCCCCCGGCATGTTGACAGTGTATTTGGGCTGTTTGCTGCTAACCATCGGGGTGTTTGCCATGTTTTACGTGCGCGACCGTCGCATCTGGGTATGGCTAAAGCGTGAACCAGGTCAAGACAGCACGCAAGTGCTCGCGGCCATGACTTCACAAAAGCGTTCATTGGATTTCAATCGCGAATTTGAGCGGTTCAAGCAGGCACTTAGCCGGCTAGACATGAAAAAGGAGTGACCATGGCACAGACCATCACTGCAGAGCGAGCTTCCTGGGAGGACTTGACTGAGTCCGGCGACTCACGCCAGTTGCGTGGTAAGCCTGATTGGACTGATTTGTTGTTCTTCGTTGTGTTGGCTGCTGGTGCTGCTTATGCATTAACCACCTACAGCGAGTCCATGGATATCTATGAGAAATGGATTCTGGTTGGTACGGTGCCGTTTGTGGTTTGGGTTGGCTGGTTGTGGCGACCTTTGCGCACGTACATGGTTGCCAGTGGGTTAACCGCATTATTTGCGATTTGGCTGTATGACGGCAATCTGGCAAACGCTGAACAAAACTTCTTCCTGAAATATTTCTTCTCCTCCCAGTCAGCGATCCTCTGGATGTGCATGATGTATTTGCTGGCCACCATCTGTTATTGGATTGGCTTTGCCAGTAACACTGCCGCGTGGCTAGGGACATTTCTGTCCTGGGGGGCGACTTACGCTGGCACGGTCGGTCTGTTGGTGCGGTGGCGTGAAGGTCATTTGATGGGTCCAGACTTGGGTCACATCCCGGTGAGCAACCTCTACGAAGTCTTTGTGTTGTTTGCGATCATCACAACACTCTTCTATCTGTATTACGAGCGTCGCTATGCCACACGTGCACTGGGCGGCTTCGTTATGTTGGTAGTCACTTCTATCGTCGTCTTTTTGCTGTGGTATTCATTCACACGCGAAGCCTATGAGATTCAGCCCTTGGTGCCTGCACTCAAGAGCTGGTGGATGAAGCTGCACGTGCCCACCAACTTTATTGGATACGGCACATTCTCTTTAGCGGCGATGGTGGGTTTTGCGTATCTGGTTAAAGAAAACGGTGAGACCAAGTCCTACAAGAAACTTGCACCTCTATTTATTCTCGGCGTGCTGTTGGCCGCTGAACCGATGGTGTTCCGTACAGAAGGTCTGTCAGCGACCTGGATGTTGTATTTTGGTATTGGTGCTGTATTGGTAGGCTCGATTTTGGCTTTCCGTCGACCGATTTCGCAAAAGTTGCCCAAACTAGAGGTTCTAGATGACATTATGTATAGGGCAATCGCAATCGGGTTTGCGTTTTTTACGGTGGCAACCATTTTAGGTGCCCTGTGGGCCGCTGATGCCTGGGGAGCCTACTGGCAGTGGGATCCCAAAGAGACCTGGGCGTTGATTGTTTGGCTCAATTACGCGGCGTGGCTGCATTTGCGTCTAATGAAAGGCATGCGCGGCACGATCGCAGCTTACTGGGCACTGGTAGGCTTACTAATTACAGGCTTTGCGTTTCTGGGTGTGAACATGTTCCTCTCGGGTCTGCATTCTTATGGTGAGCTGTAAATTAAATATTCGAAATTGATGTGCTGATATGAAACAAACTGCTAGCGCCTGGATCATTTTGGTTGCGACCCTAATGATCCAGGCGCTAGTCGCGATGGCACTGATCACACTGCCGGTTGTTGCACCGGTGGTTAGCGATGCGATCGGTGTATCGACGACCTATGTCGGCTTTTACGTCGCCATTGTCTATGTCGCCGCCATGATCTCGACCATCATGGGCGGGTCATTTGTTAAGCGCTGGGGAGCGCTTCGGCTAAGTCAAGTCAGCCTGTTGTTCACAGCCACTGGCTTGGTGTTGTGCGCGTTGCCTTGGCCAGCCACCATCGTGATTGGCGCATTGATGATCGGTCTAGGCTATGGACCTGTGACGCCAGCGAGCTCACACCTGCTGATTAAAACCACACCACCAGAGCGAATGTCGCTGGTTTTTTCGATCAAGCAAACCGGCGTGCCAGTCGGGGGCATGTTAGCTGGTCTGTTGGTGCCCTCGATGGAAATCTTGATGGGCTGGCAAGCCGCCTTCGTCATGGTGGCGCTATTTTGCGTGCTGTGTGCATTGGCCGTTAGCCCATTGCGTTTGCAGCTAGACGAAGATCGCAATCCGGCGATTAGACCGTCATTGATTAAAAGCTTTGTGGAACCCATCAAGCTAGTGCTGGGCCAAGCGTCACTGCGCATCCTGGCAGCAGTCTCCTTTCTGTTTGCCATCACGCAACTATCACTGACAACATACCTGGTGACATTTCTGTATGAGGACCTGGGCTGGGGACTGGTGGCGGCAGGGTTGGCATTAACGGTCTCACAAGCAGCCGGTGTGGGTGGCCGGATACTGTGGGGATGGATGGCAGACAACTGGCTGGGCTCAGGCTTTATGTTGATTGGTATTGCCGGTTTGCTATTTGGCGGTGCGGCGCTGGTGCCCTGGCTAACGATAGACACCCCAACGCTCTGGCTTTACTTGCTGCTCATGCTCTTGGGTGCCACAGCCATTGGCTGGAATGGGGTGTATCTGGCTGAGGTCGCCCGTCAAGCACCTTCGGGGCTCGCAGGCATGGCCACTGGTGGCACGCTTGGATTTACCTTTCTAGGTGTTCTGTGTGGGCCACCCCTATTCGGTGTAGCTGCTTCACGGTTAGGCAGCTACGGCGATGCCTACGCCTTGTTGATGATTCCCGCTTTTGTGATTGCCGTGTTGTTGTGGGTTAGCCGAAAGCGCTGGGTGGCAAACTAAGTAGGCAATGCAATTTACGACGAGTTTTACCAGCTTTTGTAGCCGCTCAATCCAATAGACGTTCGCCGCGAATCAAGTCATCAAACGACTCACGCGCACGAATCAGATGCCAGTTCTTACCGTCAACCAAGACCTCGGCAGCGCGTGGTCGGGAGTTGTAGTGTCCGGCCATGACAAACCCATAGGCACCAGCTGACTCGATAGCGAGCAGATCACCTTCTTGAACTGCTAGACAACGAGACTTGGCCAGCCAGTCCGCGCTCTCACAGACGGGCCCGACAACGTCGTATACCCGTGCTTGTGCTGAGCGCGGTTTGATCGGCAAGACACCATGCCATGCCTCATAGAGTGCCGGTCGCATCAAGTCATTCATGCCGGCATCTACAATCGCAAAGTCTTTGTCCTCGGTGTGCTTTAGATACTGAACTTCGGTAACCAGCACACCAGCATTGCCAACCAGAGATCTGCCTGGCTCGAGCACCAGTTCAAGCTCAAGTCCCTTGTCAGCAAGTTTTTTAAACACGGCATCTAGCAAGATACCAGGTGCCAAGGGTGTCTCATCGTCATAACGAATCCCCAAGCCACCCCCCAAGTCCAGATGATGTAGCTCTATACCCTCAGCCTTCAGCTGTGCGATCAGGCTTAGCAACTTGTCTAGCGCGTCGAGGTAAGGACTGACCTCGGTGATCTGTGAGCCAATGTGACAGTCGACACCCACGACATTAAGCCCTGGCAGTTCCTTGGCCAACCGATAAGCATCAAGCGCCGACTCAATGGCGATTCCAAACTTATTTTCTTTCAGGCCTGTGGAGATGTAGGGATGGGTTTGCGCATCAACATCTGGATTCACACGTAGCGAGACCGGAGCGACTTTGCTCAAGCGGGTCGCCACATCAGATAAACGCCTGAGTTCGGGTACGGATTCGACGTTAAAGCATTTCACGCCGGCTTCTAGCGCCAACTCCATTTCCCAAACTTCTTTGCCCACACCGGAGAACACGACCTTGCCCGGATTGCCCCCGGCCTTGATGACGCGCTTAAGCTCGCCGCCAGACACAATGTCAAAGCCACTCCCAAAGCGGGCAAATTGCTGCAAGATAGCCAGATTGGAGTTGGCTTTCATGCCATAACAAACAAGTACCTGATGGCCCTTGGCCGCTTGTGCATAGGCATCCCACGCGGTTTGCAGTGCCGCTTTGGAATAAACATAAAGTGGCGTTCCAAGTTGCGAAGCAAGCGCAGCCAACGACACCTCTTCAACAAAAAGTTCGCTGTCGCGATAATGAAAATATGGTTGCCCGGCGGGGATTGCCAAGCTTTGTTGATCAGTAAGTGAGGGCATGGTCGACAAACGGTGAAATAAACTATTCAATGACGATCGGCGCAGGTTCTAGCGACGGATTTTTAGATTCGGGTGGAATATTGGTTTCAGGGTTCTCTAGAACAGAGCCTTGACCGGAGATGGTATCCGGTGGTGGCGGTAGATAAAGCGGACCCCTGTAGCCACAACCGATCAAGGAAGCAAGCAACACCGGCGCGACAATACAGCGGCTGTGGCGAGCAAAGCGAGATGCGGCTACGGTCACGGTGGGCTCCTAAAACACAAAAAGGACTAGATTATGACGGAAACAGAGTTTGATGAACTAATAAGTGGCATTCTAGACAGGATTGAGACCCACGCAGACGATTGGTACGACAAACTCGATGTCGATGTTGACACCAAACGTGAAGCGAATGTTCTGAACATGCTGTTCAACAACAAAACCCCTGTGGTCATTAATAGCCAAGCGCCGATGCAAGAGCTCTGGGTTGCAGCACCAAGCGGCGGGTTTCACTATCGCTTTGATGGTCAGCACTGGAAAGACACACGTGGTGGTCCCGATTTACATGAGGCATTGTCGCAAATATTCTCCGATGTCACGGGACACACGATCCAGATTCAGCTCTAGCGTTGGCGATGGCTTGCGTTAGTTTGTAATCGGTGCGGGCGTGACCGCCGAGCTGTTGCCGCTCATATTTAGCGACTCCAGCAATTCATCAATCGATTCTTTTGGTTGGTCGAGCCCGACACGTGAAATCGACTCGTTTGGTGGGTATTCAGCAAAGAACATCGCCTCACCATTAACAATCAAGCCGCTAGGTGGTGGTCCCGGTGGCTCTTCTGGGAATTTCTCCAGCGCTTTTTTCATGTAGCCCATCCAGATGGGTAGCGCAGCACCACCACCTGTCTCGCGGCTACCAAGGGATTTGGGTTGATCAAACCCGAGCCAGGCAACGCCTACTAGCCGTGGTGTGTAGCCCGCAAACCAGGCATCCACAGAATCGTTGGTGGTTCCGGTTTTACCGGCGAGATCGCGCCGACCAATCTCGCGGCCAGCACGGGCGGCTGTGCCGAACTGTGCCACGCCACGCAGCATGTCGTTCATCACGTAGACCGTGCGAGGATCAAGCACGCGTGCTGCGGCATCGCCAGCGATCGTGGGCTTGGCCCGCATCAGCACGTTGTTTTCTGAGTCGGTGACATAGTCAATTAAAAACGGGGTGACCCGATAGCCGCCATTGGCAAATACCGAGAAGGCGGCTGCCATTTGTAGCGGTGTGACTGAACCTGCGCCAAGCGCCATGGGTAAAAACGGTGGATGTTTCTCTGGTTGAAACCCAAACCGGGTGATGTAGTCCTGCACGTACTGGGGCGTGATGGCTTGCAGGATGCGGATTGACACCATGTTGCGTGACTTGGCCATGGCCTGGCGCATGGTGAGCTCTTCATCGTATTCGTTGCCGTAGTTCTTGGGGTTCCAATCTTCACCCGAGCCGGTTTGTTCGGCTGTCAACATAAACGGCTGATCAGAAATCAGTGTCGTCGGTGTCATGCCGCGTTCAAGAGACGCGGCATAGATAAAGGGCTTAAAGGAAGAGCCTGGCTGCCGCCAAGCCTGAGTCACGCGGTTGAACTTGCCGCTAAAGAAATCAAAACCCCCGACCATTGCTCGAATGGCACCATCTTGGGGTGTCATGGCCACCATGGCACCCTCGACTTCTGGGAAGTTCAGGATTTCCCACTGACCGTTTTCCAGGCGGGTCATGGTGACGATCGAGCCGCGACGCATGCGCATTTGATCGTCAGCCTTCGGATTCAGGGATCGGCTAATGACGGCGAGGATCTTTTTATCATCAATGGTGATGATCTCATCAGATGCACGAGCAAGCGTGACCGATTTCGGATTGGCCGACAAAACCACAGCGGTTCTAAATCCAGCCGCATCCGGATACTCTTCCAGCACACCGTCCATCCATGCGTCAAATTGCTCCGGTTGCTTTTCTAGTCCAGCTGGCAAATCAAGTTGTGCCACAGGGCCCGGATAGCGCGCACGACGTGTGTACTGCAACACACCGTCTCTCAATGAACGCCACGCCCACTCTTGGTCGGTGGACTGAATCGTGGTGTAGATGTTTAGACCACGTGAGTACACCTCTTCACCGTAAAGCGAGAACATCAGCTGTCGCGCCAATTCGGCAGCGTACTCGCCATGCACCGCATAACCGCCCGCCGGCGTACCCTTGCCTGCGTTCAAGACGATAGGCTCGGCAAGCGCGGCCTGGTATTCAGCATTGGTCAGGTAGCCTAGTTCGTGCATGCGGCCAAGCACATACCGTTGACGAGCTTGTGCGCGCACCATGTTGGTCACTGGGTTAAATCGCGAGGGCGCCTTGGGAATGCCAGCCAACATCGCCGCTTCAGCAGCGGTCAGCTCCGAGACCTCTTTGCCGAAATATGTTCTGGCTGCTGCCGCGAAACCGTATGCGCGACGGCCCAGATAAATCTGGTTTAAGTAAAGTTCCAGAATCTGGTCTTTGGTCAGACTCGATTCAATCTTGTATGTCAGCAGCAGTTCGTAGAACTTGCGGGTGTAGGTTTTTTCTGAGGACAGGTAGAAGTTTCTCGCAACCTGCATGGTAATGGTGCTGGCACCCTGGGTTTTTGACATGGCAGCCACGTTGGCCAAGCCGGCACGAACTACCCCAGCCCAGTCGATGCCGCCATGCTGATAAAAACCGTCATCTTCAGCGGCCAGCACCGCAGACTTCAGCACATCCGGAAACTCATTGAATCGCAAAACGTTGCGACGCTCTTCACCAAACTCCCCGATCAGGACCTTGTCAGCCGTAAAGACCCGCAGTGGCACTCGGGGGCGATAGTCAGTCATTGCTGTCAAGTCTGGCAGGTTGGGCCAGGCAATGGACAAGGCAATCACGAGCAGCAAGGCGACACTGGCCGCACCGGCTAAGCCGAGTACGAACAGTTTCATAAAGAACCGGACGATCCAGGGGCTCGATGACGAAGCGGCTGCGATGCCGGCAGAACGGTCTTTGGGGGTAGATTTGCTCATAAGTTCAGGATTTTACGCTTCAGAGCCAACGATGTGATAATTAACGGTATGAAAAACCAAACAAACTGCCTGTTTCTGATCGGTATGCCTGGCTCGGGCAAGTCCACCATCGGCAAGGGTCTGGCCAAAGCACTTGGTCGTCCCTTTATCGACCTTGATCATGAGATAGAGGCTCGTTGTGGTGTAGCAATACCTGTTATCTTTGAGATCGAAGGCGAGCCAGGGTTCCGCAAGAGAGAGTCACAAGTGCTCGAAGAGGTCGCCCAACAGCCAGATGTGGTGATTGCTACAGGGGGCGGCGCGGTGTTGGCTGAGTCAAACCGAGAGATCTTGAGCCAGCATGGTGTGGTGATCTATCTGAAAGCTTCGGTTGAGGAGTTGGTTCGGCGCACGAGTCGGGACCGCAATCGACCGTTGCTGGCAACCAACGATCCCAAGACACGCTTGTATGAATTGCTTGACGAGCGCAGCCCGATCTATGACTCGCTAGCAGACATCGTAGTGGAGACTGGATCAGCTAGCGTGCCTTCGGTTGTGCAGCAAATTGTGACAAGACTAAAAGATACGGAAAACACATGAATGATGTACTGGTTTCAACTCCCGGTGGCGACTATCCCATTCATATTGAGGCTGGGCGACTGACCCGTATTGATGAGTCGGTGCCGCCCAACGCCTCGGCGCTGGTCATCGTGACCAACCCGACGGTCAATCGTCTGTTCGGTGACGCAGTCAGAGCCGCGCTCGCTAAAACAGGCAAGCCCGTGACAACGCTTGAGCTGCCAGATGGTGAGCAGTACAAGGACTGGCAGACCCTGAATCTGATCTTTGATCACATGCTCGGCCTGCAGCTCGATCGGCGTGCCGTGATCGTTGCGCTTGGTGGCGGTGTGATCGGCGACATGGCCGGGTTTGCGGCTGCTGTCTACATGCGAGGCATTCGTTTCATTCAGGTACCGACGACCTTGTTGGCCCAGGTCGACTCCTCGGTTGGCGGTAAAACCGCCGTCAACCACCCGCTTGGCAAGAACATGATTGGCGCTTTTTACCAGCCCATTGCGGTGGAAATCGATACCACCGTGTTAAACACCCTGCCAGACCGTGAAATCAGCGCTGGTTTAGCAGAAGTCGTGAAATACGGCCTGATTATGGATGCGGCGTTTTTTACGTGGTGCCAGACCCATGCCGAGGGCTTGCGTGCCCGAGATCCTGATCTGTTGGCCACGGCTATTCGTCGCTCCTGCGAGTTCAAGGCCAAGGTCGTCTCAGCCGATGAGCGTGAGTCCGGCCTTAGGGCGATTTTGAATCTGGGCCATACCTTTGGCCATGCGATTGAAGCCGGGCTCGGCTATGGTCAGTGGTTGCATGGCGAGGCCGTCGGTTGCGGTCTGTTGCTGGCCGCGGCGCTGTCGGAACGCACGCTTGGTTTGCCAGCTGAAGATGTCCAACGGGTTGAGTCGGTGGTTAAAGCGATTGGATGCCCCACCCGCGCACCCAAATTGCTAGGTGTCGATCAGTGGATGTCGCTGATGCGCTCGGACAAGAAGGCCGAGGCCGGTGAAATCAAGTTTGTACTGATGCCAGAAGTCGGCCAGGCCACGGTGGGCGCGGCTGATTCGAAAGATGTTGCAGCCGTGCTGAACGAATACGCAGTTTGACTTGATAGAGGGCAATAGTTTGATGGGTGAACGTGCGCCATATGCCAGTGATCCAAGCCGCACGCGCGGTCGGCGTCACACTGAACCAGCGCCAGCCAATCGAACCGAGTTTCAGCGCGACCGTGATCGGATCATTCATGCCAATGCGTTTCGACGGCTGGAATACAAGACGCAAGTATTTGTTAACCACGAAGGTGACTGGTTTCGTACACGCCTGACGCACTCGCTGGAAGTAGCACAAATTGCCCGAGTGATTGCTGCGAGTTTGCGGTTAGACGTTGATTTGACCGAGGCCATTGCGCTAGCCCACGACTTGGGCCACACACCATTTGGGCATGCCGGGCAAGACGAATTAAATCGATGCCTGCAAGAGCTAGCACCAGAAGCAGGCGGCTTTGAGCACAACCTGCAAAGCTTGCGGGTGGTGGATGAGCTCGAGGAGCGTTATCCCGCATTTAATGGGTTGAATCTTTGTTTTGAGACCAGAGAAGGGATCTTGAAGCATTGCTCATTGAACAACGCAAAAAAACTGGGCGATGTTGGCCAACGCTTTATTGATCGCACGCAACCCTCACTTGAAGCGCAGCTCGCGAATCTGGCTGATGAAATCGCCTACAACAATCATGATGTCGATGATGGTTTGCGTTCTGGCCTGATTACCCTAGAGCAATTGTTGACCGTGCCGATCGTGGCACAGCATTATGAGGCGGTGTGCAAGCGGTGGCCAAATGTTGCCCAAAAGCGCGCCATCGCGGAGACCATTCGTCAGATGATCAACACGCTCATCATGGACGTCACCACGACCACACTAGCCAAGATAGAGGCGGCCAAGCTTGCTAGCGCTGACGATGCCAAGGCATGTGGGCCACTGGTGGTGTTTTCTGATGAGATCCGGGCGCAAGCCGACGAGCTCAAGCGGTTTTTACTGAAGGCTTTATATCGGCATTATCGAGTGCTGCGCATGACCGGCAAGGCTAAACGGGTGGTGCGAGAATTGTTCGAGGCGTTTTTAACGCAACCAGGACTGCTGCCACCTGAATATCGACGCGATGATCGGATATCGCAAGCCAGATCGATTGCAGACTATATCGCTGGCATGACAGATCGGTATGCGGTGCTTGAGCATCGTAGGCTGTTCCAGATGGATGAGTCATTTTAAGGAGGTCAGTATGTTTAAAACAATCGCTACGGCATGCACTGTGGTGATGGCCGTTGGGTTTGGCTCAACGGTCTATGCACAAAGTAGCCAAGTAGCTACGACGGATCTGTCACTCTACATTGTTCAGCAGTGCGCCTCATTGTCCAAGGGTGGTCGTTGCAATCTGTCCTTTGTGCAGACCCCGGCTGGCATGAAAGCCAGTGGCGACATTACACAAACGTGTTCGCCCGGGTGGCTGGCACACGTGACAGCCGAGCGTGGTACGGTTGAGAAGGGGGGTGTTAATCGTGGTCAAGCGGTGGTGTGTGGTCACACCGAACCGACTAACGCCCTACGGGCTCTGTTTATTGCGTGTGATGAACAAACGCTTGGTATTTGTCGAGATGCCAACCACGTCAACGTCCAATGGGCATACTGGTCAGGCAATGAGGCTGCGTTAAAACAATTGCCGATGGATAGCGCGTTGCAAATTGAGCAATTGCCTCAGGCTCAGCAGTGTGCCTCGGTTGTTCCGCTCGTGGAGTCAGTGAGTTGTTCGCCACAGGCAGCGGTGCTGTTGCGTCAAAGCGGCCTGCGCTAGAGGCTAGCCGACCGACTTCATCTTACGTTGTTGTTTGAGTTGCGCTTGACGATCGAGAACCGTTTTCAAGTAGTGCCCGGTATGACTCTCATCGGATTGCGTGATTGCTTCTGGCGTGCCTTGGGCGATGATGCGTCCACCACCTTCACCGCCCTCAGGTCCTAGATCAATCACCCAATCAGCGGTCTTGATCACATCAAGATTGTGCTCAATTACCACGACTGTATTGCCTGCTTCTACGAGTTTGTTCAGCACGGTCATCAGCAGCGAGATGTCATGGAAATGTAACCCGGTGGTGGGTTCATCGAGCACGTAAAGTGTCTGGCCGCTGCCGCGCTTGGATAACTCAAGTGAGAGCTTCACGCGTTGCGCCTCGCCACCCGACAGCGTCGTGGCGCTTTGCCCGAGGCGGATGTATGACAAACCGACATCTAGCAGTGTCTGCAGGCGTCTGGCAATCGCTGGCACGGCATCAAAGTACGACAGTGCCTGCTCGACAGTGAGCTCCAATACTTCGTGAATATTCTTGCCGCGATAGCGAATCTCAAGCGTCTCGCGGTTATAGCGTTTGCCATGGCAGACCTCACACGGCACATACATGTCCGGCAGAAAATGCATCTCGACTTTGACCATGCCATCGCCCTGGCAGGCCTCGCAACGCCCGCCTTTGACATTAAAGCTAAAGCGCCCCGGGTCATAGCCGCGTGCTCTCGCTTCAGGCACACCAGCAAACAGTTCGCGGATCGGTGAGAACAGGCCGGTGTAGGTGGCCGGATTGCTGCGGGGTGTTCGTCCAATTGGACTTTGGTCGACCGTGATGATTTTGTCGAGGTGGGTCAGGCCCTCAATGCTGACGTAGTCAGCAGGTTCATCGTGACTGCGGTTTAGCTGGCGCGACAGGGCGGCTGCGAGGGTGTCGTTGATCAGCGTTGATTTGCCTGAGCCAGATACGCCAGTGACACAGACCAAACGGCCAAGTGGCACATGCAGATCTACGCATTTCAAATTATTGCCGGTGCAACCGAGCACAGACAACCGCGGTGTATCGGTGTCGACCACGCGGCGCTTGGGTATGGCGATCTCGCGCCTGCCGCTTAAATAGTCACCAGTCAGCGAGTCGCGTGATTCAGTGATCATGGCCGGTGTGCCTTCGGCCACGACCTGGCCACCGTGCTCACCTGCGCCGGGTCCCATGTCCACTACCCAGTCGGCTTGCCGGATCATGTCTTCGTCGTGTTCGACAACCAGCACGCTATTGCCTAATTCACGCAGGTGCGTCAGTGTACTGATGAGCCGGTCGTTGTCGCGCTGGTGTAAGCCAATCGACGGCTCATCCAGCACATACATGACACCGGTTAAGCCTGATCCGATTTGACTGGCTAAGCGAATGCGTTGGGCCTCACCGCCAGAGATGGTGTCAGCGCGCCGGTCAAGTGACAAATAGGTCAGACCCACATTATTCAGAAACGTCAGTCGCGCGCGGATTTCACGCACGATACGCTCGGCAATCTCATGTTTGGCGCCCTCTAGCGTTAATGCTTCAAACCACCTCAAGCAGTCCAGCAAGGTCAGCGATTCAACTTCATGAATTGCTTTGTCACCGACATGCACGCATCGAGCTTGGTCTCTGAGTCGAGAGCCACCACAATCCGGGCAGTGGCGCTGGCTGCGCAGCCGGTTCAGTGTTTCACGCACGGTCGCCGAATCGGTTTCGCGCCAACGCCGCTGCAGATTCGGCAGTACCCCTTCAAAGGGGTGACGCTTGACGCTACTCGTGCCGTTCGGATCGAGATAAAAGAACGGGATTTCGGTGGTGCCAGAACCGTGCAAGATCACGTTTTGTATGTCGGGTGACAAGTCCTGCCAAGGCGTGTCAAGCTCAAAACCATAATGAGCTGCCAAGCTTGTGAGCAGTGCAAAGGTAAACGCATTGCGCTTGTCCCAGCCTTCAATGGCACCTGCACCTAGGCTCAGTTCGGGAAACGCAACAACCTTGTGTCGATCAAACACATCGACAAACCCCAGACCGTCACAACTCGGACAGGCACCTGAGGGACTGTTGAAACTGAAGAGCCGGGGTTCAAGTGTGGTCACGGTGTAGTCGCACTGCGGGCAGGCGTAGCGACTTGAGAAAGCCTGTTCGCTTGCCGTATCCAGATTCAGTACCAGTACCTTGCCCTCAGCCAGGCCAGTCGCTGTTTCCAGGCTTTCTGCGATGCGTGTCTGGCTGTTGGGTTTGACACGTAGCCGATCAATCACCACGTCAATATCGAGGGGCGTATCACCCGGCAGTTTGGGCAAGGGGTCGAGCGCTAGCATCTCGCCGTTGACACGGATCCGGACAAAACCTTGCGCCTGCCACTGTTGGCATAGACGGTCAGTCTCACCCACCTGCTCACGTACCACGGGCGCCACGATGGCAATACGGGTGTCTTCTGGCCACTGCATGATGGTGTCAACCATCTGACTGATACTGTGGGATATCAGTGCATCGCCATGTGTGGGGCAATACGGTGTGCCCACACGCGCAAACAGCAGGCGCAGGTAGTCGTGTATCTCGGTGATCGTCCCCACGGTTGAGCGCGGATTGTGGCTTGCCGACTTCTGTTCAATGGCAATGGCTGGCGACAGTCCTTCGATCAGATCCACATCGGGCTTTTCTAGACGCTGCAGAAACTGGCGTGCGTAGGCTGAGAGGCTCTCGACGTAGCGCCGTTGGCCTTCGGCATACAGAGTGTCAAACGCTAGAGAAGACTTACCTGAACCGGACAGCCCCGTGATGACCACGAGCGAGTTGCGTGGCAAGTCCAGTGAAATGTTCTTCAGGTTGTGGGTGCGAGCACCGCGAATTCTGATCTGATCCATGCCGACAGGCGGCTCCGGTACGAATTTTGAGGGTAACTTGGTACTATAACGCGCTCAACGGATGTTTTTCTATGCAATCTCACTCTCCTGGCTTGGCACTCACGAGCGCTGAGCGCCGTGCCAGTATTTCCTTAGCAGGACTGTTCGCTGCCCGCATGCTCGGGCTGTTTTTGTTGCTGCCCGTGTTTGCAGTGGCGGCCAAGAGCCTGGATGGCGGCATGGATCCAGCTAAGGTTGGATTAGCCCTGGGTATCTACGGGCTGACACAGGCTGTCATGCAGATTCCGTTTGGAATGGCCTCAGATCGGTTTGGTCGGCGCCCAATTGTGTTGACCGGGCTTACCCTGTTTGTGCTGGGTAGCATCATGTGTGCATTGTCTGACGATATCTTCTGGGTCACCATTGGTCGGGCGATTCAGGGCTCGGGGGCGATTTCGGCGGCGGTCACCGCGTGGCTCGCTGACGCCACCCGTCCCGAGGTGCGTACCCGGGCCATGGCCATGATCGGGGCTTCGATTGGTTTGTCGTTTGCGTTATCGCTGGTGATTGCGCCGCTCATGGTGGGTTGGGGTGGCTTGTCTGGCCTGTTTTGGTTGATCACGGGCTTGGGCGTGGTGGCCTTTGTGGTGGCTGCTGTCGTGGTGCCTGCCGCCCCCAAAGCCCCCAAACCGGCGCACCCGGCACCAGCCAAAGATGTCTTGATCCATCCTGGGCTATTGCGCTTGAACTTTGGGGTGTTTTGCTTGCACTTGAGCCAGGTGGCGTTGTTTGTGGTGATGCCACCCCTTCTGGTCAAGCTAGGTGGCATTCAGACTGACAGCTTGTGGCAAGTCTATTTGCCGGTGCTGTTTATTTCATTCCTGTTTATGGTGCCCATCATCATCTTCACAGAAAAGCGCCGCGCCCATCCCAAGACTTTGCGGTGGGCGGTGGCTGGGTTGGTGGCGGTCGGACTGGGGTTTGCGTTGACCGGTGCGCACTGGGCCTGGTTGCTGTTTTGGCTGACAGCATTTTTTGTGGCGTTTAATGTGCTTGAAGCCTTGCAACCGTCTCTGGTCTCTAGGGTCGCGCCGCCAGAACTGAAGGGTCTGGCTTTGGGTGTTTACAACACCACGCAGGCAACCGGGCTCTTTCTTGGGGGTGCTCTAGGCGGGTGGCTGGTGCAGTCCATGGGCCATGTTGCGGTTTTTTGGGTGATCGCTGGACTGAGTGTGGCCTGGCTGCTAGTGACCTGGCGCCTAACCATGCCACCGATGGCAACGGCGGCGCCTAAAACGGCTGCTTAGCCATCCGTTGTGGAATACACTGATGGGCAATCGTCTGCACTTTGTCACCGTTGTCCGGCTATGTCAGGCAACATGACGACATTGCGGTTTCTGACGCAAGCGAAGGTAAATTTTGAGTGAGGGAGAACTGAGTGGCATCGGTCAATAAAGTGATTCTGGTGGGCAATCTGGGACGTGACCCAGAGGTACGCTACAGTGCTGAAGGCAGCGCGATTTGCAATATCTCGATTGCAACCACTAGCAACTGGAAAGATAAGGCAACCGGCGAGCGCCGCGAAGAAACCGAGTGGCACCGCGTGGTCATGTATAACCGTCTGGCTGAAATTGCCGGTGAATACCTGCGCAAAGGTCGCCCGGTCTATATCGAAGGTCGCCTGCGCACCCGCAAATGGCAGAACAAGGAAGGGCAGGATCAATACACCACGGAAGTGATAGCCGACCAGATGCAAATGTTAGGTGGGCGCGATGGCATGGGTGGTGAGGGTGGCGGTGGCGGCGGCTACGAAGGCGGTTCGCGTCCCGCAGCCCGTCCTCAAGCACAGCGACCGGCAGCCCCTGCTGCGGGTGGCAGCGCTAATCTGGGTGATCTGGACGACGACATTCCGTTTTGAGTAGTCGACCGCTTAGCGGTCATTTCAGATAGCCAAGCAATACCGAGTCCCGGCCAATCGATGTTGGCCGGGACTTGTTGTTTGTGGGGGGTGTGTAACTGTTGTCTGGTTTGGTTGCAGTGTGTGCTGCCACATATGACGAAAGCAAAATGGGCAAATTTTCCCGCTAAGACACAATAGGTTGATAAAGTGAACATATTGATTTTGGACCTTCGTGACCTTAATAAGGGTTTGGCTGATGCTGCCAGAGCTATGCAAACGGGCAAAGCCGATCCCTGCGCGCGCATCGGCTTCGCAACGCCAGAGTTGCTATGGCAGGTATTGACCGCTAAGCGTTGGGAATTGCTGAAGGCAATGTGTGGCGCCGGGCCAATGTCTATTCGGGCGGCAGCGCGCCGTGTCAATCGGGATGTCAAAGCAGTCCACAGTGATATCACTGCGTTGATCGCCGCTGGTGTGGTGTGCAGAAACCAGGACGGTCAAGGTCAAGTGCAGTTTCCGTTTGATGCGGTGAAGGTTGAGTTTATGCTGCAGGCGGCCTGAGCTTTACTTGGCTAAGGTTGCAACGTAATTACCGCATCGGCGGCGTAGACCCCTTCGCCCTCAGGCATGACAAACACCGGGTTCAGGTCGATGGACTGTAGCTTGGGGCCTGCGGCCACAGCAAAGGCCGACAGCTTGGCCAGCATCTTCGCCAAGGCCTTGAGATCTGCCTTTGCTTGTCCGCGTGCGCCGAGCAACAGCGGTGCGCCCTTGATGCTGTGAATCATCTCGAGCGCGACGTCTTCACCAAATGGGCAGCGATGTAGCACCACGTCATCGAGAATTTCAACAAATATGCCACCTAAGCCAAACACGGCCATGGGGCCAAACACGGGGTCACGCTGAATGCCCAGCAGACATTGCACCCCACCCTGCATTTGTTTGGCAACGAGTACGCCTTCAATTCTGGCGGCAGAGTCATGTTGCTTGGCACGCTCGATTAACGTCTGAAATCCTGCCCGTATTTGGTCATCGCCTTGCACATTTAGCAGCACGCCACCCATCTCGGTTTTGTGGAGAATATCGGGCGAGACGATTTTAAGGACTGCCGGACCATTGAGAGCTTGACTAGCGGCGATGGCTTGCTCTGGTGTTGTACAGACAGTCTCTGGAACCACTGAGATCCCTGCCGCGGATAGAATGGCTTTGGCAGTGGCTTCGCTTGGGGTGGTATCGGGCAAAGTGATGGCTGCCATAGCAGGGGGCGTTTGCTTAGGTTGGCGATCAAACGCCTGACCATAATGACCCATGGCCGCAATTGCAGCCACCGCCCGGCTTGGGTCTTCAAACACGGTGAAACCATCTTCTTCATAACGCCTGAGTTTGTCGGCATCGCCCAAGGCAATCAATACAAACAGACGATCAGGATGCGCCTGACCGAGCGACTTCAGTTCCTCACGTAGGCGATCACCGGTGGTAGCGGCTGTGGCGGTGTAGGTGACAAATCCGAGAATGGACCGGTAGCCGCCGTCGACAACGAGTGATTCGGTAAATGCTCGCATCAGCGTCATGTCATTTAGCACCTGTGCAGTGGTGTCCACTGGATTGACAGGGGTGGCAAATGGCAAGAGTTCAAGCAGTTTTTTCTGGGCGGATTCAGGCATGGGTGGCATGGCAAGCTGATGTAGTGCGGCGGCATCCGAAATAATCACGCCAGCACCACCGCTGACGGTAAACACACCGAGCGTGTTGTCAGCCGGGTAAATGCCACGGGTGGCTAGCCGCGCAATGTCAAGCATTTGCTCGGTGGTTTGCACTCGCACGACACCTAGTTCAGCCATGACGGCGTCAAACACCCTGTCATCGCCGGCGATAGACGCCGTGTGCGACAAAGCAGCGGCTTGGCCCAATGCGCTTTGTCCCACCTTCATGATGACCACGGGTTTGCGCTTTTGGCGGGCGCGTTCAAGCGCGGCCACCAGCGTATCGGCCTCTTTTACACCCTCGGAGTAAAGGGCAATGACCTTGGTGTTTGGATCCTCGACCAGTAGGTCAACGATGTCGCCTAAAGTCAGATCGGCCTCGTTACCGGTCATGACCATGGCTGATAGGCCAATGCCGGCAGCCACCGCAGCCGTCATCAGGTGAGCGCCGTAGGCGCCAGACTGGCTCACGATGGCGACGTTACCGGGTTTAGGAAAGCCAAGCTCAAGACCGGTCGCAAAACTACCGTAAAAATGAGTTTGTGGATTAATCATGCCCAGTGAATTCGGGCCAATCAAGCGCATGCCATGGGCTTTGGCCATGGCCACTATCTCATCTTGTAGTGCAGCCCCTTTTTCACCGATTTCAGCAAACCCGGCACTAAAAAGAATCGCGCCGGCACAGCCTCGCTTGGCCAGCGCCGTGACCGTGTCTAGCACTGCTGAGGCTGGCACAGCGACGATGGCCACATCCGGTGTCTCTGGTAGGGCATCAATACTCGGATAGGCTTTCAAGCCTTGAACCGTCTCGCGTTTTGGATTAACCGGCAAGATTGTCCCCGCAAAACCTTGCTTGAGCATATAAGCAATCGGTTTGCCACCGATGCGTGAGGCGTCTTCCGAGGCGCCGATCACAGCGACAGTCTGTGGGCAAAGCAGGCGGTTCAAGCTGGCAGAGTTCATGGATGCCTTCATCAGTACAGTGGACTCGTTCAGTTTAGAAGCGGGAATCTCATTGAGGGAATCGCCATTTAAAAACCTGTCATTAAAAATTCACAAACATTTCGATAATTATCGAAATACAATCCTTCCCATGCAAACACAAACCGAGTCCGTATCTACCGAGCAAGCAGCCGCCATGTTGGCTGCCATTGGCCATCCCGTGCGCTTACGGCTCTTTAGAGAGTTGGTGCAAGCCGGTCCGAACGGCTTGCCTGCTGGCGAGATGGCCCGGTTACTTGATATGCCGCCGTCGTCCTTGAATTTCCATTTGCGTGCGTTGCAACAAAGTGGCTTGGTGACATCCCGTACACAGGGCCGGTTTGTGATCTACACAGCATTATTCGATGCCATGTCTGAATTGCTCGGGTTTCTGACGGACAACTGTTGCGGCGGTAACCCCTGTATGCCAAATGCAACGTCAACGCCACGTTGCACGTCCAAACCTAAATCGGAAACATCATGACCACAGAAGATCGACCCTGGAATGTTCTGTTCTTGTGCCGCGCCAATTCAGCGCGCAGCCAGATTGCCGAGGTATTGTTAAACCGCATGGCCCAGGGTCGTTTCAAGGCCTACAGTGCCGGCAGCCAGCCAGCCCAGGCGGTGCATCCGCTGACTTTCGAAGTGCTCAAGGGGCTGGACTATCCGTTGGATCAGTTACGGCCCAAGGACTGGGCCGAGTTTGGCAAACCGGATGCGCCAGTGATGGACTTCGTGTTTACCGTTTGTGACGACACGGCTGGCGAAGTGTGTCCGGCTTGGCCGGGGCAGCCGATGACAGCGCACTGGGGTGTCAGCGATCCAGCCGCGGTAACCGGCAATGAGGCGCTTCAGATGACAGCATTTGGCGATGCGTTACGTCAGATCCGGCGTCGACTTGAGATATTTGTCGAGCTGCCGATCGAAAAACTGGACCGCTTGTCTCTACAATCGAAGGTCGATGAGATTGGTAGAACAACTGCATGAGTGTCTTTGAGCGGTACTTAAGCGTCTGGGTGGTGTTGTGCATGGTGGCGGGCATTGCGATTGGTAATGTCGCACCGGGGCTAGCCCAGTTCGTTGGCAAGCTGGAGATTGCACACGTCAATCTTCCGGTAGGTTTACTGATCTGGATCATGATCATTCCGATGCTCATGAAAATAGATTTCTCGCGCATTGCGGATGTATGGCAACAGCGCGCGGGCATTGGCATCACCCTGGTGGTGAACTGGGCCATCAAACCCTTCACCATGGCTGCTCTCGGTTGGCTCTTTATCGGTTACGTGTTCAAACCGTGGTTGCCGGCAGACCAGATCGATAGCTACATTGCTGGTCTGATACTGCTTGGAGCTGCGCCATGTACCGCCATGGTGTTTGTTTGGAGCAATTTGTGCAAAGGCGATGCGAACTTCACCATCAGTCAGGTGGCACTGAACGACCTGGTGATGGTGTTTGCCTTTGCGCCGATCGTGGCGTTGTTGCTCGGGGTGTCTTCGATTCCGGTGCCTTGGGATACTCTGTTGTTGTCGGTGGTGATCTATATCGTCATTCCGTTGGCGATCGCTCAATGGGCGCGCAAGCGCCTCATGCAAAAGGGACCACAGGCGTATGCACGCATGCTTGAACGGATTGGTCCGTTCACCATCATGGCGTTGTTGGCCACATTAGTGCTGTTGTTTTCATTTCAAGGGCAAGCGATTATTGAGCAACCACTCATCATCGCCATGCTGGCTGTGCCGATCTTGTTGCAAGGCCTGTTGATTGCAGGTCTTGGTTATTGGTTGAATTTACGTTGCCGTGTGCGTCACGATGTGGCGGGGCCGTCGACCATGATTGGCGCTTCGAACTTTTTTGAGTTGGCGGTGGCCGTGGCCATCGTACTTTATGGCTTTGACAGTGGCGCGGCCTTGGCCACGGTGGTGGGTGTGCTGATCGAGGTACCCGTGATGCTGTGGCTTGTGCGCATGGTGAACCGATCACGCGCCTGGTATGACGCCAAACTCCAACAGACCAGTTGAGATTTCAGTCTGAAACGACAGGCTGGATTTTTATGGCTTACGGGCCACCAGATCCACCAAGGCTGACATCCCTTGATGGCCTTTGCCTTCACTTAGTGCGGCGTCGTATTCCTCGAGTACCTCGACTTGCATGTCACCAAAGTGTTCGCGCATGAGGTCAAGGGTGTAGAGGTGCTCCGGGATCCCGGGGCCACCGGTCTTGTACTCCAGTTGTTTAAGGCCATAGCCTTCGATGAGAAGGTATCCACCGGATCGGGTGGCTTGCTTCATGCCTTTAAACAGCTCGGCCCGTAACTTGGGGTTGGCAAACTGAAAAAAGATACCGACTACCATGTCGTACTGTCGGGCATCCCAGTCCATCTCGGTAGCGTCTGCTGTCACTACGTGCATGTTGACACCACGTTCGGCCGCCAGTGCTCGGGCTCTTTCTGATGCAGCCGGTGCTGAATCAACCGACCACACTTCACAGCCTTGCTCGGCTAACCACACGCCATTGCGACCTTCACCGTCGGCCACAGCCAGTACGGTCATGCCGGGTTTGATTCGGGGTGTAGCGTGTTTGACCAGAAATGCGTTTGGTTCTTTACCAAACACATAATCGTCAGAGGCGAGGAATCGTTCATTCCATTTCGAGATGGCAGTTTTCATGTGGGGGAGCGCTTAAGCCAGTTTCATCATCCAGCCATGCGGGTCAGCAGCACGGCCATACTGAATATCAGTCAATGCTTTCCTCAGTGACATGGTGAGTTCACCAGCCGGCGCATCATCACGCCCGGCTACAAAGTCTTTACCCTTGATCGAGCAAATCGGGGTGATCACAGCGGCGGTACCGCAGGCAAAGGCCTCAGAAATCTCGCCATTGTTCATGCCCGCTTGCACTTCCTCAAGCGTGATTTGTCGCTCTTCAACCACCCGGCCTTGATCTTTGGCCAATTGGATCAGGCTGTCACGCGTGACACCTTCCAGAATGCTGCCAGTTAGCGACGGGGTTAACAGCGAGCCGTCTTTGCGCACTAAAAACAGATTCATGCCACCTAGCTCTTCCAGATAGGTTCCATGGACGGCATCCAAAAACAAGACCTGAGAGCAACCTTGTTTGTAGGCTTCCTGTTGCGGCAACAGCGACGCAGAGTAGTTACCGCCACATTTGGCGGCACCGGTGCCACCGCGTCCGGCGCGGGTGTAGTGTTCAGACACCCAGATCGACACGGGGGCGACACCCTTGGGAAAGTAAGCGCCCGCAGGAGAACCGATCACATAATAAGAGGCGTGTTGAGCAGCTCGTACGCCCAAGAACCGTTCGCTGGCAATCGTAAACGGACGCAAATACAAGCTGGTCTCGGGTGCGGTCGGTACCCACGCTTTGTCAACGAGGATCAGTTGTCGAATCGATTCCAGAAACTCGGCTTCAGGTAGTGGGGGTAGTGCCAGACGTTCGGCTGAGCGCTGCATCCGTGCCGCATTGGCCTGTGGCCGAAATGCCCAGACCGAGCCGTCGGCATGGCGATAAGCCTTAAGACCTTCAAAGATCTCTTGTGCGTAATGCAGCACTGAACAGGCTGGGTCCAACGACAGCGGACCGTAGGGCTGTACTCTGGCGTTGTACCAGCCGCGTTCGAGCGACCAGTCGATGCCAACCATGTGATCGCTAAAATTGACACCGAATCCAGGGTTGGCAAGTATCCTTGCTCTTTCTTCGTCGCTGCGACGGTTCTTCGAGGTTGTCACCGAAAATTCGAGAGTAGCAGTAGCGGTCATAATGGGTTCAAACTGGTTAGGGCCAAAGGCGGCGAAGTAAAGGCAACTTGACGTTGACCTACAAAATGAACTAAATCCAACAAAACTACAACTGTACACATAATTTACGCTCTTCAGGGAGCTTGCCGGGGACAAGATGCCGACCGATTCAACCAACCGCTCAAACACTCCGAGTGCAGGCGAGTTTGATTACATCGTGGTGGGGGCGGGCACAGCAGGCTGCCTGTTGGCCAACCGGCTCTCAGCCGACCCCTCCAAACGGGTGTTGTTGCTTGAAGCTGGTGGCAAGGACAACTACCACTGGATTCATATCCCGGTGGGGTATCTCTACTGCATTGGAAACCCCAGAACTGACTGGTTGTTTAAAACCGAGGCCGATCCGGGGCTCAATGGCCGTCAACTTGGTTACCCCCGTGGCAAGGTCATGGGCGGCTGTTCATCCATTAACGGCATGATTTACATGCGTGGCCAGCGCCAGGATTACGACAGCTGGCGTGATGCGGGCAATGAAGGCTGGGGCTGGGATGATGTGTTGCCGATCTTCAAATCCATGGAGGACTACCACGGTGGTGCAAGTGATATGCACGGTGCCGGCGGCGAGTGGCGAGTAGAAAAGCAACGTCTATCGTGGGAGATTCTGGATGCATTTCGGGAGGCGGCAGCCCAAGCAGGCATTCCCAAGATTGAGGATTTCAATCGTGGCGACAATGAGGGTGCTTCGTACTTTGAGGTAAATCAGCGTTCTGGCTGGCGCTGGAATGCGGTCAAAGCGTTTATCAAGCCCATTGAACACCGGACCAACCTGACCATCCTCACGCATGCGCGCACCACGAGCCTAATCTTCGATGGCAAGCGAGCTACGGGCGTTGAGTTTGTGCGCCACGCACAAAAGCTAATCGCTACTGCCAAAGGCGCGGTAGTGCTGGCCGCCGGATCGATCGGTTCAGTGCAAATTCTGCAGTCCTCCGGTATTGGTCCAGCTACGCTCTTACAAAAGCTGAACATCCCGGTGCTGCATGACTTACCAGGTGTGGGCCGCAACCTGCAGGACCATCTACAAATCAGAACGGTATTCAAAATCCAGAATGCCAAGTCTTTGAATACCATGGCCAATAGCCTGTGGGGTAAAGCCAAGATGGGCTTGCAATATCTCATCAATCGGACTGGCCCCTTGAGCATGGCACCCTCGCAGTTGGGCGTGTTCGCCAAGTCCGACCCAAGCTACGATCGAGCCAATGTCGAGTATCACGTGCAGCCCTTGTCACTAGAGAAGTTTGGTGACCCTTTGCATGACTTTCCAGCGTTTACCGCATCAGTTTGTAATCTCAGGCCTTCTAGTCGTGGGTTTGTTGAGATCGTGTCACCCGACACCGATGTCGCACCACGCATTAATTGCTGTTACCTCTCGACCGAAGAAGATCGCAAGGTGGCCGCACAAAGCATTGAGTTGACCCGACGCATCGTCGCACAGCCCGCATTAGCACTCTATCATCCAGAAGAAATCAAGCCCGGTCCAGAGATCACGAGCCCAGAGGCATTAGCCCAAGCGGCAGGTGATATTGCGACCACGATTTTTCATCCGGTGGGTACTTGCAAGATGGGCAAAGATGAGATGGCCGTGGTTGATTCTTCGCTTCGGGTGCATGGCATAGACGGGCTATGGGTTGCAGACGCATCGGTGATGCCAACCATTACGTCGGGCAATACCAATTCACCGACGTTGGTGATTGCGCAAAAGGCGGCTGATGCTATTTTGCAGTTGACGTAATACGCTGAAATATTGAGGCTAGCAAAGGACTAACGCTCCGGGTAGATTTTGCCCTACTGGTGATCAGGGGCTGCAGGTGTCTTGCTATGCTCCACGGCTTTAGGAGACCGCATATGTCAGATCAAGATATTCGCTGGAAACAGCGCTTTGTTAACTTCAAAAAAGCACATGTACAGTTAAAAGAGGCTTTAACCCTCATGCAACAGCGTCCGCTGACGAATCTAGAAAAGCAAGGCGTGATCAAGGGGTTTGAATTTATATATGAGCTGTCTTGGAAAGTGCTGCGAGACTATCTAATTTGGCAGGGCGTAGCATCTATCGCTGGATCACGAGATGCGATACGCGAAGCGTTTAAATTAGGGTTAATCAGTGATGGACATGCTTGGATGGAGATGTTGAAAGATCGTAACAATACGGTACATATTTATGATGAGGCAACCGTGAGTATAGTTCTGGATAACTTGAAGCAGCGTTATGCTGTTTTATTCAATGAGCTCGAAGAGCAGTTCGATCGTCTTTCGAACATTAGTTCATAACTTTGATTTGTACTTCGCTTATGGAACCTATGTATGGATTACTCGCCAATGATCTGGAAAAAATGCGAGAAGTATTTGAGCGGTATCCACAGGTAAATCGAGTCATTCTGTACGGTTCTAGGGCAAAAGGAAATTTCAAACCCGGTTCTGATATCGATATGACGTTAGAAGCAAAAATGGATAGCCAAACGTATGGTCAGTTATTGACGGATCTAGATGATCTGCTACTACCTTATCAAATTGATCTTTCGCTCTATCACCAACTTCAAAACCCGGAGCTGATATCCCACATCAACCGGGTTGGCAAAGTTTTGTACGAAAGGCATTCCTGATAAGAGCTTTACCCTACTACAAAGCATAGGCTTTTAGCGTGATCGGTTGCTCGATCATAAACACGTCGCAATCCACCTCAGCCGCTACCCGCTCAATCACCACAAAATCCCCATCCTCGGCAGCGATCAACCCGTGATGCCAGGTGCCTGCACGCAATGTGATGGCGTGATTGCCATCGACCCAGAATGCTCGCAAGGTATGGAGGTTTGGTGCTTGGCCGCTTGAATCTGATTGCGCCACCACGACTACAAAGTTCACGCCACCCATGGGCACAAATGTTTGACTACCCAATCGGTGACGTTCAAGCTCCCGCAGTGTCAGTGGCAGTGCTTGTCCTTTGGCACGGTAGAGAAATGCTTGGCCTTGACCGTCTTTGGCTGTAAGGCTGAGTGCTTCAGACGCAAACTTCGTGGTCGTGCCTTGATTGATCAGCTTGCCATTGGTGGCCATGTGACCACCAATGACATCGCCGTAGTCGGTGAACGCTGACTGTGACAACGGCTCGATATGCAGTATGTCGCTCATCAGAACAGCAGTATGTACAGTCCGTAGAGCGCCACAAAGAACACCACCCACACCGTGGTTAGCCCGATGCTCCAGGTCTGGCCGATGGGGCCATTGCTGCCATAGGTTTGACCCATCGATTGCCATATGTTGCCTAGGCGCTTTTGCATGGCAGTGATAAAGCCTCGCCAACTCTGACGGACTACATCACTGATGCCAAAGACAACAATGGGCGCAAGTTTGCGATAGACCCAGTCGGTATCCACGCTTAGCTTGCGCTCACCACCCAGATGTTTGAGCATCAAGAAAAAGCCTAATCCTGTGAACAGCAGTAACTGCAGCTCCCAGAACAAGTGGCCTGCTGAATAAGCGTTGTATTCCACCGGTGCAGGCATGAAGCTATAGAGCCATGCTGGGTAGACGCCGATGAAGATGCAGAAAAACGCTGCAATGCCCATGGCTAGCAACATGTTCCACGGCGCCTCGGCCGGACGCAAGCCCGCGTCCTTGGACAGGAACGTGAAGTACGGAAGTTTTAAGCCTGTGTGCAAGAACGTACCGGCTGATGCCATTGACAGCAGTAGCCATACCCAAGCGAGTTTGTCGACTGCCGCGGCTTCAACCACCATGGTCTTGCTAACAAAGCCACTAAATAGCGGGAAGGCAGAAATGGAGGCAGCACCGATCATGTAAAGCACAAAGGTCAGCGGCATGTACTTATAGATGCCGCCTAGTTCGGTCAGCTTGCTCTTGCCGGTCATATGAATAACGGCACCAGCCCCCATGAACAGCACGGACTTGTAAAGAATGTGGGTAAAGGCGTGTGCGGTGGCACCATTTAATGCAATGGCTGTGCCCATACCGACACCGGCCACCATGTAGCCCACCTGACTGATGATGTGATAGGCCAACAGTCTGCGGATGTCGTTGGCAAGCACTGCATACACCACGCCCCACAGTGCCATGACCACGCCCATCCAGATCAGGAACTCCGTACCTGGAAATCCGCGAATCAAGGTGTAGACCGCTGTCTTGGTGGTCAGTGCACTCAAGAAAATCGCCCCAGTGATGGTCGACTCTGGGTAAGCATCTGATAGCCAGGCATGCAGTGGTGGCACAGCAGCATTGATCAGGAACCCGATCAGGATCAAATAGAACGCCGTGCCAGTGGCTTGCATCTGCTCAAACGCCATCGATCCGGTCTCACCGTACTGCAGCACGATGCCTGCCAAGAGCATGACACCACTGACCGCGTGAACCAGCAGGTAACGGTAGCCAGCGGTGTAGGCGGTCGGCGTGTTGCGACGCCAGATGAGCCAGACTGACGCTAGCATCATCATTTCCCAGAACACATAGAGTGTGAGCAGGTCGCCGGCGAATGCCACCCCGGTCGCTGCCGCTGCATAAATTAATGCGGACACATGCTGGATGTTGTCCTTCACGTGCAGGGAGTAGATGGTAGCGATCAGCGTGATCAGGCTAAAGACATAGGCAAATGCCAGGCTTAGCTTGTCCGCACGACCGGTGACAAATTCCAGACCCGCGACAGAGAACTGTCCATATACGCCGGCTTGAGTCTGGAACACAATGAAGATGAAAGCCAGTGCCAGTGCGACCCGATAGCCTTGCTGGACTGTTCCTTTCAGGAACGGGATGACGAGCGCACCGAGGATCAGAAAAATGCTTGGATGCAGCCACCAGCCACTTTGCATCACGGCTTGGGTTTCAGTCATCTTGGGCCTCCCGCTTGGCCGGGTCACCAATCAGACTGTTGGGCTTGCTTTCATTGTCGTAGTAGTCCTCAGGGCGATACAAAAATTTGTAGCCGAGGAATTTAGACACCACCACAATCACGAAGCAGGAGAAGATGCCATAAACCGCACCCGCACCTGGTAGTGACTCCCAGAAGAACCGGTCGTAGCCTGCCGGGAAAATGAAGTTGGCAATCACCAGCAGCGCCATGATCGTGAGCATCACACGGCTAAGCAGTTTGGAATTGTTGACCATCCATTCGAGGATGCGTCCGAGTCGGGAGATTTTCATGACGCGGCTCCGGTGAAGATTGTCTGAAGCAAAGCGCGAATGGGTACCCATTCAAAAAACAGCACAAATGTACCCAGTGCGGTGAACACCAGCGGCACCAAACAAAACAGCGGGGCTTCTGCCAGGCCAAAGCGGCGTAAGCTGGTGCTGTCATGCTCATCGTGGTGATCATGATGGGCATCTTCTTTGGGTGGCGCGAGCAAGAATGCGCGAATCACCGGTGGAATCAGGTACGCCACATTCAGTAGCGTGCTGATGAGCAACACCACAATCATGATGGCGTGGTGAGCTTCTACGGCGCCTAGCATCAAATTCCACTTACTCCAGAAACCACCAAGTGGTGGCGCACCAATCACAGAGAGCGCACCCAATAGGAACGCAAAAAACGTAATCGGCATCTTGCGACCCAAACCATCCATTTGCGGGATCTCACTCTTGTGAGCCGCGACATAGATCGCACCGGCGCAGAAAAACAGCGTGATCTTGCCAAACGCATGCATCACGATATGTAGGCCACCCCCCAAGATTGCCAATTCATTGGCAAGCATGGCACCGAGCACAATGTAGGACAGTTGGCTGACCGTGGAATACGCCAACCGGGCTTTCAGGTTGGTCTTTTGCAGGGCAACGATTGAAGCGGACAAGAGCGTGAACGCCGCTACCCACATGATGAGGTCACTGCTCCAGAGGCTTTGCAGGTAATCCAGACCAAACAAATACACACTGACTTTGAGGACCGTGAATACACCGGCCTTAACCACGGCCACGGCATGCAGCAAGGCACTGACTGGCGTGGGAGCGACCATGGCCGATGGCAGCCAGCGGTGAAACGGCATCAGTGCGGCTTTACCGATACCGAACATGTAGAGGATTAGCAGCACAGCACCAATGCCGCGACTGACGTTGTCCTGCAAAATCCCGCCCGGCACAAAATCCAACGTACCGGCCATAAACCAGGTCACGAGCATGGCAGGCAGCATCAAGCCAATCGAAGTGCCTAACAAAAGCCCCAAATAAATACGGGCGCCGCGCTTGGCCTCTTCATTGCCCTTGTGTGCGACCAATGGATAGGTCGATAGCGACAACACTTCATAGAAGATAAACAGCGTGAACATGTTGTCAGCAAATGCCACGCCCAGAGCTGCGAAGATCGCGATCGAGAAACACGCAAAAAATCGGGTCTGGTTCTTCTCATGCGCACCGCGCATGTAACCGATGCCATACAGCGAGGTCACCACCCAAAGGCCCGATGCCACCAATCCAAATATCATGCCCAGCGGTTCAACGGCAAACGCCAATGGCAAACCGGGCATGATCTCAAACAGCACCACGCCGGGTCGACCGCCCGCATTGACCGATGGCAGGATCGAGAGCACAGTCAGAAATACCAAGACTGCCGAGGCCACCATCAAACTGTCGCGTAAGTTGCGGTTGGCACCCGTCAGCGCAATCACCAAGGCGCCTACCAGTGGGATCGCCAAGGCGGACAGAATCAATGTCACATCGCTCATCGTCCGCCTCCCATCAGATCAAAAGCTTCCATGTTGGCTAGGCTCAAGGGAAGTTCGGGGTCAATGCCAAACCAAATGTTGGCTGCCACTAACACCCACAGGGTGACCAGTATTGGCATGGGCGCTTCTTCGCGCTTGATGTCATCGAGTGAGCCCGTGGCCGGTGCTTTGAAATAGGCGACTTCGACCACTTTCCAGATGTAGACAACCGCCATGAGTGAGCTTGTCAGAATCAAGATGGTTAGCAAGATACCCAGACCGGGCTCTTCAAGCACAGCCTGTATCAGATACCACTTGCTGATAAAACCTGCGGTCAGTGGCACACCGATTAGTGACAGGCCAGCGATCACAAACCCCAGCATGGTCAATGGCATGCGACGACCAAGACCGGCTAGTTGATCAAGGTTGGCACTGCCAAACCGTAAAACAATGCCGGCTACAGCCGTAAATAAGGCTGCTTTCATCAACGCATGGTTAAAGAAATGCACCACGGCAGCGGTGATGCCGGCACTGCTGACCAGTGAGATGGCTAATACGATGTAACCAATCTGAGCTACTGATGAATAACCCAGCATGCGTTTGAGGTCACGCTCAAAGATCGCCACGGCCGAGCCCACCAGGAAAGCAGCCACACATAGCGGAATAAGCAGCGAAGACAGGAAGTAAGCCTGATCACCGAGGTTTGGTAGCAGTACGACAAAGTCAAAGCGCAGCATCACAAAGAGCGCTACTTTGGTTGAACACGCCGCAAAGAAAACAGCCACCGGTGTCGGTGCAAACTGGTAGGCATTGGGCATCCAGGCATGCATGGGAAATAGCGCGGCTTTGAGCGCCAAACCCAGAATCAGGAACCCACCTGCGATCAGAACCGGTAAGGTGTCTGATACATCGGCCAGGCGATCGGCCATGTCAGCCAGGTTCAGCGTGCCTGTCATCATGTAGAGATAACCCACGCCGATCAGATAAAACGTCGCGCCAGTGGTACCCGTGACCAAGTAGGTGAAGCTCGCGGTCAGCGCACGGCGGTTGGGTCCGTTGGCCACCATGACATACGAGGCCAGTGACGAGATCTCCATGAATACGAACACGTTAAACGCATCACCAGTCACGGTGATCCCGATCAGACCGGCTAGCGCCAACAGCCAGCAGGAATACAGCAATGATTGATGTTGCTCGCCAACTTCACTGTCCATGCTTTGGGCGCCGGCCACGAGCGCTGCCAGCGATGCGCCGCTGATGATCAACACCATCAGTGCCGAGAACGGACCAATCGCCAAGCCAATGCCAAACGGCACTGGCCAGTTGCCCAGTTCGTAATAGATCGTGCCGGTTTGCAAGACTTGGGCTGTCAAGCCAATGGCAATCAGAAACGTGACAGCACTCGTGACAGTGGCAATCAGCCAAGGCGCACGCCCACGGCTAGCGACCATGGCCAGCAGAGGCGCCACAAATAGCGGTACCACCACAACCAGAATGGGGAGTTGTTCCAGTAACGTCATGCTTGCTCATCCAGTCGGCGGGTATCGGCTTCTTCGACCGAGCCATATTCCTCACGAATGCGAATGGCAATCGCAAGCCCTAGTGCCGTGACCGCAATGCCCACCACGATGGCCGTCAGGATCAGCACTTGCGGCAGTGGGTTAGCAAACAATTGGTCAGGCGATGGCGGACCACGGAAAATAGGTCCCGTGCCGCCTTCGACCTTGTCCATGGTAATGAACAATAGAAATACAGCCGACTGGAAAATACCGAGTCCAATCATCCGCTTGACATAGTTACCACTGGCAATGACGGCGTATAAGCCCACCACTAGCAGCAGAATAAATACCCAATAGTTGTAAAGTCCGAGTAGCGTCATCTGCGAGCCCTCTAGGCTTGATAGGTTGGGCGATTGGCAATCGCATTAAAAATCATCACCAGCACCGTGGTCACGGTCAGGCCTACGCCGAACTCAACCAGCAAGATGCCTACATACTGGCCAGTCACCGGGTTAGACCACAGCACGTTGTAGTCCAGGAAGTGGCCGCCAAGCAGCATGCAAGCGATGCCTACGCCGGTATAGAGTGTGGCACCCAAGGCAGCCAAGCGCAGCATGATGCGTTGTGGCATGGCAGCCTCCGAACGGTCTGCCCCTTCCAAAATGCCGTAGAGCATGACAGCAGCCGCAAACAAAGCGCCAGCAGAGAACCCGCCGCCAGGGCTGTACTTGCCGTGAAACTGCACCAGTAGCCCAAATAGCAGAAGGATCGGAATGATGAGTTTGCCCACGACACGCAAGATCACATGGTGTTGCACCCCACGTACCTTTTGTCCGAGCTGCTCGCCAGACAGAGACTGCTTTGATTTGGGTTTAAAGCTCAGCACCGACAGTACGCCAATGCCTGCGGTAAAAATCACCAGCACTTCACCCAAGGTATCGTAGCCACGAAACGATGCCAGGATCGCCGTCACGATGTTGGGGATGTTGATGTATTCCGGGGTTTTTTCTATGTACCAGGGCGCAACGTGTTGATGAACCGGAGCGTTGATATCACCAAGCACGGGCTGCTCGAAAGTGGCTACGAACAACACCAGGGAAAGCGCAACCAATGCTGCGACTGGCAGCCAGTTGGTGCGCATCCTAATGGTCTCTTTTTCGGCAGTCAGCGCTAGTGCACCCATAAAAAGCACGGTCGACACCCCAGCACCCACCGCCGCTTCGGTCAGCGCCACATCAGCGGCATCCAAAATAAAGAAGTTCGAGGCCATCAGCAAACTAAAAATCCCGAACCACATGCTGGCTACAAACAGATTGCTCGACATGATGGTGGCAATCGCCACAATAGCCACCATGGTGAGCGTAAACAGGCCCAGAATGGTCTCAAGCATCATGATTGCTTCTCCCCATCCAGAAGCGGCTTGGTGCCACCGAGCATGGCGGTGTTGGCCAGCGCATAAGAAGAGACCGGTGCGGTAAACAGCAGAAACAACAAGATCGCAAATAGCTTGAAGCTCGCCAGTGACCATCCTGCCATCACCATGAGTCCAAGCAGCACCAGAATCGTGCCCAGCGTTTCAGTCACGCTAACGGCGTGCATCCGGGTGTAGAGATCCGGCATGCGAAGCACACCAATGCCGCCGACTACTACAAAAAACCCGCCTAAGCCCAATAGCACCCAGGAAATCACATCCAGAATAATCATGAGGACGCTCCTGTTTGATTTTTCTGTTGAGCTTGGCGCGCCTCACGGTTTTGTACGAACTGCAAAATCGCCAGCACGCCGATGAAGTTAATCAGTGCATAGGCCAGAGCCAGATCTAAAAAGTCCGGGCGGCCCATGATCATGGCCACAACAGCCACCAACAAGACGGTTTTAGTGCCAAACATGTTCATGGCTAATACCCGGTCATAGACCCCCGGGCCGAGCAAGCCTCTAATGACGGCCATGAACATGGTGACCACAATGGCCAAACCAGCAGCAATCAGCATCATTTGCCTCCAAAGCCAGGCAGCGCTGCCACCCGGTCATTCATGTCGCCATTGACCACACCATCGGCACCCTCTTCTGTTAGCGCATGCACGGTCACCAAGCCGTTGTCGTCAAGGTCGGTCGTTAACGTGCCGGGTGTGAGCGTAATCGAGTTGCCAAATATCACTTGGCGCACTTCGCCCTTGCTCTTTGATTGCACTTGCACCACTTTAGGGCTGATGGGCATGGAGGGAGAAAGGACGATTTTGGTGACTTGCAGGCTAGAGACTACGATCTCTTTGAGCAGCCAAGCCCAGTAAGTGATCACTTTGAAGCCCAAATGAACAGGAACCGATTCGTGATCGATGGTCTCGAACCGTCGGGTTAGCCAAATCACTAACACCACTGAGGCCGCGCCTAAGGCGAGCATCAATGGCAAATACAGCCCTGACCAAAGTAGCCAAAGCGCGGCAAGCGTGATGAACAAGACAACTATGTGCATTGGACAGCCACCTCGTTGTTGGTTTCTCGCCCGAATACTATCAGTTTGTGCCGGTCTTCGGACGAAACCCTTCGGGAACGAAAGTATTTAAAGTCTTAGCTTTTTTGACGGCATTATGGCAGAAGACCCATGTATCCGCCCGTCAGTTTTGGCATGGGTCTTGCTTGAACCATCTGTAAACGCCTTGCGTTGACAAGCGCCTGCCGCTAATGTCACACCACGTGCAAACGCGCTTTCGCTTCATCATATCAACCCACCCTAGATGGAATTGCCATGTCGACAGACCCAGCCTTTATGACGATGACAGAGATTGCCGGTGCCTTGGCGCGCGGCGAATTCACCTCAAGTGAAATTACTCGTCTGTACCTTGACCGCATCGCCAAGGCCGATGACAAGTTGCACGCCTATGTGAGCGTGGATGAGGATCTGGCGATGTCGATGGCGCGAGCTGCCGATGATCGACGCGCCAAAGGCGTAGCGCTTAGCCCGCTCGATGGCGTGCCGTTCGCGGCCAAAGACCTGTGTGAACTCAAAGGCACGATCACCACCGCCGGCTCACAAGCCTGGCTTGATCGTCAAAGCCAGGTTGACTGCACGGCCTTGGTCAAATGCCTGCAATCGGGCCTGGTGATGCTCGGTAAAACCCACATGGTGGAGTTTGCGTTTGGGGGCTGGGGCACTAACCCAGTCATGGGCACGCCTTGGAACCCTTGGGATCTAAATACCCACCGGGCACCTGGCGGATCCTCTAGCGGCTCTGGCGTAGCGGTAGCAGCTGGCTTAGCGCCTGCAGCGATTGGCTCAGATACCGGGGGGTCGGTCAGAATCCCGTCGGGCTTAAATGGGTTGACTGGGTTAAAGACCACCCGCGGTCTGATCAGTCTGTATGGCGCCGTGTCCCTGTCTCACACGTTGGATACCATTGGACCGATGACGCATAGCGCCGAAGATGCTGCCCTCTGGACGGCCATCATGGCCGGCGCTGACCCTCTGGATCCAACGAGCTTGCATCAGCCCCGGTTTGTCTGGCAGTCAGGTGCCACGGCACCTGCTGGTAAACCACTGTCTGGCATGAAGTTCGGTGTTTTACCGCCCGAGCAGTATCCATTGGCAGTCGACCCTGAAGAGCTTGCGGCCTTTGAGGCGATGTGTGCGGTGCTCAAGGATCTAGGTGCTGCGCTTGAACCCTTGCCACTGCCCTTTGATTTCCATGATCTGATGGTGCGCAACGGCCAGATCATCGCCGCTGAAGCCTATGCCCAGCATCAGGCCTACATCGAAGACGAGTCATTGCCACTGGGTCAATATGTTCGGGGGCGGGTCGTTGGCGGCAAGGGCATCTCTGCGGCCCAGTACATTGAGTCGCTCAAGCACCAGAGAGCCTGCAGCCAACAGTATGTTGAACTCATGCAAGGCTTTACAGCAGTGCTGACACCGACATTCCCGTTCCCGGCCTTGCCGTTGGCCGAGATCGATGAGGCACAAACCCCGATGGCCGCGTTTTGTAGGGCGGGTAACTATTTGTCTACCTGCGGCCTGGCATTGCCGGCGGGCTTATCCCAGCAAGGATTGCCCTTGAGTGTGCAGCTTTTGGGTAAGCCGTTCGGTGAGGCGGCCATCTTGCGCGCCGGTGTGGCCGTGCAGCGAGTAACCGATTGGCACCGCCAGCGGCCCAACCTTTCTAGCCTGGGGCTGTGACTGGGAGGCGGATGGCCATTAAAAAGCGCTAAAATCTAAGGCTTTCCACCGTATTTGCACGACTTTTACCGAAGGAGTGAAAGGTGCCTATTTACGCCTATCGTTGCTCAAACTGCGGCCATGAGCAGGACGTTCTGCAGAAGATGTCGGATGCGCCGCTAACGCAGTGTCCCGCATGCGGGCAGTCGACCTATGCCAAGCAGGTGACCGCGGCTGGTTTCCAGCTCAAGGGGTCTGGCTGGTACGTCACTGATTTTAGAAACAACGGCGCCAAGTCAGGTGCGAGCACTGGCAAGACTGCTCAGACGGCAGAGTCCGCATCAGATTCGAGCTCGAGTTCTAGCTCAGATGCCAGTTCGACTTCGCCAGCATCAACGCCGGCGGCATCTACTAAGGCCGAAAGCACGGCGGCCTCAACCTAGCCTGACACGGGGTCAAGGCCTGCCTTGATCCGTCGCGTCGGGCGCACTGGAACAACATGCGGGCTTTTAAACGTTATCTCATCGCCGGGTTGCTGATTTGGGCGCCTTTGGTGATCACTGCCTGGGTCGTGACCTTGTTGGTCACAACGCTGGAAGAGATCTTGCCTGAAAGCCTGTCCGCCAAAGCGCTGTTCGGTATCGACATCCCCGGGTTTCGGATTCTGATCGTGTTGGCCGTGCTTATTTTGACGGGGCTGTTTGCGGCTAATTTTTTGGGGCGCAGCCTGGTTGAACGCTGGGAGCAGTTACTGGGCCGAATTCCCTTGATCCGGTCCATTTATAAATCTGTCAAGCAAGTCGGCGATACGGTGCTGGCTCCCAACGGTCAGGCGTTTCGTCGTGCGGTACTGGTACAGTTCCCGCACGCTGGCAGTTGGACGGTGGCGCTAGTGACCGGCACACCAAGCGCGGCTGTCGCACAGCATTTGGAGGGCGAGCACATCAGCGTGTATGTGCCCACGACACCGAACCCGACATCGGGCTATTTTTTAGTGGTGCCAGCTAGTCAGACCATTGCATTGGACATGACCGTGGATACCGCGCTCAAATACATTGTTTCCATGGGGGTGGTCGCACCCCCGAAGACGCTTGAAGGAGCATGACTGAATGCGTACTTGTTATACCGGCGAAGTTTGCCTTGATCACCTTGACCAGACGGTTACCTTGTTTGGATGGGTGCATCGGCGCCGTGACCACGGTGGGGTGATTTTTATTGACATGAGAGACCGCGCCGGGCTCGCACAGATCGTGTTCGATCCTGACAATGCAGCTGCCTTTGAAATCGCTGAGCGCTTGCGCAACGAGTTCTGCATTCGCATCACCGGACTCGTGCGCCGTCGCCCTGAGGGAACCGTCAACACCGACCTGGCCTCTGGTGAAATTGAAATCCTGTGCCGTGAAGTGGAGATCCTCAATCCGTCCGTCACGCCGGCTTTCCAGCTCGATGATGAGAATCTCTCGGAAACCACGCGCTTGACGCATCGTGTACTTGACTTGCGTCGTGATCAGATGCAACGCAATTTGATGCTGCGCTATCGCGTGTCGATGGCGGTGCGTCGTTACCTGGATGCGCAGGGCTTTATTGATATCGAAACACCCATGCTCACCAAGAGCACCCCGGAAGGTGCGCGTGACTATCTCGTGCCATCACGCGTGCATGCGGGTGAGTTTTTTGCGTTACCGCAGTCGCCTCAGTTGTTCAAGCAAATGCTGATGGTGGCGGGCTTTGATCGCTATTACCAAATCACCAAGTGCTTCCGTGACGAAGACTTGCGTGCCGATCGTCAGCCTGAATTTACCCAGATCGATTGTGAAACGTCGTTTCTCGGTGAAGAGGAAATCCGAGACATCTTTGAAGGCATGATTCGCCAGGTGTTTGAATCGGTGCAGGGCGTTGAGCTACCCAGTCCTTTTCCGATCATGACATTTGAAGAGGCCATGCGTCGCTTTGGATCAGACAAGCCAGACATGCGCGTCAAGCTTGAGTTCACCGACTTGGGTGACGTGATGCAAGACGTGGAGTTCAAGGTGTTTGCACAAGCAGCCACTGCACCAGGTAGCCGCGTGGTGGCTTTGCGTGTGCCGGGTGGTGGTGAACTGTCGCGCAGCGAAATCGATGCGTACACCAAGTACGTTGGTATCTATGGTGCCAAGGGCTTGGCCTGGATCAAGGTCAATGAAGTCGCCAAAGGTCGTGATGGTTTGCAGTCACCGATTGTGAAGAACATCCACGATGCTGCGTTGACTGAGATGCTCAAACGCACCGGTGCACAAGATGGTGACATTCTGTTCTTTGGTGCCGATCGCGCCAAAGTGGTGAACGATGCCATGGGGGCGCTGCGCTTAAAGATCGGTCACAGCGAGTTCGGTCAGGCCAAAGGCTTGTTCGAGCCGGGCTGGAAGCCGCTCTGGGTGGTGGACTTCCCGATGTTTGAGTTTGATGAAGACTCGGGTCGCTATGTCGCGTTACACCACCCCTTCACTAGCCCAAAGGATGGCCACGAGGACTATCTCTCAACCGATCCCGCGCAAGCCTTGTCAAAAGCCTACGACATGGTGCTAAACGGTTGGGAAATCGGTGGTGGCTCCGTGCGTATTCACCGCGAAGAAGTGCAAAGCAAAGTGTTCAGAGCGTTAAAAATCGATGAACAAGAGGCACAACAAAAGTTTGGTTTCTTGCTCGATGCGCTTCAGTACGGTGCGCCACCGCATGGTGGGATCGCATTTGGTCTGGATCGCATTGTCACCATGATGAGCGGTGCCGAGTCGATTCGTGACGTGATCGCCTTCCCTAAAACCCAGCGTGCCCAGTGTCTGCTGACCCAGGCACCCTCACCCGTGGATGAAAAGCAATTGCGAGAGCTACACATCCGGGTAAGACAAACAGAGGCGGCTACCCAGCCAAAACCTTAGGGATATGCCTAAGCTCAGGGTTGTTAGTTACAACATTCACAAAGGCCGCTCACTAAGCGGCCGTGATTCCCTGCCTGAGCTTAGGCTCGGTCTGCATGGATTACACCCTGACATATTGTTTCTACAGGAAGTCCAAGGGCGAAACGAGCAGCGCGCTAATCTAGACGCCCAACATGAATCGCTTGCGGCCGCCTTGCATATGCAGGTGGCTTATGGCTGCAATGCGGTTCGTCAAATGACCGATCATGGCAATGCGTTGCTGTCACGGTTTCCGATTTTGAGTTTCGAGAACGAGGACGTCTCAGACCATCCGCTCGAGCAGCGTGGCTTGTTGCATGGCGAGATTGATATCGAAGGACGCCGCGTGCACTGCTTTGTGGTTCATTTGGGATTGTTTGCCGGCAGTCGTATGCGCCAGATTCAAACCATGGCGCAGCGCATCGAGCGTTTGGTCGGACCACAGGAACCCATCCTGATTGCGGGCGACTTTAATGACTGGCGCAATGAGCTTGCGCCCCTCTTTGTGAAGCAGTTGGGCGTATTTGAAGTGTTCACCCATGCATCACAGTCCTCGGGCGATGTGCCGCGCTTGCGCGATTCGGTCAAACAAATCAAACAAGTGCTGCGCGGTGAACAACCACTGGCTGCGCTATCAACTGTGCTGTCCCGCGATCGCCAGCTACGACACAACCAACTGTCGATGAATGGCGCCGACAGCTTGCAGCCACCGCCCAAGACCTACCCGTCCAAATTCCCGATGCTGAGGCTAGACCGGATCTATCAGCGCGGCTTTGCAGTGACGCGCGCCCAAGTGCTGCGTGGCAAGCCGTGGAGCTTACTGTCTGACCATTCACCGATTGTGGCGGATCTTGAGCTTGAATAATGATGCGCTCAGTGCGCGATCAATGTTTAGCTCACCACATCCAAGGCAATGGTCGCTGCAATCGCCCACATCATGATGGCCACCAACCCATCCATCCAGCGCCAAATACTCGTCTGGCCTAGCCGTTTGCCCATCCACCAGGCCAGTGCGCCAAACGCTACAAACCAGATCAAGGAGCCGACCATGGCGCCTACCCCAAAACCGGTTCGTGCATCAGCCTGATAAGCCAGTGATGCACCCCCGATCAACACTGCAGTGTCAATCCAGGCATGCGGATTCAACCAAGAAAACGTCAAAGCTGCGGTCACCGCCTGTCGACGAGACACTGTTTGATTGGCCCTGTCAACTTCCTGTGCTGGCACTTTAAAACCTCGCCAGAAGCCCTCCCAAAACCGCCTTGCAGCTTGCCAGCCATAGATAAGCAACACCAGTACCGTGGCACCCAGCAACGCGCCATAGAGCCGATCGGACAGTTGGCCCAGTTGCCCTAAGCCGATCACGCCAACGGCGATCAAGGCCATGTCAGCAATCACACAGACCACAACCGTTAGCCACAGGTGTTGTCGTGACAGCCCCATGCGCAACAGGTGTGCGTTCTGGGGACCGATTGCCATAATGAGCGATAGGCTTAGCGCCATGCCCGCTAGGAAGGCCGTTGAGAAAGCCGGTAATGTCGGTGCAGCAAGTGATCCAGTAAGTGCGGTGACTATTGAGGGTAAGACGTCAAACATGATGTTCTACAGCGTTAATCGACAGTGATGGTGTGCGCAGTCACACACGACGTAGCCGCCATCATGACAAAACCCCGCTACTTATTAAATAAAAATAAATAAAATTTATTTAAATTAATTAAAATTAAATCAGTTCACGAGTTCTTTGTTCACTAGCTCTTTGTTAAGACACGGATATACCTGATTGCTCACGCGGTACCTTTACTGTCTCTGGTGGTTCTGATGATTGAAGACAAGCTCGCCAAGTCGCTCTTTACTGTGGTTAATGAGGGCAGTTTCCAGGCAGCTGCCAGGGTGTTGAATCTGACGCCTGCGGCAGTCACGCAACGCATCAAGGCGCTTGAAGCACAGATCGGTGCGCGTGTGTTGGTGCGAGGTAAACAATTGCGTTTAACCCCACAGGGCAAGGCGATTGTGGCGTTTCATCATAAGAATGAATTGTTGCAAGATGAGCTCTTACGAGCCTTGAATCTGGATGCGCAAACCTATCATGGCAACAAACGCTGGCGCACGCTGCGGGTAGCCGTGAACGCAGATTCGATCGCGAGCTGGTTCTTGCCGGGTGTGGCCGATGCTTTGGGGCAGCAGCATCTGTTGTTGGACGTGGTGATTGACGATCAGGACCACACCCATGAGGCGCTGCGCACCGGTGAGGTGATGGGGTGTGTCACCACGTTGGCCGAGGCCATGCCGGGCTGTGTAGCCGAGCCCCTGGGTGTGATGCGTTACCGTGCGTTAGCCACTTCTGAAATCATGACACGAGTTCAAACGTCAGCAGGGCGATTGTCTGCCCATCGTCTTCTGGCACAGCCTGCAGTGATCTTTAATCGCAAGGATGCGATCCATGACCGTTTCCTTGAGCGCTTTCTAAAACTGCAGTCACCGGCCTACCCCAAGCATTTTGTGCCGGCGCTTGATGCGTTTGAGGCAGCCATTGATCTTGGGCTAGGTTGGGGGCTAGTACCCGATGCGGTCAGAGCAAGCCCAAGCGGTAAAAAGCCGACCGCCAAACTGCAGGAGGTTATGCCGGGGTGTTATCTGGATGTACAACTCTATTGGCAGCACTGGCAACAAGAACCACGGCATGCAGCGGCCTTGACCCAAGCAGTCAAGGCCGCTGCTATGGCGAGTTTGTTGCAAGCGGACGATTAGGTGAATGGGGTTGCTTTACTGACCTTTGGCATCACTAGGCGCTCACCATCATCAAGCCGGATTGCCAGGCCGAGCACATGTCGTTTAACAGATCCTTGGGTATGCGCTCATCAGCACGGGCGGCATGCAGAGTCTCTTGCATCGCATCGGCCATACGGATGAGTGTCCGTTCAGGGTGAGCCACACCGCAAATCCGTCGCCCAAAATCAATCAACTCAGCTGCGTTCGGGTACATCTTTGAGCGACCGCGACCGACAAAGAGTTTGAGTGCCATGGTGCGATCCTCCAGTTCGGGACCACCGGGGTATTGGGTGTACTTGTAGATGCTCGTCGTCACCACATCAAACATCGGTGCAAGCCATATGTCATCTGATGAGCGGTATAGCAAACCAAAGTTTTTAAGGTGGGCATCACCATTGCGCACCATCACAGAAAACGCCACCTGCTCAAAAAATCGATGCAGGTTCTCGCTAGCCAATCCGAGCAGTCGCATTAGCTCGGCAATTCGTTGATAGCTGCCATGGTACTTGCGGTCTGACAGCACATCACGCACTCTTAAACCGGCTAGTGCGGCGATGTCTTCAAACCCGAGTCGTTCAACGGATCCGTTCTCATGAATGACGATGTCAAACCGATCGAGTACCAGCAGTTGACCGTCATCGGACAGTTCGAACACAGGGACGTCAATGCCTGCGCGCTTTGCGGCGCTTAGGCAAAGATATTCGTTTGCGGTCAGACCAGGATAGGTATCGCTGGCTGCCTTGACGATGAGCGATGGAATGGCAATTGTTGATCGGTCAGGAACCATGACCTTGGGTTGCATGCCGGCAATGCCGATGCCTGTGCTTAGGTATGCTGACACTAGCTCGTCGAATACCGCTGGCGTGTAGGCTAGCTTAAGGAGGTCTGTCTTGCTGATTGAGAGGCTCACAGGCGGCTTACCGAAACCGGGGACTTGATACCCTAATCGGCCAATACCGTTACTGCCGATCAGTGCCAGTAAATGCATCGGGGTGAGCGGTTGCTTTGGATACATGGCTCGAATGCGCATGAACAAGTCACCTTCAGGCAAGTTCTGGTCCATCGGTGCAAATAAATCACCGTCTTGCCAGGTGAGCTGTTCTGAAGGTTGCATGAACAAGGCCACCGCTTGTTGATTCGGGTCAGGACTTCGATAGCGGAACTCGTATCGTGAGGCCTTGAGTAGTTGTCCAGCGTCAGTTTGTGAGCCGATAGAGACTTCGAGCTCACGAATTTTTTCAGGGAGGGTCGCATTCATGGAGTACTTGTCACCGTTGCCTATTCATCATCTTCTCGGAATCGTCGCGCGGCCTCTTCGGCAGTAGGCAAGCCCGCAGGCTCCAGCCTCATGGCGAGCTTCAGCGCGTTGAGCACCGCGATCAACGATGAGACGGTCACGTCCTCGCCAGCCTCTAGGCGATAGACCACTTCCCGTACTTTGCCGGCACGTTGGGCGAGTTCTGATTTGCTCATGCCAAGCGCCTTACGGCGTTGACGCACTTGCTCGCCGAGTTCATCCAGAAGTCTTATTTTGTCAGTCATAACTTGCATTATGAATAAAAAAACAGATTTTTGCCAGTTAAAACTTACAAAAATACAGGTCAGAGATTCGATCTGCCCCTCATAGCAGACTGACCGGTGGCGGTAGGATCGTTAACGTATAGCGTGTGGTCCTGCCACCACCCGGAAGTGGAGTAATGATGCCTTTGGCTAGCAAGTCGGACAAGTCTCGGCTAGCGGTTCGGTTTGGGCACTTCGTGATGGTCACGTATTTTTTAGTGGTGATACCGCCTTTGAAGCCCTGCCGACCTTCGGCAAATACTCGTGCCACCATTTTGCGTTGCCGTTCATTCAGTTGGTCGTTAAATGCACCATAAAAACGTGTCTTGGCCAAAACAAAGTCCACTTCTTCCTTCGCTATTTCCTGGGCTCGGATCACCCGATCCGCAAAGTAGTCCAGCCAGCTGTTGATGTCGAGGCTTGAACGGCTAGCCTTCTCAAGAGCCGTGTAGTAGGACTTTCTATCTGCCGCCATAGAAGTTGCCAGACATGCCGTGGGGGGGGTAACCAAGCGACTGCGATAGGGCATGGTCAGAGATGGCTCGACCGACACGTCCGTTGCCATCATCGAACGGGTGAATCGCTTCAAACCACAAGTGTGCAATACCCGCCCGAACCAATCCTGCCAGTGGTTTTTGTTCTTTCGTGGGTTTTGATTGGTTATACCAATCTATGAATTGGGCCATCTCCTTGGGTACATCAGATGAAGGAGGGGCTTCATAGTGAACCGTTGGCCTTCCATAGGGACCACTGACAATCTGCATGGCAGACGGATCGTGGCGGTAGGCCCCTCGCGTGATCAGTGTGTAGCGCTGGTCTGGCACTGCCATTGACTGCCAGCGACCTAGCAACTCGTCTGATAGGGGTTGGTTCCAGTTTTTACGGACATCGATCAGCAGGAGCGCGGCACCAGCTGCCTTTTGATCGGTATTCTCAGGTATCGAGTCTGAAGCTATCAGGGATAGCAGTGATGATCGAACCGAATGGTGGTCTAGACTCTCGCCTTCGATTGCGCTGGTACTTAGCGCTTCAGACTGCATGAGTGCAACCAATGCTTCGTTGCGTATCGCACTTGGTAGGGTTTCAAATCGGCCAGCCACGCGTTCGGCGCAGCGATGAAACGTATTCGCTCCTTCTCGGTAGCATTGGGGGTCATATCTAAACTGCGGCCAATCAGGCTGTTGCCATATCCATGTCATCGTGGGGTCACACTACATTCACGCCAAAAAATCCAATTTTTTGGCGTGAATAAGCCCCTTAATCACGCCAAAAACCCACGGTGCTCACGAGTTGACGACTACGAACTCACGCGGCCGTAGTGGTCTTCAAACCGAACGATGTCATCTTCACCGAGGTAGCTGCCGGACTGGACTTCAATCAGTTCGAGCGGCTCATTCGTGCGGTTGGCTAGGCGATGAATGGAGCCCTGGGGAATGTAGGTGGACTGGTTGGGACCAAGCGTGATGACTTTGTCGTCACACGTGACTTCACCTTGGCCACTAACCACGATCCAATGTTCGGCACGATGATGATGCTTTTGCAGGCTTAGACTGGCACCGGGTTTGACCATGATGCGTTTGACCTTGAAGTGTTCGCCTTCATCGATGCTGTCATACCAACCCCAGGGGCGATGTACTTTACGGTGTAACAGGTGTTCTTCGCGGTCACGCGAGGCAATGGTGTTGACGATGTCTTTGACGCGTTGTGATTCACTGCGTTTGCCAATCAGCACTGCATCAGCGGTTTCGACTACCACCAGGTCTTCTACGCCAACGGTACCCACCAGACGATAGTTGGCATGAATCAGGGTGTCGCGCGTGTCTACCGTGATGGTGTCACCCAGGGTTGCGTTGCCGTGATCATCTTTGTCGGCAATTTGCCAGACCGCATCCCAAGCACCCAGATCACTCCAGCCGGCATCTAATGGCACGACTTCAATGGGGAACTGGCTGCCTGGGCAGTTTTCCAGGACGGCGTAGTCAGCTGAGATTGACGGAGCTTGCACGAACTGTTCGGGGTTAGGGCGCACAAAGTGATCATCGATTCGGGCGCTTGTCCAAGCGGCGTTTACTTTTTCAAATACGCTAGGTGCAAACGCTTCGATGGCGGCCAACCATACGCTGGCTTTGACCACGAACATACCGCTATTCCAGTGGTAGTTACCTGCAGCGAGGTATTGGGCAGCTGTTTGGGCATCAGGTTTTTCTTTAAAGGCATTGACGACGTAGCTTTGATTGCTTTGCCCTGCTGCACCACATTCGATGTAGCCAAATCCTGTTTCAGCACGTGTAGGGGTAACACCCAGGATGGTTACGGCACCGTGGCTGGCACACGTAATGGCTGCACGCAGCGCGGTGGTGTAAGCATCGATGTCGGTGACCACCTGATCGGCTGGTGAGACTACCAGCACAGGGTCTTGCCCACCTTGATGATTAGCCAGCGCAGCCAATGCTGCCAACGTAATCGCAGGTGCTGTGTTACGGCCTTCAGGTTCTAGCAGCAATCTCGCATCGTCGTACGCACCGATCTCACGTAATTGGTCTGCTACTAAAAACCGATGGGCTTCATTGGTAATGATGAGCGGAGCAGATGCATGCAAGTCATCGCCCGCCACGCCTCCGAGACGGGCAACGGCCATCTGGAACAGGCTTTGATTGCCGTGTAATACCAGAAACTGCTTGGGAAAGCCGTTGCGCGATAGTGGCCACAGGCGAGTGCCAGAACCTCCGCACAACACAACGGGCACAAATGACAGGTCGGTAGCAGTAGACATCAGTGAAACAGGTCTCTTGACGAGGGGTTGATTGACTAGACGAATTTGCTGATCAATCTGAAGATTGTAAGCCAGCCTTGGGGCGCATGCGCCCCAAGGCTAATGGCGCTGGTCGTTTAACCACTGCAACACCTGTTGAGCGCTTTGACGCCAGGTGATGGTGTGTTTGTCTTCAGGTGGGTGGGCTGGCTTTTGCCAGCGGCGGATCGCATCGGCGAGCTCGCCGTCTTTAAAGAACTGTGTGCCGAGAGGAGCGACTTCTCGAAACACGGCAATGTCGCGTGCTATGACCGGTACGCCATGGCGCGTGGCTTCAATGATGGGTAAGCCAAAGCCTTCGTCATATGAGGCTGCAATCAGGCAGTCAGCGCGTGCGTAGGCACGCTCAAGCATGGCGTCATCGGCATTGTCAAACCAGCGCAGGCGTCTAAAACGCTCGGGGTGATTGCGTAATAACGAGACGGTCTCGGGGATATCCTTGCGGTCATGGTCTGGCAGATGAGACCAGCCTTCCCGGCCAACGATGATTAAGTGCGCATCAAACCCGGACTGCCACAGCTCAAAGAATGCACGAATGGTTTCAAGATAACCCTTGCGAGGTTCAATCGTGCCCACCATCAGAAACACAGGGGGTCTGGCGGTCGAACCAGCTGATGGTGGATGAACCGGTGTCTGGCGCTGTTCTTGTTGCCGGAATGTTTCGGTATCCGCACCGAGCAAAAAGTGCCCAATCTCGTACGCATCAGGGGCGCTTTCAATTGGGTGTGCATCGCGCCAACGAGCGAGTTCGTCAGCGACGTGTGCCGAGATGCACAAAGCACCATCAAAACCCGTGATCACCTCTAGCCATTGTCGATGGGCCTGGTCTGCATGCTGTGGGAACTTATCTGGCATGGTGACTGGCAACAGGTCATAGACGATGCTGTAGCAATGCACACCATGAGCGCGAAGCGCTTGGAACAGACCTTGTTGATTGGCTGCCTGTAACTGATAGGTCGACAAATCAAGCGTCAACAGAATGTCACCTTGTTGTGGCAGGATCTCATGATCAGTTAGCCAGTGCTCTTTCAAGTTCAGGCGATCGGTCATGAGTTGATTGGCCTGGTGGTAGCGCCACCGACCGTTGGTCTGACTCAAATATACCGGGGTGACGATCAATCCCTCGGGTTCCATATCAACGAGTTCGTCGAATAACGCCAGTGCAACACGCTGGATACCGGTTTGCATATGCGTGTTGTACGTCGTTGTCAGGTCCAACAAAAGCCTTCTGCGAGGCAGACTGGCGGCGCGATTGAAATCAATCGCTGCTGCCAAGCTTGCGCGTTGATCTGATGAGAGACTGCCATCTGGCCAATCGCGTGCAATGGTGGTCAATACACTGCTTGGGTGGGTCATCAATCGGTGCTGGTAGCAGTGTTCGATGAAGTCACGATACTGACGTGCACAAACCGGTGGTGAATGAAGTTGTTCGATCACTTCCGGTGCACGAGCCGCCATGGCAGCTCGTGCACCGGTGTCATGAAACAAGGTGTTCATGGCTTGCGCCAGTTCTTCGGTGGTGAATCGATCTGGCAGCTTTAACACCGCGTGCTCATCTAGTTCGGCAAATGAGCCATTGGCATTGACGATTTGCGGCAATCCATGTCCCATCGCATGCAACACCGCCCCGGATGTCTCACCCCGAGAAAAGTCACGTAACTGCACCGCAAAATCCGCTGCATTGAGGTAGTGCGTGAAATCATCCGCATCAACAAACCCGGTAATCTTCACTTGCTCGGGATTCGGTAAGTTGGCAATCGCATCGAGCACTTGCTGGCCCAGCGGGCCAGGGTGATTGCGTCCCACAAATATCAACTGGGCGTGGGGGTCGGTTGCCAAATCGCTGGCGTGCCAGGCTTCTAGCAGACGCAGCGGCAGTTTCGATGCGCCGATGTAACCGAAGCTGCAAACAATCGTTCCTTCACCGCCAAGCCCTAGCGCTTGGCGCGCAGCCGATTTTTGTGCTGCGCTAGGGGTGCCGACAGGACGTCGAACCAATGGGATCACACGGGTTTTTAGGTCAATGCCGGTGCCTACTTGTTGTCTTGCGAGCGCTTGAGCAAATGAAGAATGCAACACCACACCCAACGCATCACGAAACACGCGATAGTTGCCCGGATAGTTCAAGACCGCATCATGGTGATTGGCGTGTGCTCGTGCGAGTGCTTTGTAGCCGTGTTCGTACACCAGGATCTCGGGCCACATTTGCCAATAGCCGCGTTCTTGTTCCGATGAGAGATAGTCACCTTCAAACAGATCGTGTAGGGCAGCTACGCCAGGGATCTTGGCCATGGCTGGCCACATGCCGGCGTGATAGTCCGAGTTACCTAATTGATAGACCACGCGATCGAACTCATCTGCATGCTCAAGGAACCACGATAGGCTTTGGATGTTTTGACTGATGCGCTCAGTGTCATCCCAATGGCGAAACTCTGGCGGCGTGGTGTCGATCAGTGTGATGTCATAAAAAGCTTTTAAGCCGTCGAATAGGTCAGCGCTGCAATCAGCCACTCCGCTGCGTGCTGGTGGCATGGGTGAAAGCAGTGCTAGGCGCAGGCGGTGAGGTGTGGCACTTGCATCGGTGGCAGCGAGGTTGGTCGATATGGTTTGTAGTCTTGCGCTCACTTCGGACCAATCGTAGGTTGCACCAACTTCGGCATCAGCTTGTGGGCTAGCAAGCCTGATGGTCGGGGTATTTAGATAGGGTGCGATGGGGAGTGCTTGTTCACCTAATTGAACGACTAGATCTGGAGCTAGCTGAGAAACAAACGAGGCCAGCAGGCATGAGTCAACCTCTGGTGCGTCGATGCCCGATGGTTGCCAGACACTAAGGGCGGTGCCTTGAGTACGTTGCTCAATGACCTGGCGCCATCCCAGTGCTTGGTCGGCATTCTCAGCGTTACACACCACAATGATGTGGTGATGTGGCTGCGCACCCTCACCATGGTTTAAGCAAGCGCGTAGTTGTTCGAGGGCAGAGGTTGAAGGCGATTGATTGGCAACATCAAGCACGACACGCATGCGTTATTCCTCGAAGTGGGTATAGAGTTTGGCGGTCACTAGCGTATCGATCGCCCGGCTTGAGGGTGGCAAGGCTTCAATGGCTGGCGGGGGCGCTTGTTCGGCGATACGTTGCCGTATCTGAGCCGGGTTAAATAACGCGGCGCTGATACGGTGTAAGCGCCACCGCCGCAATAGTTTCAATGCTCGGTTGCGCCGATGCGGGCTCGCGTTTAGGTACTGGGCCACTGGCTGCCAAATGCCGCGGATACCTTCCTGTCTTAGTCCCAAATAAAAACGTTTGGCGATGCGCAACGGCCGCAAGGCATACCAGCGCAACCCTTTGGCTTGCTGGGCAAGCAGGCGGGTTTCCAGATCGCTGACTCTTTGCGCAAGTTGGGCATTCAGGCTACGTAGCTCTTCGATATGCCCATACAACCCATTCCCAAAATGCGTCACTCGCGATAGCCCCCGATCAAGCTGGGCTAACTGGCGGGTGAGTTGATCGTCGTATCGGTAAGCAATTGCATCGAGTGCTGCGCCCGGGTCACTGGGCCATACAGACTTGAACCGCGCAAGGGCCTCATCGTTGCCGCCCTTCACAGCGGCAACGGCATAGTCGGGGCTAGCCCCAAACACCAGGTCGCTTAATAGCACCCGATCATCCGGGTGTAGATCAAATGGTTGGTTCACCCGAAGGATTTGATGGGCTGCAAATCCGGCGTGTTCAGTCACAAATGCAAGCAAGGCATGCGGAATAGGTTTGCTGTGGGTGGGGTCTAAATAAAAGTTTGAAGTGCCTACGGATAAGTTCTCTGGATTAGGCGTTTCCATCAGCAAAACACCGCCGGGCACCAGCACACGACGAGCTTCGCGTACCAGTTCAAGCAGCATCTCAAAAGGAATATGCTCAACCATATGAAACGCTGACACCAGCGCGAGGCTGTTATCTGGGGTTTGCTTGAGTAGGGATAAGGCGTCGCCTTGCTTGGCAGGCAGGTTCAGTTGCTCGCAAGCTTGTAGCATGCCAGCATCAAGATCGACGCCATTGGCCTCGAATCCTGCCTGCACTAGCAATTCCAGCCATTCTCCACGACCGCACCCCAGATCAAGTGCGCGCCTCGGTGTGGGCAGTGCCTGTAGTGACTGCAGTAGCGGTTGATAAAACGCCAGGCGCAGTTTGATGTTCTCGCGTGAGGTCCGAAACCGATCCTCAAACTGACGATAAAAATCAGTGGTCATGGTCTAGTTGCCAAGAGAGTGTCGAATAACGAGTGTCGAACAACCTGGCAGCGTGGCTTGGCGGCTCGCAAAACCTGATGAGTCACCAGCGTGCGCAACTAGGTTGAGGCATCGTTTGAAGCCTGTCATGACCCAAGAGGTTAACCGATTGCTCGATTGCTATAGCTACAGACTCAAAGAGCGCAGCGCGACCAGCGGATCAAGGTCGACTGCTTAGCCGATGGTTTCGGGTGTTTTGGTGGGTTGGGTCTCGGCCGGCAGCAACGATTCGGGGCCGTCATAGGCCAGACGTTTTAAGAGGTCTAGCCGTCTGACCACAACCCGGTGACCTGTTTTGTGGATCACACCAGCTTTGATCAGTAATTGCAGTGTGCGCGAGACTGTTTCCCGGCTGGTGTTGGCAGCACTTGCGAGTTCTTGCTGGCGCGGCAGTGCGCTGATGCGCTCTAGCGTCTCGGGATCAAACTCGCCAGAAAGGTTGCTAATTTGAAAGCATATACGCTGAAAGGCGTTGGGCAGGGTCAGCATCATGCGCTCCGCACGGGCGGCCTTAATATTGGTGGCTGCCAATCCTAGAAATCGGTTTAACAAAACAGCGTTTGTTTGTACGAGCGTCTTTAATTGGCGCGTGGGAAAGGTCATCAGCTGGCAGGTCGTTAAGCAAAGGATTTCTTCACTCACATAGCCTTGGTCTACGATGGCAAGCCACCCTACCCAGGCCCCAGGTCCCATGACCGAGAGGCTGACCACACGGCCATCGTCGGCGAGTTCTTTGCACTGCAGCTGCCCCGAGATGACATAAGCAATGGCATCGTGTATTTCGCCCGCCCGACCGATCTGTGTGCCTGATTTGAAGCTGCGCAATGTCGCAGCGCCGCAAAACTCTTCTTTTTGAGAGTCATCGAGCCCTTGAAAAAAAGGCAAGGAATTCAAAAGCGATACGCTAATAGACATAGGGCATCTCTACCGATGAGGGTAAAAACCGTTGACGAACGGGGTCATAAGGTATACAGTGCGCTCCGAGCTCTACTGCCACAAGGCTTTCAGAAGAGTTTTATGAACTAAATAATGTGGGCTATATGCAACACCCATATGAAATAGTACCATTTTGTGACGCATATCACATACGTGATAACCGCCACAGTTAGAATGCAGTCAATAGGGATGGCTATAAGGGGCCAGACCCTGGTGCCTACCTTACCTGAGATCTAGGAGAAACATATGTCAGTCGTGACAGTTGAAATGCAGAACCAAGTTTCTGAGCTTTACATTACCTTCTTCGGCCGCGCGCCTGACGCCGAAGGCATGGGCCACTGGGTTCAGGCACTCGCTAACGGTGCAACTGTCGAAGAAATCGGCACGGCTTTCGCCAATTCCCCCGAGTTCGTTTCGAACTACGGTGGTCTGACACCCGCAGAGGCCATCAATAAGTTTTACGTGAACACGCTCAACCGTGATGCTGACGATGCCGGTTTGGAATACTGGGAAAACCTGATCGTTAATCAGGGTGTTTCTTTCGCAACCGTTGCTTACAGCATCGTGAACACGGCTTTCGCTGGCGAGGGTAACCCCAACGTAAACCAGGATGACGTTGCTCTGGTAAACAACAAGGTCACGATTGCTAAGTACTTCTCGCTCGACTTGGCTTCGAACGACTTTGCTTTGGCTCAAACCGCGTTTGTTGGTATCGACGACACGCAAGCTTCGGTTGACGCAAAAGAAGCCGAGCTCGACGCCGAAGTTAACGCCGGCACGACTTATACGCTCACTACTGGCATCGATGTTATCACGGGTGGCTCGAACGGTGACACGTTCATTGGTCAAACGGGAGCGACCGCTGCTGAAACGACGATTCAGGCAGGTGATCGTATCAATGGTGGTGGTGGAACGAACGAATTTGATATTTATCTTGGCGCAGCAACGATGGCGCCAATGACTGTATCGAATGTGCAGAATTTCTACCTTCAGTCGATCGTTGATACTACGGGCGTGAATTTCCTCAACGTGTCCGGAGCACAACAAATTTGGAATAACGCAAGTACAAAAGATTTGGTAGTCACCAATGTCCAGTCGCTTGCAACTGTCGGATTGAAAAATGTGACCGGAGGACCAGCTGAGCTAACGACGGTAGTATTTAATGCCGAATTGCTCGAAGGTACAGATAATGTGGTCAACATCGTCACATCGGGATCGGCCGACGCGGGTGTCATTAGTGCAGACGATGGGTCCGCAGGTGGTGGTGTTGAAACATTTGCGATTTCAGCTGTTGGTACTAACAAGATCAAGACTCTAGATTTTGGAACTGATGCGAAGAACCTGACAATTTCCGGAGATGGAAACTTGACTGTTACGGATACGATCGCAAACGTCACAAACATTGACGGTACCGCAGCGACTGGCAAGTTGGGGCTAAACTCGGCTGTGGCAAAGGTGGTGATTGCAACCGGCTCAGGTGCGGATACTGTAACCCTGTCTTATGCAAATGCTGGTGCCGGCGTTACAAAAGAGACTTCAGTGAATTTAGGTGACGGGAACGACACCCTGAAAATCACCTTGCTTGAAACCGCAGCAAAAATCGCTGCTGGTGCTACTTTTAACGGCGGTGAAGGTACTGACGTTCTGAACTACGCCTATGGTGACTTGGTTAATGCAACTACCGGCAAGCAGTTCAGTAGTTTTGAAGTGGTTGATCTAGTCGGGGGAGGCGGCACATACGAGCTCGCGACTCTCGAGGCTAACAACACCATCGGAGAACTGAGGGTTAGCGGTGAATTGCGTGCTGCTGCTGTTGCGAATAACCTAGCAAAGGGTGCATCTGTTGATTTCTCTGGCGCGGATGCAGTTCAACAGTTGACTGTCAACGTTAAGGGCGCGACTGATCCCGGTTCGATCAACAACGTTCTTGACATCAACTTGGCTGGCAAGGCAAACGTAGTCACGGGTGTGATCGTGGTTGACAACGTGCAGACGATCAATATTGATTCAAGCACTACTGCAACGTCGGGTATCTCTTCAATCGCAAATACAATCGACGCTCTGACAGCTGCTAAAGCAACATCGATAAATTTCACTGGCGCAAATCAGTTGACAGTGACGGCCTTTACCAACTCTACTGTTGTCGGACTGATTGATGCGTCTGAAATGACCGGTAAATTTATTATGACCAACGCGGACGCGAGCACTAACGCAACGTTGATACTTGGCGGAAGTGCGGCTGATACGCTACGGGCAAACGGTGTCGATGGATCTATCGTTCAGGGTAATAGTGCGGCAGACACCATTTACCTTAACACTACAGCTGATAAGGTCTCAATTTTGAACTACGAGGCGCAGTCAGATTCAACGGGTGCCGCTTGGGATATGGTTGATGGGTTCTCTGCGCTGAAGGCTGATAACTCGATTGAAGACAAAATTGACGTCTCCTTTTTGGGCTTTACGGGTGCTGAAGCTACAGTAGCTGCTACGAGCAAGGCTACCTTGACCGATTCAGGTCTCAACAGTACCTTCAGCATATCTGCTGCAAACGCTGCGTCATTCTTTACCAACAGCGGTGTGCAGACTGGCGTAGTATTCCAAAAGTCTGGTACTGATCACACCTTTGTCTTTATCGATGCCAATAAGGACGGTGCGTGGGAAGCTGCGTCAGATATGGCAATTTTGTTGGACGGGGACACTGGAAACTTGGCAGCAGGTAACTTCGTATTCGCTTAAAAGCCCAACGCCTACCCCACAAAACACCGTGGGTTAGTTATTCAGCCCCACTGGCCACAAGCTGGTGGGGTTTTTTCTTTGGTGTTGGCAATCTGACACTGAACAAAACCGAGAGCGTGACGAAGAGCATCACAAACACCACAAACATAGGATCAGGCAGTTGAGAGTCGGCAGTCAGCCAAGTTACAGTTAGCTATGCTGAAACACCGAATTTACTTAACACCAAATTCACCCGACGAAATCGACGGCGATCTCGAACAATCACAACCAGACAGCATCCGAGGTTTGACGTGGCAGGCGGTTCAGCTGGATATGGTGCAACCCAGTCGCTGGGCGGTCGTGAACTGGGAATTTGGCTACGTGGCGTACTATCTAAAAACTCGTCACCTAAAAACCTCGCATTGTCAGCATTGACGCCATTTTCCAGCCTTACTGCTTCCTTTTGTACGTCGCTAACAGACCACCGAGCCGCTCTTTGCGTTCAATGACTAGACCGGCGATGTCTTTGTTTGCAGCGGCTTGAGTATTTTGGTGTTGGTCTTGATCAACTGACTCGCGGTTGTCTTGGGCAGACAGCACTTGATTGTCCATGCCCTGGTGTGGACGCTCGGCATTGTAGTGTTCAACGTATTGGCTGACTGCTCTTCTGAGTGAACCCTCGCCCAGCAAGATGACATGGTCCAAACACTCGCTACGGATAGACCTTATCCACCTCTCCGCATAGGCATTCATGTCTGGGCAATATGGCAAGGTCTTCTTGCACTTGATGCCAGCATCTCGAAGTATACGTTTGTACTGTTCACAGAATTTGGTATCTCCATCATGGATCAAGTACTTCTTGCCTATAAATAGTGGTTCATCATCCATGGTCAGGTTGCGGGCCATTCGTACCATCCACATTTCATTTGGATTTCGGGTGATCCCAGCAATCCTCACTATTCGGGTATCGAGGTCAATGAAGAAAAGGACGTAATAGGTCACAAGCCCTCTTAACGTTAGGACCTCAGCGGTAAAGAAATCAGTGGCCACGATCAAGGCTTTGTGTACAGCAATAAACTCGTTCCATGTCATGCCACGTCCCTTGCCAGGTGCGGGGCCAGGTCTGATGCCATGGCGTTTCAATACATTGACCACCGTCTGCGTGCACACTTTGATACCCAGGTGATCGAGCATGCCAACAATTCGCTTTGGACCCCAGCGAGGATTCTCTATTGCAAGCCGAACAATCAGTTGCTCAACCTCGGCCCGAATCCGTGGTCTGCCAGGCTGGCGCTTTTCTGAGTGGTCATACTTTTGCTTGACCAGCTTGCTAAACCAACCCAGCACCGTGTTAGGGCGTATTGCGATACATGCCCTTTCAAGAGCCGCTGCCGTTAGCTTGCGTCCCAGTCTGGCCATCTGCATCTTGAAAGATACCGAGTACCGGAGACGACCACCGAGCAGTCGCTTGAGCTCTTGCACCTGAAGCGTCAGCATCTGGTTCTGAGTGAGCACCTCCTCATTAACTGAGGTGGTCAGATGCATCAACACACGCGCCCACAACATACTTGCACTCCCACCCAACATAGCCGCCCTAGGACATATCGCTGATCAAATGCGGGAAATACTAAACGAAACTTGTTATTTTGTGCAAGCCCTTTAGGTCATGGCCGCGTCCCTATTGCGCACCCGTTGCATAGCGATTGTGTTCCCGTAAGGTTCAAAGTCGCAGCCGAGGGCGTTGGTGGTAACGGAGAGTATTTGCTGCAATGTAAGGATGCACGCGTGGCGAGATATGATGAGAGCCTGCCCATGCAAACAGTCACATTCGATATCAGCGATCGCGATTACATGCTGCTATCCCGACTGGTTGAGCTACGCGCCTCAACCATTACAGAGGATGCACGCGAACTAGTCTTGGAATCGCGCCACACAATTCCTGCTCAGATTCATTTCTTGTCCACGCCCTACGTGGGCGTGGCAGAAACAGCGGGGACGTGAACTTTTGGATAAAGCGCACGGCAGTGGGTCAGACGACCCCAATTACAAGACTCCCATTGCAGAAGCCCGAGCAGCCATGCGTGAAGTGAATCTAATGAGTCGATTGTCTTATCTTTCGCGCGAGGTCATAGGCGGTATTGATCAGTGCTCCGACGTACAAAAGAAAGCAATAGCACTGGAAAGTGTCGTCAACACAGGCCGTGCACGATTTATGTGTGCCGAGTTTGTAGATAGTACGACTGACCACCAGCTGAATCCCCGGGTGTTTTCCGGAGTCGGCGTAATCACGTCGTCGGGTGAGTTTGGTATGAGATTGATTTGATGTCTGAGCATGGCATGAAAAAACCCCACCGCCTAGGAGAGCAGTGGGGTTAAGTACTACACCCACGGTGCCGAGTGGGTGGTATGACATATCATCCAAAGAAATTATTGCAACCAGACTCAACCCGCCTGAGCAAATCGAGTCTGGCAGACTGATGGATTATTCCCATTAGACGATCGTAATAACCCCGGCCGCAATCGTGGAGTCTGACAAATCTACAATCCCTGACAACATCATGACCGAGTCAGTCGCAGTGAATGTTGCTCCTGCAGTGTTATCCGTGACGAGATATGTGTTTCCTTCGAAAACAAAGTAACTGTTAATCGAGTTAGTTGCACCGTTCCCAGCCGCAGCAGCGTCCAAGTACTGAGCAAACGTTGCTGCGCCACCAAGACTAACTGCTGTCTGATTAAATGTTGCAGTCCCGTTGTCAATTGCAGCCGTGCTGATCTTATCGCCGGCGGTTGCGTCTGTGATGGTCAGATGAATTGTAGCCGTACCAAGAGTGTTGGCTGCATTAACAAAAGTGTCGTTCCCGTCACCACCCGTAAATACATCAGCAGCGCCGTTCCAGGTCAGGATATCATCACCCGCACCACCGTCAATCGTGTCTAGAGCAACCGAAGTGCCTGTCAAAGCATCATTACCAGAACCGCCTGTGATTGCTACTTGAGCACCAACCGTCGTGTTAAGAGAAACGTAAGTAACTGCTAACTGCGCAGCGTCATCAGCATCACCTTGAACACCACTCGCATCAAAGGTCGTGACTTTAGTCGAACCCGTTGCAGTCAAATTTAAACCAGCATTACCTGAAACGGTGATCGTTGTTGCAGAAGCTGCCGTTAGAGTTAGCGTATCCGTGTGTGCTGTTGAGTTTGTATCGACGGTTGTGATATCGACTGACTCAATTCCAGCAGCAACAATTGTATTTGCATTAATGGCGGCTGCAGAAGACAGTGTCAGGCTCAATGAGTCAGCTTTACCGGTTGCATTCGCCAGTGTGTAAGTTGTTTGAGCATTTGTATCTGCCAAGACCGTCAATCCGACATCAGCAGCTACGTTGCTAAATACCACGGCGCCATTTAAAGCCCCCACTTCAAGAGCCGTGAAGCCATTAGCGTTATGTGTACCAGCTGCGGCGCCACCGGCAACACGCAGTGTCTGGAAGTTTGTAAATGCCGGCTCTGCGCTTAAAGACGAACCGTTCGTGTTGGCAACGATCGTATTAGTGCCAGCACCGCCATCTACTGAACCACCAGACCCCAACGTGGTAGTTGAGATGGTCACAACGTCATCACCACCACCCATTTTGATGGCTTTTGTTGTTGCAGCGATGGAAACCGAATCATCACCTTCGCCACCAGTGAATGCCACGCCAGTACCTAGCGCGCTACCAAGCGAGACACCGCCAGCGCCAGTGACATTAATGGCTGTCGCGGCACCAATCGTTTGAGCGGTCGCGGTAAAGCTAGCATCACCTGCAAAGTTGATGGTCTTAGCTGCGGCAGCAACTAGAGAAGCAACCGTGCTGTCATCACCCGTTGATGTCACATTCAATGTGGTTGCTGTCGGTACTGTCACGGCAGCAGTTGTGGTCAAGCCGTCAACATTCAAGTTGAATATGGCTACATTCGGCGTGGTCAATGCACCGAGTGTGACTGCAGCAGACGTACCCTTACCCGACAAATTGAGCGTTGATAAAGCACCAGAGTTGATCGTGGCGGCGCCAAAGTTATCAAGTGTCACTGTTGTGATGACGCCACCCTTTGTATTAGAGGCAGCATTGACGTCGTCAATTTTTACTGCACCAGCGGTTGCACCAGCCACAGTAGTGGAAGCAGTCACGGTAGCCGCCTGATTAACAGTGACTTCTGTTGTGCTCGCATTCCCGGTAACAGTCACGCCAGCCTGTACAACCGTGGTGTTAACAGCATTGCTTGTAGTCGAGTTGACCACAACTGTATCGCCACCGGTAATCGTGACGGCACCAACAGTGCCGGCTGTATCACTGCCGATGTTAAGCACAACATCACCCGCCGCCGCCGTGGTACCACCGATGGTTGTTGTACCGGTTGTGACATCGGTCGTATTAATAGTCACGTTGTTACCACCGTTATAAGCAACGTTGTTAGCGCCTTGGGCTGAGTTTGTCGCAACCACGTCTTGGCCAGCACCAGCGGTGAAACCAGTCAAAGCACCAGCGTTATCAAGAGTGACTTTGGTGACACCGGAGAACAGCGAGCCAGCAGTACTCAATGCGCCTACTGAAGTCTGAGCCACAATTTCTAAACTACCAATGTTGGTGAGGCTCGCACCAACTGGAGTAATGTCGGCTGTAGCTAATGCCGAGTCCTGATCAACCAACTTTAGGGTATTCAGCGTTGCTACAGATTTCTCACCAGTTAGGGTGTCCAAGGGAGTGAAGGTGTTACCACTGGCGCCGTTTACGAGACCGATAAATGTTGTTGCTGTCTGAGTATCCACACCTGTAGTGAGCGAACAAGTATCTAAGGTTAGTTTTGCCCTAGATATTCCTTAAGGAGAGCATTGATTCCGTGGACACACGGATAGAAACCCACGATATACCTATTTACAATTTAGTGTCCTAAAAACACGATAGTTAAGATTAAGTTTACTGAATTAACTATTTGATTAAATTGGAGAATTTTCTCTATTTTTTTATATTTTGTCCTAAAAAATACTTAAATTATAACTATCGATACCAGCATGGCGAGAGATAAAAACTATTTAGTTGATATGGGTATTTCATGCGATCAGAATGCCCAAATTCTATCTCCTGTTGTATCGAAAAGGGGCCGCAGTGGGCGTCTCATAAGAGCGTACCAGAGATAGAAGTAGTTAATAAGGAGCCCACCCCATGGCTAAGATGATATTAAGTGCCAGATTCGTACAAACAGCCGTTTGCCCGCCAGGCAAAGCCAAGGAAGATATTTTCGATATCGGTTGCAAAGGGCTGATGTTGGAAATCAGAGCATCGGGCGGCAAAACTTACTATCTGCGATACAGCGATAAGCGTGGCCGCATTCGCCAGTTGCGTATAGCCGATCAGCGTGATGTCACGTTGGCTCAAGCACGCCAACTAGCTGATGCCAAGCGTGCGGAGATTGCGTTGGGGCGCGATCCTGCCGAAGAAAAGAAAACACTTAGGGAGGTTCGCACCGTTGAGGCCTTCATGGTTGAGAGCTACTTGCCGCACATCAAAACGTACAAGCGTGCGTGGCCAGCCGATGATTCTTATCTGCGTAATCACATCCTGCCAGCCATTGGGCGCAAGTACATGGATGAGGTCAAGCCAACTGATCTGATCAAGTTTCAGCACAGCATGCGAGAAAAAGGTTACGCACTAGGCACCTGCAATCGTTGCCTGGTGTTGATTCGTTACGCATTTAACTTGGCTAAACGCTGGGGAGAGCCTGGGGTAACCGAGAATCCCACCAAAGAAGTGACGCTCTACAAACTCGACAATCAAAAGGAACGCTTCTTGTCGCCTGAAGAAACCCGACGTCTGCTTGACTGCGTTGCACGCAGCGACAACGGATTGTTGCAGTACATCATCCGCATGTTGATTCTCACGGGGGCACGCAAACGCGAGGTGCTTGATTGCAAATGGGCCGATTTCGACATGGCTCGTATGCTCTGGACCATACCCATCACAAAAGCTGGTAAGCCCAGACACGTGCCGATCTCTGATGCTGTGGTCTCACTGCTAAATGAAATCCCAAAGACTTCCGGTATTGACTACCTGTTTCCGAACCCTAAAACAGGCAAACCATTTATCTCGATCTTCTACTCCTGGGACACCGCTCGCACCGAAGCCGGTCTGGCCGATGTGCGCATTCATGACCTGCGTCACTCGTTTGCCAGCTTTCTGGTGAACGCCGGTCGATCTCTATATGAGGTTCAGAAATTGCTGGGCCATACGCAGATCAAGACCACACAACGATATGCACACTTAAGCCATGACACTTTGAGAGAAGCGGCCAATGCGGCGATGTCAGCAATTGCGCAGACGGCGGGGTGAAAAGAGTTCACTTTTACCTTATTAAACAAAACGTCGGTAAATATTGACAAATACCGACGTTTTGTTCATCTTAGGGTAGAGTTTGTCCGTGTTGCCATGCGCTGTACTCTGAGCGCCGCAGTCGGAAGCGGGCAATACTGCCCTCATGTAGTTGCGTAGCGCTTGCACGAGCATTTCACGGAAGGCTTCTCGATCGAGTCCAGGGACATGCTCTTTCGCCACTTGCTCAATGACTGCAGGGGTGGGTTGTTCTAGTCCCCTGACAATGGTCTGCACCGCCTGAATCAGCGCCTCTCGATACTTGATTTTTATTGGACCGCGTTCCACCATCGTTTGCGTAATCGCCGGGTATCGTTGGCATGAACCTTCATAGGCCCAGACGAACACATCGCGTAGCAATTCGACCTGATTGAGTTCATACACGCCGAGCGTTGCTTCGACATAAGCTTGCTCTGGTACGTCAACAAAGGACAGGGGACACAGGTTGTGTTTGTAGAGCGGTATGTTGGTACCGATGCGCGAGACACATTTATTGACGTTTTCAAATGGCTGAAGGTACCGTAACTGCACCATCAGAAAGAACGCTTGCTCAAATGGGTCCGGGATCGCGGCTGCCTTGGCCAACAACAACGAAAAACAGTCCTCAATTACCTGCGGTAGCGCCAGCGGATAAAACACGGTACTGGAGATTTCTCCCAATCGCTGACGCAAGCGGCCACAGGTGGTTGGGTCACGCATCAACTCTTGCGACAAAACTGCATGCAGGTTCTTGAAGGTGAAGGCGTCAAAGTCAACCTCATCGGCGTCTTCGAACAACATTTCGATGGCAGCTTTGTGATTCAGGATGGGATCTACGCTTTGTTTTGAGGGGTTCTTGCTGGCGATTCTAGGCAAACGCCCGCCGACGCAATCGGTTGACTGTAAAAAAGTGCTTGCGCAACATTTGGGTATCGATCTGATGGGGCGCAAAGGTTACTCCGCGTATTGCTCAAAGGCGCTGTTGGATAAAGCGAGGCAATCGATAGCGGAATTGGATCGGCTGTTGAAATTTTATGAGGGACGTTGAGTATTTTTATGGATACGGGCTCCAAATGAATCTTGATTCCAGAGGCATGGGAATTTCGTGCTGACTGCGGCTAAATAGCAGTCGTTGTACCGGCATAGACATTGGCCGCGAACACAACAAGTTGCAAACATTCTGATTGTTGCGCTACCCAAAATCATGTGAGGTAACCTGAACCTTTGCGCATCGTGACGGTCGCAAAAGTAGGTAGCTCAATCGCCAAATCGCCAATCTAGCCTTTGGTGTGAGAGGTTGTGAGAGGTTTCTGACCGCCAGTCTTGGTATGGTCTAGCAAAACACGTTGAAAACCGCGGTTCTCTCACGTCCTCTCGCAGAAAGACTGTGATGTCGGAATCACCTGAGTTGGCTCAAGCGAGCTTTATTTAAGATCCACCAGGATCACTTTTGATGGAAACTTGATGGAAACTAGAAACGCTGGAATAAGTGACACCATTTCCTTTCTCTATATTGCGCTGTTCGGACGCGCTGCAGATGCTAAAGGCTTTGAGCATTGGACGAGCGCTCTAGAGGCACTTATGCTGTACAGCGGCGAAGATGCACTTGCCATCAAAAAAATCGTTGATTGGATGAGTGAATCATCTGAATATGAAGCAATCTATCAAAATCTAACACCTGAACAGCAAGTCAATCGCCTCTACCAAAACTTGTTTTCTCGAGATGCAGATCCTGATGGGCTTGCGTTCTGGAGCGGAAAGATCGTTACCGGGCAAATACCATTTACTGACGTGGCTTATCTGATCGGTGCCCTGGCATTTGGTGGCGGTGCTGGCATTAATCCGAATGACACAGCCCTGTTGCGCAATAAAGTGGACATATCAAAGTATCTGGCAAGCGAGCTAGGTACGAATGATGGGCAAGTCATCCAAAATGCTTTTAATGATGTGACGACTGATCCAGCATCCGTGGGAGTGGCTCGTGAATCACTCTTCCGACAGCTCAATCCAGTAGAAGAGCCTGAAGTGGTGGAAACACCTGTCGATAACTCCCCGGCCCCCGATCCTGTGGTTACACCCAGTCCGCAGAATGTCAGCCTAACGAATGGAGTAGACACGCTAAGTGGTAATTCGGACGGGGCGATCGTATCGGGTGTGATTGCACAGTCCCCAAATGGAACCTTTCAGACAGGCGATAGTATTTCCAATTATTCGCGTGTCAATGTTGACATCGAAAGCACCACGCCGACAGTTGCACCAACGCTTTCCAACGTTGGGTACCTTGAGTTTGACTTTGTAAATACCAGTGGCGGTACGGTCACTGTCGATGCCGAAAACTGGACAAACGTTGGGCAGGCGTGGATTGCGAATAACGACAGTGTCCCGAACGCGGTGACAATTTCTAAGGGTTTATTGTCTACCGTCTACGGTGTGAAGGACTCCTCGAAGGAGACGATGTACAACATTGGTATTCAAGATGGTTTGGTTACTGGCACGACCGATACGTTACAGGTGGCTCTCTCAAATGCAGGGTCTCCAACCGACGAGACCTACATCAACAGCCAGTCTGCGGTTGAAACGCTAACTATAGACACGACTGGCACTAATCATGTCATTTTGAATGACTTTGTTTTGCCCTCTGGTTCTATCGAGACCGTGCGAGTAACTGGTAGTGGGACTAATAGTTTTGACGCCGGATTTTACATTGACAACTTATTCAATGTCACTGTCATTCGAATGCCAGTGGTGGAAACATTCGATTTTTCTCAAGCGACGGGTAATAACACCCTGTCCGTTGGAAGTGACGTTACTAACAACCTTTCAATTACGGGTGGTCAAGGTAACGACTCACTCGAAGGCGGCGGTGGGAATGACTGGGTTGCCGGTGGAGCCGGTGCTGATAACTTGGACGGAGGCGCCGGGACTGACAGAGTCTCATACAAGGACGTCACAAGTCATACATCACATGGCCTGACGGGTATTGCAGGTATGGCCATTAACTTGTCCAGTGCAGCGGTAACTGCAGCTGATATCGCGACAGCCATGGGTGGTGGTGTGGTCATCGGTGGTGGAGCAGGTGTAGCAGGTTTAGACTTGGCTGCAGGTACTGCAGGATATCTTGCTGCGTCTGCTAGTGCCTCTACCATTGCGATGGTGAGAGATAGTCTTCAGAATTTTGAGGAAGTGGGTGGGTCTGATTTAAGCGATTACATCGTTTTGGGTGATAGCGGTATGTTCGCAACGTCACTTGAAGGGAACGATGTGGTAATCGGTGGTACTGGTGACGATGAGATCAGAGGTGGCTTTGGTAGGGATACAATTCTTGGTGGTGTTGGTAATGACACCATCCGGGGCGGGGCAGGTGCGGATGAGTTGACTGGAGGCTCTGGCAATGATGTGTTCGAATTTACTGATGGCGCCAGCATATCAACTGATAAGGACCTGATTACCGATTTCGGTAATGGTGCAGATGTAATCAAGATTATGGATTACAGCGGCACACTTCAGGCGATAGATCTCACGAGTGGTTTCACTGGGCTGACCTTAGCAGCAGGTTCGACTGCAGACCTCACAGTTACGCAACTCGGCTCAACAAATACAGTCATATCAATCAAGAACGATAGTGGTGTTCAGCTGACCATAGATAAATCTAATGTGGCTCTCGACGTTACTCTAGCAGATGGGGGAGATCGAACTGCAGTTGGGGGTGACCTCAACGACATAATTCGTGGTGGGAATGGTAATGACTCCATTACGGGTGGCGATGGTGATGATTCTCTGACAGGTGCTGAGGGGAATGATACCCTCATCGGATTAGATGGGAACGACACCATCAGAGGTGGAGCAGGTAATGATGATCTTGCTGGTGGGCAGGGCGATGATTCGATCAATGGCGGCACAGGTAACGACACTATCAGTGGTGGTTCAGGTGCGGATGTCATTAACGCGGGGGCTGGTAACAATGTCATTACGGATGCTGGCGTTGGTGCGGACGTCATCACTCACGATGCGGCAAGCTCAACTGTGGCAATCGCAGTCATTGGGTCAGACGAAGTCACACTAGTAGCTACAGAAACCGGTGCAACGGCAACCGTTACAGGCAATGACAGCAACTCTCGATCGGTTAATGCATCTCAGTCTTTGGCTGCTGTCGCCATTAATGGCGCAGGGGTAACAAATGGGAATGGTACATATGCCGGGGGCTTTGCGGACGACATAATCACCGGCGGTGCCGGTGACGACATGATCATTGGAAACGCCGGTGCGGATGTGATGACTGGTGGTGCGGGAAGTGATACTTTCGTTATTGGAACTAACAGCCATACCAAGGGAGATGATTACAATGGTCTGAACAGTGATTGGAGCAATGTTGACGCAATTACTGACTTTGATGGCGCTGGTCAATCTTCGGGTGACTCGATAAATCTCGGTCTTGGAGCTGATGCATTTGGCGCCGGGATCACCTTTACGGCATCGAGCACCGCTAACGTGACGGCAGTGACGATTGCGGGTGGATCAGTCACAGTTAATAACATCAACGATATTTTCGCGCAAATCCAAAGCGCGATTTCTGGTACAGAGGCGGCCTCTTCGAGTTCAACCGCACAAATTTACGATGTTACGTTAACAACGGCCTATGCGGGAGTTGACCGACTATTAATAATTAATGACAACGTGGGTGGTATTGCAGATGTCGATGCGGTCATTAACATGACTGGTATAACTGGGGCGTTAGATGCTCAGGATTTCACGTTTCTTGCGTGATTACCCGACCTAGCCAACCAAACAATCCAGGATCTCTTTGGTCGATCCCACCAGGAATCGGTTGCGCATGAGTTTAAGTGAAGCATCGTGGTAGGCCACGTTGCTGCTAGCCACCGCATCCTCAGCCACTACGGTGTAGTAATCGTGGTGGGCGCAGCTTCTCACGGTTGATTCCACGCAGCCTTCGGTGTTGGCGCCGAGCAGCACCACGGTTTGAATACCGTTAGAGCGCAGGATGAGATCAAGGTTGGTGCGGTGAAACGCATCGGGTCGGAATTTGTCGACCACAGGGTCACTGGCTCTGGGTTTGATGCCCTCGCAGAACTCGGCACCCCATGACCCTATTAGTGTGTAATCGGGGCTTTTGCCGTCACGCACCTTGAGTCTTAGCCAGGCCGGGCTGTCACCTTTGCCCTCGGGTAAGGTGAGTTGGCGCACAAAGACCGTAAAAATTCCATTGGCCTGGGCGGTTTGCATCAGCTTCACCATGTTGGGCAAGTGCTGATTTGCCAATGACATGTCGCGTCCGGCGGCTGCGAACACGCCTTTCGGAGAGAAGAAATCGTTCTGTATGTCGATAGCGACAACAGCAGTTTGATGGGGTACCAACACCTCGGGCAGTGTTTGGCAGACTTGTTTGCCGTGAATTTCGATCATGTTGAGTCCGTGTTCTCTGAAACAATCAATCAATTTATGAATATTCAAATGGCGGGCTTTGCTCGCCACTGATGCCAAACGATTAAACCGACCAGTAATACCAGACCGACTAGAGGTGCAACCATACCCGGGGCAATCAGCAAGACGGCAGCCAGTAACAGTGCTGTTCGCATCATCGCATTCAGTGGGTGTGTGAGATAGCCTGCTAGTGCAGCCCCAATGACCACGACACCGAGTAGACCGCTCAGACCAAATACCACAATGTTTGTGGTGTCACCAATTAACAGAATCTCCGGATGAAACACAAACGCGAATGGAATCAGGAATGCAACTAAGGAAAGACGCACGGCATATAAGCTGGTGGGAAACCAGTTGGCCCCTGCCATCGACGCACTGATAAAGACCGTGGCGCACAAGGGCGGCGTTAAGCCAGCCAGGATACTGAAGTAAAAGATAAACATGTGGGCACCCAGTGGCTCAACCCCGAGCTTGATCAAAGCTGGGGCCACCACGGCAGCCGCTAGCAAGTAAGCCGCTGCCGTGGGCAGTCCAGTGCCCAACAACATGGCTACGAGCATGGCTAGCAGCAAGGAAAGCAACAGACTGTTGTCACCTAAACCGATGATGGCGGAAGTAAACGACACGCCAAGGCCGGTGGTGCTGATCATGGCCAGCAGTATCTGCGCTCCAGCAATCAACACCGCAATCGCCACCAAGCCGACACCCGCATCAATAAAGCCGTGCTTCAGATCGGTCAGTCGGGCTTTAAGATCTTTGGTGGATCGTGTTCCCAGCATAAAAAACACAATCAGAATCGCTGTCGCTGCAAATGCTGCGAAGCCTGGTGAGTAGCCATTGACCAATAAGCCAATTAGCACAGCCAGTGAGCTAAATACCGGGCCTGCACGCCGCAGTGACAGTACCTCTTTCAGTTTCGGTAGGTTCTCAACGGGAACCGGTTTGTAACCTAAGCGTTTTGATTCGAAATGGATCCCCGCTAAACAACCCACAAAATACAACACCGCCGGAATAATCGCCGCGGTCATGATTGACAGGTACGACACACCGAGCAATTCGGCCATGATGAAAGCACCGGCACCCATAATCGGCGGCATGATCTGCCCACCCGTGGAGGCCACGGCTTCTACCGCACCGGCAAACGCCGGTTTGTAGCCCAGTTTTTTCATGAGGGGGATGGTGAAGGCGCCGGTGGTAGCGACGTTGGCGGCAGCCGACCCTGACACACTCCCAAAAAATGCACTCGATATGGTGGCTACTTTGGCGCCACCACCAATGGAACGACCACCCAGAATAATGGCGAGATCCATAAAAGTCTGGCCGCCACCGGTGCGCAGTAACACTGCGCCATAGATCACGAAGATGGCGATCACCGTGGCAGAAATCCCCGTCACCATGCCGTACAGGCCTCGGGTCGACATGTACAGCACTTCAATGACCAAGCGGAAATCGAGTCCACGATGGGCCATAAACTCTGGCAGGTAGGGCCCGGCCAAGGCATACACCAAACCGGCGATGCCTAGCAATGGGATCGTCCAGCCAATGACACGGCGACAACCCTCTAGCACCAGCACAATCGCAAGTGCACCTAGCACGTAGTCGAGCGTTTCCATCCGGAAGGTAAATCCCATCATGCGCTCGTAGCTAGCCAAGATATGAATGGTGAAGGCAGCGGTGGCGACAATCAGCAGCACATCAATCCAACGCAAAGGCAGTTGGCGTGCGTCTTGACGATGAAACCCGAATAAACAAAACGCCAGCATCAAAGTGCCACCGACATGGATCGAACGTTGGATCAGATCGGGAAATGAGCCAAATGCACTGGTGTAAAGGTGAAACAACACCAGCCCAAGACTTAGCAGCGTGATGAGTGACTGACGTGCTGGTGTTAGAAATGTCATGGGGATGTTGTCACGTCTGCGAGATGCTGGCGGCAGCATCGCTGCCGCCAGCTGATGCCATCACATCATGTTTACCTTACTTCATCTCGGGGGGGATCAGACGATCGGGTACAGCAACACCGTTTTCACGGAAGTAGCGCACTACGCCGGGATGCAATGGTGTTTGCGCCCGCTCAATGGTTTGCTTGGCGATATCGAGTCCTTTGACCGCTGGATACGACTGAGCAACCGTGTCAACGTTGTTGACGATGGTTTTAAAGATATCGTAGGCTTGTTGCTCGCTCATGTCAGTGGTGGTGCCCATGGTGATAAAGACCACCCGTAAATTCATCGGGCCGGTTTTATAGGGGGTATCAGGCACTGCCATGAAGTCAAAGTGCGGATAGGCTTGTTTGACTTTGGCCATCTCTGCATCGGTCCAGTTCAGGATCTTGATGGGTCGGGCCGTTTGTGCATCGAGAATGGCGCTATCGGGTGAAGCTGGTGGTCCGGCTTTGGTAAAACCGACGATGCGACGGTCCTTAAATGCAGTGACGGCATCACCCATGCCAGTTCTAAACCAATCGGGTTTGATGCCCAATGCGTCAAACGCTTCAACAGTGGCCCGTTCCGTACCGGAACCGCGACCGCCGCCATTGAATTGCTTGCCATTCAGATCTGCAATTGAGTTAATGCCAGAGTCGGCACCCACCACTGGGAAATACGCCAAGGCAGTTGTCAGCCAGAAGGTTCTGAAATTCGGATTGGGTTTGCCTTCGAATGGCCCCAAGCCTTTGTAGTACTCAAACAGATCTGGCTCAGCCATCATGCCCCAATCGACTTGACCTTGGCTTAAACGACGCATGTTGTCTAGACCGCCGCCAGTTTCCACCACGGTGATGTTTACGCCAGGCAGCTTCTCATTGAGTAATTGAGCAACTGCTACGTGGTAGGCATACAAAGAGGATGCCTGACTAGTTGCACCGATCGAGAGCTGCTTGGATTGCGCTTGCGCATCAGTCCCGCCCAAAGTCAGCGCACATGCCACGCCGAACGCGGCCAACAGGGGTGCGGCTTGCTGCTTAAACAACTTCCGTTCAAATAGCTTCATGTTTGTTACCTCCTCACAAGTCCAGCTGTCGATGTCACACAAAAAACTGCATCAGGTCTTACTGAACCGATTTTCCAGTTCAGTCCATGTTGGGTAGTCAAACAGATCCCAAAGGCCGCGGTGATTCACCATGCGATCCGCAAAGCCCGCTGTGGCACCGCTTTGCTTAAGGACCTGAAGCATCGCGGCCCCTTGATGGGCGATCATGCGTGTCAGAGAGTTGGGGTAGATCGCTAATGCGTAACCAATGCCTTCAAGCTCGGTAGCTGGCAGCACTGGCGTGCGACCGCCCTCGACCATGTTGGCCAGTGTCGGTGCGGTCAGTGATTGGTTAATCAGACGCATCTCGGCTTCGCTTTCGGGGGACTCTACAAACAGCACGTCAGCACCGGCTTCGTGGTAACGCTGTGCGCGCTCAATGGCGCGTTCAATGCCTTCGGTTGTACGCGCATCGGTACGCGCGATGATGACCAAGTCATCATCATGGCGGGCATCGACTGCTGCTTTGATTCGACCGACCATTTCGTCAGTATCCACGATTTTGCGGCCAGGCTCATGGCCACACTTCTTCGGCCAGGCCTGATCTTCAATCTGGATACCGCTTACTCCGGCGCGCTCCAAGTCTCGCACGGTGCGAATCAGGTTGATTGGTCCGCCGTAGCCGGTATCCGCATCACAGATCAGCGGAATATCAACGCTGTCGGCGATGCGCATGGCGCGCTCCAATACTTCAGCAAATGAGATCACGCCCATGTCGGGCGCGCCAAGCGCACTCATCGATACGCCAGAGCCCGTGATGTATCCAGCACTAAAGCCAGCGTTGGCTACCAGTTTGGCCGTAATACAGTCAAAGCAGCCGGGTGCCATCAGGATAGATGGGTTGCTTAGCGCCTGGCGCAGGCGTTGGTGTTTGTCTGGGCTATGTCGTAACCCGACAGGGTAGGTCGAATGATCGGCCATGCTACGTCCCCGGAAAATGAGATGGTTCTTTTTACGGAGTCAGTCAGTCGAGCCGACCCCTTGTTCTAACTTGTTGTAACAAGTAAAACATCGCCATGCAAGTATTTTTTGTGGGTGATCTTTGGTGACCAAGCTCTGTAATCACTTGCCTGGTTACAAACAGCTTAGCTAACGCTATGATGCCGGGCTGTATGGTTGATCGATTTGGTCTGGACAGGACTTATATATGCGACGTGGTAAGCAACGACTGACACCAGATGTAAAAAACGATTGGCGAAAATTCCGCGTCGACAATTCGCTTGCGCAACCGCTGTATCACCAGATTTTTAATCACCTGCGTGACCGGATTCTGGATGGCACATTTGAACGCGGATCAGTGTTTCCCAGTGAACACCAGCTAGAACAGTCGTTACAAGTTTCACGCGTCACCATACGTCGAGCACTGCAGGAGCTTGCGGCGCGTGGACTGATTCAACGGCAGCAAGGCAAGGTCTCTACCGTGACTGCCTACAAACCACAAACCAGTGTGGTGGCCACCGTGGAAGGCCTCGTCGAAAACAATCGCCGCATGGGACTTGAGACCTCGGTGCAATTGCTGGCCAGTGAATATGTGCCAGCCAGTGCCGAGATTGCTGCCAAGTTGCAAATCAAGCCCGCTCAAAAGGTACTTTGGACGGTGCGTGTGCGTTATCTCGGTGAGGTACCGTTTTCTTATGCGGTGACGTACATACCGCAGTCAGTGGCCAAGAAAATCGATGTCAAGAGAATGTCCAGTAAAGCACTATTGACCTTGCTGGAAGAAGCCGGGTTTCGTATAGGGCGTGCACAACAGTTGATTTCAGCGGTACCAGCAAACCGCGAAGTCGCTAAATCGCTCCATGTGGAACACAACACGGCACTGCTGCTGTCAGAGCGCCTAGTCTTTGATGTGCATGACAAGCCAGTTGAATTTATCTCGGTGCAATATCGACCCGATGTCTATCACTACGGCATCGATTTGGTGCGCACACAGTCGGCTGATGGGACGGTCTGGGCATCGAGTTAGCCCATCACTCGAGCGCATGCCGGTGTGATGACCAAAGGGAAGACGAGCTCAGATCGCAGCTGTAAATACCCAATATGGGTATTTCAAAAAACTTTCGGCCTTGCGCAACCGAAGATCTGGATTAATGGTAGTGAAGCAGATATCCTCACTTGAAAACCTCTTGGGCCCTGGCAAACCATTGCGCCAGGAGTCGCTCGATCAGAGTGAAATCACCGGTTTGATTGGATCTGGACTAGCTAGACTGCGAGATGCTACTAACTTGACGTTAGCGCTCGAGAGTCGATTTGACCTTGCATACAACGCTGCGCACGCACTGTGTTTGGCGGCTCTGTGGCGACTCGCGTGGCGCAAGCACTTGCCTAAGCCGCCAGAATAAGCCTGACGGTCAATTGATGAGCTGCTCGTTCTGCGTGCTGGTGTGGCACTGATTGAGGGTGTAAAAATTTTTAATTCTTGTCCGAAATTTGTATAAGCATTTCGGACATGCAGTCAGAACAGCGCCGACCATCCCATTCGGAATCTGAGACGCAAAATCTCGTTCTTCGGATCGCAAGCGAACCGCTCGCATGTCATCGACTATCTTTAAATCGATAATCTTTGAGCCTATCCCACCCACATCTGGTACTGAATCCCGCTATCAATATCGGGGGCGATGATGGCTTGATACTCCGCCGACCGAGAAAAGCCCGCCATCACATCAGCCTGATCGAGTAGACCTGCATCGAGTAGACCAACCCAGAACTCAAGACCTTCAGTTTCAGCTTGCCGGTTAAAGAAGTTCTGATAGAGATCTTCAACGTAGCTGGTATTAGTAGGTGATGAGCCATAGTCTGCCGTGAATTCGGCGCTATCGATAAAGCCAGCCGCGACGTCGGTCAGACTTGCACCTTGGTCAAACTTGGCGATCCAGTATCCAAGGCCATCGACATCAGGGGCACGATCAAAGGCACCGTACAAGCTATACGCAAACCCTGCGTTGCCTTCAATGTCCAATGCGAACCCTGTATCGGTGTAGATCAGACGCTCGACATCGAACAAGTTGTCATCGGCATCACGCAGTGGCACCTGGTCTTCAGAGGACAGCGTTTGTAAGTTACCGGCTCTGACATATTGGTCAAAGCTGCCCGCAAATGTGACGGTGTTGATGGCATCTGACCCAAATATTTGATCATCGGTCACTCTAGAGTTGGTGCTGGGGTTGCTATCTGTGAGACGGATGTCGTAGATCGGGCTCACTTCAAACGACGCATAAAAAATCTTGCCATCTGGATCGATGTACTGATGGATTTGATGGCCAGTGCTCAGATCATCGACAGCCAAACCCCAGTCGGCACCGATGGGTTGGCCAGTCAAGGTGTTACGGACCACAGGCCCATCGACTTCGACATACGAGACGAATGCGCCATCGTCAAAATCATGCGTAATGGCTACCGTCTGATCCGAGCTTGGTACCGTAAACGGCACGGGTGGGTTGTTCTCAGGGTCATTACCTGGACCGCCGGGGTTGTACACCGGTGAGTAGTCACCGCTAGACGGCATGCGTATGGTTTGCAGTTGCGCAATGGCTGCCGCATCGCCACTTAAGATAATGTCGTACTGGTTGTCGTGGTCTTCCACGTACGCAGCGTTATAGGTGTCTTGTGCCGGGCCGGTATCGGCAATACCGAGGATTCGGACCGTACCGTAACCCGCGATGGTGTAATCCACACCAGATTCCAGCAACATGATTTCGTTGCCGTTCTGATCAAGTGCCTTCATCTGAAAGAACTTCGAGTAGTCATCAGGCGTGAGGCTGGCAATACCGTCAGGCGAGAATCCAGCACTGGTATAGATGCGCAACCGATACATGGCTTGATCGCCATAGAGATCAGAGCCACTGTTGGTGGTTGATGCAGTTAACCAGGCCGGCGCGCCTTCGCCAAGATCAGTGTAGGCATCAAGTTTTGCTGACAATATTCTGGGACCATTGCCTTGTACGTAGGGGTTGGCGCTTGCCACGGTGAACCCGACGGCTGAAACCAGCCCTGACTTGGTGATCAGTTGCAAAGGGGTGCCATCATCAACGATGCTGACACTGACCGGATACAGGGCGTCTGGATCACTCGGTTGCAAGCGATTACCCCAATCACCGGTAATGACAACAGTCTGGCGTTCGTTAAACTCAACGTTTGGCAAGAAACTAGCCGCTATCGGGGTGACAAACTCACCGGTGTTCAGTTCAATCCTGAAATCCTCGGGATTCAGTGATGTGCCCAACACGGGATGGCTAAACACCACAGGAATCGTATCTAGCAAATTGGCGGGCACACCGTAGGTCGCTAAAAACGCAGCTGACCCGACCGCTGAGTAATAGGCACGGGCTGGCGCACCGAGTGCCGGATCAATGGCTTCATAAGAGACGCCGTACTGATAGGCGGCGGTTTGGGCGTTGGTGCCCGTGCCAAGCAAACCTGGTACGCCCATGTAACCATCAAACCCGAAGTTAGCTGTCAGTATCTGTGGCTGGCTGTTGAAGTAATCAGCTGATAGTGCCAAGTTGTTACTCAGGCTAGCCGATGTACCGCTGGTGTCTGCTTCTACGGAACTCAGGTAATTGAGTAGGGGGTCAGCCAGTTGGGTGTAGACAATAGCCATGAGAGTGCCTTTGGAAGTTTTGATGCTAAAAAACAAACCATACTGCGCTAACCTTGCAAAACCTTGCAATTGCCTACAGTTTTCACACTCACAAAAAGTTAGTTAACGCTAATATCGCTTAGGTAAGGTCACTGTCGCGTCTAGTCTTGTGGAATACCATCGTTGATGTCTGATCCTACCCACACCTTGTTTCTCGCTGCGCAGCATGCACGCCAAGGGCAATCTGCCGAGATGCTATCGATGTTGGCGCAGGCGACCCAGACCAACTCTTCTCCAGATATCTTGTTGCAAGCGGCAGGTCTGTGTATTGAATACGGGTTTGTAACGCATGCGCGGCACTACTACGAAGCGGTCTTGCAGTCAGAGCCCGAGAGCCTGGCAGCTTGGGCGGGGTTGGCCCGAGTGGCCACTGATGTGGGTGAGCATGGGCAGGCGAGCAAGATTTATCAACGCTTGGTCGCGCAATGGCCTGATAGCGAAGTATTACGACGCAACGCGTTGGTGGCAGAGCAGTACAACCCTGACGCTTCTGATTACGATCGCTACCAGCAAGCGATGGCCTGGGGTCAGTGGGCGATCGCGCGTGCTGGTGGTCACCAGCCACGGCCACCGGTTCAACCCTTGATTGACCGCGTGCCACGAGTCGGCGTGGTGTCAGCTGATCTATGCCAACACACGGTTGGGTTGTTCGTCAAAGACATCCTGCGTGAATTGGGTAAGACTTGGCCAGTGGTTGCCTATCACGCCCGAGCCCATGAGGACTGGGTCAGCAAGCTGATCAAAACAACCTGTCAGTGGCGCAATGTATCCGCTATGGATGATGCGGTGCTTGCCAAGCAGATTCAGGACGATGAGATTGATATTCTGATTGATCTGTCTGGTCACACGGCAGGATCACGCTTAACGGCCTTTGCACTTAGGCCGGCACCGGTGATGGTGAGCTGGTTGGGGTATTTTGCGACGACGGGGTTGGAATATATTGACGCCGTGTTGCTCGACCAATGGCACGTCACATCAGGCACCAAACAGCACTTTGTTGAGCCGATCGAGTTACTGCCATCAGGACGTTTTTATTATGGCAGCGTACCTTGGGCACCCAAAGAGGTCAGTGATCTGCCGTTTACGCAAAATGGTTACATCACGTTTGGATGCTTTAACAACAGCGCTAAATTGAATCCGGAAGTATTTGAAGTTTGGTCAAAGGTATTAGCCATGGTGCCAGACGCCCGCTTGGTACTGAAATGGCGCACGTTCAATGATGAGGCATTGCGTGAATCAATTAGAGCGGCATTTACGACCAGAGGTATAGATCCGTCTCGCCTTGAACTACGTGGTGCAGGGTTTCATGTTGATGTCTTGAAGGAATATGGCGATATTGATATCGCACTTGATCCCTTTCCCTTTACGGGTGGGCTGACCAGTTGTGAGGCGCTCTGGATGGGTGTGCCCGTAGTGACCTGGCCGCAGACTTCGGTCGTTAGTCGTCAGACGCGGGCATTCCTGACAACGATGGGTTTGGAGTCACTGGCTGCTTCGGATGCGGATGATTATGTACGAATCGCGACTGAACTGGCTAGCGATACCGAGGCCTTGAAATCGATGAGAGCAGGACTGCGGGCACGCATGCAAGGTTCAAGTCTGATGGATCTACCCCGGGCAGTGCAAGGCCTACAAGAGACTTTGCTGGCGGTCTACGCTCGCGTGCTGGAAACCCCTGGGTGATTATGCGGCTTGCTCAACATGGGTATTCAGGATGTTCTCTACAAGGCGATAAACCGTTGTCTGTCCGAATGATCTGGGCCAGTCTTCGCATGTTTGATGATCGCGTATTTTGGCCCGCTTAATCGCTGCGTTGATTTGTGGACGGCCAGTTTTTCTTGTGTCTAGCCCTTTATCGTAATCTGGCAGCCAGCGTTTGAGTCGTTCCGTGCAATCGCGGGACGAAGCGACCCCGATTCCTTCTTCAAAGTGCAACAATAACCAGTATTCAAATTTTGGATTGCTTAATGCAAATCCATAATTCCTCTGTTTCAGCGACCATTGGTGTAACTTACCTAGCTGGTCTTCGGTCCACTGATCTTTGTCTACAACCAGCCATGCTTGGTCTGAGGGCCGGAGGTTCTCGCGTTGTAGGTGATCAGTCATTCTTTTTAAGACTTTGAGGGGCGCACTGCCTACATTTCCTTTCAAGCAATTAATGCGCACGATAAGTGCATCATCATTGAACATGCGGAAATAGATCGGTTCCGTTTTGGTGCCTTCTGTGGCGATGACAAATAATTTTTTGTAACGTCGCACACCAAGTGGGCGCTGGAATTTTCTGCGTGATGTCGTCAAGCGGTAAACCTCTTGCAGGCGTTTACTTTGTGTTTTTTAGAAGATGCTCACCGAGCAGCAACTGTGGAATACCACCTAGCCTGCCTTGCAGGTAGCTTTTGCGAATATCTTTGTCGTAGCGCACATCTTTATACTCAGCAAATGACATTAATATTGATGCGCCATCTGACTTGCGTTCGGCAATCCACATTTCATCGCGACGAAGCAAATCTTGATCCATTAGAAGTACATCATGGGTGGTGAGCAACAGTTGTGACCTTGAACCGGCACTGCAACTTGCCAAATACGCTTGCAGCAGCCGGCGAGTTAGCAGCGTATGCAAACTGCGATCGAGCTCATCAATCACGAACACCTTCTTTGACCCGGGCGTTGCGAGCTCAAGAAATGCGGGCAGCAAATCGATGACTCGTTGCGAGCCATCGGACTCTTGCCTGATCTCAAATTTAGCAAGGGCTCCATTGGCTTTAGGGTGGAAGGTGACTAGTTTTTGGGCGGTGAGTTCACCGCTCTTGCGGGTAAAGACGAATCGATCATTTTTGTCGGACATCAGCCGAATCGTCATGCCTTCTTTGATTTCTTCTTGCAACATAACTTTCATTGCCTCTGGCAGAGCAATATTCTCAAAGGGTATTTGTTCACCACCCAGATGAGTGATTCCAGTGTCCAGTTGTGGCAGCAGTTCATTCATTGTGCTGTAAAGCGGGTGACTGTCGTCTAGGAATTGCTCGAACGGCTCAAACCGTGAGTCTGGTGCCACTAGGTCCAGTGTGTCCTTAAACCAGTCGTAGACACCCCGGAAGTTGTTAACTTTCTGTGAGACTGAATTGGTCAGGAACAGCTGATTGCTGCGAGTGCCTTTAAAGGCAAATTGCAGAAATTGGTCTTTTTTTAATGATGCGTCGAAACGGATGGCTTCACCTAGTCGTTCGTATAGCACTCGTTCGCTGGTACTTGTGATCATCACCAGCTTTTCTTCGAGGATTACTTTGCGGTTGGCCGTAAAGGACAGCTCATAAATGATGTCATCGATGAGAAGCTCCAAGGCAAAGTGAGATGGACGGTCGGTGCTGACCTCATCCAACCGAAAGCCGTCAACTGCCAAGTAACTGTCGGGTTGGGTTCCCTTGACCACAAGTGTTTTGACGAAATTAAGTGCTTTGAAGAAATTGGTCTTGCCCGATGCGTTGCCACCATAAATGGCAGCCAACGGCAGCACACGGGTGTTGTATTTGGCCAGTTTGGGCAATCGGTCGCCATGCTGACGTTCGCGACTGGCCACCATGGAAAACGTGACCCGGTCCCGAAACGACATCCAATTCTCGACGGTAAAGCTGATGATCATCGCTTTTAAACGGAAAAATTATCTTTGAGGCGCCAATTATCGCATGAAAACAAATATCCACCCCATTTAGAGAGAAAAAATCTCTTTAAATGGGGTGGATATGGATGGCTAGGTTGCTGGCGAGGGTGTTAGATGACCTTGGCTGACTTCAGGATAGGTAACTGTTTGGTTGCGAAGGTTTGCGCCTGTTCGGTCAGTTCTTTCAGGTTGTCTTCTTTGGTTTCCAAGGTCTTACCCTCTTTTAGTAAACGTTGCCCTTGGATCTCGAGCCAGTGCCAGGCATCCTCGGCCCACTGTTTGGGCTCTTTCTTGCCCGAAGCGAGTGAAAGAAGAAACAGTTGCCCAAAGCGGCTCACTGGCAGGCCACCGCCCGTGACCGGGCTGGCCAGAACGGTGATGTCCTGGCTGCTGCGGGCTAGTTGCATCAGGTGCTTGTTTAGTGCTTGTGTCTGTTTACTGGCTTTCGTGGCGGTCGCATCATCTTGAGCCGAGTAAACATGACCCAGACCGGCTAACACCAAAATGGCTTGCAACAGCTGTCCTAGATTGACATTGGCGTTTTGTTTGGCCAGTGCTTGCTCGAGTTCACCGATGGATTTGACCTGATGGTCAGCCAAAAGATCAAGAATCGGGTTGTAGATCGATTCGGTGAGCGTCGCCTCGCCCAGTGAGCCTGTGGCTTTCAGTGCAATATCAGCGCGTGGGGTGGTCAGTAGTACTTTTTCTTGGCGCAATGCTTCCAAGCGCTCGAGAGCCGATAGTGAGCGTTTGCCTTTGACCCAGTAATCTTTACGGAACTGCTGGTTGATCATGAAATCACGCACACTTTCCTTGAACATGGGATCGCTGATACTGGCGAGCAGTTCTTGTTGCTCTTTTGAGAGGTTTAGCGCATCAACGTAGTCCAGATAGTTCGCTGATCCTGCGAATTGAACCTTGGCGGGCTCAAGCCATTGCATCAGCGTGTCGAAGTGCATGGGGTGCCAGTCACGGTTGAAGTATTCATGTGCCAGATAGTGACGGTTTTGTTCTTTGAGTTTCTTGATCCGCTCACCAACTTGCGGGTTGGCTCTGGCAAACAATGGGTTGGTCGCAAGTAACTTTTCTGCGAAATCAATCGCACCGTCAATACGCGACACAATGCCGGCGCCACTAGAACCGACGACGCTGGCGTGATGGGTCATCAAGTGACGCATCGGGGCAAAGGCCGCCCAGCCAGGTAGTGTGTTGTAGGAGATATAGAGCACACCACCGACCTTGAGCCGTTTTTGTACAAAATCGACGATTACTGCGCGGTTGTCATCTGATATCCAGCTCCAGATGCCGTGCAAGCCAATGAAATCAAACATGGGCAGATCGTCGCGGTTACAAAATTCTTCAAATGCTTCATCCGACAGCTGTGCGGCGGCACCGGAGTGTTGTGCCAACGACTGGGCAAATCCCGCCTGACTAGGATTAAAGTCGGTTGCCCACCATGAAGAAGCGGTCGCTGCCGCGTGCATGTTCACGCTGACACCTTGGCCAAATCCCAGTTCGCAAGACGCGCCGTTGGCCGCTGGTGGCGCAATGCCGGATTGAATCAAGGCCAGGCGGGCGCGCAAAGGGTTCAGTTCAGTGTAGTAGCCATAGGTGTAGCCAATGTCAGCTACATAGCCAGCGGTCCAGTCGGTCATAAAGTTTGCCTTGGTTATAGGGATCAATGCCTTGATTCTAACCGTCTGTGTCAACAATCAGATGGCCTATTTTGTGATGAAGGCGCTTGCCCGATGCTACCAATGGGTATAGCCTGAAACCAGTGTTCAGTCGTCAGTGCGTTGTGTATGCGACAGATGCAGCGCTGCTTCGGTCTAGTCAGGAGGTAAAGCACCATGGCAACCACGACATTTAACTTGAATCTAGATCCGGCCATCTCGGTATCGGATTACAGCAATATTTATTTCGCGGCTTTTGACCAGAGCGGTAACCCGGTGCCCGTTAATGGGCAGACCGGTACCAGCAGCAACGTCATTTCCTTGTTGGAGAACGGCGCGTTTCCAAGCGTTGTCCAAGCGACGGTTAATCAAGGATCAAATGAGCCTGGCGTGTATCCGTCAAACTACTTTGTGGTGATGCAGTCGGTTGACTCGACTGCGGGCGATCTGAGCAGCATCCTGTCAGACAAGACCAATATCACGACTGCCAATGCCCTGGCATCTGGATACAGCTTCACGTTGGTTGAGGCGGTCTTGACACCGTCAGTGTTTGACCAGATCGATATATCGGCTCTGAACAACTACGGACCCAATGTGGCGGTGCATGTCAACGGCCAGCCAGCCGGCACGATTAGTTCGTCTGGGTTCAAGGTCAGCCTGCAAACCATGATCGACGCGATGCCGGCTGCAGCCGTGCAAGGTGCGGGCACGAATGTCCCGATGATTTTGGGGCCTAACGCTAATGCAGATCTTTGGCCAACCGATGTGTGGCAACCGTACCTGAATGATCTGGTTTCTAACCCGCGTGTCGCGGCAGGCGTGAAGTCGCAGTATTTCTTTAATGCCAGTACGTTGAACTTGTATCAATTGAGTGTTCAAGGCAAAGATGAGAATGCCGATTTTGTATTAAAGCCATTGTTTCCTGGGTTGCCAGGATCGAATACGGAGACAGTGACTGTTTCGTATGCTGATCTACAAAATGCGATTTATGCGCCGACGTTTGCCAATGACGCAAATGGGTTTGTGAAGTCGTATTTGGTGTCTGGCTTTGATGCCGGACTGTGGGGCGCTAGTGCCACATATACCAACCCGCACACCACGGATACGGCAATCAATGGTGGGCCTGGTGTAGCGAAGATTTCTCTGTCCAATAGTTGGAATTGGTCACAGCTTTATAACTATGAGGCGGCGGCAGCAAAGGCACAGGGTGTCACAACCATCAGTGTTGATAATGTATTGCCTAATGCGACCCATGATCAGTATGCCGGTGCGATTGCGGGATTCGGTAATCCCTATGGCTACACGTTCTCTGATTTGTTGGCTGTAGGCGGTGTGACGCCTGCGCCTAATCTCTGGACGGGTACACAGGATGCAGCTAGTGTAGACATCAATGTGTTTGCCAATGGCTCCACGCCAAGTGCGACGTCCAACCCACCATCGGGTTTTAACGAAAGCCCGACGGGCTATCTTGCACCGACCACTACGCCACCCAACAGTTGGTACTACCAACCTGCTGATGATTTTGCAGGCGCGGGTGTCGGGAACTTGCTGCAAATTGATACGCGCTTGGGCGGGAAGTATCACCCCGATGCGAACTATCCGATGACATTTCGTGTGTATGCACCGTCTAGTGAGAAAGCGGGTGCAGATGGGTTTGTGACGTATGACCTAGCCACATCGGATGCCAAATCCGATCCATGGTCATCCTGGGTCATGAACAGTGATTTCACGATTACCAATGCGGGTACCTCTGGTCTGGATGGGTTCTTGTTCATTGACAATGTGCCGGTAGCCGATGGAGATATTGGTTGGTACCAATTAGTGATTGGGGAGTTAGGCTCGTCATTGCAGACGGTCTACGATATTTATTCAACCAACGACAATGGCAGCATCACGAGCTTTGTGACGAATCCGGGTGTCACGGTTGTGTCGATTGAACCGGGCGGTGACAAACTCGCCTTGGCACCCGGACTGGTATCGACCTACAACCCCCTGTCTTATTTCGATATGAACGACCTGAAAGCAGGTGTGATGTATCAGATGGTGCTAAACCGTCCAACGCCAGACAAAGAGGGCTTGAACCATTGGTCAGACTTTTTAGCAAAAGGCGGGTCGGAACTTGCGATGGCCAACCACATGGTCGATGTGCTCAGTCAAGAGCAACCTAATTTGTCGGATGCAGCCTTTGTCGATCAGCTCTACACGCAGGGCTTGGGTCGTGATCCCGAAGGCGAGGGTCGCAACTGGTGGGTTGAACAACTACAAAGCGGTGCGGCGCGCGCTCAGGTAGCAGTGGATTTTGCGGGTGAGCCCGAGATGTGGGGCAATGACACGGTCAAGGGTGTGTTCTCTGCTGCGGGTGGTATCTCCACGGTGGTGGATTGGGCGTTTTAAGGTGGATCTCGCCTGGCTAGAATGTGATAGTTCAGATTGCAAGTTTCAGTATCTATCCTTTTTTAGCTAGGCGCTGCCATGATAACCGACACAAACTTATCTTTTAATGTCAATGTGATTCGCGGTGCGACCCCTGATTTGTCTGGTGCATCTGTGGACGCGCAGAACATTCTGGAGGGCTTACCGTTCCAGCCGGGGGGCACTGCGTTTGTGACCGGATCAGACGGTCGTGATTACGCTTATGTCTTTCCCACCCTTTTTTATCGGGATCCGCAGCTGCCGGGGCTTGAGTATGTACGCTCAAGCGATAGTGGATTTGAGTTGTCTCGGATATTGAATGACGTGACCATGGGGAGCGCCAGAGATTTTGCGGTAATCAGTGATGGCAGCGCTGGTACCGCTAGTTTTGTGGTGGTGGATCATGGTGCGGAATATGCTGACGGTGGTTATCAGGCATGGCCGTTTGGGCATGTCTGGGTCGCAACAGACCGAGGCGATGGCTTTGTATTCGAGCAAGTATCAAATACCCGTGCGTTTAATCATGCTGTTGATACGGGGGACTTGAATGGTGATGGTCGTGTTGATGTAGTCAGCAGTCACATGGGCGTAAAGGAAGGTGGAGTTTATGTCGACTTACACGCTTACCTGCAACAAGCCGATGGCAGTTTTGTGCAAGATCGAGGGTTTGCTTCTGTGATTTCTCAATCATGGGGCTCTGGTGCTGTGGCGCTAGCCGACATCAAAGGCGCCGGTGCAGATCAGGTTATTCAGGTGAACTACCTGCATCACGAGGGCAATCCTGACTGGGGTGCCATTCGGGTGCTAGAGCGTTCAGGCTCGGGTGACTATCGGGTGGCGTCCGTGATGCCGCGCGATGGCTTATTTAACAGTATGGGCGCCACTCGTGTCGTGCCAGTTGACTATGATCTGGATGGTGACCTCGATTTGGTGCTGTCGTTCGAGGGACAGTATGGCAATTTGCAGGGACGCTATACGGGGAACGGACTAGAAATTTATGAGAACGATGGTCTCGGTGGCCTTGAGCGAGTGACGAGCGAGCTGATGGCTCGCAACGCTTGGTCGTTTTCTGAGCTGCAGTTTCGCGAGTTCGAGATCGTTGACTTTGACGGTGATGGCTATCAAGACATCATTCTCAATGGTTGGAATGGAACAGCCAATCGTTCGGGTGCAGATTGGAACTTGGCCCCTCAGATGTTTCGCAATGTCGATGGCCAGCAATTTGTGCAGTTGAGTGCTGCGGGCGCAAGAGGCTTAACGCTGCCTGGCTTGCTCACAACGACTGAGTACATCCGAGTCATTGATACGTTTGACAGCGGACCCGAATTATTTGTGATGCAACAGGATGGCACGCCAGTCACCGCTGTCATCAATGCACTGTATCGTGATGCCAGCGAAAGATTGAATGCTGCTGGCGTTGGCACTGACATCAAGGGTTATGCGGGTGATGACTTATTTGATGTTACGGGCACAAATCTGTCACTGGATGGTGGCGTAGGTCTAGATACAGCTGCCTACAGGGTCAGTTTCGCAATGGTTACCATTGATCGTCGAGGCGACGATGAATGGATAGTGACTAGCGCCGGCTCAGATAGCGACACACTCAAGAGTATCGAGCGGTTGAGTTTTACGGACGTGAACGTAGCGCTAGATATCAGTGGGATCTCTGGTCAAGCCTATCGCATCTATCAAGCCGCATTTGACCGTGCACCCGATACCAGCGGTCTGGGTTATTGGATTGCTCAGATGGATCAGGGGGCGTCGCTGTCTTCGGTTGCCATGGGGTTCGTCCAGAGCCTTGAGTTCGAAACTCGTTATGGTGCATCAAGCAGTGACGAGCAGTTCGTAGATTTACTGTACGCCAATGTGCTCGATCGCCAACCGGATCAGTCTGGTTACGACTACTGGATTGATGTCATGAGCAAGGGACTAAGTCGAGCTGACGTGTTAGCGTACTTCAGTGAGTCAGCTGAAAACATTGCAAACGTGCAGGATGCAATTGCAGGTGGCATTGTGTATCTACCCTATGGGGAGTCGGGGTAATAGGCAATCGTTCGCTGCCAGAAGTACCGCCTAAATGCATATTCGTGATGGCTTGGCGATCTTGCCACTTGATTGTTAGACGGCACAAACTCCTGACTCCGATCGTAAGTAGGTGTATCCAAATCATGTGAATTTTTCCCTTGGCGCGCTGGTAAGTGGCGATACCGGATGATTGCCTATGCCTAGTTGTGGTCGAATAAGGAATTGGAGGCAGTTACAGATTTGGAACCAAAACCTCCATAACGGCTCTATTAAGTGCGTAAATCAACAATTAGATGGACTTTTCAATGGCACAACTCACCTACTTTCAAGCAGTCGACATGAGCACAGTTCCCACCTGGACCGGAGAATTTGTAGTGGCCCAAAGCCGTTACTTCGGATTGCAAGGCACAGGTAATGCCGGCGTGTATCTCGGTAACTTCACCTATAGCGATGATGGGATCGTCAGTGGAGTGGTGGATGGCTACGATTTATTTAAGGGTTCATCACTCGAAGTACAGGTGCGCGGTGTGAGCTTCGATGGAGCCGCGGTTCAACAAGCCCTAGTCCAAGGCAATCATGCCTTACTGCAAAGCGCAGCTTTGCAAGGTAATGATCTGGTGCGCGGGTCATCGGCCGCCGATCGTCTAATTGGTGAGGGCGGCAATGATCTCATCTACGGCCTGTCGGGTAACGACGCCTTGCTTGGTGGGGATGGTAGCGACACGCTAGTTGGCGGTCCCGGCAATGACACCATTTCGGGTGGGGCCGGCCTGGATTACGCGGTGTATGCCGCTAGCGCAGGTCAGTACAGTGCACAGATTAACGATGATGGATTGTTGCAAGTAACTGATTCGATTGCGGTTTCTCGGGATGGCGTCGATGTGCTCGAAAGCATCGAACGGCTCCGATTCCATGACGCGGATTTAGCGCTCGACACCGATGGAGTTGCAGGGCAGGCCTACCGCATATACAAAGCCGCCTTTAATCGTCAGCCTGACGCCGAGGGATTGGGCTTCTGGATTGCAAACATGGACGCTGGTGTCACCCTGACCGAAGCGGCACAGGGCTTTTTGGTTAGCACTGAGTTTCAGCAGTTGTACGGGAGCAATCCGACAAATGAGCAGTTCATTGATCTGCTCTATGAGAATGTCCTGCAGCGCGAGGCGGATCAGTCGGGATATGACTTCTGGATCAATGCCATGAACGGTGGCGTCAGTCGTGCCCAGGTGCTAGCAGAGTTTAGCGAGTCCCCAGAAAACCAGGTAAACGTCGAGCCTTTGATTGCTAACGGAATTTTCTACACACCGTTCTTTGGATAGGTTATTCTTGCCAACTATGAAATAGTTACCAATCAGTCGAAATATGACCGTGCGGTCATTGCAGATGCGATTGTGATTGGTTTGGATAGCCAAATAACCCTATCGTTGCTCACCTAGACAAATATGGATCAATACGATTACGTTTGGAAATCATACGGTACTTCGTCTGCCTGGAATCTGGCACCGGATACCGCTGATCTCTCGTTTACTGTCAGATCATACGATCAACAAACCATCGTATCCGAAGTGATCTTTCAGGGCACTAGTTTTGTATTTGAAGTTCGCGGTAATTTTCAATTCCAAGGCGTCCCAACGCCTGCACTGGACACTTTCAATGGTACCGCTGATTCACTCACTGTTTATCGAGAAGATCAACTGCATTTTGAAGAGCGTCTGCCCGCCGGTACAGACGTGATTCCTTTTATCAAAGGGGATTACGCCTTCCAATTGTCGCTATTAGGCGGAAACGACTTCTTTGCAGGGTCTGAGTTTCGTCATCCTGATGATAGTGACGGCGTTCGAGCCGGCGATGGTAACGATACTTTTATCGGTTACGGTTCAACAGAGTATGACGATGAGTTCTACGGTGAGGCGGGTATAGATACCTCCATCTATCGGGGAAAGTTTTCTGAATACACCATCGAATGGTCAGACAATATATGGGATGGACGTTTGCGTGATGGTACGACGACTTCCGGATACATCGTCACTGACACCGTGACGGCTCGTGATGATACAGATCGCTTGGTGGGTGTAGAACGCCTGCAGTTCTCGGACGTCACGCTGGCCTTAGACATTGATGGCATCGCAGCCGAAGCTTATCGGATTTACAAAGCAGCGTTTGATCGCCAACCAGACTTAACTGGCTTGGGTTTCTGGATCAAGAACATGGATGCAGGGATGGGCTTGGAAGCTGTTGCCCAGGAGTTCATCACTAGTGCCGAATTCATCCGGATGTATGGGGCCAATCCCACCGACGAGCAGTTTGTTGATTTGCTCTATGCCAATGTGCTTGACCGTCAGGCCGATCAGTCTGGGTATGACTTCTGGATTGGGGCTTTGGACCGTGGTTTGACGCGTGCAGGTTTGCTGGCTGAGTTCAGTGAGTCAAAGGAGAACGTGGCCAATGTGGCTCCGTTGATTGAAGACGGGATTCAGTACACGGCCTACATGAGTTAAAAAATATTTAAACCCTACAGGGGCTTGATGATGGAGCAGTACGATTACGTTTGGAAGATCTATGGCGCGGACTCTATCTGGAATACTTTCCCTTTCGACGACGGGATCGATGAGGCGTTCACACTGATATCTTACGATCGAACTCAAATCGTTTTGGATGTCTCGGATTCTAGCGATACCGCGCGTGTTGTTCTCGGGGGTGACTTTACTTATTCGGGCCCTTTGACTGCTGATAACTTGGGTGACGTGGGTGGAAGCCCTCGCACATTAAAAATCTACGAAGACCAGATCTTGACCCAAGAAGAGCAATACCCTGATGGTATTTCCATGTCGATGTTATTCAAAGGCGGGTATGCCCTCGAAATGGCTCTCATCACCGGGAATGACTATTTTGCGGGATCACCGTTGCCGCATGCTAACTCGAATGATGGCATTCGTGGGGGTGATGGCAACGATACCTTTATCGGCTATGGTGCGGCCCCGGGCTGGGATCAGTTCTACGGTGAGGCGGGGATTGACACAGCAATCTTCCGGGGCAAGATAAGCGAATACTTGATTGAAGAGTCAAGCAGTATTTGGGATAGCCGTTTACGTGATGGCACCAACGCTACAGGTTATGTCGTGACTGACAGGTTAAACGCACGTGATGATGCAACCGCTTTGGTCGAAGTCGAACGCCTGCAGTTCTCAGACGTCACACTTGCCTTGGACATCGATGGCATTGCAGCCGAAGCCTATCGGATCTACAAGGCAGCCTTTGATCGTCAACCAGATCTGACTGGCTTGGGTTTCTGGATCAAGAACATGGATGCTGGGATGGGCTTGGAAGCTGTTGCCCAGGAGTTCATCAACAGTGCCGAATTCATCCGGATGTATGGGGCCAACCCCACCGACGAGCAGTTTGTTGATTTGCTCTATGCCAACGTGCTTGACCGTCAGGCCGATAAGTCTGGGTATGACTTCTGGATTGGTGCGTTGGATCGTGGTTTAACGCGTGCAGGCTTGCTGGCTGAGTTCAGTGAGTCCAGGGAGAACGTGGCCAACGTCGCGCCGCTAATTGAAGACGGGATTCAGTACGTGGCGTTTGTGGGTTAGTGGTATTAAAAACACAAAGGCGGATTGATAATGGCGGCTTACAACTTTGTATGGAAGGCATTTGGTACAGATAATGTCTGGAACTTGCCGTCTGCCGAAGACAGTGATTCTCTAACGCTAACAGTGGGTCAGGCAGATAAGAACTTGATCACGTTAACGGCGCAGAGCCAAGGAAATCGCCTTTATGGGGAAATTCGGGGTCATTTTGAGTTCACCGCACCACTGACAATTGACAGCTTTTCAGATGTAACCGGAACCATTGACTCGCTCTACGTTTGGCTCAACGACTTACCTCAGAGTGAAAGAATATTTCCCGCTGGAACCTCTGTGCAAGCTTGGAATCTCGGAAATGGTGGCTACGCATTTGATACGTCCTTGCTCAACGGTAATGACTATTTCGCCGGTTCACCGATGCGTCATGACAATTATGACAACGACGGTATCCGCGGTGGCGATGGTAATGACACTTTTATTGGATATGGGTCGACTCAGTACGACGATGAGTTTTACGGGGAGGCTGGAATTGATACGGCTATCTACAGAGGTAAGTTCTCTGAATACACCATTGTCTGGTCAGAAAGTATTTGGGATGGGCGCCTGCAAGACGGTACAACAACGTCTGGATACATCGTCACTGATTCTGTGACGGCTCGTGACGACACCGACCGCCTGGTGGGCGTCGAACGCCTGCAGTTCTCAGACGTCACACTTGCCTTAGACATTGATGGCATCGCAGCCGAAGCTTATCGGATTTACAAAGCAGCGTTTGATCGCCAACCAGACTTAACTGGCTTGGGTTTCTGGATCAAGAACATGGATGCAGGGATGGGCTTGGAAGCTGTTGCCCAGGAGTTCATCACTAGTGCCGAATTCATCCGGATGTATGGGGCCAATCCCACCGACGAGCAGTTTGTTGATTTGCTCTATGCCAATGTGCTTGACCGTCAGGCCGATCAGTCTGGGTATGACTTCTGGATTGGGGCTTTGGACCGTGGTTTGACGCGTGCAGGCTTGTTGGCTGAGTTCAGTGAGTCGAGGGAGAACGTAGCCAATGTGGCGCCCTTGATTGAGGACGGGATTCAGTACACGGTTTTTGTGGGTTAGTTGACTGATTAATCAAAATGAAGTGACACAAAGTGAAGTGATATTTTCTGAGGAATAAAAGTGGCGAACTACAACTACGTGAATAAAGCTTACGCAACTAATAGTGTTTGGAATTTAAGACCCGATGACGATGAGGACGCTCCTGTAGAGCCGGTGTCGGCAACCAATAATCGTCTCGAATTCCAAATCCCATATGGTGGGGTTATCTTCAAGATAGTCGCCACTGGTGCGTTTGAATGGTCAGCGCCTATCACGGCAACCACACAGATTTATGGCACTGTTTCCGAATGGAAGGCTTATCTGAACGAGACGCTATTTGCGGAAGAAATCTTTCCTGCGGGCACTTCAGCTAATGCCTGGCAAAACGGATCGTACGCGTTCCAAATGTCTCTGCTCAGCGGCAACGACTACTTTGCGGGCTCACCGTTACGTCATGATGATTCGGGCGATGGTGTGCGCGGTGGTGATGGTAATGATGTCTTTATGGGCTATGGCTCGGTGGGCGAGAGTGACTACTTTTTTGGGGAAGGCGGTATTGATACGTCTGTGTACCAGGGAAAGTTAAGTGAGTATGTCATTGTTAGTTCGGATGATATTTGGGATGGTCGTGCAAACGATGGTACTCGCGCTTCAGGCTATAGGGTTACTGACTTGGTGAGCTCGCGTGACGATACAGATGAGTTGGTCGGTGTCGAACGCCTGCAGTTCTCAGACGTCACACTTGCCTTGGACATCGATGGCATTGCAGCCGAAGCCTATCGGATTTACAAGGCAGCGTTTGATCGTCAACCAGACTTGACTGGCTTGGGTTTCTGGATCAAGAACATGGATGCTGGGATGGGCTTGGAAGCTGTTGCCCAGGAGTTCATCAACAGTGCCGAATTCATCCGGATGTATGGGGCCAACCCCACCGACGAGCAGTTTGTTGATTTGCTCTATGCCAACGTGCTTGACCGTCAGGCCGATCAATCGGGGTATGACTTCTGGATCGGGGCCTTGGATCGTGGTTTAACGCGTGCGGGTTTGCTGGCTGAATTCAGTGAGTCCAGAGAGAACGTGGCCAATGTGGCGCCCTTGATTGAAGACGGGATTCAGTACGTGGCGTTTATCGGCTGAACTCTGAGTGCTCTACACTGAGGTATGTAAACAGCTTACGGGCGGTGATTCATGTCGTTGCTAGCACCTGACTCTTACGTTGCCCGGGCCCTGTCCCAAACCAAGACCGCAGGACTTCAGACCTCTTGGTTTGAGGTTGCAGATTTCGGGATCTTGGTTTTAAGCACTACTGAGCAGCACGGCGCATATGCGTATCCAACGATCAATGATGTGAAAGAGCCTGGTTGGTTTGGCGTTACGCCATGGCCATTACATGCTGTGGATCTAAATGGTGATGGGTTTGAAGACCTGATCGCTAGGCCCATGATGGTGCCCCACGTTGTACCAAGACAAACGGAAATACAGCCATTATTTTTGATGCAAGATCAAAATGGCGCAATCAGCTTAAAAGAGTCAACAGACTTTGGCTTGAGTCTGCCAAACAAGCATTTTCTGAATCAGATAAAAAGTGGTGACTTTAACGGCGACGGTATCCAAGACGTCGCACTCGGCTCTGAGGGTCTGCGGGACTTGTCTTTGCCGGACTGGCGAGATACGGCGCAGCAACAAACACCACTCGTCATCTTTGGCGGTTTACAAGGACCGTCCGCTGCGACTGATCAATTCGAAGGGATGAGCGCTGAGGATTACGGCCAAAGCCACATCATGGCGGTCGGGGATTTCAACGGCGATGGATTCGATGACTGGGTCTCAGGTTGGTATGCATTTTATGGCCAGTCAGACTTGACTTTTTCGTTACAGAGATTGTCTGGTGTTGGCGGTAATGCAATCACTGCTGCAGATTTCAATGGTGATGGATTCTCTGACATTGCATCCTCAAGTGGTCCAGATATTGGTGATCCAACTAGAAATGGTGGCGATCTTATTGTGATGTTTGGCGGCCCGGGTGGTTTGCTAGACGCAGATTCGGCTCAATCAGTCTTCAGAGCAGGGGGCGCTGATAACGTTGGGACTAGTTCGATAGCGTCCGCTGATTTTGATGGTGACGGTAAGCTGGATTTGGTTTTGTTTGAGCACGGTTGGGTAACTAATAGCGGTGACTCCACCAACTATTACAGAAACGGTCTATTGCGATTATTTTCAGGGGATGGACGGGGCGGTTTTGTTGAGAGGTTAGACCATATTATCGATCCCCATGCTGGGATAAGGCAGGGTGGCGCTAACGTACTGGCCCAAGATGTAAATGCTGATGGGTGGGTTGATTTGATTTTGATGGGTGGTGCCCCCATGTTTGGTCAACCCGGGCAACCTGAGTCCTTGGGTGACCAGACGACCATATTTCTAAATCAAAAAGGAAAGTTAGTGCCGTTGAATCAGGTCATCGCCTACGTTCAGCCGTTTCAGATGGCAGGATTTGAGCACCTAGAGCAATGGCAAAAAACTGCCGTACCTGAAATGCATCCGATTGATCTTGGGAACGATGGCCTTATTGATTTTTTAGGATTTGTGCAAACTCCATTGGGTGCGATTCCCCAGTCGGAACCAATTTACACGCACGCGTTTACCGTTCGCGCCAGGGAGCCTCTTGGGAGAGTAAACGGAGATGAGACGCTGACTGGCACCATGGGTCATGATTTAATCCGTGGCTTCAATGGTAGCGATACTTTTTTTGGAAAAGCAGGGGACGATACTCTGGTTGGATCCGATGGCTTTGATCGTGCCATATATCAGGGTCGCTTTAGTGACTATGTAATTATGGGTCTGGGATCCCATCAGTTTTCAGTCCAGGACTTTTTTTCGACGAGAGACGGGACTGATGAGCTTTTGAATATTGATCGCCTGCAGTTCTCAGACGTCACACTTGCCTTGGACATCGATGGCATCGCAGCCGAAGCCTATCGGATCTACAAGGCAGCGTTTGATCGTCAACCAGACCTGACTGGCTTGGGTTTCTGGATCAAGAACATGGATGCAGGCGTGAGTCTTGAGGCTGTGGCCCAAGAGTTCATCAATAGCGCCGAGTTCATTCGTATGTATGGTGCGGATCCAACGGACGAGCAGTTTGTTGATTTGCTCTATGCCAACGTGCTGGATCGTCAGGCCGATCAATCGGGCTATGACTTCTGGATCGGGGCCTTGGACCGTGGTTTAACGCGTGCAGGTTTGCTGGCTGAGTTTAGTGAGTCGAGGGAAAACGTGGCCAATGTTGCGCCGCTAATTGAAGATGGAATTCAGTACGTGGCGTTCGTGGGGTAGTGGGCTGGGCACTGGTTTTATGCGTGCATGAGTCGGTCAATTGAGTACGCTGCTACCCCTATTCTTATCTAAGGCTGTTGCTTGCAAGAATTACTGTTTTTCTAGCTCAGCCTTTAACGCTTGTGCATAGGTTTGTCTGGCTGTTTGCAGCACGGCCAGATTGGCTTGTGCGCGTGCAATTTCCTGATCAACAAACTGCAGGTTGCCGAGTTGTGCTTTGGCTTGGTCTGAGAGTTTGTCGGTGTCGTATGGTTTGCCGTCAATGGTGATTTCAGCCATTTGTGCTCCTTTTATAGGTTGGGTGTCAATAGCTCATCATCGTAACAAATCGAGCCGATGACTGTTTTGTGGGGAGTTATCGATACCGTTCGATGATTGACATGAGCTTTGGCAGGCACACTTGCTTTAAGTCGTAGTGTTTGACAGCAAATTCACGGGCATTGCGACCGAGTCTTTCTCGCTTGTCTGGGTCATTGAGTAACTGCGTGACATTTTGTGCGAGCTGTTTGGGGTCAAAGAATGGGGTAAGCACGCCAGTTTCTTCGTTGATAATTGCCTCATGCAGTGGCTTGGTGTCACTTGCGACAATCGCACAGCCACATGACATGGCTTCAAGCAAACTCCAGGACAGCACAAACGGGTAGGTTAGATAGATGTGAACCGTTGAAAGTTGTAGCAGTGTGATGAAGTGTTGGTAAGGAATCTGACCCAAGAAATGGACTCGTGATACGTCAAGGTCATTTCTGACCTCATCAAGGAAGATCTGCTTCCAGGTTTTACCATGCGGTGGCTTGGCGCCGTAGGAAACCCCGTCGCCGCCGACTATTAGTACGCGGGCGTTCGGGCGTGATTTGAGGATCTCAGGCAATGCGCGCATGAAGATGTGGTAACCGCGATAGGGTTCTAGATTACGGTTCACAAACGTGATGATTTCATCTTGGCGCGAGAGCTTCTTTTGTCCGATTTGCAGCCACGCATCGGGGTTCGGTTTGAGCACATCGGTGTTGATGCCATCATGAACTACATCGATACTGGATTTGAACGGTTCGGGAAATGTGCTCCGCTGCCATTCAGTGGGTGAGATGCCGCCATCGGCCACATCAAAGTGCAAGAGGTTATTGACGTTTTTCATGCGCACGCGACAAGCGTCAGCAGGATCTTGTGACGCGAACTCAGGATCAAAACCAACGTCTGATCCTTGGGCAGCGTAATAAAACTCGCAATAAATCACCATCTTCGTATTGGGCCAGACTTGTTTCAGAAATAGGCTTTCACCCCAACCCGGATGGGCCAGGATGAGGTCTGGCTCAAACCCATCTTGTTTGAGCTTTAATGCGGCACGAAACGCTGCATCGCCCCGAATAACTTTGGTTTCCGTCTCAGCTACCCAAGGGTGCACATCTTTGCCGGTACCTTTGGCCGCTTGATAGCGCACCACTTGCAGTTGCTCGGGCCCTTGATAGTCGTTCATGGTGAATGCTACGACTTGATTGCGTGGATCTTGTAACAACACTGGCACCAAGTGCTTGAACTGCCCAGGAAAGTTCTGATGGACGAGAAGGATTTTCATGGATTGATTGACTGGTTCTGTTCTTTGGTTTCACTCGTACAATGTCTATTACAGCATTTGCAGTCAAAGATAAGGAAATTCTTTTATGGCGATCGTCCCCATTTCACAATCCGAGTTCGGCAACAAGCGTTTTAAGCGCTACGAATCGTACGCTTTTGCAGCCAAGGATGCGCTGGCGCCCTTGGTCTTGAAAGAGCTGGTGCGCGCGACCATGGTGATGCCGGTTGGATTTGCGATGGTGCAAGACGCGTTTGTCCCGGTGGCGGTGCTTGGGCTAGGCAATGGCAAGAATCTGTTTGTGGCGCCTGATGGCCGTTGGGTGGGTCGTTACGTGCCAGCGGCTTATCGCGGCTATCCTTATGTGCTTGCCAATGGACCTGAGGACAAGCAGATTCTTTGTTTTGATGACAGCAGTGGCTTGTTAAGCGAAACCGAAGGGGAACCCTTTTTCGGTGAAGATGGCAAGCCAACACAAGCAATCAACGATATCTTGAATTTCTTGACCCAGTTGGCGGTTAATCGTCAAGCAACTCAGCGAGTTTGTGCCCTCTTGCAAGAACACGGGCTGATTGAGCCTTGGCCCATCAAGCTTAAGGGCAAGGAAGGTGAGCCCGAGCGCAATCTTGAGGGCTTGTTCAGGATTAACGAAGTTGCCTTTAATCAACTCGATGAAAAATCACTACACGTCTTGCATCAAGGGGGCGCTTTGCCAGTCATTTACTGCCAGTTGCTCTCAATGCAGCACTTGCCGGTTCTAGGTGAGCTTGCCAAAGCTTATGAGGCTGCCGAGCAACAGGCTGCGCTGCCCAAGAACGAGGCGGGTGAGATTGACTTGAGCTTTCTGGCTGACGATACCACCATCAGTTTTGAAAACCTATAGATTTTCTCGGGAACCTACCGAGGCGTAGGCGGTCACATTACAATGTGACTAGTAACTGATACCCAGTGGCAAACCTATGGTGGTCTTGACCAGTCATCTGGTATCAGGCGGGTGGTTCTCGTGGCAAACTCGGTTCAATATCTCGGATTGACAGGCGATGATGCGGTCGATGGATTGACCACGGGTTTCCGCTGGGTGCTTGATTCCAACAAGACCCTGACCTACTCCATCTCCAACGGTTTTAATGGCGAATACTTTCTGAATCCGGAGCGGATGCTTGGGTATTTTGGCAGCGCCATCCAAGCCTTTGAGCCGTTTATTGACATCAAGTTTCAAAACGTCGGTCAGTATGACAATCCGAGCTTGGCTTATCGTGCTGGCAGCGATATCAACCTGTCAATTGATGGTGCAGGGGTTTTGTTTCCCAGCCCGTTCGCTTGGGCGATGGCGTTCTTCCCGGCGCAAGAGTATCTGCGCTCCCCCTACGTTGGCGCCGCGGGTGATGTGTTTATTAATACCCAGAGTGAAGCCAACAGCCTGCCGAGTTACGAGCCTGGCTCCCAAGGGTACTTCTTGTTGTTGCATGAGCTGGGTCACAGTTTTGGTCTTAAACACCCGCATGATGATGGTGGTACTGGACGACCGACTTTCGATGAGTTAGGTATTGGTCGTTTGGATCAGGACTATGTCTCGGTGATGTCCTACAACGATGATGCCGCCTGGAATCTGGTTCAGTGGGACCCCGCCACGCCCATGGTGTTCGATGTGATCGCCATGCAGTATCTCTACGGTAAAAATGAATCGACCAATGTGGGGGATACTTTCTTCCGTATTGACCGCACCGGCATGTACCACTCGGTTTGGGATGCGTCTGGCACCGACACGGTGAGCGTGGCCACTGGCACCGAGGGCTGGTTAATTGAGCTGCCCCGATTCACGATCTCGGACTTGGTCGACACCAAGATCGGTCGGGCTGAGCCCATGGTCGATCTTGACTTGGTCGTGCCCGAGGACTTGGTTTGGCTGCTAGGCGACATAGAAAACGCCTTGGGATCTAACTACGACGACACGATCTTGGGTAATGAATTAGACAACTGGTTGCAACCGCAGGGTGGCAATGACGAGGTCGATGGTGCGGGTGGTCGTGACATGGTGCTCTATGAATTGCGCCGTGAGCAGACCACGCTTAGCAAGGGCCGTGACAATAGCGGTGAAGAGTTCTATACCTTGATCACGCCGGTGGGGACCGACACGCTATATAACGTTGAGTTGCTGTCCTTTAGCAATGCTCGTGTAGCACTCGATGCGGCAGATGAAGCACCTGGCCAGGCGCTGCGCTTGTATCAGGCCGCGTTTGGTCGGGAGCCGGATCTGCGAGGCTTGGGCTATTGGGTGGCCCAACTTGAAGACGGTGTGGCGCTGCAAGATGCTGCCTATTGGTTCATGCGCAGTGAAGAGTTCCAGTCGCGCTATGGCGCTGATCCCAACACCGATACATTCGTGAATTTGCTCTATAACAACGTCTTGCTGCGCGCGCCTGAGGCGGCGGGTTATGACTATTGGTCGGGTGTGCTCAATGCTGGGCTGACGAACCGGGAATCCGTGCTGACCTATTTCTCTGAGTCGGCTGAGAATCTCGCCAATACTAGTGCTGACCTTGAGTTGGGTGTAGCCTACGTGCCTTGGGTAGCCTGAGATGTACATACAGAACACCGGATCTGCTGACAAGCGCGTGGATATTGTCCTCGTAGCCGAGGGCTATACCGCCAGTGAAATGGAGCGGTTTTACGCAGATGCCAGGCGTTTGACCGATGCCATGTTTGCGCCGAATTCGTTGACGTCCCCGTATCACGAGTACCAGCAGTATTTCAACGTGCAGGCACTGTTTACCCCATCGAGCCAGTCCGGGTATTCAACCTCAAGCTCGCCGATTGATACAGCGTTCGATGCTGCGGCAACTTTGGCCGATGGTCGTGGCATCATCGGTAACGGTAATGCGGTGCGGCGGTTTGTCAATGAGAACACCACCATCGATGAACAGGATGTCATCATTGTGTTGGTCAATACGGCCGACTATGGTGGCGCGGCCTCTGGCAACGTGACGTGGGTAACCGCCCGCCATCCACAGTCAATTGAGGTCTTGTTGCATGAGGTAGGTCATTCGTTTGCTGGGCTTGACGATGAATATGTCGATCCCGAGGTTGCGGCATTTTTTCCGTTAACCAGCACTGCACTGGCTAATAGCGTGCATCTGTCGACCAGTCGCACGGATGTGCCTTGGTCAGCCTGGTTAGGCTATCGCGATGAGCTCGGCGTAGTGGGCACTTATGAGGGTGGCTACTATCGCGACCGTGGGGTATGGCGCCCGACAATGACATCAAAGATGCGCGATTATGATGAGCCGTTTTCTGCACCACAGAAAGAAGCAATCGTGCATGCGATTTATGAGACGGTTGGTAGTGCCGCTCACCTTGTGCAGTTAACCCCGTTTGTGTATCAACTAGACGTGATTGATCCTGATGTGGCATCAATCGCCTGGAGAGACAATAATGGCAGGTCTTACGCGTTTGGGTCAGAACCCATGACCACATTTGGACTTAATGTTGACCGTCTGTCGGCCACCGTCTCAGACATGGGCGGCTTTGTGCGTCAGGGGCTTGATTTACTCACAGATGTCATTACGGTTGAGATAGACAGTATCCTCGACGAGGTCTACAAGCTTGGTGACAATCTTAATGAGTTACTGGACAAGGCCATAGCGTTCACCGCTGAGGCCGATCGGGTGGTACTCGATCGACTGACGGGAAGTTTTTTGTCTTTCGGTGAGGGCAACGACGTATTGACACTGAACGTCGGTCACGAGCAGATAGAGATCGAGTCCTTATCAGATACGGTGATGTTGCTGTCGTCACAAGTAGCGGGTGTTCGCGAGCATTTGGCCACCGGCGATCTGGAGCGATTGGTTTTTGGTGACGGTCGTGCGTATGCGCTAAATGACAGTGTGGTTGAGCAAGCCTACCGGATTTATCAAGCCGCCTTTGCGCGTAAGCCCGATGATGAGGGCTTGGGCTATTGGACCGATGTGCTTGACCGTGGGGCATCGCTAGTGGGTGTCGCGCAAGGATTTACCGAGAGTGTGGAGTTTGTGAACCGTTACGGCCCAAACCCCAGTAACGAGGACTTCGTGTCAGCGCTTTATGTCAACATTCTGGGGCGCGAGCAAGACGCTGAGGGCGCAGCGTTCTGGGTGGATCATATGAACGCCGGTCGATTGCAGGGCTATGAAGTGCTTGCCCAGTTCTCTGAGTCCCCAGAAAACGTTCGCTTGCTGGAACCAGTGCTGGGTCAGGGAGTGTGGTTCGATAGTTGGGTGGCGTAGTTGTGTAAAATCAAACTATCGAGTCAATAGGTATAATCAATCAGACCACATGATCCAATCTACCTAAGTCATCGATATTTGAGATGTCACTTCAGGGGCGTACAATCTCCCGTTCTGTTATGCAATTCGGATTTCCCATGCGGCTCAAACACGTAGCGCTCCTAGGCGCGCTCGTCATGCCTTCAGTTGTGCTTAGCCAAAGCCTGCCGGAGGCGGTGCAGATTGCCTTATCGCAGTACCCCAGTATCCTGGCGGCACAGTCCCGCGTGGAAGCGGCAGACTATGAGATAACGCGTGCGCGCAGCGGCCACTTTCCGCAGGTTGGGTGGCAAGGCACCAACAGTGTCTACAGCGATGTCTCGCCGACTCCGTTTGGACCCAACGACACGTGGATCCAGTCGCCGACGGTGAACATGAATGTTTGGTCGGGTTGGCGGGTACAGTCCGAAGTCGAGCGTGCCCAAGCTATACACGATACCCGTCAGCAACAACAGCGCATCACCCGAGATGAGGTAGCGTTCCTGGTAGTTGAGGCTTACCTGAACTGGATGCGGTTACGTGATTTGGTCAAGTTGGCAGAAGACAACTTGGCTGCTCATGAGCGCCTGACCCGTGACGTCAACAAGATTGCCGCAGTTGACCAAGGCCGGCGTATTGATGTCGACCAAGCGTTGGTTCGTACCGAGAATGCTCGGCTGTCGCTTGAGCAACGCCGTGCCGAATATGAGATTTTTGCCCAGCGCCTGCGCCGCATGCTACTAGGGCGGTTACCTCAATTCCCGGCGGGCTATGAGCAGATCAAAGGCCGTTTGCCGACCACGACGGACCAGGCACTGGCCCTGCTAGCGCCTACTCACCCAGTGATTGCGCAGCAGCAGGCTCAGATTGATGCTGCTGAAGCCGCGGTGCGTAGTGCCAAGTCGGGTTTCTCACCGCGGGTTGACTTGTCTTATCAGCGCCAGACCACGCAAGGAAGCGGGCAAGGTGACTACATTACGCAGCTAAATGTGCAGGTACCGATTTTTGATGGTGGCTCGGCTTATGGTGCGACCCGCAGTGCTTATGCAGAGCTTGATGCAGCCAAGCAGGGCTTGACTGAAGTGAAGGTCACGTTAAGAGAAAATTTGTTGACGGGCTGGTCTGAATATTTGTCAGCCAAGCAGCGTGCCGTGCTCGGTAAAAAGCAAGTCGTCAATGCCATCAAGTTGGTCGAAGGCTATGACAAACAGTTTCGCGTTGGTCGTCGCTCATTGCTTGATTTGCTAACGATTCAGGACAATTTGTATTCGTATCAGACCAATGCGACCAATGCCAGCTATGAGGAGCGCATTGCCAAGGCCAAGATTCTGGCGATCTTGAATCGCTTGGCGCTCGCCTACCAGAGCCCGCATGATCAGCAAGCCGCTATGCCTGCCCAGCCTGCCAGCGCGGCACCAGCAAGGCAACCAGCCTCTGCTCGACCAGCCGCTCCAACGCCAGTTCGCAGCGCTGAACCTAGCGCATCATCCAACACCGTGACAACCGGGTTTGGTGCGACAACTAACATCAGCACAGAGCTGGGCCAGTGAGTTTGAAAACTCCGATGCTTCCAAGGGCTAAAATGCTCTTTTTATCGATATTTCATGACAGGTAATCCCACTTGACTAACCCGAATAACGAATCGCAGAACACAGTGGAACTTGAGGGGCCTTCGCAAAGCGACCCCTTGCTCGTTTGTCTGGCACTGATGACTCAGCTGCTAGACAACCCGATTCCGATGTCAACCTTGCGCTCGGGCTTTGCGCTCGACTCAAAAGGACACATTCCGCCGGCGGCCATTCCTGAGGTCGCAACGCGCTATGGGTTTAATGCCGCCTGGGTCAAACGTCGCGCTAGCGCCTTCCCTAATTATGCGTTGCCGGTGGCTGCGCCGCTGATGGATGGCCGCATGGCGATTTTGCGGTCGGTCAAGGACGGTGTAGCCACTGTGCTCTTTGCCGAGTCGGGGATGCGGCCACATGAGATGGCGCTCGAAGAGTTTGATGCGCTGCTCGGTGAAAACACCCTAGTCGTCAAGCTACAACCCAAAAGCAGCAAACAGCAACTGATTCCATTAAAAACCGAGGCGTTTGGCTGGTTCTTTAACACCATGTGGCGGTTTCGCCGGTTCTATTACGAATCCATGGTGGCGACTGTGGTGGCGAACATACTGACGCTGGCCACCGTGTTCTTCACGATGAACGTCTTTAACCGGGTGATTCCGGCGCAAGCCTATGTGTCGTTATGGACACTGACCATCGGTGTTGGTCTTGCGATGCTGCTGGAGTTTCTCATGCGCTGGCTCAAAGCCAGACTGGTTGACGAAGGCGCCAAGCGCGCTGACCTGGCAGTGAACTCGACGCTTTTGCGTGAAATCATGTCGGTGCGACTTGATCATCGACCGCAATCGATCGGCATTTTTGCAAGTTCAATGCGCGACTTTGATTCCTTGCGTGAATTCATCTCGTCGTCGTTGTTTGTGACGATCGCCGACTTGCCGTTCGTCTTCATGTTCCTGTTCCTGATCTGGGTGATTGGTGGTCCACTGGTCTGGATTCCAGTCGTAGTTGTGCCTGTTCTGCTGATACTCTCATTTGTGGTGCAGCCTAAGCTCATGCGTGCCATGCGCAAGAACATGAAGCAAGCAGGAGAAAAGCAATCGGTGCTGGTTGAAGCACTCATGAATCTGGAGATGCTCAAAGCCCACAATGCTGAGAGCTACTTGCAACGTCGCTGGGAAAAGTCCAATGCTGCTGCCGTGCAGTCGTTTATGGACATCCGTAAAACCAGTATCTGGTTAACTGGTTTGACCACTACCTTGCAGCAGGCAACCTCAGTGGCGATTATCGTGATGGGTGTTTATCTCATTCATGACAACACGCTGTCACTAGGTGCTTTGATTGCTTGTAATATTTTGGCGGGTCGGGCTGTGATGCCATTGGGTCAGATCGTTCAATTGGCCACTCGCTATCAACAGGCCAAGACCTCCTTGGAAATGCTTGATGGCTTAGTGCAGCGCCCACGTGACCGCGACCATGATCAACGCTACATCGTGCCCGAGGCATTCAAAGGTCGGCTAGCGGCAGACAATCTGGAGTTTGCTTACCCAGGTCCTCAGCCCATTCAGGTCATCGATAAGGTCTCGTTGAACTTAGACCCGGGTGATCATGTGGCACTGCTTGGGCACGTAGGGTGCGGCAAGAGCACGTTGCTACGTCTAATGGCCGGTCTGTATAAGCCACTGAGCGGTAGTGTGCGGGTCGATGATCTGGATATCCTGCAGATTGAACCCTCGGAGTTGCGCAGCCGCATTGGCTATGTGGGGCAAGACGCCCAATTGTTCATGGGTTCCTTGCGTGACAATCTGGTGTTGTCTGAGACCTGGATTACTGATGAGCGCATCATGGAGGTGTTAAAGCCTCTGGGCATGTATCCGATGGTTGCAGCACACCCACGCGGACTCGACATGCCTCTGACAGAAGCTGGTGGTGGTCTGTCCGGTGGCCAGCGTCAGTTGCTCACCGTGGCGCGCATGATGTTGCGTGACCCAGTGTATGTATTTATGGATGAGCCAACTGCCAACATGGATCAGGACACAGAGGCGCGTGTTATCAAGGTGTTGGGTGAGTGGCTTAAAGGTCGTACCTTACTCATCTCAACGCACCGTCCACAGTTACTTGCGTGGGTTGATCGTATCGCAGTCATGCAAAAAGGCAAGATCTTAAGCGAAGGCCCACGCGATGAGATCCTGCAAAAACTTTCACGTGGGGCAGCGCAGGCCAAGCAGCGCATGTCGGCCGTGCCCGGTGACGACAAACAGCAGGCGAGTGCAGCATGAGCAAGAAAGATAAAGCACCGGTGAGTCAGGAAGAAGAGGATTTTGTTTTTTCTGCTATCGAAGAGGATGAGGGTAGATGGGGGCGTTACCTTGTTTATCTCGTGCTGATTGTCGTAGCGGCAGCGATTGCTTGGGCATCCTACTTTCAGTTGGATGAAGTGACGGTTGCCAATGGCAAGGTGATTCCGGCTAGCCGTGGCCAAGTAGTACAGGTCCTAGAGACTGGCATCCTCAAAGAGCTCAATGTGAAAGAGGGCGAGGAAGTCAAAAAGGGTCAGGTGTTGCTACAGCTAGACGATTCGCGTGCGGGTCCGGTCTACCGCGAGGCTTACGAAAAGTGGCAATCGCTCTTGGCGCGAGCCACCCGTCTGCGCGCTGAAGCCTATGGCATGGAGCTGAAGTTCCCGCCGGAGGTAGCCGAGGACAAAGAGTTGGTCGAGATCGAGACCAAGGCGTTTAAGGCTCGCAAGTCAGCGCTTGATGAACAATTGGTCGCGCTTGAGAAATCACGTGATGCCCTGAACCGCGAGGTAGAGTTAACAGCCCCATTGGTCAAGCAAGGAGTTGTTTCTGAGGTGGAACTCTTGCGCTTAAAGCGACAAGCGTCAGGTCTTGAAGGACAGATTGCTGAGTTGCGTACTCGTTATCTGACAGTTGCCAGTGATGAGTTAGTCAGGGTGGATGCAGAGCTAGGTCAGGTAAGCGAGATCCTCATGGCGCATGAACAAACCTTGGCCAGAACAACCGTCAGGTCGCCGACCGATGGCATTGTCAAAGACATCGGCGTCTCGACCATTGGTGCCATCATCAACTCAGGGCAAGTCATTATGGAGATTGTGCCCACGAGTGACGAGATGCTTGTCGAAGCTTTCATGCCGCCCACAGAAGTGGCTTACGTGGAAGTAGGCGCTCAGGCCAAGGTTAAGCTCAGTGCTTATGACACTCGTCGTTATGGTGATCTCGACGGCGAGGTGATTTTGGTGAGCCCGGACGTTTTGATTGAAGACTCCAAGGGTGGTGGCCGTTCAGATGCCACACCCGTTAACTTTGAGCCCGGTTTCTATAAAATCCTCGTGAAAATCACCAATGCCGGTATCGAGCGCAATGGTATGAAATTGATTCCGCGGCCAGGTATGACAGCCACCGTGGATATCCTCACCGGTGAGAAGACGGTGATGGAGTACATCTTTAGACCGATTGAATCATTGCGAGATGCCTTGCGAGAGCGCTAATCGGAATTGAAAGTAGCTAGAAGTGACGGTTATTAAACAAAGACGCCCAACTGATCAAACAGTTGGGCGTCTTTGTTTTTAATCCACTGAGGCGAACTCGCGCGTTAACTTGATTGGGCAAGTGGTTTGACTCAGTGTGAACCATTTCCGACTAAAACGATCGTATAGTAACTATCAGTTGTAAGCGACTTCTAGTCGCATCGCATAAAAATTTAGCCGAAGGAGACGTTGGCATGACCGCATCAATCAATATTGGACAACCAAGTCTGGCACTGCAACAGTCGATTGTGACAGATGGTTGGTTTCCGGGTTTCAACAATAACCCGCAGGGTTTTGGGTCGGCTGCAATGCTCGGTTTCGTAATCACGACCGCGTTTGAATATTCGCCGGATAATGTTCTCGAATTGATGCCCGCTGACGGTCAGGCGTTGTCGATTCCCTCACAGAGCACGCTCTATGCTTTGCTCACCAATGCCTACGGTGGAAACTTCCCGCACACCTTTAAGTTGCCAGATCTAGGAGGTGCTGCGCCTATCTTTAAGATTGTCGAGGGCACGATCACTGACTGGGGTCAAACTCAGGGTAGTCCTGACAATCAGCTCCTATTAAGCTCGCCGCAGCTACCAGCAGCACTCGGAGGGGCTTCGGTTCCGATTGATGTCAGCCAGTATGGTCTGGGTGTGCGGTATCTGATCCAAACGGCAGGGCTCTTCCCGACGGGCAACTCCCCCACACCGAATACCATCGGCATGGTCTACCCGTACGTCGCGCCAGAGATGGGCGGGGTGCCTGATGGATTCCTGCCCGCAGATGGTCGTCTGTTAAACATCGCCGAGTTTGAGACGCTATATGCGGTCATTGGCACCACTTATGGCGGAAACGGACAGACAACATTTGCATTGCCGGATTTGCGCAATCGCGTCCCGGTTGGTACGGGTGTCACATCAACTGGACAGCAAATTGCATTAGGCCAAGAGTTCGGTACCCAGACAACCCAATTGTCGTCTGCGCAAGCAACTAGTGGCGAACCACTGCCAACCGCACAACCATCGCTTGGGCTGCACTATGTGGTGGCTACCGATGGTGTGTATTGGGGCATGGATGAGCAAACACCCATGATTGGGCAAATCGGCATCTATGCCGGTAGCCGGATCCCTGAGAACTGGACGTTCGCGCACGGGCAATTGCTCCCCGTTAATCAGAACACTGCGCTGTACTCTTTACTCAGAAATAATTTCGGTGGCGATGGCACGAGTACGTTTGCCCTTCCTGACTTGCAAGGTCGCACGATGGTAGGCACTGGTGGCGTGAACAACCTGCAGATTGGTGACACGCAGGGCAGTTTCAGTGAGTTCATCACGGCTACAAACCTGCCCGAGATTGTCACACCGGTGCCAGGGGTGCAGGTGTTAGACGAGAACGGTCAAGTTGCGGGTGACAAGATCACGGGCAAGTTTGAGTTGGATGTCTCTGGCGTGTGGCCACAGGCTCGGGTGGAGTATTCGACCGACGGCACGACATGGTCCGAGACGTTTACGGCCCAGGAAGGCAGTAATACCCTATATGTTCGCCAGGTCAATGTACTAGGTCAGGCCTCAGCCGCTACTCAGGCCATCACCTTTGTATTGGACACGACAGCCCCTGAGGCACCTGAGGTGGTGATTGATGGAGTAGCGGTGGCAGCACCCGCATTTAAAGCCGCTGTACCAGCAGATAGCAACGATACGATTCCTCGTACGAGCATAGGCAAGCTCTCGTTTGGCAAGGTTGAGGACGGAGCCACACTTGAGTTCTCGATTGATGGTGGTCAGACGTGGAGCGATACGTTTGAAGCCCAGTCAGGACTGAATCAAGTGCAGGTCAGACAAGTGGATTCGGCAGGCAACGTGTCACTTGCGTCAGAGCTCATTCAGTTCTACTGGGATGGGTCAGATACCGAAGCGGCTGTGACGTCAACGACCACCCACAGCACCGGGGGTAACGTCATCACGGTTGAGCAACACGGCGCACTGGTCACGGGATTAGGTACTGCCAATATTGATCTTCTCATCCACGGTCACCAGCAAGACGTGACGCTACCCGATGACATTGAACACATCCGCTTAACCGAGAATGGGCTAAACAATACCGTCACCGGTAATGCCCAAGACAACGTGTTTGAAGTGATCGTCGGTAACTGGGTGATTCAAGGCAATGGGGGTCAAGACACGGTCAAGCTATCGAATGCCATGGCAGACTACGTCATTACCCAAGAGTCCTTTGAGGGGCAGCTACAAGCCACGCTCTATGGTCCCGAGGGCAGGATTATCGTCAGAGACGTTGAGACGATCGAGTTCAGTGATGTCACGCTGGTTAAAACAGACGGCACGGACATCACCGAAATCGATCATCTGTATGAGGAAGTACTGGGACGCCACCCAGACATAGAAGGGCTGACCTATTGGGTGAACCAGATGAACCAAGGAGCGACATTACAAGACGTCGCTCAAGCGCTAGCCGAGTCTACAGAGTTCAAACAACTGTACGGCACACCGTCAGAGGAACAACTCGTAGAAGAACTCTATGAAGCCATCTTAAATAGATCCCCTGACGCCGAAGGGCTTGCCTACTGGACTGAAGCACTGGTGGTGCATGGGGCCACAGAGGGTGAGTTGATTGTCAGCCTGCTGACTTCCGCAGAGTCGCAGAGTGCGTCTACGAGCCAAGTCAGCAGCGGTGGGTTGTTTGTGGTGGGTTAACCCATGGGTAAATGACTGACAGCCAATTAAAGAGATAACCAAGCGATGACAACACAACTAGAAACGTATCAGAACCAAGTCGCTGAGCTCTACATCGTGTTCTTTGGACGCGCGCCTGATGCTGAAGGGATGAATCACTGGGTGCAGGCATTAAAGGATGGTCTGACCATGAGTGATATTGGCGCCCACTTTGAAATGAGCGCTGAATACCAGTCGAGGTATGGTGGTTTGTCATCAATCGAGGGAAGTTTGTATTCGACTGAGCAAATCAAACGGTTCTATCAGAACGCCTTTGAGCGTGATGCAGATGCTCAAGGCTTGGATTACTGGCTTAAGCAAATTCAACAAGGCAAAGCGTTAGCGGATGTGGCTATTGCTAAAGTTCAAGCCGCGTTTGCCGGTGGCGATGGTGTTAGTCCGAGCGATACAGCAATTGTGCGCAACAAGGTCGAGGTTGCCAAGTATGTATCCGTGACACTGGCAAGCAACGACACCGATCTGGTAGACGGCGCATTTGATGGGGTCACGGCAGAACCTGGTTCAGTCACTTCTACGGAGGCTCGACTGGCTGCTCAGGCCGCTGGACGCTCAGGCCGTGTCATTGAGGGTGACGAGCAAGCGCAGACGCTAACAGGTGGCCTCGGTCCCGACACCATCATGGGTGGTGTCGGTGATGACACGATTGTCGGTGAGGCCGGGGCTGATTCATTGACGGGTGGTCAAGGGCGTGACGTGTTTGTATATGCCTCAGGTGCCACGGGTGAGAGGCTCTCAACAGCAGATCGAATTACCGACTTTGAGCCGGGCGTTGATAAGATCAAAACCAACCTACCGAACTTCTCTGTGACCGAGGTTCTGATCGAGGACTCCAGCACTGCTGAAATTGATACTTACGCAGATTTCGTCGGCAAAGCTTCTGAAGCGTTTGGTACTGGTTATCCCGTTTACGTCGTTAGTAATCCCATCGTGGGTGAAACGTGGGTAGCAATCAACAATGGAGGGTCGCCGCTCGCGTTCGGTGAAGGCGACTCCCTCATTATTCTGCAAGGCATCCAAAACGATATCCTGATGAGTGGCACGGACTTCATTCAGTAAGGTGCGGTGCGAAGGTGTTTGCCTAGCGGGCGTGCACCAGATCAGGGCATAACCTAGATGCTTGCTTTGTATGCCACTCTTAAGTGCCTCAGCATTTCCCCTACTGTAGATTTTTTGAACGAAATGGGTAAACATTGATCGTACTGTTAGTGTAGATTAATCAAGGCATTGACTGATGGCGAACTGCCACGAGCGTAAACCACAGTAAAAAGTAAAGAGGAGATGAGCCGTGACAACGCCCGTTAACATTGGTCAGCCTGCAATGGCTATGCCGTACTACGTTATTGGCTTGGGTGCTTATCCTGGTTTTGAGGGTAGTGGCGCCTTTGGAATTGGTTCTAGCCAAGGGTTCGTTGTGACGACGGCCTTTGATGTTCGCTTATCGTATGCACCTAATTTGTATGACGCAAACGGACAGGTAATCAGCGTTGCGAGTAATCGGACTCTCTATTCATTATTGGGTAATACCTACGGCGCAGAGGCTCGAGAGTCTTTCAGTCTGCCGGATCTGCAAGGTGCTGCCCCGGTCTATCTAAGCACTAGTGGTGGGCAAACGCGTTTGGGGATTACGCAAGGTACCCCAGAAAACTCGGTTCTGCTCTCACAAGAGCAATTGCCAACGACCTTGGGCGGAACCATGGCGCCCATTAACAACAGCCAATACGGTCTCGGTTTGCAATACATGATCCAGGTGGAAGGTATTTTTCCGGTTGGCTCTGAACCCATGTACAACACCATCGGCATGGTGTACCCCTTCGCGGCTGTTGTTGAGCGAGGTGTGCCTGATGGTTTTTTACCTGCAGACGGTCGTCTATTGGATATAGCAAGCTATCCGGCGCTTTATGCAGCACTCGGCACTGCTTATGGAGGCAATGGCATCTCCACCTTTGCGTTGCCTGATTTGCGTAATAGAGTGCCGATAGGCACAGGTAGAACAGAGACAGGTCAGTACATCGCAGTTGGTCAAGAGCTTGGTGTGGCGCCGTTAAGCCTGCTGCAGCCTGATATCGCCGGTGACTCTGCGGTTTCGGTCATGCAGCCGTCCTTGGGTATGAACTATGTGATTATCCTCGAAGGCCCATATGGCACATTCAATGAAGGTAAACCAATGATGGCTCAAGTGCTCCTGTACGCAGGGGCACACATACCGGATGAGTGGACCTTTGCGAAAGGTCAGATGATAGAGATTACCGACGACACGTCATCGCTATATTCTCTACTTGGCACCCGTTTTGGTGGCGACGGCGTCACCACATTTGCGCTCCCCGACTTGCAGGGTCGTACGATTGTGGGCACCGGTGGCGTGAACAACCTGCAGATTGGTGACACACAGGGCAGCTTTAGTGAGTACATTACGGCTGCAAACCTGCCCGAGATTGTGACACCGGTACCAGGAGTGCAGGTGTTAGACGAGAACGGTCAAGTCGCCGGTGACAAGATCACGGGCAAGTTTGAGTTGGATGTCTCAGGTGTATGGCCGCAGGCTCGGGTGGAATATTCCACAGATGGCACCACGTGGTCTGAGACGTTTACGGCCCAGGAAGGCACTAACACTTTATATTTACGCCAGGTCAATGTACTGGGTCAGGCCTCAGCCGCTACTCGGGCCATCACCTTTGTATTGGACACGACAGCCCCTGAGGCACCTGAGGTGGTAATTGATGGAGTAGCGGTGGCAGCACCCGCATTTAAAGCCGCTGTACCAGCAGATAGCAACGATACGATTCCTCGCACCAGCACGGGCAAGCTCTCGTTTGGCAAGGTCGAAGACGGTGCCATACTGGAGTTCTCAATTGATGGTGGTCAGACGTGGAGCGATACGTTTGAAGCTCAACCTGGACTGAATCAGGTGCAGGTCAGACAAGTGGATATGGCTGGCAATGTGTCACCTGCCTCAGAGCTGATTCAGTTCTACTGGGATGGGTCAGATACCGAAGCGGCTGTGACGTCAACGACCACCCACAGCACCGGGGGTAACGTCATCACGGTTGAGCAACACGGGGCACTGGCTACAGGCCTAGGGACGGATTCGATTGATCTTCTCATCCACGGTCACCAGCAAGACGTGACGCTACCCGATGACATTGAACACATCCGTCTAACCGAGAACGGACTAAACAATACCGTCAGCGGTAACGCCCAAGACAACGTGTTTGAAGTCATCGTCGGTAACTGGGTGATTGAAGGCAGTGGGGGTCAGGATACGGTCAAGCTATCGAACGCTCTCGCAGACTACGTGATCACTCAAGAGTCCCATAACGGTCAACTTAACGGGCAACTCCAAGCCACGCTCTACGGCCCCGAGGGTCGGATCATTGTCAGAGACGTTGAGACGATCGAGTTCAGTGATGTCACCCTCCTCAAAACTGACGGCACAGACATCACCGAAATCGATCATTTGTATGAAGAGGTGTTGGGTCGTAGCCCTGATGCTGAAGGATTAACGTACTGGGTTGAGCAGATGAACCAAGGAGCGACATTACAAGACGTCGCCCAAGCGCTAGCCGAATCTACAGAGTTCAAACAACTGTACGGCACACCGTCAGAGGAACAACTCGTAGAAGAACTCTACGAAGCGATTCTCGATCGATCTCCTGACGCGCAAGGACTTGCTTACTGGACCGAAGCGTTGGTGGTGCATGGGGCCACAGAGGGTGAGTTGATTGTCAGCCTGCTCACTTCCGCAGAGTCGCAGAGTGCGTCAATGCACCAGGCTGGTGCGATTGGTTTGTTCGTGCTGGGATAGGCTATTAGTCATGTGAGTAATTGACGTGATGTCCGTGTAAAAAACATGCCCAGTTTCGATGGAAACTGGGCATTTGCTTACATCGCGTGCTTTACATCAATCACAATTTATTGAACCAAGTGGTCACAGATTGATCGTATAGTTAAAGCGCAGTGATCTGTGGCGAGTTGTCACAAAAAGCAATCGAACTAAAAAGGAGATGAGCCGTGGCAACGCCAGTCAATCTTGCACAACCTTCTATTGCGCTGCCGCAGTCAATTATTGCCAGCGGGCTTTATCCGAGCTTCGGTGGCGGATCTCCGGATCCAGGCGGAAGCATCGGTTTTATGGTGACAACTGCGTTTGATATCAATTCGACGCGAGAGCCACAACTGTTGCCAGCCGATGGAAGCTTGATGAGCATCGTGTCCAACGTCGATTTGTTCTCGCTACTCGGGAGCACATACGGCGGTAACGGGATGATCAATTTCTCTTTGCCGAATCTAGAAGGTGCAGCAGCACTGTATTTGAGTGCGAGCGGTGGCGGGGCTCAGTGGGGGCAGACCCAGGGGGGGTCGAACACTGAGGTTGAGCTTGGTTTGCACCAATTACCCACTACGCTCGGTGGTTGGTCTTCACCGATAGATCTGAAACAGTTTGGTTTGGGTATGCAGTATGTGATTCAAGCTGAGGGCATGTTTCCGGCGGGTTCTTCGCCTTCGCTTAATACCATCGGCATGGTTTACCCGTTTGCCTCACCTTCTCGTGGTGGTCTGCCCAATGGCTTTTTACCGGCTGATGGCAGTTTGCTACAGATCTCGGATTTCCCTTCACTTCACGCCGTGCTTGGGACCACCTACGGCGGGGATGGGTTTTCTACATTTGCATTGCCCGATTTGCGCAACCGAGTGCCCGTCGGAGTCTCTTCTTCTGGCACGGATGTCCGGCTTGGTGAGAAACTCGGTGTAACCAGCACAAATTTATTGGCGCCCAATGACCCGGATGGCTGGACTATCCCAGTTATGCAGCCCTCTTTGGGCATGCATTACGTAATCAGCACCGAGGGTTCGACCACAGGACTACCGGAAAACGGCGCCACACCCCTCCTAGGCCAAGTCATGTTGTATGCGGGCTCTTATCTCCCGAGCGGCTGGTCCCTGGCACAAGGTCAGTTGTTATCTATCAGTGGCAATAAGGATTTATATTCGTTGCTCGGCAACACGTTCGGCGGAGATGGCGCCACGACTTTCGGCCTGCCAGATTTGCGCGGCCGCACCGTCGTAGGTACCGGGGGGTCAGACAATCTGCAACTCGGTGAAACGCAGGGCAGCGCAGAACAGTACGTGTCGTTGAACAATTTCCCTGAAATCACGGTTCCTGTACCTGGCGTTCAGTTGTTAAACGCCAATGGATCCGCAATAGGCAATAAGATCACCGGCCAGTTTGAGCTTGACATCTCGGGAGTCTGGCCGCAAGCGCGGGTGGAGTACTCGACCAATGGCACATCGTGGTCTGGGACTTACGAGGCACAAGAAGGCAACAACTCATTGTATGTACGGCAAGTGGCGCTATTCAATTTGCCGTCTGAAGCCAGTAGCCCGATCAACTTTGTGCTGGACACAACATCTCCAGAAGTACCCGAGATCAATCTAACCAACTTGACCATCGGCAATATTGTTGAGCTCGCCCCGATGTTTAAGGCAGCTGTTCCCAGCGCTTTCAGCGTTCCCGCTACACCCTCTGATGATGCAACGATTCCCCGCACTGCCACCGGCAAGCTCTCGTTTGGCAAGGTCGAAGACGGTGCCATACTGGAGTTCTCAATTGATGGTGGTCAGACGTGGAGCGATACGTTTGAAGCTCAACCTGGACTGAATCAGGTGCAGGTCAGACAAGTGGATATGGCTGGCAATGTGTCACCTGCCTCAGACATGATTCAGTTCTACTGGGACGGGTCAGATACCGACGCGGCTGTGACGTCCACAACAATGCATAGCACCGGTGGCAATCTCATCACGGTTGAGCAACACGGAGCACTGGCCACAGGACTAGGTACTGCCAATATTGATCTTCTCATCCACGGTCACCAACAAGACGTGGCACTACCCGATGATATTGAACATATCCGTCTAACCGAGAACGGACTGAACAATACGGTCACCGGTAACGCCCAAGACAATGTGTTTGAAGTCATCGTGGGTAACTGGGTGATTCAAGGCAATGGGGGTCAAGACACGGTCACGCTATCGAATGCCATGGCAGACTATGTGATCACCCAAGAGTCCTTTGAGGGGCAGCTACAAGCCACGCTCTATGGTCCAGAGGGCAGGATCATTGTCAGAGACATTGAGACGATCGAGTTCAGTGATGCCACGCTCCTCAAAACAGACGGCACAGACATTGCGCAGATTGATCATCTGTATGAGGAAGTACTGGGACGCATGCCAGATCTGGAAGGCTTGACCTACTGGGTGAACCAGATGAACCAAGGAGCGACATTACAAGACGTCGCGCAAGCGCTAGCCGAATCGACAGAGTTCAAACAACTGTACGGCACACCGTCAGAGGAACAACTCGTAGAAGAACTCTATGAAGCCATCTTAAATAGATCCCCTGACGCGCAAGGGCTTGCCTACTGGACTGAAGCACTGGTGGTGCATGAGGCAACCGAGGGCGAGTTGATTGTCAGCCTGCTGATGTCAGCAGAATCGCAAGGCATGTCAACGACACAGGTCGGCACTGGTGGGTTGTTTGTGTTGGGTTGATGAATGATTGGTCAGAGCGAGCCTGACCGAGTGCGCAGAATAAATAGTAAGATATAACGGGAGAGATCCAGTGTCAGAGCCAATTTCGATTGCAATGCCCAGTGTGGCAATGCCACAGGTGATCGTGACCGGTGGCATGTTTCCGAACTTCCAGGGTGGACCGGATGGTTATGGTACAGCGGCATCGCTTGGCTTCATACTGAATCTCGCGTTTGAACCAACGCGGATTCAAACAGTCGCGCCCGCTCAAGGTCAGTTTTTGAATGCGGCTACCCCGTTGTATAGCCTTCTAGGCAATACGTACTGGGACGGTAACCCCAAGTTGCCAGACCTGCAAGGGTCTATGCCCTTCGTCAAAACACAGACTTTTGAAGGTCAGGCTCATCCTATCTGGGGAGCCGAACTTGGCCACCCCGGTAATCAGATAACGTTGAACCAGTGGCAAATGCCACCGGAGCTTGGTGGTAGATCCATACCGATTGACAATCAGCAAGAAGCATTGACGATGCAGTACCTGATTCAGGTCAGCGGAACATTCCCATCTGGTAACTCTCCCACCATGACGACCATAGGCATGGTGTATCCATTTGCAGGACCGGTTGAATCTGAGCGGATGCCAGCTGGGTTTTTACCAGCAGATGGCCGTTTGTTGAACATCGATGAATACAAAGCCTTGGCCGCTGTAGTGGGCACAACTTATGGTGGCGATGGTGTGAACACCTTTGCATTACCCGATTTGCGTAACCGCGTCCCAGTTGGAATGGGATTGATACCAGGCGGTGATGAGTTGCTTGCGGGTAGTGTGCTTGGGGCAGCCCAAACTGTGATCACGGACCATAACTTACCCGTTGTTGGTAGTGGGCAAGTGAATGTACAACCACCTTCACTCGGGATGCGTTACATCATCAATACCGATGGTCTATATCAGGCCTACGACACCAATTACCCGATGCTCGGTCAGGTGACACTGTATGCGGGTCAGTACCTGCCTGGAGGCTGGATGCAGGCGCAAGGCCAGGTTCTGGCAATCGCCCAGCATCAGGCTTTGTTTTCATTATTGGGCACTCATTTCGGTGGTGATGGTGAGGTGACGTTTGCCCTGCCTAACCTAAGTGGACGAGCAATCATCGGAACAGGTGGTGTGAACAACTTGCAAATCGGTGATAAACAAGGGTCCGCGGTCAGCGCATTACCGGAGGGAAGTGTCGATTTCCCGGTTATTGTGCCGGGCGTACAACTCGTTGTGCAGCCGGGCCAGATCAGTGGTAATAAGGTCACCGGCAAGTTAGAGTTGGATATTGCGGGCGTGTGGCCTCAGGCGCGGGTGGAGTATTCCACAGACGGCACGACATGGTCCGAGACGTTTGCGGCCCAGGAAGGCAGTAATACCCTGTATGTACGCCAGATCAATGTACTGGGTCAGGCCTCAGCCGCTACCCGGGCCATCACCTTTGTATTGGACACGACAGCCCCTGAGGCACCTGAGGTGGTGGTTGATGGGGTGGCGGTTGCAGCTCCATTGGCAGCACCCGCATTTAAAGCCGCTGTACCAGCAGATAGCAACGATACGATTCCTCGCACCAGCACGGGCAAGCTCTCGTTTGGCAAGGTCGAAGACGGTGCCATACTGGAGTTCTCAATTGATGGTGGTCAGACGTGGAGCGATACGTTTGAAGCTCAACCTGGACTGAATCAGGTGCAGGTCAGACAAGTGGATATGGCTGGCAATGTGTCACCTGCCTCAGAGCTGATTCAGTTCTACTGGGATGGGTCAGATACCGAAGCGGCTGTGACGTCAACGACCACCCACAGCACCGGTGGCAATCTCATCACGGTTGAGCAACACGGTGCACTGGCTACAGGACTAGGTACTGCCAATATTGATCTTCTCATCCACGGTCACCAACAAGATGTGGCACTACCCGATGACATTGAACACATCCGCTTAACTGAGAATGGACTGAACAACACGGTCACCGGTAACGCCCAAGACAACGTGTTTGAAGTCATCGTCGGTAACTGGGTGATTGAAGGCAGTGGGGGTCAGGATACGGTCAAGCTATCGAACGCTCTCGCAGACTACGTGATCACTCAAGAGTCCCATAACGGTCAACTTAACGGGCAACTCCAAGCCACGCTCTACGGCCCCGAGGGTCGGATCATTGTCAGAGACGTTGAGACGATCGAGTTCAGTGATGTCACCCTCATCAAAACCACTGGCACAGACATCACCGAAATCGATCATCTGTACGAAGAAGTCTTGGGACGCAGCCCTGATGCTGAAGGATTAACGTACTGGGTTGAGCAGATGAACCAAGGAGCGACATTACAAGACGTCGCTCAAGCGCTAGCCGAGTCTACAGAGTTCAAGCAGCTGTACGGCACACCGTCAGAAGAACAACTGGTCGAGGAACTCTACGAAGCCATATTAAACAGAGCCCCTGACACTGAAGGGCTTGCCTACTGGACCGAAGCGCTGGTGGTGCATGAGGCAACCGAGGGTGAGCTCATCATCAGCCTACTCACCTCGGCAGAGTCGCAGAGTGCGTCGACGAACCAAGTCAGCGGTAATGGGTTGTTTGTGCCGGGATAAGTTACTTGTATTGGTCACAATTTTTTGTTGCTAAAACCGCTAAAAATCCTTAAAACATGGTACTGCTCGTACCTATCGGTATGTTTGAGGGCAATCCTCTAATGTCTTACCACCCTTTGTCAGGAGAGCTTCGGTGACGACCCCGGTTAATTTAGGCCAACCAGCTCTGGCACTTCCACAGTCGTTTGTGTTTCAAGGGCCGTTCCCGAGTTTTTATGGCGGGGGAGGGAATGATGCAAGCTTTCTGGGTTTCATTTATCAGACAGCGTTTGATCCCTCGCGTGTCAAAACACTTTTACAAGCCAATGGTCAGACGATAGACATCAATAGCAATCAAGCGGTGTATGCGCTGTTAGGTAATACCTACGGCGGCAGTCAGTCGACTACCTACCGATTGCCTGATTTACAAGGGGCAGCCCCTCTGTATCTGAAACAAGGCACGGGCCCCACTCTCTGGGGAACCACGCAGGGTACTCCAGACAATACTGAATTTATTTCCCCTGGACAGTTGCCATCGGCGTTGGGTGGTCTCTCAGACCCTATTGCTAATCAGCAGTACGGGCTTGGCATGCAATATGTCATTCAGACCACGGGCCTTTATCCAGCAAATGGCGGGCTACCAAGCTTGAGCACGATCGGGATGGTGTACCCCTACGCAGCACCCACTCAAGGTGGAGTACCTGATGGTTTTTTACCGGCCGACGGTCGACTATTGAGTGTCAGAGACAACCCAGTGCTCTATTCAATTTTAGGCAGAGCATATGGTGGTGATGGCGTTAATACGTTTGCTTTGCCAGACTTGCGCAATCATGTGCCGGTCGGAACAGGATTGGCGTCCAATGGTCAGCAGATTTATACCGGTCAAAAACTAGGTGCTTCATCGCTGAGCCTTAACAACGTTGACATTGCTGAGCCACAAGGTCAGTTAGTCAATACGATGCAACCTTCTCTGGGAATGAACTACATCATTAATACAAGGGGTGGTTATTGGTATTACGACGATTACACCCCAATGCTCGGTCAAGTGATGTTGTTTGCCGGGCAGCGAATCCCAGATGGTTGGGTACTTGCGCAAGGCCAACTGCTTTCTATCGCGAATAACGACGCTTTGTATTCCTTGCTTGGAACGGCATTTGGTGGCGACGGCGTCACCACATTTGCTTTGCCGGACTTGCGGGGCCGTACGGTGATTGGCACTGGTGGCGAGAACAACCTGCAGATGGGCGATGTACAGGGTAGTTTCAGTGAGTTCATCACGGCGGCGAACCTGCCCGAGATTGTCACACCGGTGCCAGGGGTGCAGGTGTTAGACGAGAACGGTCAAGTCGCCGGTGACAAGATCACGGGCAAGTTTGAGTTGGATGTCTCTGGCGTGTGGCCTCAGGCAAGGGTGGAATATTCCTCTGATGGCACCACGTGGTCCGAGACGTTTACGGCCCAGGAAGGCAGTAATACCCTATATGTTCGCCAGGTCAATGTACTGGGTCAGGCCTCAGCCGCTACTCGGGCCATCACCTTTGTATTGGACACGACAGCGCCTGAGGCACCTGAGGTGGTGGTTGATGGGGTGGCGGTTGCAGCTCCATTGGCTGCACCCGCATTTAAAGCCGCTGTACCAGCAGATAGCAACGATACGATTCCTCGTACGAGCACGGGCAAGCTCTCGTTTGGCAAGGTGGAAGACGGAGCCACACTTGAGTTCTCGATTGATGGTGGTCAGACGTGGAGCGATACGTTTGAAGCCCAGTCAGGACTGAATCAAGTGCAGGTCAGACAAGTGGATGCAGCAGGCAACGTGTCACTTGCGTCAGAGCTCATTCAGTTCTACTGGGATGGGTCAGATACCGAAGCGGCTGTGACGTCAACGACCACCCACAGCACCGGGGGTAACGTCATCACGGTTGAGCAACACGGTGCACTGGCTACAGGACTAGGTACTGCCAATATTGATCTTCTCATCCACGGTCACCAACAAGACGTGGCACTACCCGATGATATTGAACATATCCGTCTAACCGAGAACGGACTGAACAATACGGTCACCGGTAACGCCCAAGACAATGTGTTTGAAGTCATCGTGGGTAACTGGGTGATTCAAGGCAATGGGGGTCAAGACACGGTCAAGCTATCGAATGCCATGGCAGACTATGTGATCACCCAAGAGTCCTTTGAGGGGCAGCTACAAGCCACGCTCTATGGCCCCGAGGGCCGGATCATTGTCAGAGGGGTGGAGAGAATTACTTTCTCCGATGCCGAGCTAATCAAAGCCGATGATCAGATGGCAAGCGGTGTGGCGTATCAGGAGTTAGATCATTTGTATGAAGAGGTGTTGGGTCGTAGCCCTGATGTTGAAGGCTTAACGTACTGGGTTGAACAGATGAGCCAAGGTGCGACATTACAAGACGTCGCACAAGCGCTAGCCGAATCGACAGAGTTCAAACAACTGTATGGCACACCATCAGAAGAACAACTGGTCGAAGAGCTCTACGAAGCGATCCTCGACCGAGCCCCTGATACCGAGGGACTTAGCCACTGGGTCGAAGCGTTGGTGGTGCATGAAGCAACCGAGGGCGAGCTCATCATCAGCCTACTCACCTCGGCAGAGTCACAGAGCTCATCGACTGGTCAGGTAGGAATGGATGATCTATTTGTGATGAGTCGGTTTTCGTCATACTCGATTGGCGATCTTTACTCATAGAGGACGTTTTGGATTACTACGTCAACAATGCACAAGAGCTCGCAGACGCACTCTTTCAGCAAGCAGAGAACGCTGAAAGTGACACGATCTACATCACGACTGATATCGACCTAACTGGAGCTGTTTGGTCTAGATCGACTCATTACTTTGAGTTTGGTGTCCGGTCGGGCGATTCCCTCACCATCAACGGTCTGGGCCATTCAATCATGGGTGATGGCAATGGCTTGATGCTGATTGATGGGCGCGGGCTCTTGGGCATGCCGCTTTTTGATGGGAGTGTCTTTATAGGTAATCTCACGTTTTACGGTGGTGAATTGATTGGTGTCCATGGTGAGAATGGAGGCCAAGGCAGTACAGGCAGTCACCACGTGTTCAGTGGCGGTGGCAGTGGTGGTAATGGCGAGAATGGTGGTGTGGGTGGTAGTGCCCTGGGAGCAGGGCTAGCGATCACAGCCGGTGCCAATGTTTCTCTCTATAACGTTGAATTCATTGGCAACATTGCTCGAGGTGGTGGCGGTGGAAATGGTGGTGCAGGTGGCATTGGTGGTTACAGCACAATGTGGCACGGTGGTCATGGCGGTGACGGTGGCAACGGTGGGGAAGGTGGTGCGGGCGTTGGGGCACTTTTTAATGCCGGCATATTAAGGCTAGACAAGGTCACCTATGAATCGAACGCCGGTACCGGTGGTGCCGGAGGGCAAGCAGGTCAAGGCGGCCCGGGTGGAGATAGCGGCATCTATCACCATGGACCAGATGGTGATTCGGGCGCAAATGGTGCGCTTGGTTTGTCTGAAGACAATTTGTATTCCGTCGGGCAGGTCTATCAAGATGATGATCTGGCCAGTGTGAATGATTTGTTTGCTCTCTATCAAGCACTATTGGGCCGCACACCAGATGCACAAGGGCTGGCCTATTGGAAGGGCATACTCGATAGCCAAGTGTCACTGGCGGTCATTGCGCAGGATTTTATTGATTCATACGAATACGAACTCAAGACCGATGCCACGGAATCGGATATTGATTACTTGCGCAAACTCTATGTGAATGTGCTTGAACGAGAGCCTGAACAAGCAGCACAAAACTACTGGGCTGAGTCCTACGAAGCCGGCTTGCTCACGCGCGCTGAAATTGCGGCCATCATTGCCCAGTCAGAAGAGGCACATCAAAAGGTCAGTGGAGAAATCGCACGCAATGATGTGAATTATGCTGGTAGTGGTGGTGATATGGCGGTCGCGGCATTCATGGTCACCCCAGCCGATATTGCTCTCCTGGGCGACTCGCAGAGTTGGCTGGCGGCTTAAGCCCTGGCAAGTCCTTACCCTTAAGCCGCATCCCTATTTGATGTGAGGCAAGGATATCCTTAACTAGCCTTTCTTGGCGATCATTGGCCATCACATCCAAGCTCGTGAGAGATTGTGAGAGAAAACTCTCGTTGTCTCTCGGACAATACAAAAACTGGTTTCAAAAGAGGCCCTGAGTGTTGTTGCGCTCCAAGCAGTTACGGAACTGACTAACAAATGAATGGTCAGTTAATTATCCCAAGGCGTTCCACCGGTTCAGCTCAGCCGCACTATTTGCACATAGTCGGGTGATGTCTGACAAAGCCAACTAACAACAGATTTAAAAGCGAGCCAATCCATGGCAACACCGTTAGAGACCTATCAGAACCAAGTCGCTGAGCTATACATCGTATTTTTTGGGCGTGCGCCTGACGCTGAGGGTATGAGCCACTGGGTGCGCGCTTTAAGCCATGGCGCTGTCACAATGAATGACTTGGCAGATGAGTTTGCAAGAAGTTCCGAATATCGAGAGATGTACGGTGATCTATCTACAAGCACATATGGTGATGCCGATGTGAGTCAAGCTATTCGTCGTTTTTATAAGAACGCACTCGATCGGGAACCGGATGCCGAAGGAAGAGAGTTCTGGCTCAATAAACTTAAACAGGGCCACACGTTTGCCGAGATTGCCGTTGGCAAGATCGAGACAGCATTTGTTGGGGGGGATAATACGCATCCCGAAGATACTGCGATTGTGCGTAATAAAGTCGAGATTGCGAAGTATGTTGCATTGGAGTTGGGTGCCAGCGGAACTCATATAGTCGGTCGAGCGTTTGACAACGTTTCGGCAGACCCTGCCTCTGTTCGGACCACAGAAGACTGGCTTTATGCACAGGCCGATCCTCAACCAAAAATACTCGAGGGAACGTCAGGTCCTAATGTGTTGTTAGGTGGTATTGGCAATGATAGGCTAATAGGTGCTCACGGGGCCGATACTTTGAGTGGCGGCTTGGGCAACGATATATTTGTTCTCGCAGCCGGTGACAGTGGTATCACATTGCAAACAGCTGATGTCATTATGGATTTTTCTTTGGGGACTAACTTCCTTGAGATTCACGACCTCGTTTCTAGCAACGTACGTGTTGATGAATACGTATGGATAGAGCAAGACCACGGCTTAGATCGAGCTTTGCAAGAGGATGGTTTTGAGTTGTTTGCCAAAAAAGTAGCTGATAAATTTTCGACGGCTTTTCAAGAAGCTAAAGAACATCAACTAGTTGGATTTCCTTTTGTTTATGCGGTAGCGGACGCGCTTGGCTCGGGTGACACCTGGGTGGTGATTAATCGTGGAGATCGAGCCAGTTTTGATGCGGAAGATTCGTTAGTCATTCTTCAGGGTGTTCAAAATAGTTTTGAGCTGAGCAATTTTCATTTCAAACTTGAGCCTGATTTGATGCTGTGACCACAAAGAGATTACCTATCGATTTGGTGCCCCTTTTCTTAGTGTGTCGGCGCCTCGATAGGCATCCTTACTTCCCCAAAAAGTAGATCGCTTTACAGCAGATAAATAGAGTGAACGACATCTATTCCGATCAAGAGAGTCTGGGAAACATTGACTTAACCAAATGGATCAAGCAGAAACGCTTCAAGGGGTGAATCGAGTGTTTACCGAATTTGGTACGCCTCAGCATACGTGGAAGGATTAGGTCGGTGATAGTGTGTTATTTGTGATGAGTTGTTTTTGTGTAGGTGAGTTCAACCATCCGAATGGACAGTCAGAAAATGGAGAACAAGGCAATGTCGTCCGACTTGCAAACATATCAAAACCAAGTCGCTGAACTCTACATCGTATTCTTTGGTCGAGCCCCTGAGGCGGAAGGGATGAATCACTGGGTACAAGCACTCAGTAACGGAGCGACTATTCATGACCTGGCGGTCGGGTTTTCAAAGAGTGACGAATATCAGTCGCACTATGGTGACTTAAGTGCCTCCGAAGCGATCCGCCGTTTTTATCAAAACGCACTAGATCGGGCAGCTGATCCACGGGGACTTGATTACTGGCTAAACAAAATCGATCAAGGTCACACTTTTTATGAGGTTGCCGTTGGCAAGATAGAGGCAGCCTTTGCTGGTGGTGACGATGTTGATACGAATGACACCGCAATTGTGCGCAACAAGGTTGAGGTTGCAAAGTACGTGGCATTGACGCTAGCTAGCAATGATCAGCAGTTGGTGGACGGCGCTCTTGATGGGGTGACCACTGATCCGTCGCAGGTGCTTAGGGTGAAAGCGGCTCTCACAAATATGAGCATTTCCTTACCGCAACACATTGAGGGCACGGCAGGCTCTGATACGCTAATTGGTGGTAGTAGCAATGACAGGATTATTGGTCATGCGGGAGCGGACGTACTGATTGGAAATGAAGGTGCGGATACATTTAGGTTCGAGCCTGGTGATAGTGGCACAACACTCGAATCAGCCGATGTCATCATCGACTTTAACGCAGACGAAGATAGATTGACATCGGACTTGTCCTTTTGGGGGCCTGGCAGTCCCTTTGAGATTATGGAGCGATTTGTTTGGATTGAAGAGACTGGGCCAGAAAGTTTTTACGAGCTTGAGTCCCGAGTGAATGAGGTGTTTAGCAAGGGTTTTGATGATCCTCGCGCAGAAAAAATTCCTTATATCTATGTCGTCCCTAACGCGGCAGATTCCGGTGATACATGGGTCATTCTCAATCGCGAGGATCACCGCAGCTTCGGCGGTAATGATTCATTGATCATTCTGCGGGGTGTCGGTGAGGACTATGAAATAAGTCCACTGAACTTCTTTGGTTTTTAGGATGGTTGACTGCCAGGCATAGATTCAAGTGGCTAATCGAAGCAGATGCAGGTCTCTCGCCATGACACTGTGTCCTTCACTGTGGTGGCTAATCGGTTTTAGTGCCGGTTAGGGCAGGGTTGAAAGGATATTGCCAGAAATTTACAGCCGATATCCTTAGTCACTGTCGTAAAAACTCGACAAATCAATAGCAAGTAAAAGTTAAGTTAGTGAATAAGCCTCGGTTGAGAGCCTCTGAGAGCCATTTTTGGGTCTGACGAGGAGAATCGCATGATCTAACTAAGCAGTTGGTCATGGTCGGTTCTTTGCTCAACGAGGCACATCGATGTCTGCGTCATTTGTCAGCCAGCTCTATCAAAACATTCTGGGTCGAGAGCCTGATGCATCAGGATTGGCATTCTGGCGCGAGATGATTGAGTATGGCGGTATCAGTGCCGCCAAGATGACCGAGCAATTCATCTCATCGGTTGAATACAAAGTGCATGTACAGCCAATTGCACAATTGTATTTCGTGACGTTTGATCGAGCCCCCGAGGCGGATGGCTTGGACTTTTGGGTAAAGGCTCATCGTGCTGGTGTGTCATTGGACGTTATTGCAACGGAATTCAGCCAAGCTGATGAATTTGAAGCCAAGTATGGGCAGATGGATGATGAGCAATTCATCACGTCTCTTTATCAAAACGCCCTGCGACGCGAACCTGATGAGGCGGGACAGGCGTATTGGGCAGCGCAACTGTCGGGCGGGTTGTCACGAGCATCTGTCTTGGAGAGCTTTTCTGGCTCGGCAGAGATGGTTGAATTACGAGCACAGGAAGTTGACTTTGCGCTGCTGTATCTTGCGCTGACTGGTGAGCCGCCTACCATGGCTATGATTCGAGAGGCAGTTCCTATCAGAGACTGGCTTAATGTGTAGTAGTCGCGACTTGATCTGACAGATCCCCAGTTTGCGGTGCCTGTATGTCAGATCAAGTTCAGTGATTCAGTTGGTTGATTTTATCCTCCCACGCTGGTTTGCCAGCAATTAATGTTTCCATCGGTGTTCGACCACAGCACATCTTGCCTTGATGAGTTCGGTCATGGTTGTAGTAATGCAGCCACTCGTCCAGATCAGCCTGCAGCTCTTCGATGGACCGATAGATTTTTCGTCTGAAGGCGACCTGATAAAACTCCTGCAGAATCGTCTTGTGAAACCGTTCACAGATGCCATTGGTCTGAGGGTGCATGACCTTGGTCTTGGTGTGCTCGATGTCATTGAGCGCCAAGTACAGCTGGTAATCATGAGTTTCGGCCTTGCCGCAGAATTCTGTCCCACGGTCTGTCAGGATCCTCAGAACACCCATCTGCTGTTCTGCAAAGAACGGCAGCACACGGTCGTTCAATAGGTCTGCAGCGGTAATCGGTGTCTTGGTGCAGTACAGCTTCGCAGTCGCCCACTTGGAGTAGGTATCGACAAAGGTCTGCTCTTTGGTAGATACGACCCACGCCCTTGATGGTACCCACATAGAACGTATCTTGGCTGCCTAGGTAACCGGGGTGCTCAGTCTCAATCTCTCCGTGGGCGACGTCGTCTTCTTGCTTTTTCTCGAGTGCTGCGACCTGAGCTTCGGTCAAGACTTCGCCCGTGGCTGCTACATGTTTCTCTAACGAAATCAGGCGCTTCTTGAATGATTCGAGGTCATGACGTAACCAAACCGACCTCACGCCAGATGGCGAAACAAAGACACCTCGCTTACGCAGCTCGTTAGAGACACGGACTTGGCCAAAGGCGGGCTGCTCCAGGGCAAAGGCCACCACGGCAGATTCAATGCTTTGCTCAATACGATTTCGCAAGTTTGGCTTCTTGCGGTTGGCATCGAGCAAAGCTTCTACACCGCCTTCAGCAACGGCTGCTTGGTATCGGTAGAAGGTGTCTCGGGAAAAGCCCATCACCTTGCAGGCGCGAGATACGTTTCCAAGCTCGGCAGCCAAGTTCAACAGGCCGACCTTGTGTTTGATGACATTTTGGTTAACACTACTCATGGGGTTACTCCATTGCGCTTCGCGCTAGTTGATAAAAGTTCGCACCTCTATCAAACTGGGTAACCCCACCTCTTGGCAAGGCCTAATTGTCAGATCAAATCGAAACTACTTCACTTAATGTGATTGAGTCCATTTACACCAGCCCGGACTATGTTGGGCCTGATGTACCTGGTCTACCAAGGTTTGTCGATCCTGAAACTGAACCGGAAACTCCAGTAGAGTTGCCAATTGTGGTCGTGCCGCAACCCGATTCCGATCCGGTCGCAGATACAACGCCACCCGCAGCACCGAGCCCCCCAGATTTGCTGGCTAGTAGCGACACGGGGTATCTGGATACCGACAACCTGACCAATGACAGCACCCCAACATTTACAGGCACTGCCGAGTCAGGCAGTACAGTCACGCTGTATGCCAATGGTCAAACAGTTGGTACCGGTGTTGTAAATGGTGGTAACTGGAGTATCACGAGCTCAACACTGGCTGATGGGGTTTACACGATCACCGCACAAGCTACGGACGTGGCAGGCAATGTGAGTAGTGTCTCTAGTGGTACTGACGTAACAATCAATACATCTGCCCCAGTCGCAGCGGTCATTAACATGTGGCTAAGCGCAGACACAGGGTTTAGTCCCTCTGATTTTGTGACGAATACGGCGTCGCAGACCATTAACGGATTGTTGACACAGGCACTGGATGCAGATGAGACGGTACAAGTGTCTGTGGACAATGGTGCCACGTGGTCTACAGCGACAGTTTCCAATACCAACTGGACGGTGGCAAACCAAACACTGGTTGGATCAAACACAGCAGTCGCAAGAGTAGTGGATGCAGCAGGCAATGTCAGCACCGCCTATAGCCGAAATTATGTGCTTGACCAGACAGCGCCTACGATCTCCAGTTTCGGAGTCGCTGGTGAGGAGATGCTCTCGTTTGTGAGTTCGGAAGATGGGACGGCTGGGCTTTTGCCGATCCCAGGGCAAGATCCGTTTTACCTTGCGATACCGCCGATTACTGCCAATCAGCTGGTCACGATGGAGTTAAGTTGGGCTGTCAATGTGTTGCCAGAGTACTTGGAAGTGCGAGATATCGCGGGGAACTATTCGAACAGCAGCGAAACTATCTTCCGCGGATCACCCAGCGGTGACGTAGTGACTGGGACAGCTGGTGTCGATTTTATGTTTGGGTTCGAAGGCAACGATAGCCTGTCAGGTGGTGTTGGTAATGATGTCTTGCAGGGTGGGAGTGGTGCGGATACATTAACCGGTGGTTCGGGCGCAGATACCCTGACCGGTGGAGCAGATGACGATGTATTTATCTACGCTAGCATTGCCGAGCTGTTTTCTGGTGGTGCGCTTGTCGATAGCATCGTGGGCGGTGATGGCACCGACACCATCGAAATCAATGGGCTACTTGGCTTCACGATATCAGCAACAGATTCATTTAGCCGTGCAAACTCAATCGAGACGATAACCATCAGTGGGCAAGACCATGAATACAACATGTCTTTAACGCTGAATGCCGACGCGTTCGCCGCTGGTGTGCGCACGATTTCATTCGCGGCTGATGAGAACAGCATGGCGCAAAACCTCATAGATGCATCTCGGGCGAATTCGACGCAGCATCTAGAATTGGTGGGATCTGCGAGTCCAGACGCCATCACAGCAGGAGCAGGAAACGACACCATTACAGGGGGTGAAGGTAACGACCAGATCAACCCGGGATCTGGAACGAACATCATTTATTCAGGTGATGGTCGAGATGTGATTACTGTAAATACGCTATCAACCAATACGATTCATTTGCTTAAGGGGTTGGACACCAATCTTACGACCGTGGCAATTAGTGGGGGGGCCTTGGATCGCACCACCACCATTAGCGCTGGTACGGCAACAACAGATATGCGAGCCGTCGTCACCGGGCAAATTGGTGCGATGATGACTGGCGCAGCTTCTGGCCCAGGGGCTACCGTCAACTTCACTGCTGGTGATGGGGCAGATAGCATCGTAGGCACGGCTGGTGCAGATACATTGAGTGGTGGTGGTGGTGATGACACCATCGCTGGTAGTGCCGGGGGAGATATATATTTTCTTGGGGCGGGTGCCGATACGATTGTGATTAACGCAGTAGCAAACGTCTCCAGTGACTCTACCTCGACAGCGTCAGACGAAATCTACGATTTTGGTGATGGTGCTGATCTCGTGCGAGTCAACATCACGAATCTTGATGCTTTTGACGGTGGTGGTGGCGTAGGAAGCTGGGGGCATTATGTGGTTACCGAGCCTACCTCCATGTCGTGGAGCTCTTTGAAAATCTCCCCAACAGGTACGCTTAATGCTGGGGATAGTTCCACCGATATTGTGATGAGGGTTTTTTCCAGCACCACTGTTAGTGCTAACGACCTGTTCCAAACGCTTGCTTACGACCTCACGGGGACTGCTGGCGACAATCTGTTGACAGGCTATGACAATAGCGACACCATTGCGGGCGGGGATGGCAATGACACCATCACGGGTGGTGCGGGTGCGGATTGGCTGTCTGGTGGAGAAGGTAATGACCAGTTCCAGTTCACCCAAGTTACTCAATTCGCGGTTGGGGAAACGATTGAGGGAGGTGGCGGTGTGGACGTCCTAGAGTTTTCTCAGGCAGGTTCAATTTCTTTTGTCGGCAGAGACGTCACAGGCATCGAAATGCTATCGGTCTTAGCTGGAGGCTTAAATTCAGTGATACTCACTCAGGGGACTGGCTTAGCTGAGGTTACTGGATTCGATCGAGAAGACTCACAGTTTTATTTGACGAAGCACCTGGTGCCGTTTAACGCTGTCAAAGTTAATTCGACATCGGATGTAAGTACCCCAGGGCAGTGGACAACTGCAAAGCAAGGTACGGATTTTGTGGTGACTTATTGGGATGAAGTCTTGGGTCAGGCCATCAATCTAGTGCTGGACGGCGTGTACAACATCAGTCTGTTTGATCCCTCTATCAGCTCACAAAGCGGTGACTTAGCACTTCAGTATCAATACGTCGGCGCATGACCGTCTGGATCAAAACTACCCCTTTAGTTGCAGTAGTCGTTTGTAGTCCTAAGTGTTGCGTTGATCGGTGATGTCGATGACATCGATGGTCTCGTTTCCTAAGCCTTCGAGCCGGGGTCTGGTAGAACGTTTACCGGGATGCACAATTGATAGCCCTCACCACGAACCGAGCGGATTAATGTTGGTTCGTTCTGTGCGAGTTGAGCGAATTTCTTGCGCAGGCGGCTGATTTTGTTTTCTAGGGCACGACGGGTGATGACTTCACTGGTATCCCGATTTGAGTTGTTCTCTACCGTCAAAGCACACAGGTCGTCAGCACTCATTTGGTGTTTAGGGGCGCGTGCGAGTAGCGCAACAATGCTGCTTTCAACCGCAAGCAATTGGACCGTGATGGTGCCATTGGCATTGAGCAGGAGATGACGAATGGGATCAAGTTGCCAGCTGTCGGTTGTTTGCGTGGGCTTAACCCGGCGGGCCAGGCTTCTAATGGCCGCTAACAGTTCGTCGGGTGGGCATGGCTTGGGGATGTAGATGTCAGCGCCTTGTTCGTAGCTGCCAATTCGGTCCAGGGGTGCCGTGCGAGCTGACAATATGATGATGCCAAGCTCAGGATAGTCTTCTCGATAGCGTTGTGCAATTTCAAAACCGCTTTCACCTGGCAGGTTTAAATCCAAAATCACAATATCTATCGTGGTTTCTTGCACGATGTCGTCTAATGCAGTGCCACTGACAAGTTCATGGACGGTATGACCCATGCCTTGAAGGAAGTGTCCAAGTTCTTCACGCAGAATCACATCGTCTTCAACAATGGCAATTGATAAGGGAGGTGTGTCAGGCATCGCTAGTTGTCTCCGGCAGTTCAATGCGAAACACAACGTGCTCAGTGTCGTGTTCGTAGGTAATGCGACCATTTAAAAGTTTGGTGAGTGCTTTCACCAGATATAGCCCAACACCCGACCCTGCTTTGTCGCGTGCTGATGGATGGCGATAGAAACGAGCAAATACTTGGGCTTTGTCGGGAAAACCGTGGCTGCCAATTTGGTTCTTGACTTCAATGACTAGGCGTGATGTTTCGTTGGTCGCCGACTGCGTCATTGACACTTTGATCTCGCTATTCGGTGCAGAGTATTTAAGTGCATTCTCTATCAAATTAGAGACCATCATCTGAAAAAACTGCGGGTCAGTAGCAAACGTATCTGAACCTGAGAAATGGAGCGATACTCGGTCACCTTCGGCAAATCGTTCGATGATGTTCGACATGACGTTGCGCAGGTTGACAGTCTCTGGGCTGAATGGCAGTGCGCTGTGATCAAGCTGATTCATGAGGTTACAGCGCTCAAGCACTAAATCCATGCTGCGCACTGATTGATCGATATTTTTAAGGCGACGCTTTACAGGACTGTCGCTGTCCTTAAACGCGTTGGACAGCGAACCCATGGCCATGCTGATGCTAGCCAATGGATTTTTAAGCTCATGTGTCAACATGTCGATCATCAGCTTTCTTTCTTCACGCAGTCTTTGTTCGAACTCCAAGCCAAGTCGCATGGTCAGGTTTTCTTCTTCGGCTACGGCAAGCTGAGTGACTGTTTCTCGATAGTGAAACATCACTAATGCGAGCAACACAATTGGATTGACGTAATCGACCAATCTAGATAACTGAATGGGTAGGCGTGGATTGTCGCTTGGATAAAGGGTGATCAAGAGTCCTATCCACATCACCAGGGCGCCGAGGCCGTATCCCAGCATCAGTATGCGCCTATACAAGGCTCGGATGTCAGATGTTTCGCGGATAGCCACTAGCTGCATCAATGGTATGAGCGTCACGCCAAACACCAGCATCAACCAATTGCTGATCTCTTTATGCCCCAACCACGACAAGCCGAGCATCAGCAATACGACCACGTAAGCTATGTTGCAGGCTGGGCGATACCAATTAGGGGTCTGGTATGGCAGTAAAAAGGTTTGAGCCAGTAGTACCCAGAGTGCTGGCTTTAGATAGAACAGTGTTGTAAATAGCCATTCGTTAAAGCCGGGTGAGTTAGGCCATAAATAGACGTACATCAAGCCCGATCCCAACAAGATGCTCAGCAACAAACTCAAGATGTTTAAAGCAAACACACCCATGATACGACTACGCGTGGCGATGTATACGGTTGTGCTGATCAATGTCAGCAAGCCTAAGACACCGAGGTGAATGCCTAAACCGATTTGCTGATTCTGCTCTTGGGCAGTGACAGGATCTAGAGATGCTTCGACAAAGCTGTACGGCAGGCCATAGGTCACCATCCTTACGTAGAAAGTGTGCTGGCCAGCGGTGTCTAGATCAAATGCGAAGGTGTAACCGGCAAGTAGTCCGTGTTCGGATGAGTAGGGATATTGTGTGCCAATTGGACCCGCTAAGCCTGCACCTGTTTGCCCATCGTAGATCTCGACTTCTTGTAGTAGGTGGGGCGCAACATGGATGGTTAGTAGACCTGGCCGGTCAACTGTTTGTGCCGTTACCTTGGCCCAACGCGTGCTGGCATAGCGCATTTTTAAGGATAGGTCACCGTAATTACCGTATTGGCACGCCGCCGCTTCTTTGAGTGTCTCTATATCTTGCCCATCGAGGCAATATTGCACCAACACGGTAGGTTTGCTGGGTTCGTTCGCAACAGCTAGCGACAGTGCAAGGCAGAACAGACATAAGCTGCTTAGCACCTGAAGCACAAGTCGTGAATGGCGGATAGCTACCAACAGTATTTCCTAAATCAGGTTGTCGCTCAAATTCAATTGCCCATCTTAATCCGCTCTAACGATAAGAGCATGAGAGTCTATGAGAGGCAAATTGGCGCTTGACTTGCACAATAAACCTAATCGCTAAACGCAATAAGTCGCGGTTGAGAATTAAGAAAAAAATCTACGTCATGCGCGGGAACTATCTGAGAGTGCGGTTGCTCAAAGTGACTATAAGTTACTTATGACAGGCAATCAATAGGATTGAGGTAAAGAGATGTCAACCGAGTTAGAGGTCTATCAGGATCAAGTCGCAAAGCTATACATTGCGTTTTTTGGGCGGGCGCCTGAGGCCGATGGGTTTAATCACTGGGTCGCTGCGCTAACTAATGGGGCAAAGCTAACTGAGCTTGCAGCGACGTTTGCTCAGACAGTGGAGTTTGAGCGGACGTATGGTGATGCGACCGTCAGGGATGCGGTCAGTCGGTTCTACGAGAACACACTGAATCGAGAAGTGGATCCCGATGGCCTTGACTTCTGGGTAGGTAAGGTCAACGAGGGCTACCCTTTCTATGACATTGCCAATGCCATCATCGACACAGCCTTTAAGGGAGGTCCGGATGTCAATCCGCTGGACCAGGCTTTAGTAGAAAACAAAGTCACTGTTGCAAAGTACGTGGCGATCACGCTAGCTAGTAATGATTTTGCGTTAGCCGCAGGCGCACTTGAAGGTGTAACCGCTGACCCGGCATCGGTGCAGATGATCAGGGCTCGGCTTGATGCACTGGCGAACCCTGACGCCAGCAATTCAGACGCTGGTGATTCAAATGCGGGTGGTCAAACAACGGAGCCGCCCGTCAACTCTCAAATCCAGAGCGGCGGAGACGGGGGTGGCGGGGATGGTGGCACCCCAGTGGCACCAGCCCCAATTCAAGGCACGGCTAATGCCGATACGTTAACTGGCACTGACGGTAATGACACGATTATCAGTGGTGGTGGCACTGATGAGATGACCGGTGGTGGTGGCAACGACACGTTTGATGTGAACGCATCGGGCACAGCGACCATTACGGACTTATCGACTGGAGATATTTTAATTGTTCGCAACGGATCAACCGCGATAGCTAACAACGTGTCTGCCTTTGTGGCAACAGCGGCTACCAGGAACGAGGGTGGTAGCGCGACTCTCAATGCTGCAACAACCAGTTCCACGATTAATTTGAATCTGGCTACAGTGACTACGGTAGCTACCAACGGCTACACGCTAAATGGCGGTGACGGTGCAGACAGCCTGACGGGATCTAGTGCAAACGATACGATCAACGGCAATGGTGGTGATGACACTATCACGGGTGGTGCAGGTGCGGATGTCATCAATCCTGGGGCGGGTCGCAATACCGTGTACGCGGGTGATGGACTCGACGTTGTGAGAATTGACAGCGTACTTCCTAATTTTATCTATCTGGGTACAGGCGGTGCGTCAAATCTTACAACAGTAGAGGTAAGCAGTTCCGTTCCGGAACGCGTCACCACAATTATCGCTGGTACGGCTAATGCTGACATGCGTGCAATAGTAACTGGCTCAGTCGGAGTTGCAATGAGTGGAGCAACGGCCGGTCCTGGGGCGAGTGTCAGTTTTACGGGTGGTGATGGAGACGATAGGATTTTCGGGAGCACTGGCAATGATACTTTGCTAGGCGGTGACGGCAACGACGTCATCTCCGGCTTTGGTGGTACCAACACCCTCGATGGAGGTGCCGGTGACGACAGCCTGACGTCGGAAGGCAGTGGCGATACGCTTACGGGCGGGTTAGGTGCAGATACATTCTCAGTCTCTGGCCAATCCGCCACCATTACCGATCTTGGTGATGGTGCTGATATCTTGCTGGCATATGGATCTGCGGTTGTGAATGCCGCTGTCGTGGATGACTACACGTCAACGGTCTCTAACGTAAACACGAGCGTTGGTGCCGTCACTTTATCAGGCGACTTCAACATCGATATGAGCATTGGATCCGACGATAGCATCACAGGCTATCATTTGATTGGTGGCGCAAGTGCAAATACGTTAATTGGATCTAGATTTGCGGATACCATTACGGGTGGTGCAGGTGCGGATTCGCTGACTGGTGGGGCGGGACAAGACTTATTGATCGCCGACGACACCGACACGATCGACGGTGGTGACGATACTGACACGGCAGTATTTACGGCAGCTGTTTCGGCAGCGAATTTGCTGGACGCAGATTTGGTGAACGTTGAGAATGTGGGTGTGAGAGGTGCCTACACCTTCGACTTTAGCGCTCAAACTGAAGCACTGAATATTACGGGTAGTTCAGGTATAGGCGATGATGCTGCTAAGACCATCGTTGGCGGTACCGGGAATGACACCATCCTCGGCGGCTCTGGAAATGACGTCATCATTGGTGGTGCGGGCGATGACACCATTGCGGGTGGTGCAGGTGCGGATAGGCTGACTGGTGGGGCTGGTGACAATGTCATCACCGATGCTGGCGTTGGTGCGGACATTATTACCCACAACGCTGCAAATTCGACAGTAGAAATCGAAGTGACGGGATCGGATTGGATCAACGTAGCAGCTCTGGAAGATGGTGCCACCGTAACGGCTGGTGGTGACACTGCGACTAATCGACGTGTCGATGGCTCAACTTCGACTGCCTCCGTAACCATTGATGGAGGTGCACTAACGACTGGTGAAGGCAGTTACATCACCGGTTCTGGTGCAGATACGATTGATGGTGGCGGCGGTGATGACTACATTGAAGCCGGAGCTGGTAACGACACAATTGATAGTGGCGGAGGTGATGACTACATTGATGCAGGGGGTGGTGACGACACAATTAATGGTGGTGATGGCGCTGACGAAATTTATGGAATGGCGGGTAGCGACAGAATTGATGGAGGTGATGGCGCTGACAAAATTTATGGTGGGGTGGGTGTTGATACGCTAACTGGTGGGGCTGGCAACGATATCTTTTATTTCGAGCGTATCGATGCAACGTCGGGAGACAGTCCTGACCAGGCAAAAGACTCGATCACCGACTTCGGTAATGGAACAGACCAAATACGCATCATTGATAATACTGGTCTATTGACTGGGATTGACTTAACCAGCAGCGATGTTACTCTCGTGTTCCCTCACAGCACTGGGCCGACTGGTGAGCTGAGGGTGAATCATCAAAATACCTCTTCCCCTTTTGTAACCGTCATTAAGGTGACTACACACGATGGTACAGTCTTGGCCATTGACGAACGTCACATCAGTTTGGATGTAACACTGGCGAATGGTGGTAACAGAACTGCAGTAGGTGGTGACTTAGGAGACACCATTGCGGGGGGCAATGGCAATGACACTATTAGGGGCGGTGGTGGCGACGATTTGTTCTTTGGATTTGAGGGCGATGACACCCTCTATGGTGACGCCGGAAACGACCGAATTTTTGGCAGCGATGGCAACGACACCATCATTGGCGGCGCGGGTGCCGATTTTCTAATGGGTAACAATGGGGCTGATACTTTTGTGTACGCAGACGGTGCAACTGGCATCACACTTGCTACGGCAGACACAATCCTTGACTTTGCTACTGGCATAGACAAAATTAAAACTAATGTCGCTGGCTTGACATCGGCAGACGTCACTATCGCTGACGGAACTTTGATAACCAGCCTAGAGGAATTCGTCTCGGATGCGGAAAGGGCTTTCCACGTGTCAAACAGTGGTGATTCTGTGTATGTGGCATGGAACGTTGCGAATATTTCCGAAGGCAACGCATTGGTAGCAATCGATCAGAACGGTAATGACATATTTGATAATAACGACTCATTAATTATTCTTTCGGGCATCAATCAAAGCACGGGGATTGCTCAGGCGGACTTTATTGCCTAAACACCCTTCAACCCACAAAACATCGTGGGTTAGTTAGTCAGGCCCCGACTCAAAAGGCGGGGTTTTTATTGTCCGTGAGTCTTGGCGCTACAGTCTGCGCATGAACCTGTTTGAACGACTGGAGAGGTTGGAGTAGCGCATCACTGAATTGCATGCGGGTGCAGAGATCGATGCCAAACACATCAATGTGCTGTTATCACCAGCGCAGCAGCGTGAGTTTGATATGGAGTGGCAGCGGCAACAGACATTACGCAAAGCCAAAAAGCCAGCGGCACTGAACGACTACGAGGCACTGCATCGCCAAGCTGCGGCAGTGTTGGCACGCTGTGTGGCAGCAGAGGTAAATACCAAGACACAACAGCGAGCACTGGAGAAACTGCACTCAAGACTGTGGGCGGCTATCACGGCAGCGCAGGCTGAAGTGCAGCGTGTGGTTAATGAGCAGTCAAGCCATGCACATTGGCTGGACAGGGCTGTGGCACACAGGCTGTCTGAAATCAATTTAGACGGTGGCACTGGCGCAAACGAACTGCGCGGCATCACCGCACAACTCACTACCCAGTTTGATTTGCTGCCCGTATTAGTCACCAGCCGCAGCGCACACAGGCGTGTGAGTGTGGAAGAACGCTTTGGCTGGAAAACCAAGCGTGAGATTCGTCTTGAATTGTTAGAGGCGCAACGTGCGCAGCTCCATGACAATCTGCTTGAGGAGCTGGAGCGTGAGCAGCATCGACGTGAAGTGCGGGCAGCCCGTGTGTATCTAGACGCTTACTTTGCTGCAGACGAAGGCACCAATCCGCACAGTGCAGCCAATGCGGCACTACAGCGCCATGGGTTTGCACGCGAAGATGCGCTGCGAGACAGTGGTGTTAGCGCAAGAGACAGACGAGTGCGTGAGATGGAAGAACAGCTGCTTAAGGGCTTTGAGTCCGAACTGGACGCTTATGAACGGGAACAGCTGGAAATGGCGAGGGAGTTGGAATCGCAGCAGGCAGTGGGCAGGGGCAGGAGCAAGCAGGGCAAAAATGGCAAAAATGACATAAAAAGGGGCAAAAAGAACGGAAAGGATAGGGTTTAGCTGTAGTAGTCGCGACTTGATCTGACAGATCCCCAGTTTGCGGTGCCTGTATGTCAGATCAAGTTCAGTGATTCAGTTGGTTGATTTTATCCTCCCACGCTGGTTTGCCAGCAATTAATGTTTCCATCGGTGTTCGACCACAGCACATCTTGCCTTGATGAGTTCGGTCATGGTTGTAGTAATGCAGCCACTCGTCCAGATCAGCCTGCAGCTCTTCGATGGACCGATAGATTTTTCGTCTGAAGGCGACCTGATAAAACTCCTGCAGAATCGTCTTGTGAAACCGTTCACAGATGCCATTGGTCTGAGGGTGCATGACCTTGGTCTTGGTGTGCTCGATGTCATTGAGCGCCAAGTACAGCTGGTAATCATGAGTTTCGGCCTTGCCGCAGAATTCTGTCCCACGGTCTGTCAGGATCCTCAGAACACCCATCTGCTGTTCTGCAAAGAACGGCAGCACACGGTCGTTCAATAGGTCTGCAGCGGTAATCGGTGTCTTGGTGCAGTACAGCTTCGCAGTCGCCCACTTGGAGTAGGTATCGACAAAGGTCTGATTGGTAGATACGACCCACGCCCTTGATGGTACCCACATAGAACGTATCTTGGCTGCCTAGGTAACCGGGGTGCTCAGTCTCAATCTCTCCGTGGGCGACGTCGTCTTCTTGCTTTTTCTCGAGTGCTGCGACCTGAGCTTCGGTCAAGACTTCGCCCGTGGCTGCTACATGTTTCTCTAACGAAATCAGGCGCTTCTTGAATGATTCGAGGTCATGACGTAACCAAACCGACCTCACGCCAGATGGCGAAACAAAGACACCTCGCTTACGCAGCTCGTTAGAGACACGGACTTGGCCAAAGGCGGGCTGCTCCAGGGCAAAGGCCACCACGGCAGATTCAATGCTTTGCTCAATACGATTTCGCAAGTTTGGCTTCTTGCGGTTGGCATCGAGCAAAGCTTCTACACCGCCTTCAGCAACGGCTGCTTGGTATCGGTAGAAGGTGTCTCGGGAAAAGCCCATCACCTTGCAGGCGCGAGATACGTTTCCAAGCTCGGCAGCCAAGTTCAACAGGCCGACCTTGTGTTTGATGACATTTTGGTTAACACTACTCATGGGGTTACTCCATTGCGCTTCGCGCTAGTTGATAAAAGTTCGCACCTCTATCAAACTGGGTAACCCCACCTCTTGGCAAGGCCTAATTGTCAGATCAAATCGAAACTACTTCAGTTTAGCGCAGTGCGGGGTTTTTTGCGCAGACATCCTGTCCTAAAACCCAGCAGCAGCAAAAACCCTCTCAATAGTGTGGGAATTGCCTGTCTCGTCAAAAAACCCTGCAGTGCCAAAAACAGCCTCTCTCGCTAGCGTGGCTGCGCACTGCGCACCGTCCTGTCCATTTAACTCGCCTGTTCTTTCTGTTCTTTCTGTCTGCGCTTCTACCTAAGCTAGCTGCACTGCAGCACGTTTCATCTCGTCGTTTACATCAATATAGGCTTGCGTAACCGCTATTGAGCGATGTCCAGCTAGGCTTGCCAATACCCGCACACCAATGCCTTTGCTGGCAAGCGTGGTGATAAACGTCCTGCGTCCGCTGTGGCTACTGGCACCCGCGATGCCTGCCTTTTTGTATGTCCAATGAAACCATTGCGTGAGTGTGTTCGCTGTCCATCCTGCTGCCTTCTCTGTGTAAAACAGCGGCTGGGTGGGTTGCTTGATGCGCCGGGTATTGAGATACGCCGCCAACTCCTCGCGCAGTTTGTCATTTAAAAACACCACCCTGCCATGCTTGCCCTTGGTTTGCGCAGCCGCTAATCGCACTTCTGTCTTTATGCTGCCATCGCTGTTTTGCACATCACTCACCTTCAATGCTGCAATCTCACCCACCCGCATCCCACTCCACAAGCTGGTGAGCAGCAGTGCGCGATTGCGCTGTGGGTAGCGAGTGCTGGCTGCGTAGCGCAGCACCTGTTCGACTTCGGATTGAGTGAGTGTTTTTGCCTGTGCCATTGTGTTTTGCTCCTGTGCTATCAATGAATTGATGCGTATAAGTGTGTTTTCATTTCTGTGTTTTTCCTACCAGAATCTGCTCTCATAAAAGCCTTCCACAAATCAACGACATAGCGTGGTGCGATAAGCTTTTGTGTATTTCCTTTTCTCGCAGTATTTATGCCGCAGCAGCTGCGCTCGCTGCATAAAATGCGTCTTTGCGCTGTTTTAGCCAGCCGTCGCTACCCGCACAACCACTAGCGCCTAAACGCGCGCTGTAGCGTGTTGTGTGCGCTGCTTGAGCGTCAATTTTCATGACGCTTACATACACAATTCAGTGCACAAAACCCAGCCCGCATCTGGGTTATGCGCGATGGGTATGTTGTGGCTGATATGCCACTGCTGCAGTTTTCTGTTGCGGAGTACTTATGGATTTGGTGTGGTGATTTCTATACCCCACAACCACCACTTGCGTGATGCTGCTTTGTCCTACCGCTTTGTCCTACGGCTTTGTCCTACCGCTTTGTGGCATTGCTTGGTGTAGTGTTGAGCCGAACTTGCGTTCGCCTGCTCTTCGCTCTTCGCTCATCGCCACTTTTTTTCTTTGAACAACAGCAGTTGTGATTGATATTGAATGGCTCATTTAGATTAGATTGGACGCACGACGGCTATAGCACGAGAAACATAGTCGTGCCATAGTCGCCGTGTCGCGTAGTCTCATTTGAGTTGAGTTGTTACTACACGAATATAGAAGAGTTTGGTGGAAGACGAATGGATTGAAACTTCCAAAGCCCAGTGCGCAGCGCACACCAGTAAAACTCTGCGGCTCACTTATTGCTTCAGTGTCCTCTATATCCAACACTGAATAAGTGCAGGCTCATTAGCCGTCATATTACAACCTGCGTTTTTGCCCTTTGTTTGTGGCAGTGGCTTATCTGCGCTTGTATCCTGTGCCTAAACAGTTGTTGCGTGCGTTGCTGTGCCTGTGTGCGTTTGATTGCGTGCAATGTGCCTGCGATGTTTCTTAAACAGTTGCCGATAAATTTTCTTGCTGAGATTCAAAACTGCGTAGCATTGTGTGTTGGTGATGCCTTGGCGTAGCCTGCGATTGTGGATTACTTCGATGTACGTGCGTAGCAGCTGCACCTGTTCAGGATTGAGCAGATTACGGTGATGGGCAACCAGCTCATGTGCTGCCTGCCAAGCCTGTACGTGCAGCAGTGGCAAAGCTGCAAAAAGCTCTTCATTGAGTCCCTGTTGTGCTAGCCACAGCTGTAAAGGTGTTTGTGTTTTACGCATACATTTATTTATGCAAAAGAAAAGAAATGCCATAAAAAATGGTTCTTCTCTTTTCGAAGATGTGCGTGCCTGTTGTCCTATCCAGCGTCTGATTGCACAGTAAAGGCTGTGTTCTACAACCCTTGTCCTAAATAGGAGACAGTCCATGACAGCACTCGCAAACCTCAAACTCACCAATACACGCAAACCCACACAGCAGCCTGCTATCGTGCAGTGTCGCAATAAGTTGGCAAAGCGCATCTGGGAGCAAATGGAGCTGGCTCGCGCACAGGCGCAGGGCAATACCTACACCAGCAAACAACTCAAAAGCATCGTGAGCACTGAAGGTGTGCGTAAAACTGTGGAGGTACAAAAAAGGGTAAAACCTTGGTGGTTTGAATCCGACAATGGCAAAGTCTGTGTGCATATTCGTTATGGCAGCAAGGTGGTGGAGCTGGCAAAGGGCAAAGTCACCGTGGAGCTGGCAAGCCGCGAAGAACTCGTACCCACGCTGGACATCATCAAATCCGCTGTCATCAGTGGCGAGCTGGATGCGCAGATTGAAGCGGTGAGTGGGCAACTGCGTGCTGGCTTTGTGCGCAGGTAATAAATACCTGTATGCGCTACATTGAGTTCTCTGCAAAAAAGCCCACAACTGCTAAAACACCTTCCCAGCTGCGTATCCATGCACTGCAGAAGAATATTGAGCAGCAGCGGCGTGCACTGGCAGTAGAGCGCGAACGACAGCGGCGTGCAAAGGAGCTTGAGCGACAACAGCAAGCGTCTGTGCGCTTAAGAGCCAAGGGCTAATGTTGGAAATCGACGCAAAAGAACACGGTTTTGACGGTTGCAGGGTTTTTCTACGACACCTTACGCTCGGTGACGGCAGGCATAGTAGAAATACCCTCGGCACCCGCAGTGCTGCACACATAGTCCTGCGCCAAGCTCACGGCTCGCAGCAGCGACGTTTGATTGAGGTGACTGTAGCGTTGCGTCATCTTTGCGCTGCTGTGTCCGAGAAGCTTTTGTACCTCATACAAGCTGCATCCCGCGTTGACTAAAAAGCTGGCAAAGCTGTGGCGCAAATCATGTACCCGCACATCTGCCAACCCCGCTTCTTTGCGAGCACTGTGCCATGAGTAGTAGATAGAAACGTAAGGCTGATGTGTGTTCGGATTGGCGAACACATAAAGGCAGTTGGAACGACGCGGAATGCTACGCAGCAAGGCCAGTGCGGCATCACTTAAGGGCACGTGACGTTCGGTTCCCGCTTTGGTATAGGGAATGCGCCAAAATCGGCGCTCTGTGTCAAAGTCTGCCCAGCGTGCATCTAACACTTCTCGTTTGCGTGCGCCTGTGAGCAGCAGCATGGGGATGATGAAGCGCAGCATAGGATTGCGCGAACGGTTGATGGCGTTTAATAGTCGTTGCGTTTCTTCCTTGTTGAGGTAGCGCTCGCGGTGATTCTCAATGCGTGGCAAATCGTAGCCGCTAGTGGGATTTTGTTTGATGCCACCCACATTCCAGCGCACTGCGAGATTGAACATGTAACGCACCAGAACGAAGAGGCGATAGGCGCTGCTGGGTGCTATGCGTTGATTCGCTGTCTGCATCAGAACTATGACTTCGCGCTTGCCCACGCTGTCCATGTGCAGTTCACCAATGCAATCACGTATGTGCGTTTCGTAATAGCTCACATCTGTATCCCAGCTGCGCTTATAGCTTTTGGCATAGGGTAGATACTGCTCGTAAAAAAACTCATCTACTCGTGGACAGCTGCGTGCGGCTTGACGCTCATCTGCGATATCTTCGCCCATTGCTAGTTGCATACGGCGCTTGTCGCATAGCTGCCGCGCTTGTGCTGGTGTGATGTCTCCAGCGTTTGCGAGCTTGAACATGCGCTGTTTGCCGCGTGTGTCCCTGTAGCTGAGATAGTAGGTTTTTCCGCCTGTTGAGCGCACTTCAACTAACAAGCCACGGCACAGAGTGTCGCGCCAAAATGCCCGCCCCAGCTCTTTGGCGCAGGTGAGCTTGTCAATGTTTAGTTTGGTAAAAGGTATCTTCAC